>CAZCEC010000018.1:0-66653 GCA_964497615.1 uncultured Anaerolineales bacterium | reverse complement strand
CGGGCACGTCGGTCTTGCACTTATCTTGGACGAAGGGGCAGCGGGTGTGAAAATGGCACCCTGGCGGCGGGTTGGCCGGGCTGGGAATCTCGCCCTCCAGGATGACGGGTTTCATCACCTCGTCGGGGTCCAGGGCCGGAATGGCCGACATTAGCGCCGCGGTATAAGGGTGCAGCGGCCGGGAGAACAACTCCTGGGTGGGCGCCAGTTCCACCAGCCGCCCCAGGTACATCACCGCCACCCGGTCGCTCACATGCTCCACCACGCTCAAGTCGTGAGCGATGAACAGGTAGGCCAGCCCCATCTCGCGCTGCAGGTCCATCAACAGGTTCAGAATCTGCGCCTGAATAGAGACATCCAGCGCCGACACCGGCTCGTCGCACACGATGAACTGCGGCTGCACCACCAGGGCGCGGGCAATGCCGATGCGCTGCCGTTGGCCGCCGCTGAACGCGTGCGGGTAGCGCCGCAGATGCTCCAGGTTCAACTGGCAGCGGCCCGCCACCTCGCGCACGCGCTCGTCCACCTCCGCCCCGCGCGCCAGGCCGCTCGCCACCAGCGGCTCGGCGATGATGTCGCGCACCGTCATGCGCGGGTTCAGCGACGAATACGGGTCCTGGAAAATCATCTGCAGGTGCCGCCGCATTTGGCGCAGTTCCGCCCCCGGCAGGCTGGCCAGGTCCCTCACTTCGCCTTCCGCCAGGTGAAAGCGGATTTCGCCCGCGCTTGGCTCGATGGCGCGCAGAATCACGCGCCCCGCCGTCGTTTTGCCGGAGCCGCTTTCGCCCACCAGCCCCAGCGTTTCGCCCTGGAAGATGTGAAAGCTCAGATCGTCCACGGCCTTCACCGAACCAGTGCCGCGCTGCATCAGTCCGCGCCGCAGCGGGAAGTGCTTGCGCAGGTTGCGCACCTCCAGCAGCCGGCGCCGCTGCCCGTTCGGGGCCTGGGTGACCGCCTCGCCCGGCGGGGGGACCGTGGGCGCCGTCATGCCACGCGCTCCGTTTCGTACAGCAGGCAGCGCACCGTGTGGTCGGCGCTTATCTGCGTCAACGCCGGCACCTCTACCTCGCACCGCCCGGCCATCGCCTCCTGGCAGCGCGGGTGGAACGGGCAGCCCGGCACGCGCGCAAACGGGCTGGGCACATTGCCCTCGATCGCCGTCAGCCGCTGCCGCGCCGTCTTGCCCAGCCGCGGCACCGCCTGCAGCAAATTCCTCGTGTATGGATGCTTGGGGTTGCGCAGGATCTCGCGCACCGGCCCATATTCCACCACCCGGCCCAGGTACATGATCGCCACCGAGTCGGCAATCTGCGCGATCACCCCCAAATTGTGGGTGATAAACATCACCGCCATGCCGAGGCGCTGCCGCAGGTCGCGCATCAGGTTCAGGATCTGCGCCTGGATCGTTACGTCCAGCGCCGTCGTCGGCTCGTCCGCAATCAGCAGCGCCGGGCGGCACGACAGCGCCATGGCAATCATCGCCCGCTGCCGCATCCCGCCTGAGAATTGGTGCGGGTAGGCGTCAATGCGCTCCTCCGCCAGCGGGATGCCCACCGTCCGCAGCAATTCCACCGCTTGCGCCCGCGCCTCGCTCTGGCTCACGCGCTGGTGCAGCAGAATCGCCTCCATGATCTGGTTGCCGATCGTGTGCACCGGCGAAAAGGAGCTCATCGGCTCCTGGAAGATCATCGCGATGTCCTTGCCGCGGATCGCGCGGATCTGCGGCCCGGTCGGGCGCAGCGCCGCCAGGTCGATCACGCCCCCGCTCTGCGCCCCGTCGCCGCCCGGCGGGCGGAACAGGATTTGCCCGCCATCGATGCGCCCCGGCGACGGGATGATGCGCAGCACCGACTGTGCCGTCACCGTCTTGCCGCAGCCGCTTTCGCCCACCACCCCCAGCACCTCCCCGCGCCGGATAGTCAGGCTGGCGCCCGCCACCGCCTGCACGTGCCCCTCGTCTAGCGGGAACGACACCTTCAGATCCTTGATCTCCAGCAGGACATCCGTCATGGAGCGGCCGCCTGTCAGCGCGAGTAGGGATCGGCGGCGTCGCGCATGCCGTCGCCGACGAAACTGAACGCCATCACCGCCAGGATGACAAACGCCACCGGCGAGAACAGCCACGGGTACAGCGCAATCGCCTGCACATTCTGCGCGTTCTGCAGCAACACCCCCCACGACACCACCGGCGCGCGCAGCCCCAGCCCGATAAACGACAGCGACGTCTCGGCCAGGATCATATACGGGAACGAAATCGACAGGTCCACGATGATGTAGCTCAGGAACGACGGCAGCATGTGGCGCGTGATGATGCGCGCGTTGCTGCTGCCGGCCACCCGCGCCGCGATGATAAAATCCTCCTCCCGCAGCGCCAGCAGCTTGCCGCGCACCCGCCGCGCCAGGTGGGTCCAGCCCAGCATCCCCAGCAGGATGGTGATGGCGAAGTACACCTGCTCCGCCGTCCACTCCTTCGGCACCGCCGCGGCCAGCGCCATCCACAGCGGCAGGGTGGGCACCGAGCGGATAAACTCAATCAACCGTTGGATCACGTCGTCCACCAAGCCGCCGAAATAGCCCGAGATGCCGCCGATCGCCAGGCCCAGCACAAACGCCACCACCAGCCCCACCACGCCGATGGTCAGCGAAGTGCGCGTGGCGAAGAACAGCCGCGACAGCAGGTCGCGCCCCAGCTCGTCGGTGCCCAGCAGGTGCAAGTGGCCCTCCTGCACGCCGAACAGGTGCCAATCCGTCTTCCACCGCCCCAGGACCTCGTATTCGTCGCCCTGCACAAAGAAGTACACCGGCCAGGGCTCGTCCGTGTCCTCGATAATCTCCAACTGGAAGGTCGCCGGGTCCATGCGCACCGCCAGCGCATAGGTGAACGGCCGCCAGTGGAACACCCCCTCCGCATCCACAAAGTGGAGGGTCTGCGGCCGGCCGTTCAGGTAGTTGGGTGTGCGCGTCCCCGCGTCGTAGGGCGCCAGGAACTCGGCAAAGGTCGCCACAAAGGCCAGCAGTCCCAGGATAATCGTCCCGAACAGCGCCAGGCGGTGCTTGCGGAACTTCCACCACATCAGTTGGAACTGTGACGCGGTGTAATACTTGAGGTCCGCCTCGCGCGTCTTGCCCGCGGCGGCTGAGGCCGGGAGTGTGCCGGGTTGCACCACCTCGCTGGCTTGCGCCATGGCTAGATTTTCTCCCCATACCGGATGCGCGGATCCAGGACGGCCAGCAGGATGTCGGATAGGAAAGTGCCCAGGATCGTCAGCGTCGCGTACATCAGCAGAATCGCGCCCGACAGATAGATGTCCTGGTCGAGCAGCGCCCGCAGAAACAAGGGGCCGGTATCGGGCAGCGCCAGCACAAACGACACCAGCGGCGCGCCGGAGATGATGGCCGTCAACTCCCAGCCAATGGTGCTGACGATCGGGTTCATGGCCACCCGCACGGGGTACTTCATCAGCAGCTTCCACTCCGGCAGCCCCTTGGCGCGGGCCGCCGTCACGTACAGCTTATTCTTCTCATCCAGCATTGTTGCCCGCATGGTCCGGATCTCGAACGCCGTGCCGGCCACCGCCAGCACGATCGCCGGCACCCACAAATGGCCCAGCAAGTCCACAAACTTGGCCAGGCTCCACGGCGCCTCGCGGTACTCCGGCGAAAACAAGCCGCCCACGCTGCTGCCGAGCATGACTACGCTGGTATATAGCAGCACCAGCGCCAGCATGAAGCTCGGCACCGCCATTCCCAGGTAGCCGAGCGCCGTGAAGAAATAATCCCCCACTGAGTATTGTCGGATGGCTGAGTAGATCCCGATGGGAATGGCCAAACCATAGGTGAAAATGATGGTGGCCAGGGCCAGCATCATCGTCAGGCCCACGCGCTCGCCCAGCACCTGCGTCACCGGCAGGTGCAGGGTCATCGATAGCCCAAAATTCCCGCGCAGCACGATATTGGTGATCCAGGTCCAGTAGCGCTGCAGGAATGGCCGGTCGAGGCCCAATTGGTGCCGGAGATTGATGACGTCCTCTTCGAGGACGGTGATGCCCTGCGACCGCAGGTCCAGCGCCCGCCGGTCGGCGTAGTCACCCGGAGGCAGTTCAATCGTGATGAAGACGATGAACGATAGCATCGCCAGCATCACGATCATGATGATCAGCCGCTGTATCAGGTATCGTGCCACTCGCC
Organism: uncultured Anaerolineales bacterium; assembly: GCA_964497615.1. GTDB lineage: Bacteria > Chloroflexota > Anaerolineae > Anaerolineales > UBA6663 > CAZCEC01. The sequence goes on along the minus strand of CAZCEC010000018.1, from coordinate 62,465 downwards.
GCTCTCCGGTTCCGGTGCCTGGTCGCCAGCCCTGTGCGGCCCTAGCCTAGTCAATGTTGCACACCTGTCAAGCCGCCTGGCGCGGGCGCGCAGCCCTCGCCTGGCCCGCATCATCCGCGGGCCAGGCGAGGGTCAGGGTAAAGCTGAAGTCCGAGACGGGCTTAGTTGTTCGCCGCCCCCTCCTGGAAGTACCACTGGTCCGTCCGGTACGGATAGGTCCGGTAGTACTCGAAGGCGTTGATGCTGTACTGCGGCACATTGCCCAGCTCGCGCGACACGATCGTGACCGCCGGGGTCGTCGTGACGGTCCCAATCATGATGTTGTGCGCCAGGTGGATTTCGACGATCTGCTGGCCCAGGCTCAGGTACTCATCCGTGCCCGGCAGGCTCGACTTCCACTGGTCGGTCAGGTCCCACAACTGCTTGATGTCGTCCGGCGGCTCGATGCCCGAGGCGCCGCCGGTCTCGTGCCATTCCACCCACGGGTTGCCGCAGATGTTCTCCAGCGCCGCGTCGCCGAACGGTGGGACAAACCCCAAGGGATTCGAGTACAGCGGCGCTTCCAGCACCAGGCCGGTGTAGGTCACTGCGATGTCGTGCTCGTTGGCCGAGGTGGTAGCCCGGTAGGCCGTGGTATCCACCTCGCGCACTTCCACGCGGATGCCCACGTCCTCCCAGTATTCCTTGGCCAGTTCATGCCGGGTGGCCGGCCCAAACTGGATGGCATACTGCAAGTTGATGATGATCGGCTCACCGTCTGGCCGGGTCCGGAAGCCGTCGGCCCCGCGGACCAGCCCCAGCCCGTCCAGGATGGCATTCGCCTGATCCGGGTCGTACTCGATGTCGCGGGTGAACCACTCCGGCTTAGCGAACGACACCGTCCGGTGCACCGGCACAGCCGACGTTGCTTCGCACAGGCCGAAGCACAGCGCCTGGTTCATCTCGTCCCGGTTCAGCGCCAGCGACATCGCGCGGCTGAACTCAGGGTTCGAGAAGATTTCGGCCAGGGCCGGGTCCTGGTGGGTGCAGTTGAAGGCGTAGATCGGGCCGTTGCTGGCGCCCTGCGCCATCTGGATGTCGTAGTTGCCCTGGTCCTGGCTCTGCTGGAACAGCGGCAGGCTGGCGATATCCAGCGACTGGGCCTTCAGGTCCACTTCGCCGTTGATGACCTTCAGCTCGATCAGTTCGGCGTCCGACACGTACACTTCTTCGATCTCGTCGAAGTACGGCAGTTGCTGGCCGGCCGTGTCCACCTTGTAGTAGTAGGGGTTGGGCGCGAACAGTTGGTGCTCGGGCGTCTCGTCCACCTTGATCCACGCCTCCAGCTTCGGCAGGCCGTAGATGTGGTTGGCGTCTTCCCAGTCGCTGAAGTACAGGGGCACGAAGCGCTGCGCCCAGCCTTCAAAGCCCTCCGCCTGCGCCTCGGCGTCGGCATCGGGGTTGTAGGTGATGTGCTTGTCCATCAGGTAGTGCTTGGGCGCCCACAGGTGCGTGTAGGTCGTGGCGATCAGGGTCGCGAACGCCGGCGCGGGCGCCGCAAAGTTGAAGTTGACCGTCACCTCATCCACCACCTCCACCTGCATCGGCTCGCCGCCGTACACCCAGAAGCTCGGCACGTTCTGGTACAGGTCGGTGTTCAGCATGATGTCGTTCCACCAGAAGTCGATGTCCTCGGTGGTGAAGGGCGCGCCGTCCGACCACTTGTGGCCCTGGCGCAGGACGATCGTCAACTGGGTAAAGTCATCGTTGTACTCGTACGACTTCGCCATGTTGGGCACAATCGTCACCAGGTCGTCGGCAAAGCGCAGCAGGTTCACATGCCGCACGCTCAGGAATTCCGAGTTGCCGGCTTCCGGGCCGATCGAAACGCCCACAAAGCGGCCGCCGTAGCTGCCGATCTCGTCGTACGGCACCACCACCATCGGCTCTGCGGGCAGGCGCTCTTCCAGCGGCGGCAGGTCGCCCTCCGGCAGGAAGCCAAATTCAACCAGCCGGGCGTCATACTCGTCGCGGCCGGTCAGGGTCAACTCGCAGTTGGCCAGCGTCTCGAACTCATCCAACTCATACTGCTGCGGATAGGCGCCCGGGGCCACACCGCCCATGTCGGCCACGGTGATGGCCGGGCAAGCCACCGGACCGGCAGGCGGCTGGGTAGCTTCGGGCGCCTGGGTGGCCTCTGGGGCTGTGGTGGGTTGTGGCGCCTGGGTGTCGGCTGGGGACTGAGTGGGGACGTCAACTTGCGTGGCCGCGGGGGCCTGGGTGGGGGTCGGCGTATTGGCACGGCAGCTCACCAACAGCACCGACGTAATCATCAGCAAGGCTAGTATCGAGTAAATCCGTCGCTTGGGCATCATCGAGCCTCCTCCTTGGTAAGCGGGACTAGCTTGTACAGCGTGGAAATGGGTGGGGTTTGATGGCTGGTGAGTGCACGTCCTCCTTTGACTGTTGACTTAGGACCTGTAATTTGCTAGACTGCCAAAAGTTGTTATAACGTATGACAACATAGCATTAAATCGAAATACTTGTCAAGCACAAGGCCATCATGATCCGCTCGGCGCGGTCCAACGCCAAAACCCTTACAGAAGCCGCCCAAAACGAGATTCGCAAGGCGATTCTGGCGGGCCGCTTTGCCCCTGGCAGCCAGTTGCCGGGCGAAATGGAGTTGGTCTCTATCCTCGGCGTCTCGCGCACCGTGGTCCGCGACGCCCTGCGCATCCTGGAAGAAGACGGCCTCATCACCCGCCGGCAAGGGTCGGGCACCTTTGTACGCAAAAATGCCATTCTGAACAACCTCAGCCTCAACTTCGGCGCCACCGATATGATCATTTCCGCCGGCATGACTCCCGGCACCGCCCTGACGGCGGTGGACGTCACCGCCGCCGACGACCTTACCGCCGAAGCCCTCAACCTCGAGCCGGGCGCCTCTGTCGTCACCATCGAACGGGTGCGCACCGCCGATGGCCGCCCGGTCGTCTACTCGCTGGATGCCCTGCCCCACAAGCTAATCGCCGATGTGGACGAGTTGCGCCGTCAGGCCGAGCAAGAGCCCTCCCTGTATGCGGCCATGGCCAAGCAGCTCCGCCTGACGGTGGCCTACGGCGTGGCCCGCATCCTGCCCGTGCTGGCGCCCAAAGACATCTCGGCCAGGCTGCAAGTGCCGGCCGGTTCGCCCCTGCTCTATATTCTGCAAACTGATTTCTCGTCCGCCGACGAGGCCATTCTGTATTCGCGCGAATATCATCTGCCAGACGCCTTCGACTTCATGCTCCTGCGCCGCGGCCCCGTGCGGCTCGAAAGCACCGCGCTCGCGGATGAACCTACGCCCCCGGCCTAAGTTGCGCCGGCACAGGAACCTAGATTAGTCCGCCCGGGTTAAGGCGCGCTCAACCCGGCATCACAGCCTGTTAAGGCCTGCCGCGGGCAGGCCCACACCCACACCACTCACCGAGATCGAGGCCGACATGATCGTGCTGCTGATGATTGACGGGCTGCGGCCGGAGGCCATCACTCCCGCCGGCGCCCCCCACCTCACCCAACTCATGGCCCGCGGCGCCAGCACCCGCCAGGCCCGCAGCGTCATGCCCTGCATCACCCTGCCTTGCCACATGTCCATCTTTCACTCTGTGCCGCCCACCCGCCACGGCGTCACCACCAACACCTGGAGCCCCATGGCCCGCCCCGTGCCCGGTCTGGTGGACCTGGCCCAGGCCGGCGGCCAGCGCTGCGCCTTCTTCATCAACTGGGAACCGCTGCGCAACCTCAACCAGCCCGGCACCCTCTTCTTCAGCCACTTCCACGACAACGTGCAGCAGCTCGACGGCGACGACCTGATCTCCGCCGAGGCCATCCGCTGGCTCCCCGCCCACCGGCCCGATTTCGCCTTCGTCTATCACGGCACCACCGACGAGCAGGGCCACAACCACGGCTGGATGAGCGCCGAGTATCTGGCTCAGGTGAAGCGGGTGGATGGTTTGGTGGGCAGCCTGCTGGCCGCCCTGCGCCCGGATGAAGACCACATCCTCATCCAGGCCGATCACGGCGGGCACGACCGCAGCCACGGCACCGAGGCCTCCGAGGATATGACCATCCCCTGGATGCTGGCTGGCCCCCGCATTCGCCCCGGCCACGCCCTCACCGGCCCGGTCAGCCTGCTGGACACCGCCCCCACCCTGGCGCGGCTGCTGGGCCTGACCCCGGACGATCATTGGGAAGGCCGCTGCATTGATGAGGCGTTCGCAGCTTAGGGGGGCCGGCATGCCTGTTGGCGACAGATTCGCCCCGGAGTGGCAATGGCAGGTGGACGCCCAGACCGGCCGCCCGGTGCAGCAGCTCACCTCTGTGGGCAGCAACTATCACCTGTACTTCTACAACCCCTCCGTCACCCCGGACGGGCGCAGCCTGATCTTTTATTCCGACCGGACCGGGCTGAACAACCTGTTCCGCCTGGACCTCGCCAGCGGCGCCATCGTCCAACTGACTGACGCCGCTCCGGCGCGGGCCGACTACTGGCCGTTCACGCCCCCCATCCTCGGCGCGGGCGCGTGCCTCGCCGCTGTGGGCGATGCTGGCCAGAGCGTCTACTACTTCGAGGGCCATGCCCTGTACGGCGTTCACCTGGAAACCTTCCAGCGCCGCCTGGTGCTCACCCTGCCGCCCGACCGGCGGCCCTCCATCCTGCATGCCGATGCGGCTGGGCGCACCCTGGTGTTCGCCACCTGGGATGAGACCCTCTTCGACGGCTACGCCCGGCGCGCGTTCGCGGGTGAGCGCTTTGCCAATCAAGACTTCTTGCAGGCCGGCGCCAGCACCATCGTTCTCGTCTCAACTGAGACCGGTGCGGCAGAGGAAGTGCTGCGCCGCGATGGCTTCTGGATCAACCATGTGCTCCTCCACCCCACCCAGCCGCACCTCATCCTCTTCTGCCACGAGTTCACCAACGACCCGGACCGGATGTGGCTGCTGAACACGCTGACGGGCGAGTGCGCCGTCGTCCCCGGCCAGGCCCCGGATGAGTGGTATCAGCACGAGTTCTGGAGCACCGATGGCGGCCGCATCTGCTTTCACGGCGGCTGGAATGATGAGCCGGACCGCGCCTTCTGCGGCTGGTATAGCCTGGCCGATGGGCGGATGGAGCGCTTCGTGCACCGCACGCCCGGCCGCGGCTATGCCCACTACAACCTGCACCCCGGCGGCCAGGACATGGTAAGCGACGGCGAGGCGAATCCAGGCTGCCTCTCCCGCATCCACCTGTGCGAGGGGCGGCAGGTGTTTGAGGTGCTGTGCCGGCACGATAGCTACGAGCCGGAAGAGGATCAGCGCGCCCATCCCCACCCCTCGTTTTCGCCCGATGGCCGGCAGGTGATCTTCACCGCCAATCACGGCGGGCAAAGCAACGTCTACCGGGTGAGTTGGGACGCGCCGTAATCCGATGCTGAACCCCCTCACCTTCAGCACCCTGGCCTGCCCGGAGTGGCCTGCCGCCGCCGTCGTCGAGCGGGCCGCCGCCTATGGCTACGCCGGCCTCGAGTGGCGCGGCGGACCCGAAGGCCACGTGCCGCTTAGCATGTCGGTGGCCGATTGCCGCGCCCTGCGCCGCCAGGTGGCCCAGGCCGGCCTCTTTTCCCTGGCCGTCACCGCCTACACCGCCTTCACCTCCCCCGACGCAGCCGAGCGCGAGGCGAATGTGGTGAACGCCCGCCGCACCGTGGACCTGGCCGCTGACTTGGGTGCCCGCTACGTGCGCGTGTTCCTGGGCGAACTGCCCTCCGGCCGCTCGGCCCTCGACGCCCAGCCCGGCATCCTGGAGAGCCTGCACGCCGCCGCCGAATATGCCGCCGCGCTGGACGTCATCCTGGCCGTCGAGCCGCACGACGACTTCGTCCGCTCCGAGACGGTGGCCCCTATCCTGGCGGCCCTGCCGCACCCGGCGGTGCGCGTCATCTGGGACGTGGGCAACGCCTACTCGGCCGGCGAGTTGCCCGCCGAAACCTGGCCCCGCCTGGGGCCGCGCCTGGCCTATGTCCAACTCAAGGACGGCACCGGCCAGGGCGAGACCTGGCGACTGACGGCGCTAGGCGAGGGGCAGGTGCCCCTGGCGGCGGCGATGAGGCTGCTGCGCGCCGGCCCTCAGCCCTTCACCGGCGCGTTGAGCCTGGAATGGGAGCGCGCCTGGCACCCGCACCTTGACCCTGCCGAGCGCGCTCTGCCCGCCGCCCGCCCCGTGCTGGAGCGCTTGCGCGCGGCCTCGGCTAACTAATGGCCTGAATCAACGGGAGACAACCACGATGCGCTTTGGCTTCATCCCCACCGAAGGTGGTCCGTTCTTCAAGGAGGCCCTGGAAGAGGCCCTGCACGGCGAGGCCCTGGGCTTTGATTCAATCTGGCTGGAGGAGCACCACGGCATCCGCAACCACTATTGGCCCTCGCCCCTGATGGCCCTGGCCGGCATCGCCACCCGCACCGAGCGCTTGCTCCTCGGCACCGACATCATCGTCCTGCCCTTCTACCACCCCGTGCGCGTGGCCGAAGACGTGGCCCTGCTCGATGTCATGTCCGGCGGGCGCGCCATCCTCGGCGTCGCCATCGGCTACCGCCCGCCGGAGTTCGAGCTTTACGGCCAGCCCCTGGATGGCCGCGGCGGCATGTATGTGGAGATGCTCCAGATCATGCGCGCCTTGTGGACGCAGGAAGAAGTAAACTTCGCCGGCCGCCACTTCACCGTCCGCGGCCGCATCGAACCGCGCCCGGCCGCGCCCCCGCCCCTGTGGCTGGGCGGCTGGGGCGAGTTGTCGCTCAAGCGCGCCGCCCAACTCGGCGACGCCTGGGTGCCTGGCCCCACCGCCCACCTCGACAAACTGCTCGATGCCCAGGTCAAGTATCGCGCCCACCTGGTCGAGTTCGGCAAGGACCCGGCGGCCGTGCCTTCACCCCTCACCCGTGAGGTCGTCATCGCCGACACCCGCGAGCGCGCCTGGGAATTGGCCGAGAGGTACCTGATGATCAACTACCGCGACGAATACGGCGGCTGGAACCATCCCCTCATCGGCACGCAGGACAGCACTCCGGTGGACCAGCTCGAAGCCCTCAGCCGCGACCGCTTCATCGTCGGCAGCCCCGAAGACTGCATCCTCAAGCTCAAGCGCTTTGAGGAGACTTTCGGCGTGGATCACCTCATCTGCCGCCTGTACTTCCCCGGCATGCCGCATGACCACATCATGCGCGAGCTGGAGCTCATCTCCGCCGAAGTGATGCCCGCCTTCCGATGACCGTCGCCGCCGCGCCCGCCCCCAGCGCACCCTCCGCGCTCGATCCGGCCCAGTCGCCCTTCACCGGCTGGACCCGCGCCCATTGGGTGGCGCTGCTGGCGCGCCTGACCTACGGCTTCACCCTGGCCGCCGCCCGCTCCGGCTCGCCCGCCCGCGCCCTCTACCCGGACGACCGGCGCGGCCTGCCCGACAGCGTGGACGGCATCGAGTCTTTTGCCCGCATTGCCTCCGGCTGGGCAGCGTGGCTCAGCCAGCCCGCCAACCCGGAGGTGATTGAGTGGGACGGTCACCCGCTGGACCTGGCCGCCTTGCTGCGCCAGGGCCTGCTCGAAGGCACCGACCCGCACGACCCCCGCACCTATTGGGGTGACATCGAGCACATGGATCAGCGCCTCGTGGAAAGCGCCGACCTGGCCCTGGCGGTGTGGCTCACCCGTGAGCGTGTGTTCAACCGCTTTACCCCCGGCGAGCAGGCCCAGGTGCTGCGCTGGCTCGCCCAGGTGGATGGGCGCGGCGTCTACATTGACAACTGGTACATGTTCCCCGCCCTGGCGCAGACCGTGCGCCTATGCCTGGGCCAGCCTGTGCCCCTGGCCGAATTGGATAGCAGCCTGGACCGCATGGCCGAGTTCTACCGCGGCGACGGTTGGTACGTGGACGGCATCGCGAACGAGTTCGAGCTGTACAACGCCTGGATGTTCAACGGCCACTACCTCCAATGGGCGGCCCTCGACGGCGTCCGCCGGCCCGAGTACCGCGACCGCTTGCTGGCCCGGTCGCGCTCCTTCCTCGCTGGCTTCCTGCGCCTCTTCGGCGCCAACGGCGTCTGCCCGGCCTGGGGGCGTTCGCTCGTCTATCGCTTCGCCCTCGCCGGCTGCTTCCAGGTGGCGCACCAGTTGGGCATCGCCCCGGCCGCGCCCGGCGTGCTCCGCCGCCTGTCCAGCGGCAGCCTGCGCTACTTCTCCGAGCGCGGCCTGTTCGACCCGGTGGATCATCACCTCACTAATGGTTACCACGGTCATTACCCCCCGGCCGGCGAACCCTACATCTCCCCCGGCTCCGTCTATTGGTGCTGCCGCGGCCTGTATGCCCTCGCCTTCGCCCCAGATGACCCGTTCTGGACCGAGCCTGAGGCGCCCCTGCCGGTCGAGCAGGATGACTACGAAGTAGTCCTGCCCGGCCCCGGCTTCGTCGTCTCCGGGCGGCGCGCCACCGGCCAAGTGCTGCTGCTCAACAGCCGCGCCGGCCAGGAGCACGAAGCCCCCGGCTACCACTACGCCGCCAAGTACGGCAAGTTGGCCTACAGCACCCACTTCCCCTTCAACGTGGCGGCGGTGCGCGGCTCGCAAGCGCCGGACGGCATGGTATCCCTCACCCGAGATGGTCGCGCCTTCGGCCACCGCCTGAACACCCTGACCGGCGGCGTGGCCCCCGGCTTCTCCTGGGCGTGCTTCCCGCAGATGGTGGAGGACGAGATTCAACTCGTGTGGGCGGCGGTGCTGCTGTGGGGCGACCGGCAAGTGCGCCTCGCCCGTCTCCAGCCCACCTTCCCGGTGCGGGCCTTTGAGGCCCCAGCCGCCCTTGGCTGCGCCCAGGCCACCACTGTCACGCGCCGTTCGGACCCGGCCAGCGGCTGGGAATACGCCGAGGCCGAGGGCCGCGCCGTTGGCATCCGCCGCTTGCTCGGCTACGACGGCCAGCAGGCCAGCGCCCCGTTCCTCGGCCAGTCCAACCTGAACCTGGCCTACCCCTACGCCGAGCAGCCCCTGGTGTGCGAGACCGAGCCGAGCGCCCTCGTGCGCTGCGTGGCCGCCATCAGCCTGGCGCGCCCCGCCCCCTTCGACCCCGCCGCTGAGTTTGCGCAAGTCGCCGTCGCCGCCTCCCCCAATGGCGCCTTTCGCATCTCACTGCCCGATGGCGACGAAGCCTTCGCCGCCGTCGGCGCCGCGCCGCCCGAGCAGGTAAGTGTGGGCGGCGTGTCCTTCACCGGCGCGGCCATTCGCCAGGTGCGCGTGGCGGCCGGCGGCCAGTGCCTCAGCGGATCAGGTGCAGAGCAAATTGAAGGTGTCGCCGCGTTTTCAGCGCCCGCCATCTTCCAGTTGGTGCGCGGCCCAGCGGGCTCGCTCACCGCGCTCACGAATGCGGGCATTGAGTTTGACTCGGCCTGGATCGGCGGCCCACTGCGGCGCGCCCGCGTGGAGGCCCTCGACGGCAGCCTCGTGGATGTCACCGTCGAGTGTGGCGCCGCCGCGGTCCCCGCCGCCGTTATCAGATCCTGGCGCGCCCGCAATGAACGTGAGTTGATTACCCTGCGCCTCGACGTGTGACATGGACCGGCCGCTTGATCTGACCGTTGTGATGTACCACTATGTGCGCGACCCCGGCGACGCGGCCGAGGCCGGCTCCGGCATCCTCGGCCTGCCCACCGCCCTCTTCGACGCCCAGCTTGATCTGCTGGCTGAGCGTTACACCCTCGTGGATTGGCCCGCGGTGCGCGCCCATCTGCTGGGCGAGGCGGCGCTGCCCCCCCGCGCCTGCGCACTCACCTTCGACGACGGCGTGAGCGACCACTATCTCAACGTCTTCCCGCGCCTCCGCGCGCGCGGCCTGTCCGGCCTGTTCTTCGCGCTGGCGCGCCAGGAGGGCGCGGGCCTGCCCCTGCCTCACCAATTGCACTTCCTGATCGCAGCGCTTGGCTTTGACGGTTTCCGTGAGCGCCTGGAGGCGCGCCTCGACGCCGCTGCGCGCCAGCGCCTGGCCGCCATCTCCGCGGCCCATCTCGCTGGCCCCTTCACCTTCGCCCGCGACAATCCCACCGAAGCCTTTCGGGTTACGCTCCAACGCGAACTGGCCCGCGAGGCCGCGCCAGCCCTTGCGCAGTTGTTCGCCGCCCACATCGGACCCGAGTTGGAAGTGGCCGACCGCCTCTTCCTCTCTCCCGCCCAGGCGCGCGAGATGCTGGCCGGCGGCATGCATTTTGGCGGCCACAGCGCCACCCATCCCTGGCTCGACTTTCTGGACGACACCGCCCTGGCGCGCGAAGCATCTGCCTCTGCGGCCTGGCTGGCCCGCCTCGCGCCCGGCCCCTTCGCCTTTGCCTATCCCTTCGGCGGCTTCGACGAGCGCACCCCCGCCGCCCTGGCCCGCGCCGGCTTCTGCGCTGCCTTCACCACCCGCGCCCAGGTGCGGCACGCCTCGCCGTTTCACATTGGCCGCCTCGATGGCGAGTGGCTGCCCCCTGCCGGCGAGGGTGACGCCGTTTTCCTGCTGGAGGCGCGCCATGCCTGAGCGGGTGCGCTTTGGCATCATCGGCTGCGGCAGTGCCGCCCTGCCCGTCTGCGCCGCCCTGGCCGAGTCCAGCGTCGCCCGCATCACGCAGGTATACGACCGCGACCTCGTGCTCGCCAGCGATCTCGCTGGCCGCTATGGCGTGGATTGCGCCGAGAGCCTCGAAGCCCTGCTCGAGCATCCCGGCGTGGACGCCGTCTACATCGCCGTGCCCCACGCCAGCCTCGCCGCCCTCGCGCGCCTTGCTCTGCTGGCCGGCAAAGCCGCCCTGGTTGAAAAACCACTGGCCCTCACCCTGGCCGGCGCCGATGAGTTGATCGCGCTGGCCGCCTCGCGCGGCCTGGCGCTGGGCGTGTTCTACGAATTGCGCCATCACCCCGCCTACGTCCACGCGCGCTCCCTGGTGCAGGCTGGCGCCCTCGGCGAGATCACGGCGGTGCGCATCCAAACCCTGATCGACAAGCCCCTCACGTACTGGCGCGCGGGCTACACCGGCCGCAGCCCCAACCCCTGGCGCGCTCGCCGCGCCGAGGCCGGCGGCGGCGTGGTGCTGATGAACACCAGCCATCTGCTGGACCTGCTCTGGCACGTCACCGGTCTGCCGGTCATCCGCATCACGGGCGAGGTTGATGCCCTGCAAGCCCCGCCCGAGGTGGAGGTGGAAGACACCGCCGCCGCCACCCTGCGCTTCGAGAACGGCGCCATCGGCAGCCTCATCGCGGGCGCGCACCTGCCCGGCGCCCGGCCTGGCGATGAGTGCTTCGACCTGTATGGCACCGAGGGGCAGTTGCGCCTGCCGGACCCCTACACCGACGATCCTCTGCGCCTGTTCCGGCGCCGCCCCTGGAACGATCTGCCCGCGGGCGAGTGGCTCACCCTGCCCAACCCGCCGGTGAACGTCTTTGCCCGCGCCGTGGACGACTTCGCCCGCGCCGTGCAGGCCGGCCAACCCGCCCCCACCAGCGGCCACGATGCGCGCCGCGCCCTGGCCGCCATCCTGGCCTTGTACGCCTCCGCCCTCGAATGCCGTGCTATCCCTGTCTTGGAGACTGCCCATGCCAACCCTCAACCTTAACGGCCTCATCCCCGCCATCGTCACCCCCTTCACCCGGGACGGCCAGGTGGACGTCCCCGCCCTGCGCCGCTACGTCGAGTGGCTCGTCCCGCAAGGCCCCGTGGCGCTGGCCGTCAACGCCGACACCGGCGAAGGTCCCAACCTCACGCCCGACGAGCGCCGCCTGACCATCGAGACGGTGGCCGAGGCGGCGGCCGGCCGCTGCGGCGTAGTGGCCGGCATCGCCGGGTCGTCCACAGCGCTGGGCATTGCCAACGCCCGCGCCGCGCAGGCCGCCGGGGCCGATGCCCTGCTCATGTTCCCCATCTCTGCCTACCTCGGCCAACCCCTCAACCCGGAGGTGCCCTATCAATATCACGCCGCCGTGGCCGAGGCAGTGGACCTGCCCCTCATCCTCTTCCAGCTTCAGCCTGCCCTCGGCGGCGTGCTGTTCGAACCGGAGATCATCCACCGGCTCATCGAGATCCCCACCGTCACCGCCATCAAGGAGGCCAGCTTCGACGCCCTGCGCTTCCTCCAGGTCAAGGCCGCCCTCCAATCCGCCCCTCGGCCCATCGCCCTGCTCAACGGCAACGACAACTTCATCTACGAGGCCTTCGTGCTGGGCGCCGACGGCGCGCTGCTCGGCTTCGCCACCCTCGGCCTGCGCGAGCAGGTGGAGATGCTGGCCGCCGTGCGCCAGCAGGACTTCGCCGCGGGCCAGGCGCTGGGAGCGCGCCTCCAGCCCTTCGCCGACCTCATCTTCGCCCCGCCCGTCACCGACTACCGCGCGCGCACCAAGTATGCCCTGTCGCTCCTCGGTGTCATCGAGAACATCGCCGTGCGCCCGCCCCTGCTCCCCCTCGCGCAGGCCGAGTTAGCCGGCATCCGCCGCTCGATGCTCCAGGCTGGCCTGCTGGAAGAAAAGGTCCATGCCTAGCCTGCCCTTCGACCCCGCCACCGGCGGCGCCCACGGCGGCGCTTTCTGGGACCTCATCCGTCAGATCCCCGGCTATCCGGCCGGCGAGCCGCAGCCCATCCGCGCCATGGTGTTTGAGAGCGGCGCGCTCTTCCGCCTGCCGGAATTGCTCACCGAGGCCGGTGCGCGGCCCGATCAGCCCCTGCTCGTGGTCATGGATCAGACCCCCATGCGGCGCGCTGGCGCGGACCTCAAGCCCCAGGTCCTCTCCGTCTTGCGCGCGGCCGGCTGGCAGCCCGAGCCTGTTTGGCTGGCCCCCGACCACACCGGCCAGGTCCACACCGACTTTCCCCAGATCGAGTCGGTTCAGGCCCGCCTGCGCCCTGGCGTGGCCGTGCTCTCCGTCGGCTCCGGCACGGTGACGGACGTGGCCAAGCACGCCTGCTTCCTGTGGGCTAAGGAAGCCCAGGCCGCGCCCCTGCCCTTCGTCGTCTACCAGACCGCCAACAGCGTCAGCGCCTACACCTCCAACATGGCCCCGGTCTTCGTCGGCGGCGTCAAGCGCACCCAGCCCTCGCGCTACCCGGATGTGCTGGTGTGCGACCTGGAGACTCTGCGCGACGCCCCGGCCAGCATGACGGCGGCGGGCGTGGGCGACCTGGTGGCCGCCTGCGGCAGCTTCGCGGATTGGTACCTCGCCAACCAGCTTGGCCTGGACGACACCCACACTGAGTTCGCCCGCACCCTGATGGGACCACTTGATGACATCCTGCTGGAGCAGGCCCCCGCCATCCGCGCGGGCGAACTGGAGGCAGTTTCGATCTTGGCCCGCCTCATCACCCTCGCCGGGCTGGCGATGTCGCTCTCGCACGCCACCGCCCCCCTCTCTGGCTTCGAGCACGTCGTTTCGCACGTCCTCGATCTGGCAGCCGAGCGCGCCGGCCGCCCCCTGGCCCAGCACGGCTCGCAGGTCGCCCTCGCCACCACCCTCACCACCCGCGCCTGGGAGTTATTCCTGGCCGAGTTCGACCCGGCTGAGGTCACCCTCGAAGCCTGTTACCCAGACGCGGGCGCAATGCAGGCGAAAATCCAGGCCGCCTTTAGTGCCCTCGACCCCAGCGGCGGCGTGGCCCAGGAGTGCTGGGCCGACTATCAGCTCAAACTCGCCGCCTGGCACGCCCAACGCGAGCGCACGGCCGCGGCCCTCCGTCATTGGCCCGCCGCCCGGGCTGGCTTGCAGGAGCGGCTGCGCACCTGGCGGCAGGCCGCCCTCATCCTGGAGCGGGCTGGCGCGCCCCTGCGCTTCGACGAGTTGGACCCGCCCGCCGCCGAAGCCGATGTGCGCTTTGCGTTCTTCAGCGCTCCTCTTATCCGCCGCCGGCTCACGCTCGGCGATCTATTCGTGTTTCTGAATTGGGATGCGGCCTCGCTTTGGTCCCGCGTGTGGCTGCGAGACGAACTGCCCGCGCCCGCCCCCAGCGCAGTACCCTGCGCCCACCACCCATAAAGGAGATTGCTCATGTCTGCTTCGACCGGCAAACGCATCCGCATGCAGCGGCTTATCCAGGCCGAAACCAACACCTGCCTCATCTGCGCCATAGACCACGGGATGACCTCGCCCATCTTCCTCGATGGGCTGTACGACACCGGCGCCCGCGTGCGGCAGGCGATTGCCGGCGGCGCGAACGTGCTCATGCTGGGCCGCGGCGTCGCCAAGCAGTTCGCCGGCGACTTCCGCCGCGACACCTCGCTGGCCCTCATGCTCACCGCCTCGGCCGCCGGCCGGCCCAGCGGCGCCCTCATCACCGCCATTGGCTCGGTGGACGAGGCCCTGCGCATCGGCGCCGACGCCGTCGTGGTCTACGTGGCCCTGGCCGGCGAGAACGAGCCCGACGCCATCGCCTACCTCTCCAGCATCGGCGAGACCTGCGAACGCGTGGGCATGCCCTTCATCGCCGAGGCCGAATACCCCAACGCCTACCAGAGCCTCAACAGCATGGCCGCCAGCCTCGGTCCAGACTACCTCATACGCAACGCCCGCCTGTGCGCCGAGATGGGCGCCGACATCGTCAAGGTCAACTGGTCCGGCGACGCCGCCTCCTTCGGCGACATCATCCGCGCCTGCGACCGGCCCGTCGTGCTGGCCGGCGGCTCCCTCATCTCCGACGAGGAACTGCTCACCCGCATGGCCCAGGCCCGCAGCGTGGGCGCCGTCGGCTGCTCCGTGGGCCGCAACATCTTCCAGCACCAGAACCCGGAGGCCATCACTCGCGCCATCAGCCGCATTTTCCGCGACGGCTGGCCGGCCTCCCAGGCCCATCAGGAACTGATGGAGGCCGTCAACGGGCAGGTGAAGGCCTAGGCTCAGCGCCGATGGACTATGTGCTGGGCTGCGACGTCGGCTCGCAGAGCGCCAAGGCCATCCTGTTGACGGCCGCCGGCAGCCTGGCCGCCGAGGCCGCCGAAGACTACGCGGTGGACTACCCGGCGCCCCTATGGGCCGAGCAGCCCGCCGAACGCTGGCTCTCCGCCCTGGCGCGCGCCGTCCGCCGCGCCCTGCATGCCGCCCAGGCGCCCGCCGCCAGCGTCCGCGCGCTGGCCGTCGCCGCCCAGGTGGATGGGATCGTGCCGGTAGATGGCGCCGGCCAGCCGCTCCGTCCGGCCCTCATCTGGATGGACCGGCGGGCCGGCCCGCAATGCGCACAAGCCGAGCAGGCGATGGATGCGGGCCGCCTCTTCGCCCGCACCGGCCTCAACCTCGACCCGACTCACGTCGCGCCCAAGATCCGTTGGATCGCCGACAACGAGCCGCACGTTGACGCGCAAACCGCCCATTACCTTCTGCCGGGGAGCTTTGTGGCCCGCTGGTTGTGCGGCGAACTGGCAGTGGATTACTCCAATGCCTCGTCCACCCTGCTGCTAGACGTCGTCGAGCGCCGGTGGGCGCCCGACCTGTGCGCTGCCTTTGGCGTCGATCCGGCCCGTCTCGCGCCGGTGTGCGCCGCCGCCACGGTGCTTGGTCCCCTGCGGCCCGCCGCCGCCGAGGCGCTGGGCCTCACGCCCGCCACCCTGGTGCTCGCCGGCTGCGGCGACGAGCACGCCGCCTGCCTGGGGGCCGGCATACTCGCGCCCGGCCGCGTGGGCGATATCGCCGGCACCGCCGAGCCAGTGTGCGCCGCCCTGCCCGCGCCGCGCTTCGACGACACCCGCCTGCTGGAAACTCACTGCCACGCCGACCCCGGCCAGTGGCTGCTGGAGAACCCCGGCTTTGTCTCTGGCGGCAACTTCCGCTGGTACCGCGATCACTTCGGCCAGGCCGAGATCAACGCCGCCCTCGGCACACCCCAAACCGCCTATGCCCGCCTGGACGCCCAGGCCGCCGCCGTTCCTCCCGGCAGCGACGGCCTCGTGTTCCTGCCCTGCCTGATGGGCGCGATGGCCCCCACCTGGGACCCGGAGATGCGCGGCGCGTGGCTGGGCTTCACCCTGGCCCACACCCGCGCCCACTTCGCGCGGGCCGTGCTCGAGGGCTCCGCTTATGCCGTGCGCGACATCGTGGACCGCCTGCGCGCCATGCGCCTGGACGTGTCCGAACTGCGCGTAATGGGCGGCGGCGCGCGCAGCCCCCTGTGGAACCAGATCAAGGCCGACGTGTGCGGCCTGCCCGTGCTGGTCCCCGCCATCCACGAGACCACTGCCCTGGGCGCGGCCCTGCTGGCGCTGGTGGGCCTGGGCCGCTTTGCCAGCCTCGCCGAAGCCGCCGAGCAGTTGGTGCAGCTTGATCAACGCTTCGAGCCAGACCCCGCCCGCCAGCGCGCCTACCACGCGCCCTATCAACGCTACCGGCAAGCCTACTTCGCCCTCCAGCCGGTCTTCGCCGCCGCTGGCGCGGCCGCCGCCTGAGCGCCCCATGCCCCAGCCTCTGCCCAACCTCGCCCGCCTCGCGCCGGTCCGCTGCTTTCTGCTTGATATGGATGGCACCGTGTACCTGGGCGAGCGCCTGCTGCCCGGCGCGCTGCGCTTCCTGCAATTGCTCCAGGCGCGCGGCCTGCGCCATATCTTTCTCACCAACAACTCTTCCAAGGATGCCCGCCAGTACGTTGATAAGCTCAACCGGCTGGGCCTGCCCGCCTCGCTGGAGCAGGTGCTCACCTCTGGCGCGGCCACCGCCCAATATCTGCACGGGCAGCGGCCCGGCGCGCGCGTCTATGTGGTGGGCACGCCCAGCCTGGAAGCCGAGTTTGCCGCGCGCGGCTTCACCCTCGCCAGCGACGCGCCCGATGTAGCGGTGCTGGGCTTCGACACCACCCTCACCTACGCCAAGCTATGGAAGCTGTGCGACCTCGTCTCGTCCGGCGTACCCTACCTCGCCACGCATCCCGATCTGGTCTGCCCCACTGAAACCGGTACCATGCCCGACATCGGCGCCTTCATTGCCGCCGTGCGCGCCGCCACCGGCCGCGAGCCGGACCACATCATCGGCAAGCCCAACCGCCTGATGGCGGAAATGGCCGCCGAGCGCGCTGGCGTGCCTCTCGCCTCCCTGGCGATGGTGGGCGACCGGCTCTATACCGACATCGCCTTGGGGGCCGCCGCCGGCCTCCCCGCCATCTTATTACTCAGCGGCGAAACCCGCCCCGAGGACGTGCCCAGTGCCCAGCACCCCCCGGACTTCGTTTTCCCCGACATCGGCGCGCTGGCCGACCAATTGGCTTTACTCTAATGCGCTGCCGCCATTGCTTGCCGCCGCTAGCCCGCTTATCCTCCGTAGGAGCGCATTGCATGCGCAATGTCCCACACCGCCCATCTATTGTAGGAGCGCGTTGCACGCGCGATCCGCGGTTCCACTCCACGCGCCGTTAGGAGCAATATGCCCAATACTGTCCTTCCCCCTTATGCCGACACCGTAGTCATCGGCGGCGGCTCGGCCGGCGCGGTGGTGGCCGGGCGCCTGGCCCAGCACACCGCCCAATCCGTGGTGCTGCTGGAGGCCGGCCCCGACTACGGCGCGCTGGCCGATGGCCGCTGGCCCGCCGACTTGCTCGATGCCCGCGCCCTGGCCCTTAGCCACGATTGGGGCTACACCAGCGCCGCCGCGCATGGCCTGCCTCGCCACCCGCTCGAACGCGCGCGCGTCATCGGCGGGTGCTCGACCCACAATGGCTGCATCGCCATGTGGGGCCACCGCGTCGACTACGACGCCTGGGCCGCCTTCGGCAATCCCGGCTGGGCCACCACCGACCTGCTGCCCCTGTTTCACACCGTCAACCAGACCCTCCAGGTGCGCCGCTATGCGCCCGAAGAGATCACCCCCTTCCACCAGGCCTGCCTCACCGCCATGCAGCGCGCCGGCCTGCCCCTGGTGGATGACCTGAGCAACCTCGACGAGAACGAAGGCGCCAGTACCGCCGCCGTCAATGTGCGCGACGGACTGCGCTGGAACACCGCCCTGGCCTATCTCGACCCCGTGCGCGCCAGCCCGCGCCTCACCATCGTGGGCGAGGCCCTGGTGGACCGGGTGCGCGTCGAACATGGCCGCGCTGTCGAGGTCGCCTGCCTCATCGCCGGCCAACCCGCCAGCATCGCGGCCGGGCGCGTGGTCCTCTGCGCCGGGGCCTATGGCTCACCCGCCGTCCTGCTCCGCTCCGGCATCGGCCCCGCGCCCGAACTGCGTGCCCTGGGGACCGGCATCGTGCTGGACCTGCCCGGCGTGGGCCGCAACCTGCACGACCATCCCAGCCTGTACCTGCGCTACTCCGGCACGCCTGCGCTGATTGAGGCTTTGGAGGCGTTCGAGCGCGGCGGCCAAACCCTTGTCGCCGAGCAAAGCCTTGCCAAGGCCCGCAGCCCGCACTGCGCCGTGGCCTTCGACCTGCACCTGTTCCCCGTCGGCGGGCGGGCAGCGACGGCCCGCGATGAGTGGGAATTCACCCTGCCCGTGGGCAACATGGCCCCCCTGTCGCGCGGTCGGGTGACCCTGCCTGACCTCGACCCCGTTTCCGCCCCCATCATCGACACCGGCTACCTCACCGATCCGGAGGGCGCGGACCTGCGCGTGCTGCTGAGCGGCCTCGACCTCGCCCGCACGATGGCCCGCCAATCGCCCCTGGCGGAGTGGTTGGGCGCGGAGTTGCCCGCCACCGCGCAAATCACCGATG
Organism: uncultured Anaerolineales bacterium; assembly: GCA_964497615.1. Lineage (GTDB taxonomy): Bacteria > Chloroflexota > Anaerolineae > Anaerolineales > UBA6663 > CAZCEC01. Next base: position 43,781 of record CAZCEC010000018.1, on the reverse strand, counting down.
CGGACAGCGTGCGCCGCAACTGCCTGCACTACTTTCATCCAGTCGGCACCTGCAAGCTCGGCCCTGCCTCCGACCCCGCCGCCGTGGTGGACACGGATGGCCGGGTGCACGGCCTGGATAACGTCTACGTCGCGGATGCCGCCGTCATGCCCATCATCCCGCGCGCCAACACCTACGTCCCCACCCTGGTGGCCGCCGAGCGCATCACCGCCGCACTGATCGCGGCCAGCTAGCCGCCTCCCCCCAGCATGCCCGAACTCGCCCTCGTCGCCGACGACCTCTCCAGCGCCACCGACTGCGGCGTGCAGCTCGCGCGTTGGGGCCTGCGCGTCACCGTGCCCCTCCACCGTGTGGACGACTGGCCGACTCTGCCTTCCACGGATGTCATGTCCGTTACCACCGAGAGCCGCCTCGGCTCCGGCGCGGACGCTTACGCCCTCACCCGCCGCGCCGCCCAGCAGTTAAGCAACCTGGGCTACCGCCACTTCTACAAGTCGATGGACTCCACCCTGCGCGGCAACGTCGCCGACGAAGTGCGCGCCGTGTTGGAGGTCGCCCAGCCAGACCTCGTCCTCGCCGCGCCCGCCTTCCCCACCTACGGCCGCACGACCGAGGGAGGTGTGCAGCACCTGCGCGGCCTGCCCATGCACCTCACCGAATTCGGCACCGACCCCGTCAACCCGGTCCGCGAGTCAAGCGTGCCGGCCCTGCTCGCCCCGCTCGGCCTCGCGTCTGCCGCTCTCACCCTCGCCGAAGTACGCGCGCCCGGGGCCGAACTAGCCGCCTCGCTCACGACCCTCGCCGCCGCGGGGCGCCAACTGCTCATCGCCGATGCGGCCGAGGAAGACGACCTGGCCCGCTTGGTGCAGGCGGTGGCGCGCGCGCGTCTCGTGCCTTTGTGGGTCGGCTCCACCGGCCTGGCCGGGCATGTCGGCGCCTACTTCCGTCCGTCTCCCCTGCCCGCCATCGTGGATCTGCCCGAGCACCCCGCCCCCGGCCTCATCCTCGCCGGCACCGCCTCCGAGCACACCCGCCAGCAGTTCGACGTGCTGGCAGAGCGTCCAGATGTCGCCATCCTCAAGGCCAACCCATTCGCCCTGGCAGCAGGCGGCGCAGAGGCCCAGGCGGAGCACGACCGTTGCCTGGCCTTCGCCCTCCACGCCATCCGGCACGGCCAGTCGCCCGCCATCGGCCTTCTTTCGGACCGCGCCGAAGTGGCAGCCGTCACCGCCCAGAGCGCGCAAGCCGGGCAGACTCCCGCCCTCGTGGCTCAGCGCATCTCTCTGGCCCTCGCCCGCCTGGCCGAGGCAATCGTCACCGCCGCGCCCGCCCTCACCGGCCTGGCGGTCACCGGCGGCGAGACAGCCAGCGCCGTGTGCGCCGCGCTCGGCGCGCAGGCCGTAGAGATCGTGCGCGAGGTGGAGCCTGGCATTCCCCTCACGCGCCTCGTCGGGCCGCGGCCGGCGCTCATCGTCATCAAAGCTGGCGCCTTTGGCTCGCCCGCGGCCCTGCTGAGGTCGCTCCAGCACCTGACCCTGGAAACAAACGGAGACCCGCGTTGACCCTCCCCATCGCCGTCACCATGGGCGATCCCGCCGGCATCGGGCCGGAGATCGTCGTTAAAACCTTCGCGGACCCGCGCCTCACCGAGCCGATCCTGGTGGTGGGCGATGCCGGTCTCTTGCGCCGCACCGCGGCCAACCTCAGCCTGCCCCTCGACATCCAGCCGATCGCCGACCCGGAGGCCGCCCGCCCCGGCCCCGGCGTCGTGCCCGTCATCTCCCTCACCGATCTGCCCGTGGACCTGCCGCTGGGCCAGGTGAGCGCCGTGGCGGGCCGCGCCGCCCACGATTATGTGGAGCGCGCCATCCACCTGGCCCTGGCGCGGCGTGTGCGCGCCATTGCCACCGCGCCCCTGAACAAGGATGCCTTCAAGGCCGCCGGCATCCCCTACCCCGGCCACACCGAAATGCTGGCCGACCTCAGCGGCACCACCGACTTCGCCATGATGCTGGCGAATGACGAACTGCGCACCATCCTGGTCACCATCCACGTCTCCCTGCGCGAGGCGATTGAGTTGATCACTTTCGAGCGCGTGCTCAAGACCATCCGGCTGGCGGGCCGCGCGACCGCCGGCCTGGGCGTCCCCCGGCCCCGCATCGCCGTCGCCGGCCTCAACCCGCATGCCGGGGAGAATGGCCTGTTTGGCGATGAGGAGATCGAGATCATCCTGCCCGCCATCCAGCAAGCCCAGCGCGAGGGCCTGGACGCCAGCGGCCCCTACCCGCCCGACACCATCTTTATGCGCGCCCGCCGCGGCGAGTTCGATATCGTCGTGGCGCTGTACCACGATCAAGGCCTGATCCCGGTCAAGTACCTGGGTGTGGAGAACGGCGTCAATGTCACCGTGGGCCTGCCCTTCGTGCGCACCAGCGTGGACCACGGCACCGCCTTCGACATCGCCGGTCGGGGCGTGGCCGACCACGCCAGCCTGCTCAAGGCCATCGAGCAGGCCGCCCGGCTCTCGGCCGCGTTCGGCGTATAATCCTCCTGCTAGGAGTTGCCTGTGTCCGTCATCCTCGTCACCGGCGCCGCCGGCTTCATCGCCAACCGCGTATCCGATCTGCTGTTGGCCCTCGGCCACACCGTCGTCGGTCTCGACAACCTCAACAGCGCCTACGACGTGCGCCTCAAGCACTGGCGGCTGGACCGCCTGCGCCAGCATCCCAACTTTCACTTTCACCAGGTGGATATCACCGACCGGCCCGCGCTCCAGGCGGCCTGGCAATCCGCCCCCGCGCCTGTTGCCGCTGTTGTCAACCTCGCCGCCCGCGCCGGGGTGCGCCAGAGCGTCGCCGACCCGTGGACCTACTTCGACACCAACCTCACCGGCACCCTCAACCTGCTGGAGTTGTGCCGCGCCAGCGGCGTGCCCAAGTTCGTGCTGGCCTCCACCTCCAGCCTGTATGGCGCCGATAACCCCATGCCCTGGCGCGAGGACGCCGACACCAGCCGCCCCCTCTCGCCCTATGCCGCCTCCAAGAAGGCCGCCGAGGCTCTGTGCTACACCTACCACTACCTGCACGGCCTGGACGTGACCGTGTTCCGTTACTTCACGGTCTATGGTCCGGCCGGCCGGCCCGACATGAGCCTCTTGCGGATAGTGCAATGGGTCAGCGAAGGCCGGCCGGTGACGATCTTCGGCGATGGGCAGCAGTCGCGCGACTTCACCTTTGTGGACGACATCGCGCACGGCACCATCGCCGGGCTGGCCCCCGCCGGCTACACCGTCATCAACCTCGGCTCCGACCAGCCGGTGGTGCTCCTCGACGCCCTGCGCCTGATCGAGCAGTTGACGGGCCGCGCCGCCCAGATAGACTTCCAGCCCCGCCACAAGGCCGACATCCCCGCCTCCTGGGCCGACATCACCCGCGCCCGCCAGCAGTTGGGCTGGGAACCGCGCACCCCCTTCGCCGACGGCGTGCGCGCCCTGGTGGACTGGTACCAGCGCGAGCGCGCCTGGGCCAGCCAGATCGTCCTCGACTAGACCCAACCCCCGGGCAAAACCTCCCAAACAATCAGGAACGCGCCCCCATGACACCGGGGGCGCTTTCATTTACAGTCAAACACAATCCATCACTTGCGCCGCCTTCGCCGGAGTCCTTTCATGCCGACCCGCCCTGCCAGCCTGCTCATCCTCCTGGCCGCCGCCAGCCTCCTCGCCGCCTGCGCCCCCGCCCTCCTCGGCACTCCCGTCGAGCCGGTTGATCCCGGCCAGTCCGTCATCTTCCACAATGGCATTGTGCTGACCATGGAGTCGTCTCAGCCGGTGGCCCAGGCCATCGCCCTGCGCGGCGACAAGATCGAAGCCGTCGGCGATGACGCCAGCGTGCTGGCCCTGGCCGCGCCCGACAGCCTAGTCATTGATCTCGCCGGCCGCACCCTGATGCCCGGCTTCGTGGACGCTCACACCCACGTCCTCAACGACGCCCGCTCCCAGGGCATGAGCCTCGACCAGGCCCAGGGCCTAGCTCTCCGCAGCGGCATCACCACGATTGGCGATTTGTATGTGGACCAGGTCTTCCTGCAGGAGGTCCAGGCCTTCAACGACGGCGGTTACTTGCGCCTGCACACCAGCTTGTATCTCGTCCACACCGACCCCTGCGGCAGCGACCAGGGCGATTGGTGGAAAGCCTATCCGCCCACCCGCGTCCCCGGCGAGATGCTCCGCCTCGGCGGCGTCAAAATCTTCACCGACGGCGGCTCGTGTGGCAACGTGGCCCTCAGCTTTGACCATGCCGATCAGCACGGCGGCGACCTGTGGCACACGCAAGACGAACTCAACGCGATGGTGGCCGAGGTCCAGGCCGCCGGCCATCAGGCCGCCATCCACGCCATCGGCGACCGCGCCGTGGCGCAGGCGCAAACCGCCGTGGCCGCCGCCCTTAACGGTCAGCCCAACACCTACCGCCACCGCCTCGAGCACGTCAGCGTGCTGCCGCCGGAGTTGGTTGCGCGCTTTGGTGAGTTGAACCTGGTGCCGGTGCTGCCGGGCAACTACCTGAGCTGCGTCCCCTTTGGCCCGCCGCTGCCGGAGGCCTACGGCGACTGGGAGTGGCCCTGGCGCGATTTGCGCGACCGCAACCCTGGCCTCAACATCGCCTGGCACTCCGACTATCCCTTCCATTCCATTAACCCCTTCATCCACCTGTACGGCTTTGTCACCCGCCTCGACGTGTACAGCGGCTACCGCACCTGCGCCCCCCAGCCCTGGCTGCTCGACGATACCCTCACCGTCTCCGAGGCACTCTCGATCATGACCCTCCAGTCCGCCTATGCCCTCTTCCGCGAAGCCGAAGTCGGCAGCCTCGCCCCCGGCAAGTACGCGGACCTCATCGTCGTCTCCGGCAACCCCCTGGCCGTGGGCGCGGAAGAATTGCGCCGCCTCAGCGTGCTCGCCACGATGGTGGGCGGGCGATTCGAGCACTGCGCCCCCAGCGCTGCCAGCCTGTGCCCCAATTACACTGCCCGCGCCCTGGCCCCCCTGCCCGACTATCGCCCGCCCGTGCCCGTCCGCTGGCTGGCCTTGCTGGCCGTCGTCGGTTTGCCGCTGGGCACGGTCGGCTGGCGTTTCTGGCCGGGCGTGTCGCGCCAGTTCCTCGCCCGTCTGGGCGGGCTGGCCGGGGTCCTCGGCGGGCTTTCGTGGCTGGCCGTGTGGTCACTCTCCAGCGGCGACGGGCAGGACCAGTGGTCTTTCCTGCTCGTATTTGCCACCACTCTTATCGGGGTGGGCGCGGTCGGGCTGAGTACTCTGGGCCGCCTCGGGCGGCTGGGCGGGGTTGGGTTGGCTGGCGCCGTGCTGGGCATTGTCGCAATTGGCATCGCCTTCGTCTCCGAGTGGTTCGCATGGGAGGCGGGCTGGTATCTGCTGATCCTCGGGCTCCTGGTTCACACCGTGGGCCTGATGCTCTTTGGGTTGGCCAACCTGAAGACGCGCCTGTTGCCGCACCTCAACTTCCTGCCGCTCATCATCGGGCCGCTCGGCGGGCCGCTTCCGCTGGTCGCCAGTTTCTGGCTCGCGCCCAACACCGATTGGCCGCTTTGGCTGATGGTGATTTGCTTGGGCCTGGGCTGGATGGCGCTCGGCGCGCTCACCCTCCTCTCTGCCCGCCGCCCCGCGCCGGAGGCCGCCCCGGCATGACCCTGGCCTGGTGGACGGCGCCCCGCCGCCTGGCCCTGGCCCGAGCGACATTCCTGCTGATCGCCGTGACAGGCCTCGCCCTGCTGGCGCTTCAGACGCCCATCCGCCGGCTGACCATTTCGACCGAATGGGTGTTTCAGGAGAGTTATCCCGCCGTGGCGTCGTATCTCAGCCGGGCGGCGTATGCCCGCTACATTCTGGGCCGCGACTACGCCGTCGCCCTACTGTGCGCGTTCACCGGTCTGTTCATTGGCTGGCGCAAGGCCGATGACCGGGCCGCCTGGCTGGCCGGCGCGCTGCTGGTCACGCTGCCGCTCGCCCTCAGCGGCTACGACGGCGACTGGCTCTACTACCCCTGGCCCTGGCGCCGCCTCTTCGCCCAGACGAGCGAGGCGCTCAGCCTCCTGAGCCTGAACGCGATGGCGCTGTTCATCCTGCTGTTTCCCAGCGGCCGGCCGGCCAGGGGCTGGCTGGGCTGGTTCTTTGGATTAGCCTTTGCGGTCGAGGCCGGGCTGACCGTGTGGAATCTTCAGACGGACGGGGGAGCCGTCTGGACCGCCTGGATACTGACCTGGCTGATCTTACTGCCCATCGGCGTGGGTGCGCTGGCCTATCGCTACCGGCGGCTGTCTACGCCCGTGGAGCGCCAGCAGATCAAGTGGGTCGTGGTCGGGCTGTCGGCGATGGTGATCCTGCTGATTAATGCCTTCTTGGTGGTCACCCTGCTGGCGGCCACGCCGCTGGCGGCCCTGGCGCAGTTCGTCACGGACCATGCCCTGCGGCTGGCCGTGGCCTTGCTGCCGCTCAGTCTCGCCGTCTCAATCCTGCGCTATCGGCTGTGGGACATTGACCTGCTCATCCGCCGCACCCTGCTGTACACCACGCTCACCGGGGCGCTGGCGATTCTGTATTTGGGGAGTGTGATTGTGCTGCAAGGGGGCTTGCGGGCCCTCACCGGCCAGGCGCAGTCGCCGCTGGTCACGGTGTTCTCAACCCTGGTCATCGCCGCCGCCGCCGGCCCCCTGCGCACCCGCGTCCAGCGCGGTATCGACCGGCGCTTCAACCGCCGCCGCTACGATGCGGCCCGCACCCTGGAGGCCTATGGCGCGGCCCTGCGCGCCGACGCCGATGCCGACCTCGACCAACTTAACACGCAATTGATGCGAGTGGTCCAGGATACGCTTGAGCCAAAGAGTGTGTCCCTCTGGCTGCGCCGCGACCCTTAACCCCCGCCTATGTAGAGACGGCGCGGTGCGCCGTCTCAAGACCCGCAGGTGCGCAGCCCCCTACAGCCACACCCGGTCCGGCTGCTCCACCAAGTCCGCGATATCGCCCAGCAGTCGCGCCGCCGGTGCGCCGTCCACCGCCCGGTGATCGAACGTCAGCGACAGCCACATCACCCGCCGCCCGTCCGCCTCCGCCGCCCCCATCACCGGCCGCACCCGCCCCAGCCCCAGGATCGCCACCTGGGGTGGGTTGAGCACCGGCGTAAACCCATCCACGCCCAGCGCGCCCAAATTGGTCAGAGTGAACGTGCCGCCCGCCAGTTCGTCCAGCGTCAGCGTGCCCGTCTGCGCGCGCTCCACCAGCCGCGCCCGCTCCCGCGCCAGCGCCCGCAGGCCCTTCGCGCCCGCGTCCCGCAGCACCGGCACGATCAGCCCGCGCTCGGTGTCCACCGCCAGCCCCATATGCACCGCCTCAAACACCTCCAGCGCCTCGCCGTCAAACCTGGCGTTCAGGTGCGGATGCCGCCCGAGGCACCGCGCCGTAATGCTCACCAGCAGGTCCGTGTAGGTCAGCCGTTCCTCCCCCTCCGCCAGTTCCAGCAACAGCCGCTCGCGCAGCGCCGCCAGCGCCGTCGCCTCCACCTCGCGCGTCAGCGTCACCGGCACGGTCTCGCGCTGGCTGGCTTCCAGCCGCCGCGCAATCGTCCGGCGCGTGGGCGTCAGCGGCACCCGCCGGCTCCCCGCCTCCCCCTCCCTTGCGTGTTCCGTGGGAGCAACTGCGGGCTGAGGGGTGGGGGCCACCCCGCGCTGCCGCACCGCCGCCTCCACATCTGCCCGCCGGATGGGCTTGCCGGGTGCGACCCGTGCCACTTCGCCCAAATCTACGCCAGCCTCCGCTGCCACGCGCCGGGCAACGGGCGTCGACCGGACTTCAGCGGCAGGCGCCGCGGCATCAATCGCGCCGCGTTGCGCCAGGTAGGCGCACACATCCCGCTCCACGATCATCCCCTGCGGCCCCGTCGCCGCGATGCCGTCCAGGCTCACGCCTTCCCGTTCAGCCAATCCGCGCGCCCGCGGGCTGGCAAACAGGCGGCCAGCGCGATCAGAACGAGGCATGAGCGCGTGGGGGGCTCGTGATTGGGTGGCCGGCGCGCGGCGGGCCGAGCCGCCGTTGCTGGGCGCTTCGCCGGCCGGCCCAGCCGCCTCATCCGGGGTCAGGATGCGGCCAATCACCGAGCGCACGACGATCTCGCTCCCCGGCTCGGCCAGCAGTTCGCCCACCGTGCCCGTCGCGGGCGCCTCCACTTCGAGCGTGGCCTTGTCGGTCTCGACCTCGAACAGCGGCTCACCCTTGATGACCGGGTCGCCGGCCTGCTTCAGCCACCTCACCAGCACCAGGCTGTCCGAGGTCTGGCTTAGGGGCGGAACGATGATGTCAATGGTCATCTTGATTCAGAACATGCTCAACGCCATGTCCACAATCTTCTGCTCGCTGGGCACATACGCCTGTTCCAGGATCGGCGCGAACGGCGGCGGCACGTCCGGCGCAGCCAGCCGCTTGATGGGCGCATCCAGCCACGCAAAGGCCTCGTCCGCCATCAGCGCCGCGATCTCCGCCCCCCAGCCGTTCGTCAGGTTGTCTTCCTCCACGATCAGCAGCCGCCCTGTCTTCTGCACCGACTCCAGGATCAACTGCTTGTCCAGCGGCACCAGCGTGCGCGGGTCAATCACCTCCGCCTCGATGCCCTGCTCCCTCAGCTTGTCCGCCGCCGCCAGCGACCGGTACAGCATCAGCAGGTTGGCGACGATGGTCAGGTCCTTGCCCTCCCGCCGGATCGCCCCCTTACCGATCGGCACGATGTAGTCTTCCTCCGGCACCTCGCCCACCGGGCTAAGCGCCCCCTTCTCCTTCCGCGCCCCCTTGGAGCCATACAGCAGTTTATGCTCGAACACCAGCACCGGGTTGTCGTCGCGGATGGCGGCGGTCAGCAGGCCCTTGGCGTCGTAGGCCGTGGATGGAGCGACCACCTTCAACCCCGGCACATGCGTAAAGAACGCCTCCAGACTCTGCGCGTGCTGCGACCCGCGCCCCGTCGCCCCCACCGGCGCCCGCATCACCATCGGCACCGCCAGCGTCCCGCCCGACATATAGCGCAGCTTGGCCGCCTGGTTCGCCAGTTGGTCCATCATGTTGAAGAGGAAGTCGCCGTACTGCACATCGGCGATGGGCCGCAGTCCGCACGCCGCCGCGCCCACCGCCATCCCCGCGATCAGCGCCTCCGAGATCGGCGTGTCCAGAATGCGCTCGTGCCCGAACTCGTCCGACAGCCCCAGCGTCACCGTGAACGCGCCGCCAAACCCGCCCGGGATGCCGATGTCCTCGCCCAGGCAGAACACGCGCTCGTCCCGCCGCATCTCGTCGCGGATGGCAGCCCGCAGCGCTTCGGCAATGCTCATCTGAGGCATGGGTCAGTCCTTGAACACATCCGTGTAGATGTCATCTGGGTGCGGCAGCGGGCTCGTCTCGGCGAACGCAATCGCGTCCTGGATGACTTGCTCCACCTCGGCCTGCAGTGCAGCGATGGTCGCCTCTTCCACCCCCTGCTCCTTCGTCAGCCAGGCCGCGTACCGGTCCAGCGGGTCGTTGCCCTGCCACTCAGCCTCCTCCTCCCGCGTGCGGTAGGTGCGCGGGTCCGAGCGCGAATGGCCGCACTGCCGGTAAGTCAGGCACTCGATCAGGGTCGGCCCGTTCCCGGCCCGCGCCCGTGCGGCGGCCTCCGCCGTCGCCTGATACACGGCCAGCACGTCGTTGCCGTCAATCGTCAGCGCCGGGATGCCGTAGCCCCGCCCGCGCTCGGCCACCGTCGTCTTCACCACCATGCTCACCGGCGTCGAGGCCGCGTACAGGTTGTTCTCGCACACCAGGATCACCGGCAGGTCCCAGATGGCGGCGGCGTTTACGCCCTCGTGCCACGCGCCCTCGTTCACCGCCCCCTCGCCAAAGAAGCAGGCCGTCACCCGCCCGTTCTTCAGCCGCTTGCTGGCAAAGGCCGCCCCCGCCGCCAGCGGCACGTTGCCGCCCACAATGGCGATGGCCGGGAACATGCCGATGGAGAAATCGCCCACGTGCATCGAGCCGCCCTTGGCCTTGCAGGTGCCCGTCGCCTTGCCGTACAACTCAGCCATGATAGCATCCGGCGACACGCCCTTGGCCAGCGCGTGCCCGTGCGGCCGGTGCGTGCTCAGCACGTAGTCGTCGGGCCGCAGCGCCGCGCACACCCCCACCGCCACCGCTTCCTGCCCGATATACAGATGCAGGGTCGAAGGGATCTTCCCCTGCAAATACAGCTCATTCACCACTTCCTCAAATCGCCGCGCCAGCCGCATGTCGCGGTACAGGCGCAGCCGCTGCGCGTGGTCGAGCAGGGTCCGCCCCCCCTCCCCTGGCGGGGGAGGGGCCGGGGGTGAGGGCGGGCGGCTGGTCGTGTCAACAATCGGCGCCATCTGCTCCGGCATCAGTTTCTCCGTCTCATTCAGGGGTCGTTAGTGGACGCAGTCCAAGATCGTGCAAGCTCCAATCATAATACAGATTGACACGGATTGGCCCCCGTGCTACCTTCCCGCCGCGATGCCGATAACGAATCTGAACTCCATCCTCAGCGCGGCCCTCCAGGGCGGCTATGCTGTCGGCTACTTCGAGTCCTGGGACCAGTATTCCCTGGAAGCCGTGATCGAGACCGCCGAGGCCCTGCGCTCCCCTGCCATCCTTGGCTTTGGCGCGGCCGTCACCAACCCCGCCTGGCTCGACAAGGGCGGCATCGAGTCCCTCGCTGCCCTGGCCCGCACTCTGGCCGAGCGCGCCCGCGTGCCCGCCGCCGTCCTCTTTAATGAAGCCCAGTCCCTCGACCACGCCCGGCGCGGCCTGGCCGCCGGCTGCAACGCCATCATGCTCGACACCTCGCGCCTGGCCTGGGATGAGAACGTGCGCGTCACCCGCGAAATGGCCCTCGCCGCCCACGCGGCCGGCGCCGCCGTCGAGGCCGAACTCGGCCACCTCCCCACCGCCGGCCAGCCCGAAGATGGCCCCGGCACCCTCACTGATCCTGACGACGCCGCCCGCTTCGCCGCCGCGACCGGCATCGACGCGCTGGCCGTCTCCATCGGCAATGTGCACCTGCTCGCCAACGGGCAGGCCGCGCTGGACCTCGACCGGCTGGCCGCCATCCGCCAGTCCACCGGCCTGCCCTTGGTGCTCCACGGCGGCACCGGCATCCCGGCTGAGGCCATTCGCCCCGCCATCGCCCGCGGCGCGGCCAAGATCAACTATGGCACCCGCCTCAAGCAGGAGTTCCTCGCCGGGGTGCACGCCGCCGTGGGCGCCCTCCCCGCCCAGTTCAATGTGCACGCTTTCGTCGGCTCGCGCTATGATAGCGATATCCTGTTGGCCGGAAAGCAGCGCCTGGCGCGCCTCATCGCCGAGCTGATGCAGTTATATGGCAGCGCCGGCCAGGCATAACCAAAGGTACTTACATGAAACGCTCCGAAGTCAACGCCCTCATCCGCGACGCGGACGAATTTCTCAAAGCTCACCAATTCCACCTGCCCCCCTTCGCCTATTGGAGCCCGGAGGAGTGGGCGGCCAAGGGTCCCGAGGCGCGCGAGATCGTCGACCGCCGCCTGGGCTGGGACATCACCGACTTCGGCCAGGGCGACTTCGCCCGCATCGGCCTGGCCGTCTTCACCATCCGCAACGGTTCACCCGAGAACCTCAAGACCGGCCGTGGCAAGATCTACGCCGAGAAGATCCTGATCGCGAACGTGAACCAGGTGACGCCCATGCACTTCCATTGGGTCAAGATGGAAGACATCATCAACCGCGGCGGCGGCAATCTGGCTGTCCAGCTTTACAATGCCGCGCCCGATGAGCAGTTCGCCGATACCGATGTGACGGTCAGCCTGGACGGCGTCACCCGCACCGTCAAGGCCGGCGCCACCGTCATCCTGCGCCCCGGCGAGAGCATCACCCTGATCCCCTATTGCTATCACGAGTTCTGGGGCGTCGAGAGCCGCGTGCTGGTGGGCGAGGTCTCACTGGTCAACGACGACAACACCGACAACCGCTTTCACGGTCCCGTCGGCCGCTTCCCCGACATCGAAGAAGACGAACCGCCCCTCTACCTGCTCGTCAACGACTATGACCGCTACTACCGCGCCTAGCCCCGCGCCCGCCGTCGTCTGCGCCGGCATCCTCGTCGCCGACCTGTTCGTGCCGCCGCTCGCCGGCCTGCCCGCCGAGGGCGCCCTCGTCGCCACCGAAGACTTCCTGGTAGACTCGGGCGGCTGCGCGGCTAACACCGCCACCTGCCTGGTGAAGTTGGGCGTGCCCACCGCCGTGGCCGGCAAGGTCGGCCAGGATATCTTTGGCGACTTCGTGGCGCACGATATGGCCGGCAAGGGCGTGCACACCAGCGCCATCTCGCGCTCCGCCACCCACGGCACCTCCAAGACCGTCATCCTGCCCGTCATCGGCCAGGACCGGCGCTACATCCACACCTTCGGCGCCAACGCGGATTTCCAAGGCGCGGACCTGCCCGCCCACCTGCTCGACACCGCCCGCGTCTTCTGCCTGGGCGGCTACCTCGTCCTGCCCCACCTCAACCCCGCCGACCTGCGCGCCGCCATGCGCCGCGCCCGCGCGCACGGCGCCATCACCGTGCTCGATGTCGTGGTCCCGGCCGGTGACCCCGGCAAATCCCTCGCCGCGGTCGAAGCCGTCCTGCCCGAGGTGGACTACTTTCTGCCCAACGACACCGAGGCCCGCGCCCTCACCGGCGAAGCCGACCCCGAAGCCCAGGCCCGCCGCCTGCTCCAGGCTGGCTGCGGCGCCGTCATCATCACCCTCGGCGAGCGCGGCGCTCTGCTCGTCAACCAGCATCAGACCCTGATGTGCGAACCCGCCAAAGTCGAGGTGGTGGACGGCTCCGGCGCGGGCGACGCCTTTGCCGCCGGCCTGATCGTCGGCCTGCTGGAAGGCTGGGACGCCGCCCGCACCCTGCAATTCGCCAGCGTCATCGGCGCCTCCGCCTGCACCCGCCTCGGCACCACGGCCGGGGTCTTCACCCGCCCCCAGGCCGAAGCCTATCTCAAGGAACACCCGTTGTCAGTTGAGGAAGTTTAGTAGCAGTGGGGCCACGGTCCCCGCCGAGCCCGTCCTTACCTCATCACCAACGGCAAGTACAGCCTGTACTCGATCACGGTCAACCCAAAACTCGCCTGCGCCATTCCGCCCTGCCCGTCGCTCACCGTGAGCGTGATTGTGGCCGCCCCCCACTGACCAGCAGTAGGCGTAATCGTCACGGTCCGGCTGATCCCGCTGCCGGCCAGCAGAATATCGCCGTTGGGCACCAGTCCGGTGTTCGACGACTCTGCCGTCACTGTGAGCACATCGCCCTCGTCTACGTCGCCCACCGTGAAGGGGATTGCGCCGGTGCTGCTGTTGACCGTGATGCTCAGATCGCCCGGCGCGGTCATCGTTGGGTCATCGTTCACTGCCGTTACCGTGACTGTCACGCTGGCCGTCGCCGTCAGTGCGCCATCGCTGGCGGCATAGGCAAAGACCGCCGCGCCGTTGAAGTTGAGCGCCGGTGTATAGACGATCTGCGTCGTGCCGCTGACGACCGCCATGCCGCTGGTCGGAACCCCCACCGCGCCTACGCTCAGCGGGTCGCCGTTCAAATCGCTGTCATTCACCAACACATTCAACGTCACGGCCGTATCCTCCGGGGTGCTGGCGGTGTCATCCACGGCTACGGGCGCGGCCGGAAAGGTGTACTCGTCGGCGCCGAGGTCAGGCGCGGGACCAAAGCTGCGCGAGTCGCCCTCGTAGTCCACACTTAGGCCGGTGACGACCCCTGCATCGCGCGCATCGCTGGCCTGGGTCAAGTGATAGTCGTGCGCGCCCGGGTCGGCAAAGGCCGAGCTGCCGGTGACGTCGTTGGTCACTGTGATGCCAGCACCCTGCGTGGGCGTAGTGACGTTCGACCAGAGGACGCCATCGAGCGTCATCGTGGTAGCCACCCCGGCCTGTACGGCGACCGCATAGCCGTCGAAGATCGTATTAGTCAATGCAACGGTGGCGGTGGGGCCGGCCTGCAGCGCCAGGCCCTGGCCTGGCACAGCCGAAGCCAGGGTGTTGTGCCGGCCGGTGAGGCCCAGAAGGTTCGGGTACATATCTATGTCGGCCGCGCCGGTGTCGGTGAGCACGCGGTTGCCCGCGAATATATTGTTGTCCAGGTTGGTTTGAGTGTTACTCGACAGTTGCAGCGCGCCGCCCTCGTATGCGGCCTGGTTATCGAGGAACTGGTTGGCGAGCAAGTTGACATTGGTCCCGCTGAGTAGATAGAGGGCGCCGCCCACACCGCTGGTAGTATTCGCCTGGAACAGGCTGTACTGGATTACAGAATCGTCGGCATTTAATGACGCCGCGCCGCCCCAGGAGAACAGCGCTGCGTTACCTATAAAGGTCGTCCCCGTCATGACCACGCGCGCATCGAACCGTGCGCCGCCGGCCGCGCTGGCGGCTGTGTTACTCAAGAACGTCGTTGAAGTGACAACGGCGGTATCCCCAAAGATCGCGCCGCCGCCGTCTGTGAGCGAGACGTTGCCAACGAAAGACGCATCACTGACAACGGACGGAGAACCAAAGCATGCTCCTCCGCAGCTGAACGCGCTGTTGTCAATGAACGTGACAGCGCTCAACTCAGCCTCGCCAAACATCGCGCCGCCGCCGTACCCATCGGTGGTATTGCTGACGAAAGTGACCGCCGTCAGTTGGGCCGAGCCCCAAAACAATGCGCCGCCGCCAGCCAGAAAGGTGCCTTCGGCGGTATTGTGGATGAAGTCTGTGCTCGAGACCGACGCCGCCGCCGCGAAATGCGCCCCGCCCCCGGTGCCGCTGGAAATATTGCCCACAAAGGTCGAGTGGTAAACCTGGGCCAGATCATCGAACCAGGCGCCGCCGCCCCCATAGTCATCGCTGAGGCTGACCGTATTACTCAGGAAGGTCACCGCGGAGATCGTCCCAGTGCTGCCAAAGTAAGCCCCGCCGCCATTGCCCGCCGCGTAGCCATTTTGCACGGTCAGCGCCGTCAGGGTCAGCGGAGCCGTGGCCGATATCACGCGATAGGCGTTCGCGCCATCCAGGGCGACCGTTTGGCCGCTGCCGTCAATCGTCAGCGTGTCCGTGATCGCAGGCAGTGCCGACCCCAGCACGACCGTGCCGCTGGTGTCGAACATAATGGTGTCTGGTCCCGCGCTGGCATTCGCAGCTAGCACGGCGTCGCGAAGAGTGCAGGTCGCATCGCACACGCCGTCGCCGGGGTCGGCCGTCTGGTTGACGACATGCCCGGCGGCCCACGCCGTGGGTGGCGGTGTCAGGCCCATATCCATGATGGGAGTGGAAGCAATGATGAGCGCGAGCGACGCAGCTAGCCGTAAGGCTAAGGCGGCGAAGGTGAAATTGCGCGAAGCTGACATGTCAACCCCCCATTGGCGATGTGTGTGGCCCCAGCCATTCCGGGCGCGCGGCCAGCGAGCACCCCTGCTCAGAGCGCAGCGTTGAACTATCATATCATACGGCCAATCCGCGCTCTCCCGTCCGAATCACTTCCTCCCTTGCGTGCCATACGCCTTTGTCCGTGCCCTCCGTGTACTCCCACGCCCCCGGACTCTCCCCTCGCCCCGCCCGATACCTCCCCTCGCCCCCTCGTCATTGATGCCGCCCCCTCGTGCGGCTATAATCGAACTATCTGCGCCCATCGGCGTAATCTGCGAATGATCCGGAAAGCGAGTAACTGATGTCCCCTGACCGCCTCCACAACCCCTTCGGTGCCCGCGCCGCCCTCGATGACCAGCACCACTATTACCGCCTGGCCCACCTGGCCACCCTCGGCCTCGCCCCCGGCCTCGACCGGATGCCCTTCTCCATCAAGATCCTGCTCGAAGCCGCCCTGCGTAACTGCGACGGCTATCTGGTTAGCGAAGACGACGTGAAGCGCCTGGCCGCCTGGAATGCCGCCGAGCCCGCCCCCGTCGAACTGCCCTTCCTCCCCGCTCGCGTCATCCTCCAGGACTTCACCGGCGTCCCCTGCATTGTGGACCTGGCCGCCATGCGCGACGCCGTCAAGGCCCTCGGCGGCGACGCCAAGCAGATCAACCCGCAGGTGCTGGTGGACCTGGTGATCGACCACTCCGTCCAGGTGGATTTCTTCGGCTCCGAGCTGGCCCTCCAGCGCAACGCCGAGGTCGAGTTTTCCCGCAACCGCGAGCGCTACGAGTTCCTCCGCTGGGGGGCCTCCGCCTTCAACAACCTGCGCATCGTCCCGCCCGCCACCGGCATCGTCCATCAAGTCAACCTGGAATACCTGGCGCGCGGCGTGCTCACCAAATTCGACAAGGACAACACCTTGCTCGCCCTGCCCGACACCCTCGTCGGCACGGACTCGCACACCACCATGATCAACGGCCTGGGCGTGCTGGGCTGGGGCGTGGGCGGCATCGAGGCCGAGGCCGTCATGCTCGGCCAGCCGCTCTACATGCTCACCCCGCAGGTCATCGGCTTCAAGCTCCACGGCCAGCTCAAGGACGGCGTCACCGCCACCGACCTCACCCTGACCGTGGTGCAGATGCTGCGCAAGAAGGGCGTCGTGGACAAGTTCGTCGAGTTCTATGGCAGCGGCCTGTCGTCCATGTCCCTGCCCGACCGCGCCACCATCGCCAACATGGCCCCCGAGTACGGCGCGACGATGGGCTTCTTCCCCACCGACGCGGAGACCCTGCGCTACCTCACCCGCACCGGCCGCGGCGACGCCGCCAAATTGGTGGAAGCTTACACCCAGGCTCAGGGCCTCTTCCGCACCGACGACCTGCCCGACCCCATCTTCACCGACACCCTGGAGCTCAACCTGGCCGACGTGGAGCCCAGCCTGGCCGGCCCCAAGCGCCCCCAGGACCGCGTGCCCATGCGCCACCTCAAGACCGCCTTCCGCCAGTCGCTCACCGCCCCCGTCACCGAGCGCGGCTTCGGGCTGGACGATGCGCGCCTGAACCAGAGCATCACCCTGCCCGCCAACGGCCACACCGTGGACATGCGCCACGGCGCTGTCGTCATCGCCGCCATCACCTCCTGCACCAACACCAGCAACCCCTCGGTCATGGTCGGCGCGGGCCTGCTCGCCAAGAAGGCCGTCGAGGCCGGGCTCCAGGTGCCCGCCTACGTTAAGACCAGCATGGCCCCCGGCTCCAAGGTCGTCCGCGACTACCTCATCAAGTCTGGTACCCTGCCCTACCTGGAGCAGTTAGGCTTCAACATCGTCGGCTACGGCTGCACCACCTGCATCGGCAACTCCGGCCCCCTGCCCGAGGCCGTGGCCCAGGCCGTCCGCGACGGCGACCTCGTCTCCGCCGCCGTCATCTCCGGCAACCGCAACTTCGAGGGCCGCGTCCACCCCATGGTCAAGGCCAACTTCCTGGCCTCGCCGCCCCTCGTGGTCGCCTACGCCCTGGCCGGCACCGCCGATATTGACCTGACGACCGAGCCGCTCGGCACGGGCAGCGCCGGCCAGCCCGTCTATCTGCGCGACATCTGGCCCAGCCAGCAGGAAATATCCGACGCCATCACTGCCTCCGTCCAGCCGGACATGTTCGTCCAGAGCTACGCCAACGTCTTCCTCGAGAACGAGATGTGGAACAACATCCCCCTCAGCGGCGGCGAGCTGTACGAATGGAGCGACGCCTCCACCTACATCCAGCTCCCGCCCTTCTTCGACGGCATGACCATGAAGCCCGCCCCGGTGCGCGAGGTGCGCGGCGCGCGCGTCCTCGGCCTGTTCGGCGACAGCATCACCACCGACCACATCTCCCCCGCCGGCAACATCGCCAAGGACAGCCCCGCCGGCCGCTACCTCATCGCCCAGGGCGTCGAGCCGCGCGACTTCAACCAGTACGGCACCCGCCGCGGCAACCACCAGGTGATGATGCGCGGCACCTTCGCCAACATCCGTATCAAGAACCTGCTCCTCGGCGGTGAGGAAGGCGGCTACACCCTGCACCTGCCCGATGGCGACCGGATGAGCATCTACGACGCCGCCATGCGCTACCGCCAGGAAGACACACCCCTCATCGTCATCGCCGGCAAGGAATACGGCACCGGCTCCAGCCGCGACTGGGCCGCCAAGGGCGCCCTGCTCCTGGGCGTGCGCGCCGTCCTGGCCGAGAGCTTCGAGCGCATCCACCGCAGCAACCTGGTCGGCATGGGCGTGCTGCCCCTCGTCTTCCCGTCCGGCCAAAGCGCCCTCAGCCTCGGCCTCACTGGCCGCGAGACCTACGACATCCTGGGTATCCAGGCCGACCTCACCCCGCGCCAGGAGGTGGTCGTGCGCGCCACCGCCGACGATGGCAGCGCCAAGACCTTCATCGCCATCGCCCGCCTCGACACGCCCGTGGAGGTGGACTACTATAAGAACGGTGGGATTTTGCAGACGGTGCTGCGGAACTTGCTCAGGAGTCAACCCCCGGCGTGAACGTGGATTTGCTGACCGTCACTTCCACCGATGGCACCCTCATTGGCGTTCAGCGCAGTGGGACCGGCCCGCCGCTGGTCCTGGTCCATGGGGCCGTCGCCGACCGTTCGCGCTGGGCGCCCGTGCTCCCTGCCCTGGAACAGCGCGCCACCGTGTATGCGCTCGACCGCCGCGGCCGGGGCGCCAGCGGTGACACCGAGCCCTATGCCATTCAGCGCGAGTTTGAGGATGTGGCGGCCGTCATCGCCTCAATCGGCGGCCCGGTGGATGTGCTGGGGCATTCGTTTGGCGCGTTCTGCGCGCTGGAGGCGGCCCGCCTCACGCCCAACCTCCGCGCGTTGATTCTGTATGAGCCGCCCCCGCCCGGCGTGCCCGGCGGCCTGCCGCCAGGCGCGGTGACGGCGATGCAGAACCTGCTTCAGGCTGGCGACCGCGCCGGCGCCGTCAGCACCTTCTTGCTCCACGTAGCGCGCCTGCCACCCCACGAGCTTGAATTGCTGCGGTCCGCGCCGTCCTGGCCGGGCCGCGTCGCCGCCGCCCACACCATCCTGCGAGAAATCCACGCCCTCGAAGCGCTGCCCATCCTGGCCCCCGAGCGCTATCAGGCGCTGACGGCCCCGACCCTGTTACTGCTGGGGGGCGACAGCCCGCCGCTCTACGCCGACACCATCACGGCGCTCCATGGCCTCCTGCCCAACAGCCGGATCGCGGTCCTGCCGGGCCAGCAGCATGTTGCGATGAACACAGCCCCAGAGTTGTTCCTGCGCGAAGTGATCGGCTTTCTCGCTGAGCCCGCCTAGCCCGCTCTCGCGTCAAGGATCTGCGTTTGCTGCTGAACCCGCACTTTGCGCCTCCCCCATCCCCGCCTATAATCCCCCGCCAACCGACCCACGCACGTCCTAGCGCACAGGAGCACCGCATGTCACCCACCAAGACCAGCGGGCAGGGGGCCTTCACCTTCTCACACGTCGAAGACTTCCGTCGTCTGCCCGCGGCGGCCCTGCCCTTCGAATCCAAACTGCACGGCACCTTCGCCGTGGACAAGCGCCCCGGCCACAACGAACTCTTCTACGGCATGCCCGGCCTCGGCCTCCTCCGCGTCAGCGCCGACCTCACCTCCCAGGACCTGATCACCCTGCCGCCCGAGCTTACCGCCCCCAACTTCCACAGCACCCGCATGGGCTTCCTGGGCGGCCAGCCGCGCCTGTTCCTCTCCGTCAACGACGAAGCCCGCGTCGCCATCGTCACCCTCGACGGCGATGTGGACTACATCTTGCCCAAACCGGAATGGGACGTGTATGAGCAAGCCGAGAACCAGCCCTTCCGCCCCACCGACACCGCCCCGCTGGGCGACAAGCTCTTCGTGGCGGACGGCTACGGCCACGGCCAGTTCATCTCGCACGCCGACACAGCCACTCGCCAATGGACCGGCTACTTCGGCGGCCGCAGCGAGGACCGCGCCATCCACGGCAAGTTCGGCACCGCCCACGGCATCACCCCCTCGCCCGTCGGCGACCACCTCACCATCGCCGACCGCTCCAACTGGCGGCTGGAGATGGTCAGCTACGACGGCGAGTCAGTCGCCTCGTATTCCATGCCCGAGGACTCGCGTCCCTGCGGCATCGACTACGTCAATTGGAAGGACCACTGGTACGCCGTCATCGGCAGCCTGGACGACCCGCAGCCGGGCCGCCCCGCCCCCATCTACGTCCTGGACGTGGACAACTACGCCGTCATCTCCACCATCCGCCCCAAGGAAGAGTTGGGCGTCGAGCTGGCCGACCACATCCACAACGTCGTTTGGCACATCCACAACAACCAGTTGTACCTCGTCGTCCAGGCCTGGAACCCCGGCTTCTACTTCGTCCTGGCCCAGGTCTAGCCTCGCGCCTTGAATCAAAGAGCGGTCCGGCGGGCGAGGGCGCCTGCCGGACCGCTCTTTCTTTTTTCTCTGCCCGTCTGTTTTTCCTTTTTCTCGTTCTTTTTCTCTGCCTCTAATACACCGGCAGATACCGCTCCAGCTCCCACCCGCTCACGCTCAGCCGGTACTCGTCCCACTCCTGCCGCCGCCCCTCCAGGTAGCGCTCGAAGAGATGGTCGCCAAACGTCTCGCGCACCAGCGCGCTGCCCTTCAGCTCCTCAATCGCCTCCCCCAGCGAGCCCGGCATCGCCGTCAGCTTCGCCAGCGCGCTTTCGTCCAGGTGATACAGGTCTTCCTCGTTCGCCGCCGGCACCGGCAGGTTGTTGCGAATGCCGTCCAGCCCGGCCCGCAGCATCACCGCGAAGGCCAGGTACGGGTTGGCGCTCGGGTCCGGGCAGCGCAGCTCGATCCGCGTCGCCGTCGCCACCCGTCCCGGGCTCACCTTCGGAATGCGGATCAGCGCCGAGCGATTGGTCCGCGCCCAACTCAAATACACCGGCGCCTCGTACCCCGGCACCAGCCGCTTGTAGCTGTTCACCAGCGGCGCGATGACGGTCGACAGGGCGCGCGCATGCTTCAATTGCCCAGCGATGAACTGCTTGGCCAACGTGCTCAGGCCATACTCATCCGCCGCGTCGGCGAAGGCGTTCTTGCCCTCTTGCCATAGGCTCTGGTGCGTGTGCATCCCGCTGCCGTTGATGCCCGCCACTGGCTTGGGCATAAAGGTCGCGTACAACCCATTCCGCTGGGCGATGGCCTTGAGCGTCAGCCGCAGGGTCACGGCGTTGTCCGCCGTCCGCAGCGCCCGGTCATACTTGAAGTCAATCTCGTGCTGGCCCACCGCCACCTCGTGGTGCAGGGCCTCCACCGTGATGCCAAAGGCCGCCAGCGCCGTCACCATCTGCCGCCGCACCGGGTGCGCCTGGTCCGTGCTCACGTCAAAGTACCCCGCCTGGTCGTGTGGCGTCAGCGGCAGCAGCCCGCCGTCGGCATTCGGCTTGAACAGGAAGAACTCCAACTCCGGCCCGGTGAAGTATTCGTAGCCCAGGCTGGCCGCTTCGGCCACCGCCCGCCGCAGCACCTGGCGCGGGTCGCCGCTGAACGGCTCACCCGTGGGCAGGTGCACATCGCAAATCACGCGCGCCGTGGGCACGTCCGTGTCCCAGGGGATGACGGCGAACGTGTCCAGGTCCGGGTGGAGCAGCATGTCGCTCTCGGCGATGCGGGCAAAGCCCTGCACCGACGAGCCATCGAACCACAGCCCGTGGTCCAGCACATCCTCCCATTGCTTGACCGGGATGCCGACGCTCTTGACCACGCCCATGATGTCGGTGAACTGGAGATTGATGAATTGGACAGCGTGCGTTTCGATGATCTCGGCGATGGAATGCATCTTCTCTGGATCGTGTGACATATAGTTTCCCTCTTAAGTTAGTGCCCCTTCATCCGCTGGCGCAGGCCAGCGAAGTTGAACGCGCCAGACTTCAAGTACTCAAAAAACTCGCTCTCCCGCGCCCGCACCGCCCGCGCCTGCTCCGGCGTCTCCGCCGCCACCCCCAGCGGCACCGTCAGCAGCCCGCTCTCGTCCCCGTGCAGCAGGTCCCCTGGCTCGATCCTCAGCCCGCAAATCGTCACCGGCAGGTTGAAGTCAATAAAGATCGGATATCCGTGCGACACCACCGACCCCGGGCAGAACACCTGGAAGTCCGTCGTCTTGGCCTTGATCCAGCTCCGGTCGCGCACCGCCGCGTCCGTCACGATGCCCCGCCCCCCATACTGCTGCACTGCCGTCGCGATCATGTCGCCCGCCACGCACGCCCGCAGCCGGTCCGGCCCCGCATACTGGATCACCAGGATCGCCGGCTGCGGCGCGGCCTCCAGCGCGTCCCACACCTGCTGCAAGCGGCTCGGGCGCGTGTCGCCGGGTGTGCTGCTGTCGGCCGTGCACGTCACTGCGTACCCCGCCATCGGCCCGCGCTCCGGGAACTGGCACACCAGCTCCAGCGACGCGAACCCCGTCACCGGATCGCGCACGCGAAAGTGCTCGATAGCGTTCGATACCGTCGGGCTGTCAAACTGCCGCAGCGCCTCCAGCGTCTCTGGTTTCAGCGGCGGTATTGCCATCACTCCGGTCTCCTCCACCCCACTCAACCTCCCCATACGCCCGCCCCTGCCCCCGCCTGAGTATACACACTCTCTCTGAAACAACCTCATTCGTTCCAATTCGTGCCAATTCGTTCAATTCGTGACCAAGGTTGTGGCCTTTTCGGACCCTCTTCCTCCTCATCCCCGCCATATGACATTAATCACTGACAAGACCAATCGGATATTGTTAGGATACGACGATGATGCCCGGCGGGCTGGTCTTCAACCTCCAGCGCTTCTCCATCCACGACGGCCCCGGCATCCGCACCACCGTCTTCCTCAAGGGCTGCCCCCTGCGCTGCTTCTGGTGTCACAACCCGGAAGGCCTGCGCCCCCGTCTCGAAGTCCAGTTCACCCCCTCCCGCTGCATCGCCTGCGGCGCCTGCGTCCGCGCCTGCCAGCATGGCGCCCAGGAGCTTGGCCCCCATGGCCGCCTCTACCACCGCGACCGCTGCGTCACCTGCGGCGCCTGCGTGGCCGAGTGCTTCGCCGAGGCTCTCCAGCTCTCCGGCCGCGAGATGACGGTCGAGCAGGTCAAGGCCGAGGTCCTCCGCGACCGGGCCTTCTACGAGTCCTCCGGCGGGGGCGTCACCCTCTCCGGCGGCGAACCTTTGCTCCAGCCCGCCTTCACCCTGGCCCTGCTCCAGGCCTGCCGCGCCGCTGGCCTGCACACCGCCGTCGAGACCACCACCCAAACCCGTTGGGAAAACCTGCGCGCCATCCTGCCCTTCGTGGACCTCTTCATGGTGGATATCAAACACCTGGACTCCCGCCAGCATCAGGCCGCCACCGGCGTCGCCAATCATCGCATTCTCGCCAACATCCGCCGCCTGGCCGCCACCAGCAAGCCCATCCTCTTCCGCACCCCGGTTGTGCCCACCGTCAACGCCACCGTCCCCGAGATTCAGGCCATCGCCGAATTCGTGCGCGAGCTAAGCGCCGCCCGCCCCGCCGGTGCGCCGCCCCTGGCCTTGGAACTGCTCCCCTTCCACCGCCTCGCCGCCGATAAGTACACCAGCCTCGGCCTCGACGACCGCGCCGCGCATCTCATCCCGCCCAGCAAAGCCGCCATGGCCGAACTGGTCCAGGCCGCCCGCGCCGTGGGCGTGCCCGCCCTCGCCCGCTAACCCAAGGAGTCTCCCATGGAAGCCCTCCACCCCGCCCTCCCCAGCGCTGCCCAAAGGGTCAGCGCCGCCCAGCGCCTCGATGCCCTGCGCGCCGCCAAGCTTGAACAAACCGCCGAAAAGCAGCGCGTCATCGGCGCCATGGACCACGACGACCACGCCCTCATCCTGCCCCCGCCCGACCGCCGCCGCCTCGTCCAGACCATGAGCGCCTCCGGCATGCCCATCAAAGACTGCCTGTTGGAGGGCTTCGAGATCGTCAGCAACCACCCCAGCGGCGGCTTCTTCGGCCCGCGCGCCTGCGGCGAAAACTTTGGCCGCCTCCTGCGCCTCCACCCCACCTATGTGGACCCCATGTCCTCCCTGGCCGGCGGCTATATGACCAACTTCATGTCCTACCGCAAGCCGCATTGGAACCCGGACTTCTCCTTCGCCGAGTTCCAGGCCGATATCGACCGCTACAAGCTCCTCCCCGGCATCGGCGCCGCCCAGCACTTCTGCCAGGACCTGCGCCTCGGCCTCGACCTGGGCTGGGGCGGCCTCCTGAAAAAGGTCCGCCGCTATGCGGCCGAGCACGGCCCCGCCAAGGCCGATTTCTACGCCGGCCTGGAAGCCATCGTCACCGGCATCCAGGATTGGATCGCCCGCACCGCCACCGCCGCCCGCGTGCTGGCCGCCGCCGAGCCCCATCCGGACCTCCGCGCCAATCTGGCCGAGATGGCGGCGATGAACGACTGGCTGGTGGACCACCCGCCCCGCACCTTCCGCGAAGCCTGCCAGTGGATCCTGTGGTATCAGACCATCGCCCGCATGTACAACGGCAGTGGCTCCCTCGGCCGGTTGGATGTGTTGCTCCAGCCCTACTACGTCCACGACCTGGCCTTTGGCCTCACCGACGACGAGACCGTCATCTTCGACCTGGCCTGCCTCCTCATCCGCGACACCGCCTACATCCAGCTCGGCGGCCCTGCCGCGGATGGTCACGACGTCACCAGCCGCCTGTCCTACCTCATCCTGGAGGCCGGTCACCGCCTGCGCATCCCCGCCAACGTCGGCGTGGCCGTCGGCCGCGAGGTGGACCCCGGCCTCCTGCGCCGCGGCGTCGAGATTCAGTTCGAGGACAAATGCGGCTTCCCCAAGTTCCTGGCCGTGGACCGCACCGCCGAAGGCTTCGCCCGCAGCGGCTTCCCCATCGAGCTGGGCCGCCAGCGCATCTACGCTGGCTGCCACTGGCTGGCCCTCCCAGGCCGCGAATACACTATGAACGACTGCGTCAAGATCAACCTGGCGCGCATCTTCGAAGTGGCCCTCGAAGACCTGCTGGCCGATCCGTCCATCGCGCCCACCGTGGCCGAGCTTTATCGCCGCTTCGAGACCCACCTGCGCCGCGCCATCGCCGTCACCGCCCGCTGCATGGACCTGCACGTTGCCCACATGCATCAGGTCCTGCCCGAATTGGTCCTGGACTTGCTCTGCTACGGCCCGCTTGAGACCGGCGAGGATGCCTCGCACGGTGGCGTCGAGTTCACCAATCTCGGCCTCGATGGCGCCGCCTTGGCCGTCGTCGCCGATTCCTTCGCCGCTATTGAACAGCGCGTCGAGCGTGAGGGCCGCCTCACCTGGGCTGATCTGAAAGGACACCTGGATCGCAATTGGGAGGGCGTGGCCGGCGAGCGCGCCCGCCTGATCATGCACTCCACCCCCCGCTACGGCTCCGGCGGCGCTCTGGCCGACGACTATGCCGTGCGCGTGGCCCGCCTGTTCTCCGATCTCGTCGCCGGCACGACCACCCCCGCCGGCCACCAACTCATCCCCGGCCTCTTCTCGTGGGCCAACACCATCCCCATGGGCAAGGACGTGGGCGCCACCCCCAACGGCCGCCGCGCGGGCGCCCCCATCTCGCACGGCTCCAACCCGGAGCCTGGCTTCCGCCGCGACGGCGCCCCCACCGCCCTGGCCGCCGCCATCGCCCTCGTCCAGCCCGGCTACGGCAACACCGCCCCCATGCAAATCGAGCTCGACCCCCTGATCACCCGCGAGCAGGGCGGCGTGGACCTCGTCGCCAGCCTCATCCGCACCCACTTCGACCTGGGCGGCACCCAGATCAACCTCAACATCATGGACAAAGCCAAGGTCCTGGCCGCGCACCAGGACCCCAGCCTGTATCCCGATTTGGTTGTCCGCGTCACCGGCTTCAGCGCCTACTTCGCCAGCCTCTCGCCCGCCTTCCGCCAGCTCGTCGTGGACCGCATCCTGGCCGAAGCCCTGGCTTAAATCCAGCGCGGGGACTGGGGACGCGTGTCACTCACCCCAGCCCCCGCGCCTCTCGTTCTTCTCTTTCTCTGTCTCTTGCTTTCCGCGTTACGCCGGCCCGCTCCCGTGCACGTCTTCTACGAAGTGCGCCCGTGCTTCCACCGCGCACAGCTTGGCCGAGGCATACTTCGACGCCTCCACCATGAGCCGGTGGGCTTCGTCCTCCGGCAGAGTCGCCAGTTCTTCCGGCAGGTAACCCTGGTCGCGCAGGAACTCGCGAATAAAGGCCTGCTCCAGATCAGCATGCGGATCGTGCACAGGTTCGCGTTCGGGCGTAGACATGATAACCTCCGCTGTCTATGCCCCGGCCCGCGCCAGTGGTAGGCGGCTGCGCCGCTGGGTTGGCCCCGGTGCCGAGGCGTGTGGAAGCAACTCAACCTTCCATAATCATCATGCCACGGGATCATGGGTCCGGCCAGTGCTAAAAGTCACTTCCGCGCGGGCCTATAATAGGGATTGAACGTCCCCCTAGCGCCGGATAACCGCCCTGGCGGCGGGCCGGCGAGAAAGGCACGCAACCATGTATCGGCGAGGTTTCTCCGTAAACTCCCTGCGCTACCGCGGCCAGCAAATGCTCAACCGCGCCCGCCGCGTGCGCAACCCCATGGTTTGGGCTGTCGGCGCCGGCTGCCTGCTCATCGTGCTGTGCATTGCGTGCGTGGGTGCCGTCGGCGTTGGCGTCTATTTGCTCACCCAGCCCGTGGCCACCAGCGGGCTCCTGGCCGCCCTGGCCCTCTAGCCGCGTGCGCCCTCGCTTGCCCCTCATCGCCATCACCGCCCACGGCCCCGCCGACCCCGACCGCGCCAACCTCGACGCCCTCCTGGCCCTGATCACGGCCGCCGTCGAGCGCGCGGGCGGCGCGCCTGTGCTCCTGCCTGCCGGGCTGGGCTCGGCGGCGGTGGATGAGGTCTTTCAGCGCGCCGATGGAGTCCTGCTCTCGGGCGGCGGCGACCTGGCCCCGGCCCGCTACGGCCTCCCCCCGCACCCCCTGGCCGTGGGCATCGACCCCGCCCGCGACGAGGCCGAACTGCGCCTGGCCCGCCGCGCCCTCGCCGAGGCCAAGCCCTTGTTCGGCATCTGCCGCGGGGCCCAGGTGCTCAACGTCGCCCTCGGCGGCACCCTCTACGCCGATACCAGCGAGCACCCCGGCGCCCAGCCGCACGCCTATTCCGATCCCGGCCTCCCCTGGGACCTGCGCCCCCATGCCGTACAGGTAGCCCAGGCCACCCGCCTGGCGGACCTGCTCGGCGCTCCGTTGGTGCCCGTCAACAGCCTCCACCACCAGGCCTGCCGCGCCCTGGCCCCTGGTCTCGTCGCCGCCGCCCGCGCCCCCGATGGCCTGATCGAAGCCATCGAATTGCCCCGCCACCCCTTCGCCCTCGCCGTCCAATGGCACCCCGAGTGCCTCCCCGGCGACCCCGCCATGCGCCGCCTCTTCGAAGGTTTCGTCACCGCCTCTGCATAGCCTCTCCGCCCGCGTCAAAAAGGCGCGGTGCGCCGCCTCAGACTCGAATCGCCCCCGCCTTCCCAAACGTCTTGTGGCGCGGGTGCTCTGCAAAGCCCGACTTTGCAACTGCTTATGGCATCGGCCATCGACCCTCCATCCGCTACATCCGTTACATAATCCGCTGCAAACGGGCAGTAAAACCAAACGGGGCGTCTCCACCGTCACAGACGGCAAAGACGCCCCGCCGGGGTGCCTGGCTGCGTTGCGCCTACCAGCGCTTCGAGGGGCCTAACAGCCCCAGAAAGCTGATGGCGCTGAAAATCGCCAGGACCACCACTAACACGATCACCGCGCCCACCAAGACGGGGTCCATCTCCACCTCCCCAGTCCCAAGGGCTACCCGCCCGGGTATTGGGCCCTGACCCAATCGGCGTCCCGGTCCGGCTGCCCTGCCGCACACCACCCCGCTCCCCCTGTTGGCGGTCACCCAGCGCCCCGCCAACCTTACCCTAACAATTAACCCCGGCCCCGCACAAAAGTTTCGTTCGCCGCCCGCCAATACCCCCCGCCCCCGGCCATCAGCCTCGGCCCTGCCCCCATATATAGGTCTAGTTATAGAATAGTTTATCCGATTTTTCAGGATTTGTCTCTAGACAAAAGACCAGTATTTCCGCCTTTGCCACCCCCGCCGCCTGATCCTGGCTTGACCGTCGCAGTATGTTGGCTTGACAGCCAACAGCCACTATAATGTAACCATATCGGCCGCACCCTGGCGGCCCAGCCCCGGCCCCGCTCCCCGGCGCCCGCTGTCAGCCATCCTGTACTTTCTATATCATTTCGCCGCGCGCAGGGTTCAAGGTCCACATCTTGACTCGCCCTTCCAGCCGCCCGAACTGCCCCACCCGGCACCCTCCCCCAGGAGACTGACGATGCTGCGTCGCCTCGCCCTCGCCCTCACGCTGGTCCTGTCCACCGTCTTCGCCCCCGTCGCCGCCGCCGCGCCCACGCCATCTTTGTCAGCCAGCGCCCCAACCCGCCCGGCCCTGGAGCCCGTCAACGCGTGCCCAACCAACCTGTTTATCTCTGAGTACATTGAAGGTTCATCCTTCAACAAGGCCATCGAACTCTATAACGGCACTGAGTACCCGATCTCTGTCTCCGGCACCTATTCCCTGGCGCTCTATACGAACGGCAGTGCCAGTGTCTCCCAATCGGTTGTCTTGTCGGGCACCATTGCGCCGGACGACGTTTACGTCCTCGCCCATGGTTCGGCGGCTGTGACCATTACGGTCCTGGCCGACCAGATTTCGTCCGCCGTCATCAACTTCAACGGCGACGACGCTCTGGCGCTCTTCCACAACGGCCAGATCATTGACACCTTTGGTCAGATCGGCTTTGACCCTGGCACCGAATGGGGAACGGGTCTGGTCAGCACCGTCGACAACACCTTGGTCCGCAAGAGTTCGATCATTTCCGGCGACACCAATGGGGCCAACGACTTTGGAGACGATCTCGCCGCTGAGTGGGACGGATACGCCAACAACACTCTCTCGGAATTGGGCGCCCACACGATTGACCCCTGTAGCTTCGGGGCCGAGTTGGAGATCAGCAAGTCGGGTCCGGAACTGGTCGGCCTTGCCGCGCCAATCACCTACACCCTCACGCTGTCAGCCACTGGCTCCCTGTCCGCCACCAGCACCATTCTCACGGACACCCTGCCGGCCGGTGTGGACTTCGTCACCTACACCACCGATCTCCCCGTCTCGTTTTCCCAGCCCACCAGCCAGGAGTTAGTATGGGACCTGGGCACCCTGCCCGTCGGCAGCCTCGGCGTGACCGTGTCGGTCCAGGCAGTCCTGTCGAACACCATTGCGGCCGGCGCCTGGCTCACCAACACCGTCTCGGTCTCCACCGCCACCACCGAAACCGTTACGGCCGATAACACGGCCGAGGCCTACACTCTCGTTGGCGCTCCCAACCTCGCCCTCGCCAAATCCGGCCCCGCCGCAGACATCGTCGCCGGAAGCGACGTCACCTTCACCCTGTCCTACTCCAACACCGGCGATGTGGACATGACCGGCGTGGTCCTCGTCGACAGCCTCCCCGGCGGCCTTACCTACGTCGAGGACTCCGCCAGCGGCGTGCACGCCAACGGCTTCGTCACCTGGACCCTCGGATCCGTCGGCGTCGGCGTCAGCGGCACCATCCTGCTCACCGGCACTGCCAGCGCCGCCGGTGTCTTCACCAACACCGCCGTCCTCACCAGCGGCCTCCCCGAAACTACCCTGGACGACAACTTCGCCCAGGCCGGCGTGACCATCCTCGGCGCGGACCCCTACGTCACTAAGACCGGCCCGGCCACGCTCCAGCAGGGCAAGCGCATCACCTACACCATCGGCTACGGCAACAACGGCCAGCTTTCCACCACCGTCACCCTCACCGACACCCTCCCCGCCGGCTTCGACGTGGACAACATCGCCTTCGACGACAGTGGCCTGAGCGTCGTGGACAACCTCACCACCCGCACCTGGCTGGCCGGCACCGTCCTCGGCAACACCCACTTCTCCTTCACCCTCGCCCTTACCATGCCCGTCAGCGTGGTCGAGAACGACGTCTTCACCAACACGGTCCACCTCACCACCACCGCCATCGGCGACGACCCCGGCAACAACCTGGCCGAGTTCACCACCACCGTCCTCGCCCCCGACCCGTGCGACGCCAGCTTCATCGAAATCTCCGCCCTCCAGGGCCCCACCGCCACCTCGCCCTACCTCAGCCAGGCCGTCACCACCCGCGGCATCGTCACCGGCGACTATCAGGGCTCGGTCAACCTTAGCGGCTACTTCCTCCAGGACGAGGACGGCGGCGACGGCGACCCCGCCACCTCCGACGGCCTGTTCGTCTTCAACAACAGCCTCGCCGTCAGCGCGGGCGACCTCATCGTGGCCTCCGGCACCATCACCGAGTTCAACACCCTCACCGAGCTCGGCGCCGTCACCACCGTCACCGTCTGCAGCACCGGCCACGCCCTCGCCCCCACTGTGCTGACCCTGCCGGTGGACACTCTCGGCGATCACGAGCGCTACGAGGGCATGTACGTCACCATCCCGCAAACCCTCACCGCCCAGCAAAATTTCTTCCAGGGCCGCTACGGCCAGGTCACCCTCGCCGCCGATGGCCGCCTCTACAACCCCACCAACGGTAACGACCTGGGTGAAGACCTGGAAGAGAACACCAAGCGCATGCTGGTGCTGGATGACGGCTTGAACGACCAGAACCCCAACCCCATCCCCTACATCGGCGACGACAACACCCTCCGCGCCGGGGACGTGGTCTCTGGCCTCACCGGCCTGCTCGACTATGGCCAGATCAACTCCGACTTCAACATTCGCTTCTACCGCCTGCACCCCACCGCGCCCGTCACCTTCACCCGCGTCAACGACCGCCCCGCTCTCCCCGGCGACGTGGGCGGCCACCTGCGCGTCGGCAGCTTCAACGTCCTCAACTACTTCAACGGCGACGGCCTGGGCGGCGGCTTCCCCACCTCCCGCGGCGCCGACAGCCTCACCGAGTTCATCCGCCAGGAGGCTAAGATCATCACCGCCCTGGTGGCCCTGGACGCCGATGTGGTCGGGTTGATGGAGATCGAGAACGACGGCACCGGCGCCCAAAGCGCCATCCAGGCTTTGGTGGACCGCCTCAACGAAGAGACCGCCCCCGGCACCTACGCCTTCGTGGCCGAGCCCGACCCCGGCACCGACGAGATCAAGGTCGCCCTCATCTACCAGCCCGCCGCCGTCACCCCCGTCGGCCTGGCCGTCAACTACCAGGTCACCGACCACATCACCTACACCGGCGAACTGTTCGACCGCACCCCCCTGGCGCAGACCTTCCAGGACAACCTCACCGGTCAGACCTTCACCGTCATCGTCAACCACTTCAAGTCCAAGGGCAGTTGCCCAGGCTCCGGCCCCGACCTCGACCAGGGTGACGGGCAGGGCTGCTGGAACCTCAAGCGTGTCGAGCAGGCCGCCGGCCTGCTGGACTTCATCGCCGATCTCCAGGCCGAGACTGGCGACCCGGACGTCATCGTCATCGGCGACCTGAACTCCTACGGCGCCGAAGACCCGATCGACACCCTCGTGGCTGGCGGCCTCATTGACCAGGCCGCCCAGCACATCCCCGCCGCCGGGCGTTACTCCTACATCTTCGACGGCTTCTCCGGCTACCTGGACCACGGCCTGTCCACCGGCAGCCTCAACCCCTACATCACCGGCGCCGCCTTCTGGCACATCAACGCCGACGAGCCCTCCGTCATTGACTACAACATCGAGTTCAAGCCGCAGGACCTCTACGCCCCCGACCAGTTCCGCGCCTCCGACCACGACCCCGTCCTCATCGGCCTCGACCTGCCCTTCCCGGCAGACCTCTCTGGCTCCTCAAAGACGGTCAACACCACCTCCATCACCGGCGGCGACCTGCTCACCTACACCCTCACCATCTCCAACAGCGGCGAGCTAACCGCCACCTATCACCTCACCGATGTGCTCGACCTCAATCTCACCCTCGTCAACGCCCCCGGCCTCAACGGCAGCACGACTCTCACCGGCACCGGCTCGGTCGGCCCGCTGGCGCAGGTGCTCTACACCGTCACCGTCCAGGCCTCCATCGCTTTCAGCGGCACCGTCAACAACACCGCCCAGCTTGCCGGCGACGGCCAGGTGCGCCACCTCGCCGCCCCCGCCGTCACCGTCGCCCAATACATCTACCGCCTCCTCCTGCCGATCATCATGCGTTAGCTTCCCTGTCTGTACCGCGCGGCTCTGCGAAGCGCCCCGCCTGCCCCCATCTTTTCGGGGGTGGGGTCACGCCCCGTCGCCCGCCGGTCTCCCGTAGTCCGGGGCTTTATGCCCCGATCCCGCCGGCCTCCCACAGCAAAAGCGGGGAGCGCGTGCGATTGAGCACACGCTCCCCGCCCCGCCGGTCAATGTCATTCCGAAGGCCGCCGCCTTTGCGGCCTGAGGAATCTCTCCTTGGTCCGCAGTGATCTATAATTCGTTCTATGGATCTTAGCCGTGACGACACTAACCTGGTTTCGGCGCTGGCCCTTGGGCAGGACCCAGACCTCATCGCGGCCATCCGCCGCGGCGAAGTTCACCGAGCCATGGCCGCCTTCGGTCTTTGGAGCGACCCCAAGCTTGATGCCCTCGCAGCTGAAATCTACGCCAACCGTGACCGTCAAGCTTCGCGTCCAACGACGCCTGGATCGCCACGCACACCGGCTTCAGTTGTCCCCTTAACGAACACACAGCCATGACGGGCGTGAGCCATCAGCCGCGCTGCCCCTCTACCGAACCCGCAATGTGGTCCCTTGAACCGTTGCCTTATCCGTTGACGCCCAAGCTCGCGTTCACCGTTCTACTCTAAACTCTACCGCCTCGCTCCGCACCACCTCCCCCCCCGCCAGCCGCGCCTCCGCCGTCACCTGGTGCGTACCTGTCCTCAGCATCCACCACGCCTCGAACGGCGCGTTCGTCACCGTCTCAATCGCCGCCCCGTCCACATAGTACGTCACCGACCGCACCTCGCCCGCCGCCGCCACCCGCAGCGGAATCAACTGGCTCTCGATCGGCAGGCGCGGCGAGATCAGGTACACCGTGTTCGCATCCGGCGACGTCACCCGCAGCGCCGCCTCCGCCTCGCCCGGCCCGGCCATCACCTCCCCCGGCGGCTGCGGGATCCCATTTTGCCGCGCCCACTCCTGGGCCTCCGGCGGCAGCACCAGGAACACCTGCGTCGTCACATACTCGCCCGGCGTCCCCGCCCCCGCCAGCCCGCCCGTCCGCGTGTCAATCGCGATCGCCCGGTACAGGTCGTCGTACGCCGTCGGCGCCGTCCCCGCCAGGAACAGCTCCGTCCGCGTCCGCGGGCAAATGTCCGTCGGCAATAATCCCGACGGCACGCACACCGTCGCCCGCATCATCCCCGGCGGCTCCTCAAACCACGTCTCCGGCTTGCCCTTCAGCGCCGCCCGCATAAAGTCATGCCAGATCGGCCCCGCCCCCGCCACCCCGCCCAGGTTGATCATCGGCGTGTTATTGGGGTTGCCCACCCACACCCCCGCCACCAGTTCCGGCGTGTAGCCCAGCGTCCAGTTGTCACGATAGTCCGTCGTTGTCCCCGTCTTCACCGCCGCCGGCCGCCCGATCTGCAGCACGCTGTTGAACCCAAACGTCGGCGCCCGCGCGCTGTTGTCCGCCAGGATATCGCCGATCAGGTACGCCACCCGCTCGTCCACCACCCGCGCCCCCGCCGCCGGCTGCCACTGTTCGATCACCTCCCCTGCCGCCGTCTCGATCTTCAGGATCGCATACGGCTCCATCCGTTTACCCCCGTTCGCCAGCGCCCCAAATGCCGCCGTCAGGTCCAGCAGCCGCACCTCGCCCCCGCCCAGCGTCAGCGAGAGGTCGTACCGCTCGGCCTCCGTCAGCGTCGTCAGCCCCATCCGCCCCGCCAGCCCCAAAAAGGTCGGCAGCCCGATGTGGTCCAGCGCCACCACCGCCGGCAGGTTCAGGCTCCCCGCCAGCGCCTCCCGCGCCGACACCGGTCCGTGATACGCCCGGTCATAGTTCTGCGGCACATACGAGAACCCCTCCTTCGTCACAAACGCCGTCCGCACATCCAGGATCATCGTCGCCGCCGTCCACGGGCAGCCAGTGCCTCCCCCACAATACTCCGGCGAAAACGCCGCTGCATAGGTAAGCGGCTTCATCGCGCTCCCCGGCTGCCGCGCCGCCAGCGCCATGTTCACCGCCCCGGCGTTCTCCGCGCTAAAGTAGTCCGGCGACCCCAGCATCGCCAATATCTGCCCCGTGCGCGGGTCCAGCGCCACCAGCGCCGCCCCGGTCGCATTCGCCGGCACCCCCTCCCGCTCCGCCAACTGCCGCAGCCGCCGCTCCGCGATCGTCTGCGCCTCGCGCGTCAGGTCCAGGTCCAGCGTCGTCCACACCGTCAGCCCCGAATACAGCACCTCCGGCCCATACCGCCGCTCCAGCAGGTTCCACACATAGAACACAAAGTGCGGCGCCTCGATCGGAAACGCCGCCGCCGACCACTGCATTTCCTCGCCCTTCGCCAGCCGCGCCGCCTCCTCGCTGATGTACCCCTGCCGCGCCATCAAGTCCAGCACCACTGCCTGCCGCTCGCGCGCCGCCTCCGCAAACAGCAGCGGGTCGTACAAAGACGGCGCCTGCGGCAGCCCCGCCAGCAGCGCGCTCTCGGCCAGGTCCAGGTCGCGCACGCTCTTCCCAAAGAACGTCCGCGCTGCCGCCTCCACCCCATAGGCCAGATGCCCGTAATACGTCTGGTTCAAATACAGCGCCAGGATTTCGTCCTTGCTGTACGCCCGCGACAGCCGCCACGCCAGGATGCTCTCGCGCAGCTTGCGCGTCAGCGTGCGCTCCGCCCGCTCCTGCGGGTCCAGCAGCATGTTCCGCGCCACCTGCTGCGTGATCGTACTGCCCCCCGCCAGCACCTCGCCCCCCGTCACGTTGATCCACAGCGCCCGCAAGATGCCCACCACGTCTACGCCCGGGTTGCTGTAGAAGCTCGCGTCCTCGGTTGCGATCGTCGCCTGCTGCAACGCCAGCGGAATCTCGCTCAGCGGCACCGTCGTATGGTGCACCCCCGCCGGATCGGTGATCTCGAACAGCAGCCGCCCGTCGCGCGCCAGCACCTTCGTGCTCGGCACGGCCAGGTTCTCTGTCAGCCGGTCCAGCGACGGCAAATCCGTCGCCAGCCATTGCCAGCCCGCCAGTGCAGAAAGAAGAAGAAAGAGAAAGAGAAACAGGGCCGCCCAGCGCACGCCCCGCCAGCGCGCCCAGCGCCCGCCGCCGCCGCGTTCCATCTGTTGGTTCTGTGCCTCGCCCGTTGACGCCATGGGTCAGCCCGAATTCCAGCCTGTCATCGTCATCCCATACCTTCCATCATGTTAGATTCTAGCACGCCCACCTTACCCAAACTCACCCTCCCGCCCCTCACGCCCTCCACATTTCGCCCCATTTGCCCTCAGCCCCCTTTCTCCCTCTTCCCCTCGAGTCCCCTGAGTCCCCCAGCCAAGCATCCCCCCGCCCCTTATGCCCCTCACACCCCTTTTACCCTTCGCCTTTCCCTCCTTTCCCTTGAGTCCCTTCAGTCCCCTGCCTCCCCGCTTATAATGTCCCCATGCACCGCCTCACCCTCGGCGCCCGCACCCTCCTCGGCCTCGACCTCGCCCCCGCCCACCTGGCCCTCTTCGAGACCTACGCCGCCGAGCTGCGCGCCTGGAGCGAGCGCTTCAACCTCACTGCCATCACCGACGATGACGGCATCCAGATCAAGCACTTCCTCGACTCGCTCTCCCTGCTCAAGGCCTTGCCCTCCGGCTGGGGCCGCGCCCGCCTGGTGGATGTGGGCACCGGCGCCGGCATCCCCGGCCTGCCCCTCAAGCTCCTCTGCCCCGACCTGCGCCTCACCCTGGTCGAGGCCACCGGCAAGAAGATCACCTTCCTCCAGGCCCTGGTGGAAAAACTTCGCCTCACCGGCGTCACCGTCATCAAGGCCCGCGCCGAAGACCTCGGTCAGGACCCCGCCCATCGCGAACAGTACGACTTCGCCGTCGCCCGCGCCGTGGCCGAGATGCCCGTCCTGGCCGAGTATCTCTTGCCCCTTGTCCGCCTCGGCGGCCTCGCCATCGCCCAAAAGGGCCACGACGCCCCCGCCGAGGCTCACGCCGCCGAACACGCCGTCCACCGCCTCGGCGGCACCCTCGCCCAGGTCATCCCTATCGAACTGCCCGGCATCGTCGAGACCCGCCACCTCGTCGTCTACTCCAAAACCGCCCTCACCCCGCCCGCCTACCCCCGCCGGCCGGGAGTGCCCGCCAAGAGTCCGCTAAGATAGTCGCCGCCTGTCCGGACGACTGACGACACTTGATCTTCCGCTGACCTAACCCAATTTCCGCGAAATATTCCTTGACAGGAATATTCTCCGTGTGGTATATTCAATCCGTGCTTCCGACCCTCACTGCCCTGGCTCAGCCAAACCGTCTGCGGATCGTCGAACTCCTGCGCGAGGGCCCTCGCCCAGTGGGTGAGATTGCCGCGACGCTCCAACTCCGCCAGCCGCAAGTCTCCAAGCACTTGCGCATCCTCAGCGAAGCCGGGTTGGTGGATGTGCACCCCTCCGCCCAGCAGCGCATCTACCGCCTCCGCGCCGAGCCGTTTCGAGCGCTGGACGCCTGGCTGGACAGCTACCGCCGCTTCAAGGAAGCCAGCTACGACCGCCTGGAAGAACACCTACAAGTTTTGCAGAAAAAGGAACCCTAACATGGCCGCCACGACCAAGACCGGTTACCAGATAACCCTGCCCTCCGACACCGAGTTGGTGATGACCCGCACCTTCAACGCCCCGCGCGAGCTGGTCTTCCGCGCCCACGTGGATCCGGCGCTGATCCCGCAGTGGTGGGGATGGCGCACGTACACCACCATTGTCGAGACGCTGGACGCCCGCCCCGGCGGCAAATGGCACTTCGTCTCGCACGGCCCCGACGGCAGCGTCATGAACTTCTTCGGCGAGTACCGCGAAGTGGTTGCCCCCGAGCGCATCACTTGGACCTTTGGCTACGACGGTCTGCCCGAAGGTGTGGAGCCCGGCGAAGAGACCTACACTTTCGAGGAGCACGACGGCCGCACCATCCTCACCTCCTACACGCGTTTCAAGACTAAGGAAGAGCGCGACGGCCTGCTGGCCACCGGCATGGAAGACGGCGCCAACGAGTCCGCCGAGCGTATGGACGAAATGCTCGCGCGGCTGCAGGCGTAATGCGGCCCGACCCAAAAGCCCCTGGCATCCGCCAGGGGCTTTTCGATCTGGACCCTTCGTGCAATTCATCGGTAAGCCTGTCTCCGTCCGGCTATAATAGCCCCATGGTCGCCTCCCCGGCTCCGCGCGACACCGAGCGCGACATTGAGCTCGCAGAAGTCCCCGCCGCCCAGGCCGAGCTTGAACCGCCATATCGCAGTCTCATCTACAAAGATGATGCAACTCCCTTCGATGAATAGCCATCGGGACCGAACGAAATCCCACGCCTTTTGGCCGCCGTCGGTCGTTAACGGCTGTAGTCAGCCGCGTGGCTGTAGTCAGCCGCGTGGCTGTACTCAGCCGCGTCGTCGGTCGTCCTCCTAATGGACATCTCCCAAATCACCGACTTCCTCTTCGTCGGCGCCCAACCCGCCCCCGCCGACGCCCCTGCCCTATGCGACCTTGGCATCGGCCTCGTCATCTCCATGCGCGGCGAGTTCCGGCCCCACCCCGTCTTCTCCCAGCCCCCCCTGGCTTCGCTCTGGCTGCGCACCATTGATACCTTCCTCACCCCCATCCCCATGCGCGCCCTGGAGCGCGGCGTCCGCGCCGCCCTGCCCGTCATTGAGTCCGGCGGCAAGGTCTTCGTCCACTGCCACCACGGCAAGCACCGCAGCGTCGCCCAGGCCGCTGCCATCCTCATTGCCCAGGGCTACTCCGCCGCCGACGCCATGTGGAAGCTCCGCGCCGAGCGCCGCGCCGCCGACCCCCACATCTGGTACATCCGCCGCCGCATCGAAAAATTCGAGACGCACTGGAAGACCCTCTCACTCAATCCCACCTAACCCGCCTATCATCCTCCAACCCCCGTCCTTCATCCTTTGTGCTTCGTCTTCCGTCCTTCGTCCTTCGTCTTCCGTCCTTCGCCCGCCACTTTCGCCCTCCGCCCATCACCCTTCACCTTGCCTCCGCCATCTTCGTCCTTCGTCGCCTGCCCCACAGCATTTCGCGGGGTTCGTCCTTCGTCTATAATCTTTCCTCACTCTTCACCCCCCTGGGGTCACTCCTGGCCCAAGGGGGGTCGTGACCTTCATCCTTCATAATTCATCCTTCCTCCTTCCCATGTCCCTCTCCCCCTCCGCCCAGCGCGTCCAAGACGCCCTCGCCGCCGCCGGCCTGACCCTCAACGTCGTCGAGTTGCCCCAGAGCACCCGCACCGCCCCCGAGGCCGCCGCCGCCGTCGGCTGCACCCTCGGCCAGATCGTCAAATCCATCCTCTTCCGCGCCCCGCAGAGTGACCGCCCCGTCCTCGTCCTCACCTCCGGCGCCAATCGCGTGGATGAAAAAACCATCGCCGCCCTCCTCGGCGAGCCCCTCGCCAAGGCCGACGCCGATTTCGTCCGCGCCCGTACCGGCTTCGCCATCGGCGGCGTGCCCCCCGTCGGCCACCTCGAGCCCATCCCCACCTTCATTGATGAAGACCTCCTCCCCCACGCCGAAATCTGGGCCGCCGCCGGCACCCCCAACGCCCTCTTCTGCCTCACCCCCGCCGACCTCCTGCGCGCCACCCAGGGCCACGTCGCCCGCGTCAGGCTTGAGACTTAAGCGATAAGTCCCGCGCTTCCCTAACTTCCTTTCATTTCCCGGCATTGACCAGCGCCACATTCACCAGCCCCAGCCGCGCGCCCGTTTGGTCGGTGAGGAAACCCCACGTGTTGCCCACCAACTCGCCCTGGTAGAACACCCCCCCGCCCGAGTCGCCGCCGTTGAACAGGTTGTCCGGGTCGGCCAGGGTGAGCACGCCCGGGCTGACGGCGGCGATGGCGCAGGCCGTCACCGCCAGCGACTGAGCCGCATCGTCCCAATACACCACCGTCACCATGTCGCCAGGCCGCAGGGCGGCCAGCGTGGCAGCCTCGGCGATGGGCGCATAAACGGCAGTGGGCCGCCACTCGCCGCCGAGCGCGAATTGGGTCGTCTGGTCATTGAGGCGCGTGTGCGCCAGGTCGCCCATGGGCACGCGGGCGGCCGGCTGGCCAGGGGCGTCGAAGCGCATGGCCTCGTTGTCCAGCCGCCCCGTCTCCGCGTGGAAGTGATTGTGGGTCAGGACAGCGTTGGCGCCGATGACGGTGCCCAGGCTGGGCACGGGGTGGCGCAGCACGGTCGCGCCGTTCGGCACGTCATACACGTGGTCCAGGCGAACGGCATAGCGCAGCACCGCGGCGTCGGCCTCCACAGCGGCCGGCTGCGGCGCGGGCGCTTCGTCCCCCGGCAGCAATGCCGAATTGGGCGCCACCGCCATCGCCGTCTCGGGCGGCATCGCCACCGCCGCCAGCACCGCCAACCCCAGCTTCAGAAACCCCCGCCGGCTAACCCTCCCGCCAATGTTGTCATTCCGAGGCGCACTCCGCCGAGGAATCTTGGTGTCGGTCGTGTTGAGCGTGTTCATGGTCCCCTCCCAGGTGACGATCCTCTTTGACCGTCACTCTAGGGGCCCACGTTCACACCCAGTTCCCCGCCCGGTTACAGCGCGGGAACGACTAAGTTACCGTCGCGGTAACCTCCGTGTCGCGCGCCATCCGCGCACCCAGAATTCCTTCCACTCCGCCCAGCTTTCTCCGTTTTCTCCCTGTGCCAGGATAGTCCACCGCCGGCCCGTGTCATGCAGTGACGACTATCACTTCCCCCCCCCCGAAAAGTGGTACGATCCGGTTATTCTCGACATGTAATCAGGGGGCGCACACCAGGGGGAAATCATGCCCTTCATCTCCCAACCGCATAAGCCCCTCCGCCTCCTCGCCGCCCTCCTCCTCGCCCTCGGCTCCCTCGGCGTCGCCCCCGCCCGCGCCTGCCACGCCCGCGCCCGTCCGGCCGCAAAACCGCATGCCCCCACGGCAGCCTTCACCGTCACCAAGACCGACGACACCGCCGACGGCGTGTGCGACCTTGACTGCTCCCTGCGCGAAGCCATCATCGCCGCCAACGCCTCCCCCGGCCACGACACCATTACCCTCCCTTCGGGTACCTACACCCTCACCCTCGCCGGCAGCGATGAAGACGCCGCCCTCACCGGCGACCTCGACCTCACCGATGACCTGACCCTCTCCGGCGCGCTCTCCTCCACCACCATCATCTCCACCACCGGCGCCCTCTTCGGCGACCGGGTTATTGAGATCACCCCAACGGCGGCCATCACGATTGAGAATGTCACGATCACTGGCGGAAGCCTGACGATTGGGGCCTTCCAGAACGGAAGCGGGATACTCAATCAAGGCACGCTCACGCTGCGCGACAGCCGAGTCATCAGCAACACCGGCGCTATCATCGGCGGCGGCATCTTCAGTGATGGCGACCTTCTGGTCTCTGCCAGCGACATACTGAGCAACACCGCCAACCTGGGCGGCGGCCTGGCGCATGGCGAATTCTGGAACCTGGTCGGCGCCGTGACTACCACAGCCCGCATCGTTGCGAGCCGCGTGGAGGGCAACACCGCCGGGCAAGGCAGCGGGGTGATCAACTGGCCGTACGGTGTCATGCAGATCGAGCAGAGCGAGATCGTGAGCAACACCGCCATCGAGATCGGCGGCATGTTCAACACCCACCACCTCTCGCTCATCTCCAGCACCGTCGCCTACAACCACGCCGCCGGCACCGGCGGCCTTGCCAGCTTCGGCCAGATGACGGTCACCGGCAGCCTCATCGCCTACAACGAGGCCATCACGTATTCGGGCGGCATCCTCAACTTGGGCCTGCTACTCGAAGGCCCAACGCCGCCCTCCCTCATTGCGGACAGCACCATCCTGGGCAACAGCGGGGGCGGCATCTACCAATATCCCGGCGGCGCGCCCCTGGTCATCTCCGGCACCACCATTGTCAGCAACACCGCCAGCCAAAATGGCGGCGGCATCTACGCCGAAGCCCCCCTGACCTTGACTGCCAGCCACATCCTCAGCAACACCGCCTCCCTCTCCGGCGGCGGCCTGTATCTCACCGCCACCACGGCCCTCATTACCAATACGACCATCGCTGGCAATTTCGTCTCTGCCTTTGGCCCCGGCGGCGGCCTCTTCAATGGGGCTGGGCTTGCCAGCCTCAGTGAAGTGCAGTTCATCTCCAACACCGCGCACCTGGGAAGCGCGGCGGCCAACGAGGGCCAATTCACCCTGGTAAATTCCTACATTGTGGACAATTGGAGTGTCTACGGCGGCGCCCTTTTCAACGCTGGCTGGATGGGCATTACAGACACGACAGTCATCAGCAACAGCGCCGGTCAGTATGGAGGTGGCTTTGCCAATGAGTTTCAACCCGATAGTTCGCCGGCCGTTGCCATCGTGTCTTCGAGCACCTTTGCCTCCAACCTGGCCGGCCTTGGCGGCGGCGGCATTTACAACGATGGCGATCTGACCATCTCTGAAAGCGAATTTGTTAGCAATAGCGTTCCATTGGCTTCGCCCCCGTTCACGCCGCGCGGCGGCGCCATTTTGAACTGGGGTTCATTGGCGTTGTCCGGCAATGAGTTCGAAGGCAACTCCGGCGAGGACGGAGGGGCGCTCAGCAACTTCGGCTCTGCCGCTGTGGTAGACACAGACTTTATCAGCAATACCGCCAGCAAATTGGGCGGCGCCCTTCA
Source organism: uncultured Anaerolineales bacterium (assembly GCA_964497615.1). Classification (GTDB taxonomy): domain Bacteria; phylum Chloroflexota; class Anaerolineae; order Anaerolineales; family UBA6663; genus CAZCEC01. Next base: position 1,854 of record CAZCEC010000018.1, on the reverse strand, counting down.
CAACCAATCCATGCCGTTTGCAGCGATTGGCCTTCTATCCATTAATGGCGGCACATTGGCGAACAATGCCGCCGGTAACGACGGTGGCGGCCTTGCCAATCTCGGGCACCTTACCGTGTTCGACGCGGACTTTTCGGCCAACACCGCCCTCGGCGGCGGCGGCCTCTTCAACAGCGGCTGGCTGACGATGACTGGCGCCTCCCTCAACGCCAACACCGCAGGCGTTGGCGGCGGTCTCGCCAACCTCGGGCTTCAGGCCAGCGCCTGGATATCCGGCTCCGGTGTGCTATCCAATTCCGTCTACCACTATGGGGGCGGCTTAAGCAACGATGGTGGTGCTGTCACCATCACCAACAGCCTCATTCAGGGCAACGTCGCTGGCTTTGACGACGACTACGACGGCGGCGGCGGTATCTATAGCAGTCTTGGTCACATACGGCTGGTGGATAGTGTGGTGGCCGGCAACCAGGGTCTCAACGGCGGCGGTGTCTGGAGCGCGGGTGCTGCATCTGATAGCCTCACCATCCTGCGCGGCCAGGTGTTCAGCAACACCGCCGCCACTGGCGGCGGCCTCGCCAGCAGCAGCCCGACTACAGTCACCGACAGCACCCTCGCCTACAACGTCGCCACCGGCAATGCGGGCGGACTGCACGTCACCGGCGGCCTGGTCCTGACCAACAGCCTGATCTCCAACAACCAGGCCGCCAACGACGGCGGCGGGCTCCACTCTGACGGCGATGTCATAGACATTCACGCAACTCAGTTCCTCAGCAACACCGCCGACCGTGGCGGCGGCGCTTACGTCAGCGGCGCCCACCTCACCGAGACCGTCGTCGCCAGCAACACCGCCCGCCTCGGCGGCGGCATCTACGACCTCGGTTACTCCACCCTCGCCAATACGACCATTTCCGGCAACCGCGCGGACGAAGGTGGCGGCGGCTTATACCGGGATCTGGATGCGGGCCTAGCCTCGACCCTCAACAACGTCACCCTCGCCCACAACACCGTCATCACCGGCGACGGTGGCGGCCTGTACATCTCCTCCACCGCGCCCATCACCCTCGCCAATACGATTCTGTCCGGCAACTCCGATCCCGGCGGCGAAGCTCCCGACTGCGCCGGCGCCTTCACCACCGGCGGCTTCAACCTCATCGAGTCCACCACGGGCTGCACCCTTTCCGGCGCCGCCCCCGGCGACCTCACCAACACCCCCGCCCTACTCGCTCCCCTGGCCGATAACGGCGGCGGCACCTTGACTCACGCGCTCCTCCTCGGCAGCCCCGCCCTCGACGCTGGCAACCCCGCCGCGCCCGGCACGGGCGGCGGCGCGTGCGAACCTGCCGACCAGCGCGGCGTCGCCCGCCCGCAAGGCCCGCGCTGCGACATCGGCGCCTTCGAGAGCGACCTCACACCTCTGCCCACTGTCCAGTTCAGCCACGCCGCCTACACCGCCACCGAGTCGGCCCTCAGCCTGCCCTTCACCGTCACCCTAAGCAGCGCCGCAGCCTTCACCGTTCAAGTGACCCTCTCCACCACCCCCGGCACTGCCGGCCCGGCCGACTTTGCCGGCCTGAACCAGACCCTGACCTTCACCCCGGGGATCACGTCCCTCACCGTCTTCATCCCCCTCACCGACAACCTGGACACTGAGGGCACCGAGACCCTGACCCTCACCCTCAGCCTGCCCGTCAACGCCCTCCTCGGTTTACCCAACCCCGCCACTGCCACCATCCTGGACGACGACGTCCCGCCCCCGTACACCCTCTACCTCCCCCTCATCCAGCGCGGCCCCAACCCCGCCTCCGCCCTCCACCGCCCCCGCGCCGCCAGCTTCCCCACCCGCCTCGCCTCCAA
>CAZCEC010000017.1:44760-106774 GCA_964497615.1 uncultured Anaerolineales bacterium | reverse complement strand
GTGGCCGATAGCGAAGCGTTGTACGACCACGATTAGCCGTGGCGGCCCGCGTTGCGCTGGACACCTCCTTAATCCTGGGCCTCCTCGACGCGCAGGATCTCTGGCGCCAGCGCTCACTTGAGAAAAAACTGCTCTGGCCGAGCGCGATTGTAGGTCGTTGTCTTCGATTGTGTCCTGGCCGAGGTCATCAGCGCCATCGCCTGGTTGCAGCACGACTTGCCCACCAACACCTTCTGGAAGCAGGTGAAGGCGCGTGCGGTCTCGGGTCCAGGATCGACGCGCTCATTAACTGAAATGATGCGCCCATTTACCGAAATGAATGGCCCCAATACCCATATTTCCCGGTAATTTCAGGTGTTTTCTGGTTTCCTAAAACCGAAATAACACCGAAATCAGAACGAAATACGAACATGAATCGGGTCCCGAGAAGTTGTGTGGTTGCTGCGCAATCTCCTGCTCCCGCTGGCGGCAGCCGCCGCGCCGCCTGACTGGTCAGAGCGATCCTGTGGTAGAATAGATGCAAAATTGCATTTCAAATGCAAATTTGCAGGCCAGTGATGCGGCACGAGCCCTTTCTACCCCGTACGCTTGAGCCCATTTTGACACAGGCGGTCGGCGAGTTTCCGGCGGTCGTGCTCACCGGGCCGCGCCAATCGGGCAAGACGACCCTGCTGCAGCACCTCTATGGGCGCTCCCACCGCTATCTCTCGTTGGAGTTGCCCGATGTTCGCGCCGCGGCGCTCGCCGACCCGCGCGGCTTCCTGGCGCTGAACCCACCGCCCGTCATCTTCGACGAAATCCAATATGCGCCGGACCTGCTGCCCTATATCAAGGAGAGCATTGACGCCCGCCGCGCGCGGCGGGGGCAGTACTTGCTGACCGGCTCGCAAAACCTGCTGCTGGCCGAGCGGGTAACCGAGAGCCTGGCAGGCCGCGCCGCCATGCTGCGGCTGCTGCCGCTCGCGCATCGCGAGGAGATGGGACAATCGAACGCGCCCTTGCCGTGGGAGCGGGGCGCGGGCAGTCCATCGCGTCCGCCGCTGAAGCTGACCGCCCTGTGGCATTCGCTCCTGCGCGGCGGTTATCCTGAACTGGCCGCCCAGCCCGGGCGGGACGCTGGCTTGTGGCACGCGAGCTACATTCAGACTTACCTGGAGCGCGATGTGCGCACCCTGCGCCAGGTGGGCGATCTGTCGCTGTTCCAGGCCTTCCTGCGCACGCTGGCGGGCCGCAGCGGGCAACTGCTCAATCTCTCCGACATTGCCCGCGACCTGGGGGTGGCGGTGAACACGGCCAAGGCCTGGCTGTCGGTGTTGGAGGCCACCTACCAGGTGCTGGTGCTGCGGCCATACTTTGCCAATGTCGGCAAACGGCTGGTCAAGACGCCGAAGGTGTACTTCACCGATACCGGCACGCTGTGCGCGCTGGTGGGCCTAAGCAGCGCCGAACACGCGGCGGCCGGGCCGATGGGCGGGGCGCTGTTTGAGACGGCCGTCATCATGGAAGTCTTCAAAGCGCTGGTCCACCGCGGCCAGGACCCACAGTTGTACTTTTGGCGCACGGCTGCCGGGCAGGAAGTGGACCTGTTGGTTGAGACAGGCGGGCGGTTGATCCCCGTGGAGATCAAATTGACGGCGACGCCGCACCCAGGCATGGCCGCGGGCATTGCGGCCCTGCGGGAGGCGCTGGGCGCGAAGGCCGCTCCGGGCTGGCTGGTTCATCCGGGCGAGACGCAGTTGCCGCTTGGCGCGGACGTGCGGTCAATTCCTTTCGCGGAACTCTAGCCGCTCTCAACAGGTCTGGTGACGGTCGAAAACCATTACTCCGTGAAGGTGTCCCCTGCAGTCAGCCCAGATGACGGCAGCCTGGCCCAGCGGCAACTCGCGGGCGCTGGCGTGCGTCTGCCAGCCGAGGCTGGCCTAGCGCCGGCGGCGTAGGCATTGGCCTGGCATGCCGATCATGTCATCCCATCCAGAGCCACAGCGCGCCTCCTACAGCTATAGCGCACTCCAAGTGGATCCGAGGGCAATCCCTCAGGCGGCTGCGCTGGGTTGAGCGGCGTTCGCCGTAGCTGACTTGCCATTCGATGCTTCCTTTAGCCCTAACAGCGGTGGGTAGCCCGCCAGGCGCACCATTTCATCTGTCTCCTCCACCGTCAGGGCCATGGCGAGAGCGAGTCTGAGCACCAGCGAGTAACCTGGCCTCGACTCTCCTTTGCACAACCTGAAGGCGTAGCTGGAGGTCGTCCAGGCGCGCTCGGCGAGTTGCTGGTAGCTGAGGCCGTGCGACTGGCGCTGACGGTCGAGCAGGGCGTGGTAAGTGAGCGGGGGTGCATGGGTAATCATGCGGCCAGGGTGTGGCCGGGGTAGTCCCGCTGTCACTATCCCGGTGTCCCGACTTGCGGATTTGGCATACGGCGTCGCCGATTGGTGGGGACGACATCGGTTCCGTATACTTTTCGGAGCAGCGTCAGGCGGTTGCGGACCGTCTTGGGCGCCTGGCTCAGGCGCCGCCCGATCTCGGGACAGGTCAGGCCCTCCCACCACAGCCGCAGGGCGCGGCGATCCCACAGGTGATCGGGGATCAACTCCCACGGCCTATCAGTGGGAGTGGCGGCTTCCGCCTCGGCTCGACCCGTAACGGGCGGTTCGGTTATGGGTCGAGCCGTAACCGGCGCGGCGGTTACGGGTGCGGTGCGCCAGTTGTCGCGGCACCAGGCGGCGAAGTCCCGTCCGAAGGCGGCCACCTCCGGGAACAGATGGCCCTGGCGCGTCAGGGAAAAGGTCAAAGGATACTTCCCGGACATCCGGGAGGCGGTCAGCGCCAGGTCAAACGTCCTGATGTGGTAATAAGGGCGGGCCGGACCTGGAAGGTGCAGTTGGACCGTCCAGCTTCGCTGCCGCTTGCGGGATGGAGCAGTGCCGCCCTGGCCTGTAGGCGCCGCATCTTCATCGAAGCTCACCGCCAGCACACCGTCAGCGTGGTAGCTGCCAGCGAACTCTTCCAGCCCCAGCGCGAAGTTGGACAGGTCGGTCTTGAGCTTGAGCTCGGCCAGGCGGTGCGTCAGTGCCTGCGGGGCATGCAGCCATAGGGTGGGGCCAGAGTCGGGCCAGCGCTCGGTGATGGCCACCACGAGCTGGACGAGGTAATTCTGAGCGCGGGCGTCCCGGGCGTAGAGCTCGACCTCGACCCGGTTGCAGGGCGCGATGGGGGTCAGGGCCAGCTCAAGCGGGCGATAGAGCGGGTAGCCTTGCCCGTAGGCGTCCCAGAATGCGCCGCCGATCCAGGCACGTAATGGCTCGCCACTCCGAACGGGAAGTAGGTTGAAGCTACTCAGGCACACAGCGCCGCCTTCGGCCGGCAGTCGCGCCTCAGACTCATCTTTGACGTAACACTCCAGCCATTCCAATAGGTCTGTGTCGCTGGCCGGCACCAGCAGCCCCATCCGCCATCGCCCCACCTGGTCCAGCATCAACGCATTCTCTCCTTCCAAACTCCAATCCAGCCCCAGCGCCCGAACTTGGGACGCTGGGATATTGCTCGCCGGATGTCCTTGCCCCTATTGTCATCGTAGCCGGATGCCCGCTCGTTGTCTATGACATGCGTGTGTCATTTTGGGTGGGCACTGGAGTGCTATTCAAGTCCCAATACGTGGTTTCCATGCGCTAAGCGCATGTGATCTTCCGCACGGACCGCTGTGGGCCACCTCAGCAAACCCGACCGCTCTTGGAGCGAAATGTCGTGGTCACACCGTATGCCCGCAGCCCGTGCGGCCCGCGCCCGGAAGGTTTGTGGTTTCCCACCGGCACCGCGTGGCCCGCCAAGCCACACTTCGCGCCCAGCCTGACCGGGCGCGCGCAGCTCATGAGGCTGTCTCAACCGGGCGAAAAGTTAGCGGTGAAGCTCCACAGGAAACGCGGGAAACGCAGCGTTCTGGGTCTGGCTCTAGAAATCGGCGTGCGCCAGGTGGTCAGTGGCCAGGCGTCTGCGGCCGGCCGCGCCAGGCAACAAATGACAAGGAGTAATCCATGGGATCAGAGTGGAACTACAGACAGCCGGCCCGCGCCGGATCGTTAGGTCATCAGATTCTGCAAGTGTTGAAGGCCGTGTTCAAGCCGGGAACGTCGCGGCATGCCGCCAAGCAGCGGGGTGAGGCCGAGGTCCTGATCTTCGGCAAGGAGACCATGCGCAAGTACGTCGCCCAGGGCTTTGAACTGGCGGAGTATCTCAAGGCCGAGTATCCGGACTGCCGCCGGCCGGCCGAGATCACGCCGGAGATGTGCGCGGAGTTCATGGAAACGCTGCTCGACCGCGGCCTGGCCGGGGGGACCCTGGGGCGCTATGTGGCCTTCATCCGCAAGCTGGATCGGGCGCTGCGCTACCTGGAGCTGGTGCACGACCACGCGGCCCCGCTGCTGCCCAACGCCGAGCAGGGCGGCGATTGGAGCTTTCGCGCTAACACGTCAACCCTGGCCTATTCGGAGACAGAGGCCCTGGCCATCCTGGACCAGATCCGGGACAAGGGCTCGGACAAGTTCAAGGCCGTGGCCGCCCAAGTGGTCGAACTGATGCTGGCGACCGGGCTGCGGATTCAGGAGGCGGCCTACCTGCGGGCGGAGTGGATCGACTTGGCGGGGCGGCAGGTGCGGCTGGTCAAGAACACCAGCCGGACCAAGGGTGGCAAGCCGCGGCTGACGGCGCCCCACGACGCGGCCTTCGACGACTTCATGGCTGGGCTCAAGGCCCAGGGCGCGGGCCGCCCTGACGACCAGGGCTGTCTGTTTCGGGACCGGGCCAGCCTAGCGGGACACGTCCGCGCCGAGATCCGGCGCGCGTGCCGGGCGCTGGGCATCCAGTCGCTTGGCTCGCATGGCTTCCGCAAGTTGAACGCGCAGGCGATGCATACGGCTCTGCGGGCGGAAGGACTGGATGACGAAGCAGCGCGGCTGGCAGTGGCGCAGCATCTGGGGCACAACCGGGTACGAGTGACTGTGCAGAGCTATGTCGAGGCGCAGCGGCAGCGCGGTTGACGTTTAGACGACAAGTCCAAGTAAGTTTTGTCCAGTGTGGTTCAATCGCTATAATTCTGGGAACATTCCGACAGCTCACACGACGGAAACGTGGGCAAGCCGCGCTGGCCGCCGGCTCCAAGTGACCTAATGGTCAGACCTTGCCAATCGAGAAGACAGTAGATCCCGATGCCGAAAATGGCCCTGCTGTTAGCCACTGACGACTGGCGGAAGATGGAGGTTTTTGAGAACTTTCTTGCGTATGCTCCCAAGGCGGTGTGGCGAAGCCAGATGACCTACAAGCCCGAGACGCTCGCGGCAATCCCCTATCCCATAGACCTGTACTTCTTTCACGAAAGCGTTGTTGGCTATCGCGCCAACTGCGTGGATATCCAGCGAGGGACCCCGACTGACTGGCCGTTGAGCCTGTGCCCGCCGGGGTATCACGATGATACACGACCGTTTACGACCTTCATCTTTGTGGATCGACTGGAGGCGGTGGCGAAGACGCACATCAGCCTCTTCCCGAAATGGAAGAACCCTGAAGAGCGATACAGGCGGGGCATTCTGGGTCTGTTGCGCGTGCAGGATATTTTCCACCCTTGATTGGCCCGTTAGCCAGACGCGAGGAGCAAGACATGCCAGATGCTCACGTTGCGCGGGTTGCCGCACAATTGTCCGCCGACCCAAGGCTCAAACCATATGTCAACGCAGCCCTGCCCATCCCTCGCACCTATCGGGGCGAGGGTGAGACCAAGTTGGTGATTCTCGGGCAGGATCCCACCGTCAAGAACCCGGCATCTCTGGCGAAGATTGACGTCGTGCTCAACCTGCGCCGCAAGGGGGGCCTGTGGAATTACTTGCAGCGGATCTGCCTCAACCTTGGCCTTGACCTGCGCCAGCACGTCTATGCCACGAACTACCTCAAGAATTTCTTCGTCAAGCCGCCAACACAGATCCACGATTTCAAGGTATTTGAAGAGTTCTCCCGCCATTGGGTGCCAATTCTACAGGAGGAGCTAGCCGAGTTCGCGGGCCTGCCGGTGATTGCTCTGGGACAGCCGTTGCTCTCGATGCTGCGCTTGGAGCCCGCCATGCCATTGGTAAGGGATTACTGGGGATACACGCCGCAGTGGAAGCAAGGAGATAAAGGCCAGTTCGACTACCTGCGGCCAAGCGAGAATGCCCTGGGCCGCGTAATCTTCCCGTTTCCCCACCAGCCCAGCATTCGCAAGGAGTTCTACAAGCAGCGCCTCGGCGACTATTGCGACTTTGCCTCGAAGACGCTTCGGGCAGCTCGAATCCACAGTTCCAACCAAACAGTCTGACGGATAGCGCATGGCCAAGAAGCCCAAGTTCTACGTAGTTTGGCATGGACGCAAGCCAGGTATCTACCCGACCTGGGAGGAGTGTTCGAAACAGGTGACCGGGTTCAACGGGGCGGAGTACAAATCGTTTGAAAGCCGCCAAGCGGCAGAACTGGCTTTCCAAGCAAGCTACGATGACTACAAAGGTCAGCACATCTCAAGCCTAAGCCAACAACGGCTGCTAGAAATCGGCCAGCCTGTGCTGCCTAGCTATGCCGTTGACGCGGCCTGTCGCGGCAGCCCAGGTCCAGTTGAGTATCGCTGCGTCGCGACTGCCACTGGGCACGAGATCTTCCGGCAGGGACCGTATGAACAGGGTACTAACAACGTGGGCGAGTTTCTGGCGATCGTTCATGCGCTGGCAATATTCGCCCGGGACGGCATTAGCGAACCCAAGTACACTGACTCTAAAAACGCCTTGAATTGGGTGAAGGCGCGCAAGTGCAGGACCAAGCTAGAGCAGACGGATCAGAATGCCGCACTATTCCACATGGTGACTCGAGCCGAGACGTGGCTGGCTCATCACGAGTATGAAAATCGCATCCTCAAGTGGGAGACCGAGGCCTGGGGTGAGAATCCGGCCGACCTTGGCCGGAAGTGAATTGGGGGCGCCTCGTTAGAATTGTCCACAGATTGCCATAATCTGGAAATTGGCTACAATGCACTGTACTTGTAGGTTGAGCACATCGCCTCAATAAGAGGTATGTAGCAGCGGGGGAAAGGTCGCAGGCCCCTATCCAGCCGCTCGGCTCAGCCGGCGGCTTTTTTCGTCTCAATGACAAAACTCGAAGACCTTACGCCAGGCGCAGCTGTCAAGGGGATTCTCCCCAACCAACTCGTCACCGTCGTGGATCTGAAGTGGTACGGTTCCGGCGTGGTTGAGTTGACCTTCAAGGACGCAAGCGGCCGGGTGGACAATACTCTGCTGTATCGCGATCGTGAGCCTACGCTCGAGGTTGTAAGCAATGGCCGTGCCTGGAGTTTCGATGGCGATGGCGCGCTGCTGCGCCTGGTCTCGGAGGCGAAGCGTATTCGGCTGGCATACTTGTTCGACCCAGTGCTGGCTGTCCACACCTCGCTGGTGGAGCCGCTGCCGCACCAAATCACCGCGGTGTATGAGAGCATGCTCCCACGGTTGCCCTTGCGGTTCTTATTGGCGGACGATCCGGGCGCCGGCAAGACCATTATGGCAGGCCTGCTGATCAAGGAATTGCTGATTCGGGGTGACCTGCGGCGGTGCCTGGTCGTGGTGCCAGGCAACTTGGTGGAGCAGTGGCAAGATGAACTGGGCAGCAAGTTTGGCCTACCATTCGAGATCCTGTACCGGGAGATGATCGAGGCCAGCCGGAGCGGGAATCCCTTTGACGACCACAACCTCCTCATCACGCGACTGGATCACCTGGCGCGGAATGATGAACTCCAGGAGAAGCTGGCTCGGACGGAATGGGACCTGATCATCTGTGATGAGGCCCATAAGATGTCGGCCTCCTTCTTTGGCGGCGAGGTCAAGTTCACCAAACGCTATCTGCTGGGCCAGCGATTGGCGGGGATCAGCCGTCACTTCCTGCTCATGACGGCGACGCCGCATAATGGCAAGGAGGAAGATTTCCAGCTCTTCATGGCGCTTCTCGACGGTGACCGCTTCGAGGGCCGCTTTCGGGATGGGGTGCATGTCAGCGACACGTCCGACCTGATGCGGAGGCTGGTAAAAGAGAACCTGCTGAAGTTCGATGGCAAGCCACTGTTTCCTGAGCGCCTGGCCTACAGTGTGGAATATGCGCTCTCGGATCAGGAAGCCGCGCTGTATGCTCAGGTGACAGACTATGTGGTAGACGAGATGAATCGGGCCGAACGGCTGGACGGTCAGCGGGGGAATGCAGTTGGGTTCGCGCTCACGATTCTGCAACGGCGCTTGGCGTCGTCGCCTGCAGCAATTCATGAATCACTACGCCGGCGCCTCGCGCGGCTGGAACGGCGGCTAGATGAGGCCAAGATCATGCAGCGCGGCCATGCGGCCGCCATTGACCTGGCAGGCGAATTGACGGACTTGGCGCCGGAGGACCCGGATGAACTGGAAGACGCTCCCGACTCCGAGGTGGAAGCAACCGAGGAGCGCCTGTTGGATGAGGCTTCGGCGGCACGCACCATCAACGAGTTGGAGAAAGAAATCGAGACGCTTAAGCGATTGGAGGCGCAGGCGTTGCGGGTCCGGCAGAGCGGGGTAGACCGGAAGTGGGACGAGCTGTCACGGATCCTCCAGCAAGACGCGCCAGCGCTTGAGGACGGCGGGCGGCTGCGGAAGCTGATCATCTTCACCGAACACCGGGACACGTTGGCCTACCTGACGGGGAAAATCCGCGGCCTGTTGGGGCGCAGCGAGGCGGTCATCAACATTCATGGCGGCCTGGGGCGCGAAGAGCGGCGGAAGATGGAAGCAGCGTTTAAGAATGATCCCCAGGTGCTGGTACTGGTGGCAACCGATGCCGCCGGTGAAGGCATCAACCTGCAGCGCGCACACTTGATGGTGAACTATGACCTGCCCTGGAACCCCAACCGGCTCGAGCAGCGCTTTGGCCGCATCCACCGCATCGGTCAGACGGAGGTGTGCCACCTGTGGAACCTGGTAGCCAGCGAAACCCGCGAAGGACACGTATTCCATACGCTGTTACGTAAGTTGGAACGCGAGCGCGAGGCATTGGGCGGGCAGGTGTTCGATGTGCTCGGCAAAGTCTTCACGGAGACCCCGCTGCGCCACCTGCTGCTGGAGGCGATCCGCTACGGCGATCGGCCAGAGATCCGGGCTAAGCTGCAACAGGTGGTAGACCAGAAGATGGATCGGGCGCATTTACGCGAGCTGATCGAGGAGCAGGCGCTGGCGCGTGACAGCATGGACATGACGCGGGTGCAGGCTATTCGGGAGGATATGGAGCGCTACCAGGCGCGCCGATTACAGCCGCACTTCATCGCAGCGTTCTTCCTGGAGGCCTTCCGGCTATTGGGCGGGACGATTCACGAGCGGGAGAAGGACCGGTATGAGGTCACACACGTGCCTGCACCGATTCGCAACCGCGATCGGGCTATTGGCACGGGCGCTGCCCCGGTGTTGCAGCGCTACGAACGGGTGACCTTTGAGAAGGAGTTAATCCAGGTTCAGGACAGGCCCGGCCCAGCAGAATTCGTCAGCCCCGGACACCCGCTTCTCGATGCAGTGATTGATCTGATTCTGGAAAGGCACCGCGATTTGTTGAAGCAAGGGGCCGTGCTGGTGGACCTGGACCCCTCGGCTGGCCCTGAACCGCGGGTGCTCTATTACCTTGAACATGGCATCCAGGATGCCCGAACAAACCCAGATGGGTCGCGCCGGGTGATTTCTCGGCGAATGCAGTTTGCCGAAGTCAATGCAAGTGGCGAGGTGCGCGGTGCGGGCTATGCGCCCTACCTGGACTATCGACCGGCTACCGAAGCGGAGCGCCACCAACTCGGGCCTCACTTGGAACAAGCATGGCTCAGAGATGGAGCCAGCCTGGAAGGGCGTGCCATGGCACATGCAGTGGAACACCTGGCGCCTGACCATCTGCGCGAGGTGCGCGACCGGCGCGAAGCCTTGGTCGAGAAGACACGGGCTGCCGTCCGCGCGCGCCTGCTGGCAGAGATCAACTATTGGGACAACCGGGCCAACCAACTAAAAGACCAGGAACTGGCCGGCAAGATCAATGCGCGATTGAACTCGGGCAAGGCCCGGCAGCGGGCCGAGGAGCTTCAGGCCCGGCTAGACAAGCGCCTGGCGGAGTTGGAGCAGGAGCGGCACATTGCAGCCCAACCACCGGTGGTGGTGGGAGGGGCGTTGATTGTGCCCACGGCCCTGCTGACCCCGGTGCCGGAGATTGACGAAGATGGGCTGACGCCAGATCAGCGCAGGCGGATTGATGACCTGGCCGTGGCGAAGGTGCTTGAAACCGAGCGGAGACTAGGGCGCGAGCCACGCGCGATGCCGCACGAGAATCCGGGGTATGACATCGAGTCGCGCATCCCTGGAACCGGACGCTTGATGTTTATCGAGGTCAAGGGGAAGGCGGCGGGCAAGCCGACGGTGACGATCAGCCGAAACCAGATCACGACGGCGCAGAACGTCGGTGACAATTTCATTTTGGCAATCGTGCTGGTGGACGGCGACAGCGCCAAAGAGCCAACTTACATCCGAGGGCGGTTCACGCAACCGGTTGACTTCGCAGTCACGAGCGTCAACTTCAAGTTGAGCGAGTTGCTGGCGCGAGGCGGGGCGCCAACATAGCCGGATTAGGGAAGGCGTTTGAAGCTGATCTGGAGAGCGAACTTGCGCAAGAGGCAAGCGGGCGAGGATGATTGATGCGGCGTCCCCGATACTTTGACTTCATTCAGAAGGAAACTCGATCGCGTTGGGACCAGCTAGAAGCTGATGTTCACCTGGCGGCACCCTGGCGCCAGCTCTTCCGGCAGATCAAGAGTCCCCGGCATGTGCTGTCAGAATTGCTGCAAAACGCCGACGACGCCGGCGCGACAATGGCCCGGGCGACCCTGGCCGAGGGGATCTTCCGTTTCGAGCATGATGGGACAGACTTCGACGAAGCAAGCTTTAGATCCCTATGCAGTTTTGGGTTCTCCAACAAGCGACACTTGCAGACCATCGGGTTCCGCGGGCTGGGCTTCAAGTCCACCTTCAGCCTCGGGCGCCGGGTAGAGCTGTATACCCCCACCTTGGCCGTAGCATTCGATGAGGCGCGCTTTACTGAACCGGTGTGGATTGAGAACGCGCCAGCGACCGAGCTCACGCAGATTGTCATCAAGATCACTCGGCCAGAGTTGGAAGAGCAGGTGCGGGCCAACTTCCAACAGTGGGTGGCGAGTCCGATACCGCTTTTGTTCTTCCGCAAGATCACACAACTTCAGATACAAGACCAGACCATCACGCGCCAACGGCTGAAGCGAGGCCCGGTGCGGAATTCGGAATGGGTACGTGTTTCGAGCGGGACAGGAAGCCAACAACTGCTGCGAATTACGTCGCCTGAAGTCAACTTTCCGGCCGAGGCCTTGGAAGAGGTACGCAGTGAGCGCGGCGACGCCGATTTCGAACTGCCGCCCTGCCGCGTGGAAATCGTGGTCGGTCAAGCTAAGCAGCGCCTATATGTGGTATTGCCAACCGAGGTGAGACCGACGCTGCCGTTCTCCGCGAACGCCCCGTTTATCCAGGACCCAGCACGGACTGGCATAAAGGAGCTGTCATTGTCGCCCACTAACCGGTGGCTGCTGGACCGGGTTGGGCGGTTGGCGTCCAAAAGCATGTTGGAGTGGCTGGCGAACACCAACCTCGACCTGGAGGAACGCGCGCAGGCCTACGGGCTATTGCCGGCGGTGACGGTGGGCAACGGCGGCATGGACCAGGACTCAGCTGAGGCCGTGGCTAAGGCGTTTGTGGATGAGGTGGGCAGCCAGCCGATGTTGCTGACGAGCGAGGGCGGGCTTGCCAAGCGCAGCCTCTGCCTGGGCTTGCCGGCCGAACTGCTCGACATCTGGGCCGTGCCGCAGACCCTGGGCGTGTTCGGCACCGGGCAAACTCAGATCCTGGCGCGCGAGGTCAATGTGCGCGTCCGCGAGATACTCCGCCTGCGCGGCTGGTTGGGGATAATCTCGCCTGAAAACGTCACGGATACACTATCTAAGCCGCCGCGCCCGCCCCGTCCGGAAAGCCTTGACGGTGTGGCGCGCCTGTGGGCCTACATCGAAAATCATGCGCCTCCGGGTTTTTGGTGGGGACCGCAGCAACGGCAGCTAAGGATTGTGCCTGTGCGCGGCCGGCCGGAACTGGCAGGTGTCGAAGAAGTGCTTGTGCTCGGCGAGCGGGACGGCAACCTGGCACCGGATGACTGGGACTTTCTCATCGCGCGCGTCAACCTGGTGGATGCGGATTGGGTCGAGCGGGTCTCACAGGCCGAAGATGCGGCGCGCCGGGCAGGCACGTCTGACCTGCTCTACGCAGTGGCAGGTCGCCTATTCCGCCGGCTCCGGCTGGACCGGCGCGTGGGCCTGCCCCAGATCGTCGAGGCCGTCGCCAAGCCGATCTTTGCCGCGCCCAGAATCAATCGCGCGGACGCCATCCGGCTGGCCCAAGTGGCGGCGCGCGGGGGCGTTTCTATTTCAAGCGAGGTGTTCTTTCAGTGCCGCGACGGCGAGTGGCGCCAGACGCGCGACGGATTGCTGATCGAACTTCAGTCAGAACTGGAATCGCTCTTGCCCTCTGCTTGGGTATCCAAGCATTTGCTGCATGCCGACTATACCGGGGGGTTCGGCCCCAATGATTGGGATACCTGGCGGCGCTGGGCGCAGCAGAACGACCTGGGACTGTTCCCATTGCCGGCGCAGACGAAGACGGGTATCCACGGCTATGAGGCGGCCCAGGCCGCGGCGCGTGCTCATGGCTATCAAGAGCAATTGGAGTATCCGCGTCGGAGCCGCCGGTTCGAGTTGGAAGATTACGATTTTGACAGTTACCTTTGGGCACATTGGGAGCGACTGGGACGCACCGCGCCTGATACATGGGGCCGCGTGATGCGCGGCATCGTACAGGCAGCCTCGGCGGCATGGCGGCAGCGGAGCCACGCCCAACTGCGGCAATTGTCGGGTCAGTCCACTTACATGGTCGCGGAGGGGAAACTGCCGGCCAAGTGGCTGCTCAGGCTGCGCGACCTGACTTGCCTGCCGGACATGCAAGGCAATTGGCGGCTGCCATCGCAGTTAATGCGCACGACGCCCGAGACGGCGCCGCTGCAGAACATCGAGAGCTTCGTGCGGGCCGACTATGACCTACAGGCAAGCCAATGGCTGCTCGACCTGCTGGGTGTGCGCAACACACCCGACAATGCTGAAAAGCTGCTGGGACGTCTGCGGGCCCTGGCCCAACCCGAAACCCTGCCGCCGCGCCTCTATGTGGAGCTGGTTGATCTGTACCGGGCGCTGGACCGGGTACTGCCGCGGCTGGAGACAGACGAGCTGGCAGCGGTGCGCACAGCTTTCGCGGATGAGCGGCTGATCCGCGCTGAGGACGGGACCTGGCAGAAGGCGGGCGGGATCTTCCAACGAAACGATGACGAGATCCCGGGCGTGGCGCTGGTGCTGACGCCGGTGGCCGACCTGACCCTGTGGGGACGGCTGGGCGTGCCGCCGCATCCCACTCTGGACAAAGTGTTGGATTGGCTAGAGAGCCTGCCGCACGGTCAGCGCCTGGAGGAGGGTGACCGGAAGCGGGTGCGGCAGATGCTGGGCCGGGTGCCGCGGCAGGCCTGGCAGCGCGGCGGCTGGCTGGACCTGAACGGACGCTGGACGCAGGTGAGCGATCTGCGCTACTACACGCTCAATTCGGGAGTGGAGCGCGGCCTGTTTACGGCGGTGCGCCAGGCCACGGCGGACTTCACGATGCTGCCGGACGACGCGGCAGATTGGGCGCTCTCTGTTGGGCTGCTTTCGCTGGAAGCCAACCTGCACCAGCGCCTGGAAAAGGCGGATCCCACGCCAGGACAGCGGCGGCCGGAGTGGCTAGCCGAACTGGGGCGCTGCCTGTTTAAGGTGAAGCCGGCCCTTCCGCCGGGCGACGACGCGGCCGTGGCGACCTGGCAGGCGAACCGGGATTTGGCGCGCAACCTGGGGCGCAGCCGGTGGCAGCCTGTACGCCGGCTAGAGGTGATGCCATACGTGGACGGCACGCCCGCTGGCGACGCGCGGCCGGTGAAGGCGGCCTGGGTGGACGAGACGATTTACGTGATGGCGAGCGGCCCCAGCCACCACCGGGAGCTGGCCGCCGCGCTGGCCGCGCCCTTCCGGGGGCAGGGCCTGGCGCAGGCCATCGCGGACTGCATTGACCGTCCAGCGAGCTGGGTGGCCGACTATTTCGCCGCCAACTTTGAGCTGTTCGAGCCCGAAGCCGAACCCGAGCCTGAAGATGAGCGACCTGAAGCGCTGGCCGAGCCGGAGACACAGGACGCGCCGATTCCCCAGCCCACCGAAGCTGAAGCGCAGCTGCCGATGACGCCAGCTAACGGTGAGGCGCCTGCCGGAGTGAGCGACGCGCAGGTGATTGACGCTACGCCGATCATGACTCCGGCACCAGCGCTCGAAGTGGGCGAGGATGGACATGAACCTGAGCCGGAGGCTGAGGACGAAGTTGCTGAGACAGGCGAAGAGGAAGAGGTCGGGACTTCTGTCGCGGCGCCACGCCCGCGCGCGCCAAGCACGTTTGAGCGGTTGGCGGAGTTCATGCAGCGGCTTGGCTTTCACTGGGATGCGGCCCGTGACCTGTTTGCCGACGTGCGAGGCAATGTCATCCGGCGGGAAGAGGGGGTGCTGAAGTGGGTGATTTACGACCAGAATGGCCAGCGGCGGGATGGCTATTGGATCGGTAATCGGAGCCTGGAGCAAGGCCTGGAAATCTCCGGCGGAGACTGGGAAACGCTGAAACGAGCGCCCGACAGCACCTGGCTATTATTGCCCGAGGAGAGCGGTGAGTTGCGCAGCCTACAGATGCGGAGGTTGATGCGCCGCGTGCAGTCGGGTGAGGTGGGGTTGTACCCGGCAATGTTCCGGCTACGGCTGGAAGCAGTGCGTGAGGCGAGCTAGGGTGCTACTAACCTCGCGGACCAGCCTCGCCGAAATCGCAGCAGCCACCGTGGAACAATGCTGCGGGTGGGGGGTGCTCCGCTGGTTTGGCATGGAAGGAGCGACACGTGAAACTCAAACTGCACTGGCATGAACCAGCCATCCTCCGCCAGGCGCGCCCGGATGAGACGCTTATCTACGCCTGTGATGACCTGGACCGAATTCCACGCAAACCTGGTATCTACGTCTTTGCGCGCCGCTTTGGCCATGTGATCGCGCCACTCTATATCGGCCAGGCGCTGCGGTTGGGCACACGGATCAAGAACCAACTGGGCAATGCACGGCTCATGAGGGGGATTGAAAACATGGAGAACGGCCAGCGCATGGTATTGATCGGCGAATTTGATCCTGCACCCGGCCAGCAGGCCAAGACAGCGCTGAATGTGCTGGAGAAAGCCTATATCGAGTCGGCTTTGTCTGACGGATTCCAACTGCTGAACAAGCAGGGAACTGTGCAACGCGTGCATACCATCGAGTCCACTGGCAAGAAGTCGCATCACAAGCCCTTTCCCCGCCGTGTCAACCATCGGCGAAAGTGAGGCTCGCGTCATTCACTGCCTGGGATAGCATCCCTATGCCAAGACTGATTGTCAGGCGCACTGAACTGCGCGAGGCACTGAAGTACCTGAAGCGCTTTGTCCGGCCCAAGAAGCCCGGCGAGGCCTGCATCGCCCTGGACTCAGGCGTGCTCATCATTTAGGCTGGCCCGGTGTCGGCGCGGATGCGAGCCGAAGGCGAATGGGACGGCACAGCTCGCTTTTCGGGCCTCGTGGTATTGGGCCTGCACGAGGGCTTGCCCGATACCGACGAAATCACCATCCAGGTGGAGGCCGACCGGCTGAAGGTGGGGGGTCATTCGTTCCCTTGCCGGTGGGATGTGGTGCGTGAGCCTCTCATTGCCCTGCCGCTGGATGCATCGGTGAACCAGATCCTAAGCTACCGGCTGCTATACACTGAGGCCGAACCCACCCGGGCCGGCCTCATCGCCGACCTGCGCAACGCCGAGAAACAGCGCGACAAGGCCATGGCCGCCGCCGCAAAGGCGCTGCGGCCACTGGAGATCTCAGAGCGTGACTTGATGGAGTATCATGCTCTGCGAATCCGGCAGCAGTACCTGGGTGCTGCCAGAGCAGATCATGACAGCGGTGAGTCCGGCTAAGGAGGCAGGTCCATGATTCTTGACCCTTTGACCGACCGTGCTGAGATTGACCACAACTTCCAGCTGCTGGCCCAGACCCTGCGTATTGGCGGGCAGCTTACCCGCCTGGTAGTAGGCTTCCGGGGTGGAGGAATGGAGCTCGATATCTACTGGCATCCGCGGCAGGAGCTGTGGACTGCCACCCTGGTATTGGAGAACCGATACTGGTGCGGGTTTGGCACGCAGGAGCCCGTCCCGTTGATGGGAATTTCCTGTGAAATCAATATACCCTTGGAAGGTATCAACCGCCGGGTCGCTGGCGTGTTTGGCCGCGATGACGGCGGGCGCATCCATTTGACCCATTCCGGCAAAGTCGGCGGTGGCCGGCCCGGTATCGGCAAGTCGGCACTCCTGGCTTACTACGGGAACCAGCCCCTGGCGACCCTCACCTGGCACGATGGGAAGCGTACCTCCGCCATACCGATTGGGCAGGTCAGCGACCCGGCGCTACTTGGCAAGATCGCCGATTTCGTTCGTTTCGTGGAAAGGTTTAAGGCCCAGGCCGCCGGCGATAACTCATGACCTTCTGCAAAAAGCTCATCGAAGTCGCCCTCCCCCTCGACGCCATCAACAAGGAAGCGGCGCGCAGGAAGTCCATTCGCCACGGTCATCCCAGCACCCTGCACTTGTGGTGGGCACGCCGCCCCTTGGCTGCATGCCGCGCCGTGCTCTTTGCCTCGCTGGTGGACGACCCCGGCAACGACTTGCCCGAGAAAGACGTGGAGGCCGCCCGTAAGCGTTGAGGGTCCCGGCTATGGACTCAGAACCGCAGCGTGTCACACTCCCCTTCGTCTGGCCCACGGCTGCAGCCGCATGGGATCGTGAAGCTCCTCGTGGTCCAACGCCGTTTCAGCCACTGGCTGAGGTGGCGACCGGCGTGTTTGGGGTTGTCACCGATCTGACTGAGACTGGCACCGGATGGCTGCTGGGCGTTTCGGGCCGCCGGCCCGAGCTGAAGTGCCGTCTGGTCGTCGCTGTTTACCCGGCCTGCGCCACCCAACCGGGCGACCTGGCTGCCCTTCTAGCGTATCAACAAGAATCGAGCGGACACGCGGAGTTCAGGATATTGGCCTGGGACGGTTTCCGCGGTGGGCTGCCAAATGGCCTATGCTGGCTGTTGGACACGGGCGGGCAGGCCGCACTCTGCCTGGGGCCGGCCGGAGACTTCGGGCACCAACGGCCCTCTGGTCCGCAGGGCAATCTGGTCCTTCAGCCCGAAGCGGCGGTCCTTGAAGCGTGGCGCAAGTGGTTTGATGAGCTGTGGTGCCGGTGTGCGGAGCTAAACGAAGCGACAGCCGCGATCCCGAGTCTGGTGAGTGCGGCGGGCAGCCTCCAGGCGGCCGCGGTATGGCGGGCCTATGCCGACCGGTGCCGCTTGCACGAGCAGGCCGAGCCACCCACTCCTGCCGGCGTCACGTCGGATGAACAGAGTGGGGGCATCATCGTCCAGGTTGGGTCTGGCAACGGGCATGGAGGCCCAGTGGCGCCCGAGCAGCCGCCGGTTGTGTCGCCGACCGAAGCCTTAGGGGTGCCAGTGCTGGACGAAGTGGGGAAGCCTCTGGCCGAACTGTATGCCAGGGGAGCCTTGGTCACATTTGACAAGGCCAGCCGCATCCCGCCGCTGGACGCGCCGATCAGGGCTGAGTGGTTCGGTCTGGAGAGCCTGCGGCAGGAAGGCTCAGTACGGCGAGAGATCAAGTACCGCATCTCGGTGTTGGATGAGCCGACGTTGAAGAAGCTGGAGAGTCAGCGCACGAAAGCCAGGGAAGTGCTTGACCGGCTTAGCTTCAGCATGGGCGATAACATGCGCTGGATGCCAAGCGCGGCGCGCGAGCTGTTCGAGGCCGAGCTCACGCGCGTTAACGAAGAGGGCCGGGATTTGGTGCTCAAAGCCGTTGGGCCGGACGCAGGGAAATTTGTGAACATGCAAGCCCAACGCGTCGAGCGCGATCTGATCCGTATGTACCAGGATTTCTTCCCGGGCCAACAGCTTAGCAAGGAGACGGTCGGCGGGGTGCTGGCCGACCTAACCGAGCGGCTGTCGCGCGCACTGGGCGAGCACTTGCTGCCTAAGGTTACCTATTCCCCAGTGCAGTTTGCCGTTGGCGGTGACTCCGAGTGGGAGTCGCCCTGGGGCCAGGCGCTCGTGCTGCTCCGGTCCATCGGCGAGTATCCACGCAAGGCGTTGACGGATGCGTTCTTTCTGCGTGGGCTGCGAGTGGATCACGACGAGCTATTCGCCGCCATGGACGTGTGCCAGGATCACATTCGAAAGAACAGCAACCTTACAATGGCTCAAGAGGAGTTGAAGTGCATTGAGCGGGTCATGGGCAGCCCAGCGCCAGCGCGCGACAAGTGCCAGGCGTTGCTTAACCTGATGGCCGGTTTGCCGCTGACGCAAATTGGAGCGGTGCTGGACAAAGCCGCCAAAGCCAGCCACCAGGCCGATTCGACGGCAGGCGAGAAGGGGTGAGGGCAGAGTGACGACGCTCGAGGACGAGTTCCAGCATGCGATGATTGATGTCTACGAGACCGCTCGCGAGCATGGTTACACTCCTACCTACTTCAAGCAAATGCTGGACAAGTACCAGGGTGTCGAAGCGGCCAAACGGTTGTTAACCGCGCCCAGGGTTCAGAGTGGCCTCATGCGGCTTTGGGAGCTAGGGTTGCTAAAGCATTGCATGGAGGCCGCGGTGATTGAAGAGCGCTTCCGGGAACTATTCACAGATACTGAGATCGCCGAGGCGCGTCGGCGATTGGAAGAGCTAGATTTCTTTCGAACATGCTAGAGCCTGGTGTAACCCGATGCCTGATACGTACCGCAAAAAGCTCATCGAAGTCGCCCTGCCGCTCGACGCCATCAACAAGGAAGCGGCGCGCGAGAAGTCCATCCGCCACGGCCACCCTAGCACCCTGCACCTGTGGTGGGCGCGCCGCCCGCTGGCCGCCTGCCGCGCCGTGCTGTTCGCCTCCCTGGTGGACGACCCCGGCAACGACTTGCCTGAGAAGGAAGCCGAGACCGAGCGCAAGCGGCTGTTCGCCATCATCGAAGAACTGGTGCAGTGGGAGAACAGCAACGACGAGCGCGTGCTGCACGCTGCCCGCACCGAGATCGCCCGCAGCGTGGCCCGCGCGGCCGGCGGCGACCTGCCGGCCGGCGAGCTGACGCCCGCCCAAGTGCGTGCCGCCCTGGAGCAGTACGCGCCGCCGGTGCTCGACCCGTTCTGCGGCGGCGGCTCGATCCCGCTGGAGGCCCAGCGCCTGGGCTTGAAAGCCTACGCCAGCGACCTGAACCCGGTGGCGGTGCTGATCACCAAGGCCCTCATTGAGATCCCGCCGAAGTTCGCCGGCCGGCCGCCGGTGCACCCGCGCGACGACATGGAACTGGGCGTGCGTGACTGGAAGGGCGCCGCCGGCCTGGCCGAAGACGTGCGCTACTACGGCCAGTGGATGCGCGACGAGGCCGAGAAGCGCATTGGGCACCTGTACCCCAAGGGGCCCAACGGCGAGACGGTGATTGCGTGGCTTTGGGCGCGAACAGTGACGTGCCCGAACCCGGCCTGCGGGGCGACGATGCCGCTTGCCAGGTCGCTAGTTCTATCTACTAGTAAGGGGCGGCAAGTCTGGGCGGTGCCTCAGGTAGACAGCAGATCGCGAACAGTTCACTTTCTAGTCAAGGTGGGTAAGGGGCGTCCGCCAGAATCGCCCAAGACAGGTCGCGGCGCAAAGTTTCGATGCTTGGTCTGCGGCCAAATGGCAGAAGACAAGCATATCAAGCAAGAAGGCCTTGAACAGCGAATGGGCCTTCAGCTTATGGCTCTCTGCGTTGATGGTCAGAGATCGCGCACATATGTTGGTCTGCTTCCAACACATGACACAGACTTTTCAACAGTCCAGCCTATTTGGAAACCAGAGTTCGAACTATCGGGTGATCGCCGTGCGGTTTGGTGTCCAATCTACGGCTTGACTACGTTTGATCGGCTATTTACGAATCGCCAACTGGTGGTTATGCAGACCCTTGCCGACCTAGTCGCTGAAGCCAAACAGCTGGTTCTGAACGACTGTAAACTGACTGCTTCTAGAAGTGGCGACGGCCATTACAACTCTGAAACTCTGGCCTCATATTCAGATGCTATTGCGACATACCTTGGTCTTGCCGTAAGTAGAACAGCGAATACGCTTTGTTCTCTAGCAATCTGGTCTCAGGGCCGCGACCAGAGCATCAATGTCTTCAGCCGCCAAGGTTTGCCCATGACGTGGGATTTTCCGGAAGTAAACCCTTTCGCGCAGGCGGCAGGGGACTTTGGTGAAACCACCGCTTCCATGGCGCGCACGATCGAGGAATTGCCAGCGGCATCTTTGGCCAGCGTGTTGCAAAGGGACGCGGCTAGCGAAGGAGCATTTAGCGGCCAAGCTGTCATTGCCACAGACCCACCTTACTATGACAACATTGGATATGCCGACCTCTCTGACTTCTTCTATGTATGGCTTCGCCGTGCACTCAATACCACATATCCCGAGTTATTTAGTACCCTGCTTGTGCCAAAAGCGCAAGAACTTGTCGCGGCACCGCATAGATTTGAAGGGGTCAAGACACGAGCCGAAGAGTTCTTCGAGAGTGGCTTGGGGCGGGCTTTTGGGAATATGCGGGAGCACCATCTGCAGGACTTTCCAATGTCGGTCTATTATGCCTTCAAGCAGACTGAAGCCGAGTTGGACCAGGATGAGGTTGGAAGTGTGGGTATTGCCTCCACTGGCTGGGAAACTATGCTTGCTGGGCTTGTTGCAGCAGGCTTTGTCATTAACGGCACATGGCCGATGCGTACTGAGCGCCCAACCGGAATGAAGGTCGCTGTCAATGCATTAGCATCCTCCATCGTATTAGTCTGCCGCCCGCGCCCCGACTCCGCCCCTCTCGCCACCCGCCGAGAATTCGTCGCAGCGCTCAAGCGCGAGTTGCCCGCCGCCCTCACCAAGCTCACCCACGGCGGCATCGCGCCCGTTGACCTCGCCCAGGCGTCCATTGGCCCCGGCATGGCCGTGTTCTCGCGCTACGCCAAGGTGCTGGAGGCCGACGGCACCCCCATGAGCGTGCGCACCGCGCTCCAGCTCATCAACCAGCAGCTTGACGAGTACCTGGCCGCCGAAGAAGGCGACCTGGACCGCGACACGCGCTTTGCCGTGGCGTGGTTCCAGCAGTTCGGCCACAATGACGGCCCCTTTGGCGAAGCCGACGTGCTGGCGCGGGCCAAGGATACCGCCGTGGAAGGCCTAGTGCGCGCCGGCATCCTGCGCTCGCGGACCGGCAAGGTGCGGCTTCTGCGGCGTGGCGAACTGGACGCGGACTGGGACCCGCGCAGCGACGCCCGGTTGACGGTGTGGGAGTGCGCCCAACAGCTCATCCGCCGGCTGAACGAGACGGGCGAGACGGGCGCGGCGCGGCTGCTCAAGCAACTTGGCGGCGGGCGCGGCGAGGACGCGCGGGCGCTGGCCTACCGGCTCTACGCCATTTGCGAGCGCAAGGGCTGGGCCGAGGAGGCGCTGGCCTACAACGCGCTGGTGGTGTCGTGGCCGGAGATCGAGAAGCTGGCGGCGGGGATGGAGGGGGAGCCGGAGCAGGGGCGGCTGTTGTAGGTACTGGAGCTACGGGAAACAGCTGAGATCAGGGACCGACAGAACTGAGGAAGCCCAAGGGGACATTCAATACGGGCGAACGCGATGCAGGCACAAGCTCATCCAGACTATCCACACGAGCAAGTCCGGCTGGACCAAACGATTGAGGCGCTGGTTGACAAGATTGACGACTTGCGCACCCGGCCAGCTGGCGGCGCCGATGCCCATACCTCACAAGTGCTCAAGGCCCACTTTGCGAAGCGCGCGGATGAGCTTGAGCAGAGTCTGCCCGAGCCCTATTTCGGCCGAGTGGACTTTCAGCAGCGGGGTGAGTCCCAACCGAGCGAGCATTACATTGGCCGGGAAGGATTTGAGCATCGCGGAACTCGAGTGATCAATTGGCGCGCGCCGTTGGCCAAGCTGTTTTACCAGGCCCGGGCGGGCACCGCCTGGTATGACGTCGTGGAGGACGGCAAGACCCGCCGCATTGATGGTGAGTATCTGCTCAAGCGCAACCTGGGTATCGAGCAGCAGCGGCTGATCGAGATCGCTGATGCTTTTGATGCTCGGCCAATGCAGCCGGGCCAGCCGGCGGTTGAGATTACCGACCCGGACGAGTACCTGCGCCGCATCCTGGCTACCCGCCGCGACCCGCGCCTGGCCGACATCGTCGCCACCATCCAGGCCCAGCAGGATGAGCTCATCCGCGCGCCCGCTGACCAAGTGCTCGTCATCCAAGGCGTCGCCGGCAGCGGCAAGACCACTATCGCCCTGCACCGGCTGGCCTTCCTGCTCTATCCAGACAACAGCGGCGGCGCACTTAAGCCAGAGCGCTGCATCATCTTTGGCCCCAACCGGCTGTTCCTCAGCTACATCGCCCCTGTGCTGCCCGGCCTCGGCGTTGACGACCTGCCGCAGACCACCTGGGAGGCCTGGTCCCTGGAGCAAATGGACCTGGCCGATGTGCGCCCGCGCGACCGCGTCCTGGAGGCCGTGCTCGACCCGGCCTTGCCGCGCGATGCCAAGGCCGACCACTACCGGCGCGCGCAGCTCAAGACCTCGCGCCGCATGGGCCAACTGCTTGAGAGATTTGTGGAACAACGCCGCCAGCCGGCCTTTCCGCCCGAAGGCCTGAGCTATCCCAAAATCGGCCCGCTGGAAGTGACTCTCGCGATTTCAGAGCCTGAGATCACGGCGATTTGGAAGTCACTCCAGTCGCTGCCCCTGGCCCGCCAACAGGAGCGGCTGGCCGAGCAGGTGCGGGGCCGCCTCTCTGGCCAATACGATACGTTGGTCGAGAAACGGGCTAAAGAGATGGCCGACCAGGGCGAGAAGTTCATCAACGGCGCCCGGCAGATGCAGACCGAGGCCGAGCGAATGGAGGCCTACGCCAAGTATGCCGCCACGGCTCAGGATGAGGCGCTTGACAGCCGCCGCGCAGCCGCCGGCCTGGGGCGGGGTCGCGAGAGCTTGCTGGAACTAGCGGCGCATTTGCAGCGCCGCGGCGAGCCGATTGTGCTGCGGGCCAACCGCCTGCGCGACGACGCGCTCGGGAAAGACGCCCGCCGCCAGGTGCTGGATCGGGTGGCTCGGCAGATCGGCCGGGACGTGAGCCGCCATTGGCCTCCGGTTGACCCGGTCGAGGATTACTACCACCTGCTGTCCGATGCCGACCTGCTGAAGCAAGCCAGCCAGGGCGTTTTCAAGCCCAAGGAACTGGAACTGCTCCGGCAGGACGATGCCCCAGACGAGGCCGAGGTGGATTTGTCCGATCTGCCTGCCATCCACTACCTGCACACCTTGGTGAATGGCGTGCCTGTTCGTCTGTATGACCACGTGGTCATTGATGAGGCTCAGGACGTCGCGCCCCTGCAACTCGAAACCATTCAGCGCTATTCGCGGAACGGCGCCTTCACCATCCTGGGCGATCTCGCGCAGGGCATCCACGCCCACCGCGGGCTGTCAGGTTGGGACGAGGTGCAGACAGCTCTAGCGGCCAGCCAGCCATTCTATCTGCACGAAATCACCCGCAGCTACCGCAGCACCTTTGAGATCACGCAATTCGCCAACAAGGTGCTGAAAGCAATCACGCCTCGGGGCCAGACGGTCGCGCTGGCCGAACCCTTCGAGCGGCATGGACCAGAGCCCACGGTGCATCGCCTCCGTCAGCCGGGAGAGTTGCCCAAAGCAGTCGCAGCGGCAGTTAAGGCTGCCCAGCGCAATGGACACCAGAACATCGCCATCATTGCCAAGACCATCACCCAATGCCAGGCGCTGTTTGAGCAATTCCAGCAGGAAGCCGAATTCGACTTTGCGCTGGCCACCTCACCGGACTTCGACTACAAAGGTGGGACTGTGCTGCTCCCGGTCCATCTGGCTAAGGGCATGGAGTTCGAAGCAGCGTTGGTCGTCGAGGCTGACGACAAGACCTACGCCGCCACAGAGTTCGACGGGCGGCTGCTCTACGTGGCGCTGACGCGAGGACTGCATCGGTTAGAGGTTTTCGCGGTGGGTGGGCTGGCGAAGGCGCTGCAATGATCTGCCGAAGGTTTGCATACCACTCGTCATAATGAGTGATCCTTGTGAGTGAGCAGACTAACGGCGTGGACGTAAGGGCGCTACGTAGGCTGGCAGATAAGGCGACTGAACTCTTGGGCCAACAGGGTTTCCGACTCGACTATTCGTTAGCGAGCGCCGCCAGGGTTGATAAGCTCCTGGACGTGTTTCGGGATGCTGGCCACACACGTGAAACCTTTGGAAATGCATTGTTTGGCATCGGCGCTTACATCGGGCAACTGATTGTGATCCACGGCGGTGCAGTCTGGGTTAACACCTCCGATGTCGGTTATGATGTGACTGCCTTCGGCTCGCCGTTTGTGCTATCACTGGCTGCTGGCGGCGTGATCTGTAATCCAATTGGCAAGGTGTATAAGCGCTTCGAAAACGGTGAGGAAGACAGCCTGGAGCTGTTCGTCCATATCATGGTTGATGCTGGACAGCGCGCAGCCAATAATCCACCAACATAGGCGGTAAAGCAGAATGACTCTTAAACCCTGGCGCGAAGTCGTCACCCCTCACCCCGATGTCGCCGCCGGCCGCTACCGCCAGGCCGAATTCGCCGCCGACCTGGCTGACGTACTGGCCGGCTCCGCCGAGGCCGAGTACCAGGACCCGGCGGAGTTCTTTAGCCGGACCTATCTCACCGAAGGCATGCGGCTATTGCTCACCACCGCCATCCGCCGTGCGGCCGGCACCGGCGGTGAGCCGGTGGTGCAACTCAAGACAGCCTTTGGCGGCGGCAAGACCCATACCATGCTGGCGCTTTACCACCTGCTGGGCGGCAAGACCACGGCCAGCAAGCTGGCCGGCGTGCCGGAGGTGCTCGGCCAGGCCGGGGTCAAACGCCTGCCCGAAGCTCGGCTGGCCGTGCTCGTCGGCACCGACCTGGACGCGACCAAGCAGCGCAAGACCCGCGGCGTCACTGTCCGCACCCTGTGGGGCGAGCTGGCGGCGCAGATTGCAGAAGGTGACGGCTACGCCCGGGTGGCCGACGCAGACAAGAAGGGCGTCTCGCCGGGCGCCAGCACCCTGCTCGAGCTGTTCGACCGCTACGGCCCGTGCGTGGTGCTCATTGACGAGCTGGTGGCCTACTGCCGCAACCTTTATGGGGTGTCTGGTTTGCCCGCTGGCAACTTCGACGCCAACATGACGTTCGTCCAGGCCCTCACCGAGGCCGCCAAGCGCAGCCAGGCCAGCATCGTCGTTGCCTCCATCCCTGAGTCCGATATTGAGATCGGCGGGCAGGCCGGGCGCGAGGCCCTGGCGCGTTTGGAGCACACCTTTGGCCGTTTGGAGGCAGTCTGGAAGCCGGTTGGCGCCTCAGAAGGCTTCGAGATCGTCCGCCGCCGGCTGTTCGGCACCATCAAGGACGAAGCCGCCCGCGACACCGCCTGCCGCGAGTTCAGCCGCATGTACGCGGGCGGCGACTCCGCCGACTTCCCGCCCGAGTGCCGCGAGGGGGGCTACCTCGACCGGCTGCGCAGTGCCTATCCCATCCACCCCGAGCTGTTCGACCGCCTCTACGACGACTGGAGCACGCTAGAGAAGTTCCAGCGCACCCGCGGCGTGCTGCGCCTCATGGCCGCCGTCATCCACGAGCTGTGGACCCGCGGCGACAGCGCCGCCATGATCGTGCCGGGCTCCATCCCGCTTGAGGCCCAGGCCGTGCGCGAGGAGCTTATCCGCTACCTGCCTGACGGCTGGGACGCCGTGGTGGATCGCGACGTGGACGGCCCCCGATCCGAGCCGCGCCGCATTGACGAGGGCAACCCGCGCCTGGGCGCTCACCTGGCCGCCCGCAAGGTGGCCCGCGCCGTCTTCCTGGGCAGCGCGCCGTCGGTCCGCCAGCAGAATGTGCGCGGCATTGAGGACATTCGCGTGCGCCTTGGTGTGGCCCAGCCCGGCGAGCCGGTGGCCGTCTACAACGACGCCCTCAGCCGCCTGGGCGATCGCCTCACCTACCTCTACCAGGGCAATCGCCGCTACTGGTACGACACCCAGCCCAATCTGCGCCGCACCATGGAAGACCGCGCCAGCCGGCTGGAACTGCACGACGTCCACGCCGAAATCGAGCGCCGCCTGCGCCTGGTGCGCGACCGGGCCGACTTCCACGCCGTGCACCTGTTCAGCAACACCGCCGACATCCCCGATGAGCAGGAAGCGCGGCTGGTCGTCTTGGGGCCGGGTTACCCCTACCACCGCACCCGCAAGGACAACTCCGCCCTGTTGGCTGCCATTGACACGCTGCACCAGCGCGGCAACAGCCCCCGCAACTATGCCAACATGCTCGTCTTCGTTGCGCCCGATGAAGACGTGCTGGCCGGCCTGGACCAGGAGACGCGGCGCTACCTGGCCTGGAAGTCCATCGTGGACGACGTCGAGGCCCTCAACCTTGACGCCCACCAGAGCCGCCAGGCCGCCCAGAACCTGGAGCGCAGCGACGAGACAGTCAATCTGCGTATCCACGAGGCCTACGCCTGGTTGCTCGTCCCCACCCAGGAAGGCACCAACCCCGTGGAGTGGCAGGCCGTCCGCATCGCTGGCGGCAACGAGAGTTTCGTGCTCAAGGCCGCCAAGAAGCTGCGCAGCGACGAGCTGCTCATCACCCGCTGGTCGCCGGCCCTGCTCAAGATCGAGCTCGACCGCTGGCTGTGGAAGGACGCGCCGCACCTGGGCGTCAAGAAGCTGTGGGATTACCTGTGCCGCTACGTCTACCTGCCGCGTCTGCGCGATAGCGGCGTGCTGCTAGAGGCCATCAAGGAAGGCCTGCGCAGCCCCGACTACTTCGCCTACGCCGGCGCCATCAGCCAGGAAGGCCGCTATCAGGGGCTCGCCTTCGGCCGAGGACCCAGCACCGTCCACCTCGACGACGCCAGCCTCCTCGTCCAGCCAGACGCAGCCCAAAAGCAACTTGACGCCGATGCCGCCGCGGCCGCCGCCCGCACTCCCATAGCCACCGGGGCTACCTATGTGTCGCCAGCCGAACCAGGCCCGGGTCACACAGTCCGCAATGGCATTGAGACGGTAACGCCCCCTGAGGGCACTGCGGCCGAGCCGGTAAGGCTTCGCCGATTCCACGGTGTCGTGCATCTGGATGAGACTCGTGTTTCGCGCGACGCCGGCCGCATCTACGACGAAATCATTCATCACTTTGTCACTCAGCGCGGCGCGGACGTGCAGGTCACTCTGGAAATCCACGCCCGGTTGCCTGATGGCGCCGCCGACAATCTCGTTCGCACCGTCACCGAAAACGCCCGCACCCTCCGCTTCGACGATGCGGGATTTGAAGCCGAATAGGAGATAGTCATGGGCCGCACAGGCCGCCTGACACACGATGTGCTCGCCATCCTGGATGAAATTCGCCAGCGTTACGATGGCGGGCGTACTGGCCGGCGGTTATCCGACCTGCGGCGTGAGGCAACCGAGATTGTCGCCAAGCGGACCGGCCGTACCATAACCACACTGCACGACGCGCTCGCCAGGCGCCTTGGGCTCTCGGCCGGCCAGTTTGATCACTTGGTCGAGGAGTGGCTATTGCGTGACTCCCCCAAGCTGTGTACCCTTCTGATCGAAAAAGCCTCGCGAGAGGCTGATCGAGTTGAAATCTACCGATTCTGCAACACATCCCTGGTGCTTGATCCGCCTCCACCCCCGCCACGAACGCTTTCGGTGGAGCTCGATGAGGATGTCGCTCAAGTATTCCGGACCTCTAAAGCCGTGAACGCGACTCTACGCGCCGTCATTGCGCTTGCGGATCGCGTCGGTCGTCCTAATTGAACAACCGCCTGAAGCGCTGAAATCTTGCGCTCTGTCCTAGCAGACCACCTGATGAAAGCTCGACAACTGCGCCAGATCATCGATGACAAATATGCGGACTACGTCATGCAAGTCGTCGCCCAAATCAAGGCATTGGGGCCAGAAAGCCGCACCGCACCACCCGACCTCGGCCTGGCCGACGTCTGGGAGGAGTACAAGGATCAAGTACAAGGGCAAGAAAGTATACTCTTCGAATTCTACGTGGAGACCATCGAATCATTTTGTAGCGACGTGCTCAAGATCCTTCCAGAGCATGAGCTTCGCCTTCTCTGGCTAGAGACGGACGGTTACCTGGAGTATGCCGCCGACGACAATCACTCTCTCTTCCTGCATCGCGATAATCTTCTCGACGACGTCGCGGCAAAGCTGTACAGCCGCGTCTGGTCCCTGGCCGCAGACGAGGAAATGGCCTTTCCGAAGACTCCGACGACGACACATTCATCGATGATTCAGACGAGGCGACAGAGTAGGCCGGGGGGACAGACCGTAGCCCATTAACGGTCGGCGAGAAATGGTGCTTGCCCTGTTACGCGCCCGTGTTCGTAATGCCCAGGGTATTCCACGGGAGCACCCATGCCGTCTGGTCGAGCGAGGCGGGCTCACACGCACCGGTCGGGGACCGTACTGGCTGCCTGACACCGAAATCAGCGAACATTCCACCTTCACACAGGTCGCTGGGCGATTGTCTCCGGCCGATATCTGTCCCTTGCCGGCTACACGCTTCATCGACCGGAGGACCCACGCGCCAGCCAAGGCTGAATCGTGATTGATCTTAAGCCGCGCCGGCCCGCAATCGCGGACCTGCCGCTGCGGGTGGTCCGTTTTTCCGATCGGGCGCTGGCAGCCGGCACTCAGACCCATCGGTTTGAAGGGGTGCCCACCCAAATCACCACACCGGCGGAGACGGTGGCCGATTGCATCAAGTATCGTAATAAGATTAGGCTGGATGGCGAAATGACTGAATTTGCCGATGTGCCAGCGCAATATTCCAAGGGGACCTTGAAGCTGCGACAGCGGCTGGACTTGCCCGAAGGCGCGGAGGTGTGGGTGACCGTTAGCACCCGGCAGCGTTCAGGTGCCCGGCGTGGCTCGAAGCGCAAATATCAATATCCAACCCGCGTGGTGAGTTGGGACGCGCTCGACCGGCTCACCGGTACCGCCTCTCTGGGTGGCGATGCCGCGGCCGATAGCGAAGCGTTGTACGACCCCGACTAGCCGTGGCGGCCCAAGTTGCGCTGGATACCTCCTTTATCCTGGGCCTCCTCGACGCGCAGGACCTCTGGCACCAACGCTCACGTGAAATAAGAACTGCACTGGCCGAGCACGATCTATGCCGGTCGGCTTCGATTGTGTCCTGGCAGAGATCATCAGCACCCTGGCGCGCTGCACACACGAATGCCTTCGGTCGGCCGAATTATCAGCGTTGCTGGCCCAGCTGCGGCACGGTTTCCCCTCCAACACCGTCGTCTGGTTCTATCCTGATCTGCCACAACAACTTACGGCAGTCGTGGCGCTGGTCGAACAATCGCAGGGTGAGCTCAACTTCAACTACGCATTGATTGCTTGAGCCTGCCAGGCGCGAACCATAGCGTTTCTGGCCAGCTTTGATAAGGACCTCTACCAGGCCCAGTGGTTCAGGCGCTTTTCAGAACCCGCTGACGTTGCTGCGGCGGCTGAGACGGGTGACAATCAGGCTGGCGCCAGAATCTCATGTCACCCGCCAAACGCGGCCAGCGCACTGCCTCCGAGCTCGCGCCGCTCTATCAGCCCAACATCTTCCGACCGGCCTGGCCCGTGGTGCAGGATTGGGGCGAGTTGGATTGGGGCCGAGGGCCGGCCAGCCCGCGCTCATCCCAGGCGTTGGCCGTGGGCGTGTTCGGCACGATCGCGCTCTCGCCGAAACGCGAAGCGGTGTTGGCCGCGCTCGTGGAAGCGCTAGGCTTGGTGGCTGGCGGGCCGTGGCACGTGGACCTGGAGTGGTGGGACCGGGAGAATGCGCTGGGCGAGTCGCAGCCCACGCCGATGGATGTGGTGTTGCGCAGCCCGCGCGTGCAGCTGAGCGTGGAGTGCAAGGTCGCGGAGCTGGATGGCTTCGTCTGCAAGCAGACGAAGCCCGGCAAGCACCCGCCCCGCCCAGTGTAACGGGAACTACGCCGCGAAGGTGAACTCACGCAATGGCCTGCGGGCGCGCTGCGCCCTGAGCGTCAAGGGCATGTGGTACTGGGAGTGGGTACCACGCATTTTCAACGTTAGCAAAGAGACAGACTACCACCCGTGCCCATTTGCCGGGCCGTGATACCAGTGGATGCAGCTGATGACGATCACGGCGGCGGTGGCCGAACGCGAGGGGTGTCAGCCCGCCTTTGCCGTGGTATACGTGGATGCCACCCGACCGCCTATGGCGAGCAAGGATTGGACGGCGTTTCAGGCCATACTTCACGACGACGCGATGCCGTGCCGCACCTTGTCGTTCCAGCACGTGCCGGCGCTGGCCGCCGCCGCGCCGGATGATCCCGTGTGGCCGGAGCTCACGGTCTGGGTTGAGCAAAAGGTGGCCAGCGGCTGCTTCGGCAGGAGATCATGTGGTAGGAGGCCTGCAAGTTTGCACTTCAAATGCTAATCTGCTTGGGCGTTATGGAAACCGCTGCCTTCCTGCCACGCGCCCTTGAGCCCGCTCTGACGCAGGCAATTAGTGAATGTCCGGCGGTCAAGTCATTGGCTGAAGGTCTTGCCAGCGCCTATAATCGCGCTGCTTACCCTGACGATACCGTGCGAGCCTGAATGCTGCCATTGGATCACTATCGCGCCCGCTTTGCCCGTCTGCATACTGATCGCAACCGCACGCGCTGGGCGGCGGAAACTCAGCATCGCGCGCCTCACAAGCCGTTCCTGCTGCTGGCGGTGATGGATCTGATCTCACACGGCAAGCTGACGGCCAACTTCATTCAACTCACCCCCGAACTGCGCGACGCCTTCGACCTGTATTGGACGCGCTGCTTTGGCCCAGATAGGCCGCGCGGCAACCCAGTCCTCCCGTACTTTCATTTGCAGAGCGATGGCTTCTGGCACTTGTTGCCAGTGCCGGGTCAGGAAACAGCGCTGTCTCAACTGCGGCAGGTGAGCTCTGTGACGCAACTCAAGGCGCACGTCCTGGGCGCGGCGCTCGACCCCGCGCTCTACGATCTGTTGTGCACTGAAGCCGGCCAGACGGAACTGCGCCGCGTCCTGCTCGAAACCTACTTCACGCCCGACGCTCGGTCGCGCCTTGTGGAGGCTGCCCAACTGGTAAACGATACGCTGCGCTATAGTGAACGGCTGCTGGGGCGCGTCCGTGAACGCTTTGCGCTTGAAGCGCCGGGGGCGGATCAGCAGTACCGGACCGAGGCGCGCTTGGTCGCCTTTCGCCGCATCGTGGTTGAAGCCTATGCGCACGCCTGCGCGTTGTGCGGCGTCCGTCTGCTCACACCCGAAGGCCGGACGGCAGTCGTAGCGGCGCACATTGTCCCCTGGCGGGTGACGCACAATGACGATCCACGCAACGGCCTGGCGCTGTGCGGTCTGCACCACTGGACCTTTGATGAAGGGTTGGTGACGGTCGACAACCGTTACACCGTGAAGGTGTCCCCCGCTGTCAGCCCGGATGACGGCAGCCTGGCCCTGCGGCAACTCGCGGGCGGCGGCGTGCGGCTGCCAGCCGAGCCTGAGCTGGCGCCAGCAGCTGAAGCGCTGGCCTGGCACGCCGACCATGTGTTCCGCTCGCGGGCGACAGCGCGTTTCCTGTAGCAGCACTTCGCTCCAGGTAGATCGGGAAGCCATATCTTAAGTGGCAGCGCTGGGCTGAGCGGCGTTCGCCGGGGCCTCGTTCGCCACAGCCGCCTTGCCATTGGGCGTTTCCTTCAGTTCTAACAACGGCGGATAACCTGCCAGCCGCAGCAGCTCGTCCGTCTCCTCCAGGGTCAGCGCCATCGCCAGCGCCAGCCGGATGACGACCGTGTAACCTGGCCGGGCGTCGCCGCGACACAGGCGGAAGACGTAGCTGGAGGTGGTCCAGGCGCGCTCGGCGAGCTGCTGGTAGCTGAGGCCGTGTGACTGGCGCTGGCGGTCGAGCAGGGCGTGGTAGGTGAGTGGAGGCGCAGGCTTCATGCGGACGCGTCGCTTTCTCCCGCGCGGGCGGGCTGGTTGAAGGCGGGGACGTGGCCGGGATCGGTGAGCGTGCGCCACACCGACCGAGTGGGGTCCAGGCCGCCCCGGTGGTCGGACAGCAGATCGGCGCGCGTCAGCCGCACGTCCAGCACGGCGCGGCGCAGGAGGCTCAACTCGATCAGCCGCTGCAGCAGATGCCGCAGCCGTTTCTCTGCGCCGTGCTCGACGACGATGAGCAGCCGCTGCCGCGCCGCGCGCCAGGCCGGCAGCCTGGCCCAATGCTGGCAGTAACGGTTCAGCTTGTTCAGCAGGGCCCGGCCCCGTTCCGTGCCCCGGTCCACCTCCAGCCAGAACTCGGTGAGGGCCGATCGGCCCCCATCTGCCGCGTAGACGCAGACGACGCCGGTCGCGTCGGGCGTGATCCGCCCATACCAGGATTCAGGCGTAGAGTGCGTCCTGGCAGCCGCGCCGCCCGGGGCGACAAACGGATACTCGTGCAGGCAGTCCACGTGCTCCCACTGCTCCAGGGCGACCCCGGCCCGCGGCCCATGCCGCCGCAAACCCACCAGGAAGTCCAGCACCAGCCGGGTATGGGCGCGGCAGGCCAGCAGCCCCTGGACGGAGAACACCACCTCCCGACCCTGCCGGCGGGTGGGCCAGCGCCGCAGCCGCGCATATTCGCCGGGGCCCAGCCCGGCCTGTGCGGCCAGCAGGGCTAACCCGCGCGCAGTGAGCACGTAGCCGGCCTCGCCGGGCGCGGGGGGCGCTGTCAACCCCAGGGCGCGCAGTTCCCGCAATCCGGTGCGCATCGAGCGGTCGGTGCGGCCGAGCACCACGCCCAACTCGGCCGTGGTGATGAGGGGATACTGGCCGATGTAGGGGAGCAGCCGTCGGCCGCGCTCACTCACGGCCGCGTGGGCGCGCAGCACTGGGCCGAGGCGCCCGTTCTTGCGGACGGGCGCGCGCAGGCTGGCCAGGAAGCTGCCCCGCGGCGCAGGCGCGGGCGCCGGGTGGCACACGAAGGCGGCGCCGTCCGGAACACCCTGGCCCCACCACGGCTGCCCGTTGAAGGCCGGCGCCAGTGACCGTTCGCGGAACAGGCCATAGTGTTCGGTCGGATCGTTGGCCAGCGAACCATGCTCGTCCAACCAGCGTTCGCGGGAGTTCAGTTCGCGCAACTGGTCCCAGGTGGTCAGCCGCAGCGGCACCGGATTGGCGTCGCCGCGCGCGACCTTGGCGGCTTCGCCCCAGGCCTCCAGCAGGCCCCTGCGCCGGGCTTCGGTGGGGGCCACGGCCGCGACGATGGGAAAGCGTTCGTCCCTCGGCCAAAAAGCGTCCTGCCGGTGCCAGGCGTGCAAGCTGCGGAATTGCTGAAAGAACCAGTCGAGCGAGAGGCCGCCCGGGTCCACCAGCAGGGCCAGGTGCGCATATCCGGTCGTCAGGCGAATGCAGGCCAGGGCATCCAGCCGGATGGACCGGTAGAGGCCAGGTCCAGGTTCGCGCGGCCGGTCGTCGCGGACAGCCGGCGCCCAGCGCCGCGGCGGGCGCACGTCGCGGGCCGGCACGGTGAAGGGCGACATGGACCACGCCACCCGCGCCCCCCACCCCGCCAAGAGGGAACGCGCGCCGTCCAGGTGAAAGGCGCGCAGGAAGGCGTCGCGCAGCCGTGGCCGAGAATAGACCTGCCGCAGCGCCAGCGTGCCGCGCACGGTCAGCCCGAGGCGCGGCTCGGCGCGCCGGGCCGAGGGCAACTCGATCTGCTCCACCAACTGCTGTCTCAGCGCCAGCGGCAGGGCAACGCCTCGGGCCGCATGCTCGGAAAGACCGCTGAGGCCCAGCAGGGTGCTCAGCTTGGCCCAGGGATGGCAGTGCACGGACAGCAGCAGGCCATCCAGGCGGCTTTGGTCCAGGCGCTGCTTCCAGGTGGTCATGCTACTTCTCCTCCGCGCTGCGCTTTGACCCGGGCCGCGGATGGGTGAGGGCCTGGCGCAGCGCCCCAAACTGGCGCGACAGCGCCAGGCACAAACGGGCGCACTCCGGCGGCGGGCGGCGCTCCTGCCCGAGGGCCTGCACCTCCGCCAGGGCGTCGACCACGGGCAGGAGCCGGCGCACGCTGGGATGGCGGCCGACGTAGCTGGCGGCGTCGAGGGCGTCCTCCACCGGCTGGCCGGCCAGTGCCAGCAGCGCCGCCAGCTTGAGCTGGGCAGCCGTCGCCTTGTGGGCTGGGGCGGCCGCTGCCAATTTCTTCAGCATCGCCGGGTCAGGGTGGACAAAGGTGCTCTGCAGGAGCGCCTCGGCCGTCGCCGAGGTCAGCGCGGTCTCGCGCCGGGCGCGGGGGCTCGGGCTGGCGGGCGAGGTCGGCGCGGCGTCTGGCGGT
The DNA here is from genome assembly GCA_964497615.1 of uncultured Anaerolineales bacterium. Lineage (GTDB taxonomy): Bacteria > Chloroflexota > Anaerolineae > Anaerolineales > UBA6663 > CAZCEC01. Next base: position 72,010 of record CAZCEC010000017.1, on the reverse strand, counting down.
TCGGCCGCCAGGCCCACGGCGCGGGCAGCCTGTTCGGGGGTCTCGCGGCCCGAGGCCAGGCGGTTGACCCAGCGGCGCGCCTCGGCCTCGGTGAGGGGCTGGGCGCTGGCAATCTCCGCCAGGCGCGGCTGAAGCTCGGGCGGGGCCTGGCCGAGGGCCAGGGCGGCCTTCGCGTGCAGGCGGCCCTGTTCAAGCGCGGCCTGGAGCGCCGGGTCGATCTCCAGCAGCGCGCGCAGATCGGCCACGTAGCGCGCCGAGAGGCCCACGCGCCGGGCGATCTCTTCCAGCGTCAGGGTGTGCCGCTCGCGCAGGCGGGTGATGGCACGGGCCTGCTCCAACGGAGTCAGGTGCTTGCGGACGTTGGCAGTGAGGGTGATCAGGTCGCACTCCAGGCTGCCGGCGGTGTGAACCACGGCCAGCACCGTGTCATGGTTGAGGCGGCGCAGGGCGGCGAGGCGGCGGTGGCCGTCCAAGGGTGTGTAACTGGGCGGCAGCCGGTCTGGGTCGGCGGCTAACAGCACCGGCAGGCGCTGGCCGTCCGCAGCCAGGCTGGCGAGCAGGGCGCGGTCGGCTTCGTCGCCGTCGGGATCGAAGGGCGCGCGCGTCTGCAGCGGGCTGGCGCCGCGAATGGCGCTGAGCGGGACGGCCTGGTAGCGACCGTCGGGCACGGGCGGGCCGGGCGGCCGGCGCAGCGCGGCCAGGGATTTGGGTTCGGAAGCGGGCGTGATCTTCATGGGCGAAGTCTCCTGTGGGTAATGGGCGTTACCAAAGGTGGTAGAGGTTGGCGTAGCGGGGCTGCGGCTCCACACCCGCGGGCGGCAGCGCCACGGACTGCGCCAGGGCGCGCGCCTGGGAGATCCCCAGCGCGATTTCACGGGCGGCCTGGCGGAAGTCGTCGTTGGCGCGGTGGCGCGGGCAGGCGATGGTCAGGAGCCGTCGGTGGAGCTGCCCGGGCGGCAGCGTTTTCTTCAGGGCCGGCACGCGCCGGATCGGGGTCAGCCAGGGAAGTCTGTATTCCCGGAGTTTGGCCCGCACGGCCCGCCACGCGCGCTCGGGCGTCGTGGCAATGGGCCAGACGCCCAGGAAGCGCAGGGGATCGCGGCGTTGGCGGCGGGCCTCGACGATAAGCTGCAGCGTGGGCGTGCTGGCGTGCAGGGCGTCCAATCCTGGCCGGATGGGCACCAGGGCTTCGGTCGCGGCCAGCAGGCCCAGCCAGGGGCGCTCTGCGCTGGTGCTGGGCGTGTCAAGCAGGGCGAAGTCGAAGGCGGGCAGAGGCGGCGCGAGGGCGGCAAATTCCAGCCGGCTGGCGGTCATAACCGCGTCCTCATCCTTGCTCGCGCCGGGGGCCGGCCCCTCGCCGGCCGGCGCCAGCCACAGGCGCGTGGAGAGGGTGGGGCGTAGGATGGCGGCCAGGGGGACCAGCCCAGCCAGCACGGCGTCGACCGTGCCAGCGCCGCCGGCCGGCAGCCCAAAATGGTCGAACACCCGTGTGGCCGTCGCGGCGGGGTCCAGGTCCACCACTACCACGGTGTGCCCCAAGCCCACCAGCGCGACCGCCAGGTTGACGCACGCCACCGTCTTGCCGGAGCCGGGGATGAGCGAGAGCAGGGTGATCGTCCGCGGCGGGCGCGCCGCCGGGGATGCCGGTGAGGGTGGTTCCATAGCCTCTCCTTGAACCAGATCCACTGTGCGATTGCGCTTACCCTAACCCACCTCGGCAGCCTTGCGCTCCTCGTTTCATCCTCGTGCAGAAAAAAGTCCTGGTTGAGATTCTGCGACCCAGCCGAATTCACCGCGATTCTTCATCAGGATCGGTCACTTATGTGAAATGTCCGCTAGTAGACATTTCACATAAGCATGTCCGCCCGGCATCAGAAATCGTCGCTTGTGTGATAGGTCCAATATTGGACATTTCACATAAGAGTGTCCACTGAGGCACTTTCCAAGCCCAATCCAGCGCGTGTTGGGCCTGATTGCGGCAGAGCCGCTTCGGCCTATAATCTGTAGCCAGCGATCTGCAGGCAGGACCAACCCCACATGTATCACCTTCTGGGCGCCGCCTGCCGTTCGACAGGCGGCGTTGTGTTCTAGCGAGATGGAACAGCAGCTCAACTTCGATATCCCCGGGACCGACCCGCGCGTGTCCTTTCTGGCCGGCATGCGGCGGCTGGTGCTGGGGGAGGCCGAGGCCGTGCGCCGCCGCATTCACCAGGGCTGGGCGCGGCCAGTGCCCAGGCGCGTGGCCGACGGGCTGGCTATTGAGGGGCTGCGCGTCGAGCAGGTCCGCCTGGATGGCGGGCTTGAGCTGGCGTGCGTCCAGAACCACTCGCGCTTCCGCGAGGGCGACACCCTGTGCCTGAACCGCGGCAACCCTTTCGAGCCGCCGCGCGTGATGGTGACCCTGGAGAGCGACGAAGAGACGCGGCTGGTGGTCTCACTGGCCGACCTGGGGATTGGGTGGGACGAGCTCCTCACCGCGCCCGACGGCTGGGTGCTGGACGAAGGCTACCTGGACCTGAGCCACTACTTCCTGGAGGCGCTGGATGAGGTGGCCGACAGCGTGGTGGGCCGCGAGCGGGTGCTGCCGCTGTTGATGGGGCAGTCGAAGCCGAACGTGGATTACGAACGCTGGGAGCGCGGTCGGGGGTTGGCGGACGTGGTCGGCCTGAATGACGTCCAGGCCGAGGCCTTTGCCGATGCGTATGCCACGGACCTGGCCTACTGCATCCAGGGGCCGCCGGGCACGGGCAAGACCCGCGTGCTGGCCCACCTGGCGAGCGCCCTGGCCGAGGACGGCGAGCGGGTGCTGGTCACCGCCTTCACCCACCGGGCCATCAACAACGCCCTCAACAAGCTGGCCGAGGTCGCGCCGGACACCGCCGCGATCAAGATCGGGCGGACCACGCGGGCCGACGATCTGCAGGTGGAGAACTACGAATACTTTGACACATCGCCCATGGCAGCGATGAAGGGCGGCTACGTGATCGGGGCCACGCCCTTCGCCCCGCGCACGCGGCGCCTGGCCGGCGTAGAGTTTGAGACCGTCATCTTCGACGAGGCCAGCCAGATCACGCTGCCGCTGGCGGTGATGGGGATGCTGGCCGGCAAGAAGTTCATCTTCATTGGCGATCAGCAGCAATTGCCGCCGGTGCTCACCACCCGCTACTCGGGCGGCGCCTTCCGCGACTCGGTCTTCGGCGCCCTGGCCGAGCGCGGCTTCGACACGATGCTGACCGACACTTACCGGCTGAGCGCCGAGTTGGTCGCCTGGCCCAGCCGCCACTTCTACCAGGACCGGCTGAGGCCGGTGGAAGACGCTGCCGCCCGCCGCATCACCTATCAGCGGCCGCCGGCGCGCCTGGCCGACGTCCTGGACCCCGAAGCGCCCAAGGTCTTCGTGGACCTGGGCCACCACAACGTGACCACCCGCAGCCACAAGGAAGCGGGCGTCGTGGTGGACCTGATCGAGACCTTGCTGGCCTGTGGGGTGGAGGCCGGCGAGATCGGCGTGGTGGCGCCTTACCGCGCGCAGGGCCGCGAGATCCGCAACCTGTTACGCCAGGTGGTGCCGGACGCCGCTGTGCGGCGCAAGATCGTCGTGGACACGGTCGAGCGCATGCAAGGCCAGGAGCGTGACGTCGTCATCGTCTCGCTGACCACATCCAACCCGACCTTCGCCGCGAACCTGGCGGAGTTCTTCTTCCAGCCCGAGCGGCTGAACGTGGCCGTGACGCGCCCGCGGATGAAGCTCATCCTGGTCGGCAGCCGGCATGTGCTCAAGGCCGAGCCGGAGCACGAAGAGTGGCAGCAAGCGGTCGAGCTGTTTAAGGACCTGCTCGACTCCTGCGCCTATTTTCCGTTGTATATACCCTGATCATGAAGCCGCCTGATGGCCCGCTTGCTGCCTGAAGCCCCGCTGGGCTCGGTCGCGCCCGAAGTCGCCCGCGTCTACCGCCTGCTCAAACAACTGCCCGACGACTGGACGGTCTGGCACCGGCTGAACATCTGGGCCGGGCCAGGGCCGGACTTCTGGGTGCTGCAGCCCGACCAGCGCGGCCTGCTGCTCAAGGTGGCGCGCGCCACAGCCGCTGACGTGCAATCCGCCGGGCAGTTCGGGCTGTTTGAGGCCGAGACCGCGCATCGGCCCGGGCAGGGGGAACGGTCGGCGTTGGAGCATTTCTACAATGCCTTGCCCGCGCAAGCTGGGGCGCTGGTGTGGCGTGATCGCCTGCCGGCACAGGTGGTCTTCCCGAACGCGCCCGAGCGTGACCTGCGCGCCGCGCTCGGCGAACAAAGCGACTGGGCTGGCAAGGAGAGCCTGGCGCCCGATGCCTTTGCGACCTGGCTCGCGGAACGCGCCGGGCCGCCGCTGGCCGAAGCCGCGGTGACGGCCATCCGCAAGGCGCTGACGCCCGAGATCGTCATCCCGCCGCAGTTCACGGTGCGCCAGCCCATCGATCGCAACACCGACGCGCAGTTGGCCGACTACCTGCTGGACTACGACCAGGAGTGGGTGCTCAAGACCGACCTGGACCTTTCGGCCGACGCCCGCCAGACCGCCGGCGAGTTCGGCCTGCGGCTGGTGAGCGGCGTGGCCGGCAGCGGCAAGTCGCTCATCGTCGTCTACCGCGCCCAACTCCTGCGGCGGCTATACCCGGACAAGTCCATCCTGGTGCTCACCCACAACCGGCCCCTCATCCGCGACCTGGAAGCCCGCTACCGCCAGCTCCAGGTGCCCGGCGCGCGGGTGGAATTCAACACTTTCCAGGGGTGGTGTCATAGACATTGGCCGAAAAAGCCCGCCTGGACCAAACCGATTGGACGGCAGCGCCGGCAGACGGCCCTAACCCTGGCCTGGCACGCCCACCTGGCCGGCACCGCCATCTCCGAGCGGATGCTGGGCGACGAACTGGACTGGTTCAAGGACCGGCTGCTGATTGGCCGCGAGGCCTATCTCGCCGCCGACCGCGCCGGGCGCGGCTTTGCGCTTAGCGAAGCCCAGCGGCACAAGGTCTACGACGCCTTCGAGGCCTACCACCGCGAGCTCCAGACCCGCCAGCAAGTGGACTGGGGCGACGTGCCGCGCCGGCTGTGGTTCGCTGTGGAGAAGGGCCACCGGCTTCCGGTCTATGACGCGATCCTGGTGGATGAGGCCCAGTTCTTCGCGCCGATCTGGTTCGAGCTCATCAAACGCAGCCTGAAGCCGGTCACCGGCCACCTGTTCCTGGCCGCCGACCCCACGCAGGGGTTTCTCAAGCGCCGGCAATCGTGGCTGGCCTGCGGGCTGGACGTGCGCGGCAAGGCCCAGCGGCTGGAGCGCAGTTACCGCACGACGCGCGAGATCCTGAGCGCGGCCACGCTGCTCTATCGCGACCGGCTGCCTGAGGACGACGAGAAACTGCTCTCGGCCGACGCGCTGCTGGGGGACATGGTGAGCGGCACGCCGCCGATCATTCTGCCGCTGACGAGCGAGCAAGACGAGACGACCCGGGTCGTAAACGAAATCCGCGACCTGCTGGCGCAAGGCGCGCGGCCCGGCCACATCCTGGTCATCCACGCCGATTGGCGCGGGGTGGACCGGCTGCTGACTCGGCTGCGGGCCGAGTTCGGCGCGGACGCCGTGGTGGATGCCAAGGACCAGGCGCGCGGCGACTTCATCCGGGTCTGCACCCTCAACGCCGTGACCGGGCTGGAGAGCCCGATCGTGTTCGTGCTCGGCGCGCACCAGCTCTACGAGGAGGAGCACAGCTTGCGCCTGTCCGACGAGGAGCGGGCCGAGCTGATCCGCGATAACACCCGCAAGCTATACATGGCGCTGACGCGCGCGGGCCAGCGGCTAGTGCTGACCTATGTGGGTGAGCTGCCGGAGTCGCTCCAGCGGATGAGTCGTGGTTAATCGGATCAAAGGCCAGAAGCGACATGAAAACGGGAACAACCAGAAGTATGAAACGGTGGGCAGGAGGAAAGAATCCAGAAGCGGACGAGACAGCCAGGGACCAAACTGGAAGTGGGCTAAGCAGTAAAGAGCGAGTGAGCGGGATCGGCAAACACGCAGCGGGCAGGGAGAGAAGAGCAAGCGAGATTGATAGAGATGGATAGAGAGAGATGAAGAGAAAGAGTAAGCCTATATAACAGGAGTCACACGGCCGGTCGCTGGCCGGGGCCGATTTGCGGCGGAAAACAGGGGCTCGGTGAAGTCTGCGATCGAGCGTGAGGAAGTTAAGGCCAAGAAGTTATGTCGGGTGGAACTTGTGCATGCGCTGTGCCCCAGCGCCGCTGCTCAGGGGTTCATTTGTCACCGAGGGTAATTTGGCCGCAGCCACATGGCGGCGCTAACCCTTTTACTTCGGGCGCGCCGCCTCGCGCGCCAACTCATCCACCCGGGCTGACTCACCCGGCCGAGGCGTTTGGCCCTTCAAGCAGTGCCACGCGATATGAGCCTGTTCCTGAGCCAGCAGGATAGCCTGCCACAGATCGCTGTGCTTGACGGGGGGGCCGTCCTTTGTCCGCCAGCCATTGCGCGCCCACGTCCGCGCCCATCGCTCGCCGCCCTGCGCCACGTAATCCGACGGCGTGTACACGTGGGCGGCCACACCCGCCGGCAGCGCCTCCAGGCCCCGGACGACCGCCAGCAGGTGCAGCCGGTTGGCGGAGGTCTTCTCCTCGCGGCCCGCCAACTCCTGCATGTCCTGGCCGTTGCGCACCACCGCCGCCCAGCCGCCAGGACCCGCAGCGCCGAGGCAGGAGGCGCCGACGAAAACGTGGGCGGCGTCCGGATCCGCCGTGGGCAGGTCGGGCCGGCTGATCATCGCGACCGCCAGCCGATCCACGGCTTCGTTGTGCGGGTCGCCGGCGTGGCCCTTGACCCAGACCCATTCCACCGCGTGGCGCTGCACCGCGGCGTCGAGCGCCTCCCACAGTTGGCGATTGGCCACCGCCTTCTTGTCCGCGGTGCGCCAGCCCTTCGCCTTCCAGCGAGCCAGGTGCGCGGTCACGCCCCGGTGGACGTACTCCGAGTCGGTGTGCAGACGGACGCGGCACGGGCGGGTAAGGGCGTCCAGCCCGCCAATCACTGCCTGCAGTTCCATCTGGTTGTTGGTTGTGTTCGGACTGCTGCCGGTGATGGTCTTCTGGCGGCTGCCGAAGATGAGCAGCGCCGCCCAGCCGCCCGGACCCGGGTTGGGATCACAGGCGCCATCGGTGTAGATCGTCACTTCGGGCAGGGCGACGGAATCGGTCATTGGACCCTGTTTGCATTGCGTCGAGCGCGGCAGGAACAGCGCAGCCCACGCTGAGGATTGAGCCTTGATAGTATCACTCTGCCCCTCATCGGCCGCAACCGGGAGCCGCACAACATGATCAGCGTTAACTGGACCGACTTGGTCAATCGCCAACTGCAGACCGCCACCGGCGCGCCGTTCAAGGTCGTGCGCGTTTCCGCCACGCACGTCGCCATCCGCCCCCGCGGCGGCCGGCGCGATTATGCACTGTCCATCAGCCGCGAGCTCGAGCCAGCCGTGGCGGTTTTTGCGGCGGGGAACCTGCCCCCGCCGGCTGATCTGCGCCGTCTGGGCATTCGTGAGGTGTACACATCGTATGCCTGGGGAATCTTGAAAGCCGTCGTGCAGGACCGGATTGGGGTGCGCGCGGTCAAGCGGGCCAAACGCAAAGACTTCACCGGCACATGGTTCATCACCGCGCTGGATGACATGGGCGAGGGACGACTGGGCCGACGAGCCGGCGGCGCCCGACATTCGGCTGCGGGCGCCGCGCGGCGGCTCGGGCCTGTGGGGCGAATACGCCATCGGCCTGTCGTCGGGCAGCATTGAGGGCGACCTGCGCGAGTTCGGCGGCGAGCCGGTCGTGATCTTTGGCTACAACGGCGTGGACGAAATGGACCCCAGCGTGGGCGGCGGCTGGCTGCAACTACTCGAGAGCGGCGCCCTGGAGGGCGAGTTTATGGGTACGCTGGGACGGTTCCGCGCCGCGCGGAAGTTGGCAGCCGCCAAGACCACCCAGCGGCCTGCGCATGCGCGAGGGCGGTCGATCCGCTTGCGCTGACCGAGAGCCGCAATCGGCTGAGGAGGCGAGCCATGAGCGAGTATCAGTATTACGAATGGCAGACGGTTGACCGCACGCCATTGGACTTACCACGCCAAGGCCGTTGAGCGACTGCAGCAATGCGCGACCTGTCCGACTACCGGAAGATGCGGGCCGACTTCAACCGCGCCCGAAGGCGCTGCGCGAGCGGCACAAGGAACGGGCTTCGATCATGAAACGGCTGGCGAAGGCCAGGCTTGTTTGAAGCGTCGGGGAGGGCGAATGTCGCCGTCGCGCTGTTACGCGGTCGAACGATCAGGCCGTCCCCTGCTTCAGTGCTTCCATGACACGGTCGCAGAGCACTGCACTGATCCAGATATCAGGGCGGCCCTTGATGGCCTGGATCAGATCGAGGGCTTGGTCGCGAGGCAGATGCCCGGCTCGGCAACTGGCCACGATAACACCCAGCGTCCCGTGCATGGCAGTGGGTACCTGGGCCGACTGAAAGCTGTGGTCGGCCACGCGGCGGGCATCCAGGTCGTCAACCAACAGCCAGTCGGCGCGCAGTTCAATGGCGAGGCGAATGCTCTCGGCCTCACCCGCGCCGAGTTGTGCCGGGACGGGTAACTCGGGCAGTGCTGGCGATCGCATTTCAAGATGGCCGGCCTCATACGCGTTCTGCAACTGCTGGGCGTCGTGGGCGTTGCGCGTCAGACCCGCTGTAACAGCTTCCCGGTAAACCGCCGGAGTTATCAGGAGGCGAGTATAGAGATCAAATAGGGGCGCCAAGCCCTCAATCTTGGCCAGCGCGATGAGGGGACCCGCATCCGCGACGACAATCACAACTTGGCCGCATCATCCAGGGAGAGCGGGCTGCCTGATTGCCAGCCGGCCTCCACTTTGGGGGTCAGGCCGTGGGCATAGGCGAGCGGGATCATTTCTCTGAGAGAAGTGCCGGCCTGTTGCGCGGCATAAGCCAATGAGCCTTCCCCTCGCGCATAGGCTTCGAGCGCCCGGCGGATGCGCCACTCCCTAAGCCCAAGTTCAAGCACAGCCTGGCGCTCGGCGGGTTCATCCGGCAACTGCTCCGCTAGTTCATCGGACACGGACAGTGAAATTTCGGTCATCGGGGCATTGCTCCGGGCATAGCTAAAGACTACTCCGGCCTCATTCTAGCATGGTTGGCAGGCGCTCGACCGGCCAACACGCAACCGGGTCCATCGAGATTGGGGTATCAGTCAGCCGTATTGCGCCGAACGCCTTACACGCTACACGGCTCGCTCGGTCAAGCTGGGTCAGGCCATCCACAGGCTGCTGCTCACTCAGCCAGCCCTGCGAAATGGCCGCTTGCACCTCGACCAGGGCCGCTTCGGTCAAGACTTCGACCCGAACGGCCGGGGGGATGATGACTGTGTCGAAGAGGCGGCGCAACAACTCCAGTTGCCCGCAAGTCGCCAAAGCAATTAGGGGGCTGGCGTTGGAGATGACCGGCGGCATGGCGCGCTAACCGGAGCCTTGTTGACTGGCGCGGAGGCGGGCTACTTCCGCATCCCATTCCTCAGGTGCCAGGCGAATCTGCGGAATACCTTTGCGGGCCAACAGCGCCAGGAAGCCGCGCCGGGTCAGGCCAAGCAGTTGGGCTGCCTTGCCGCCTGAAATGCGCGCTTCCTGAAACAGCCCCAGAATAACGTACTCGTGCACGGTCGCACTGGCCTGCGCCGGCGCGCCCAGCAACGCGACGAACTCGCGGGGCAAGGTAACGGAGAGAGTCAAGGTATCAGCCATGTGCGTGGCGCGTCCTTCTTTACTCATTGTAAGTCATTTCATGCTCCCCCGGCAGCGTCCCAAGCATCGGCGGGATCGGCAACCGGTGCACGCAGACCGCACCGCGTCAAGTGGAGACCGCCCTGAGCCGCGTCGGATAGGCTTATTGCAGCTCGAAGTATGCGTCTGTTCCCAGCCGGCGGACCAGCGTGCGCGCCAGGTCCGCGATCTGGCCGGAATGGCCGATGTCGATCCAGTCGTCAATGCTGCCGCTGAAGTGCCAGCGCTGGGCGGAGAATACCCGCCGCTCGCGCTTAAGCAGGATAAAGCGCATGATGGGGATGTACTGTCCGGCCTGTTCCAGATGCCCTACCGCGCTCCGGGGCAGCGGGCCTAAATGCCCGAAGATAGACTGCAACGCCGCGATGTCCGGCCCCTGGCGCTCGAAGATCACCAGCGTGTGGTACTTGATCCGGACCTGATAATCGTCGCGCTTGGGGTGCCGCTTCAGGGCCGCCTCGACCGCGGCCAACTCGGCGCGCGTAATCACTTGGGGCTGGTCCCGGACGAGCGATACCACGCCGTTGACGCTTTCCTCGATGTGGTAGCCGGCTGGAATGGCGTCCACCGGCTCGCCTTTAAGCTCCCGCGCGAAGAAGAAGCGGGGTTTGCCGGTCTTGGTCGTCCCCTGGCACAGGACGTAGGTCTGTCCCTTGCGGTTGGTGTAGTTGACGGGCATCGCGCGCAGCCTTTCTATCGCTTCGGCCTCGGACAGCTTTGATTATAGAATGGGTGCTGGTCCCATGTTTGGAGTGCGCACCATGGCCAAGCAACCCGCCCACGTTTATCAACTCAAGGTCACCCTGAACGACACCCGCCCGCCGGTCTGGCGGCGCGTACTCGTGCCCGGCGACACGACGCTGCGCAAGCTCCACGACATCCTGCAGGTCGTCATGGGCTGGACCGATTCGCACCTGCACCAATTCGTCATTGGCGGCGCCTACTACGGCGCGACCGAATACGACGATGAGGGCGACTTGGAACTGCTCCCAGAACAGCGCTACCGGCTGAGCCAGGTCGCCCCGCAACCCGGCGCCCGGTTTGTCTACGAATACGATTTTGGCGACGGGTGGGACCATACCGTGCTGGTGGAGAAGAACGCGCCGCCCGAGCCGGGCGCGCGCTATCCCCGGTGCGTGGCCGGCAAGCGCGCCTGCCCGCCCGAGGACGTGGGCGGCGTGTGGGGGTATGAAGAGTTCCTGAAGGCCATTCGCAGCCCGCGCCACCCCGAGCACGACGAATACCTGACGTGGGTGGGCGGCCAGTTCGATCCCGAGGCATTCGACCTGGATCAGGTGAACGCCCAACTGCGGGGCATGGGGCGCGGCCCCAGCGCCGAGGTCGGCAACACCTGGGCGATGATCGCGGACGCACTGGACGAGGGCGAGTTGGACCTGGACTCGGCCTGGGCGCGCACGCTCTCGGCGCCCGATCGGGCGACCGCCGAAAACCTGCCGCTGCGGCGCGATGTCCTGGCTCTGCTCGCCTACCTGCAGGACCAGCGCGTCACCGGGACGCAGGCGACCGGCAACTTGCCGCTCAAGGCCGTGCGGGCCGTCTGCGCGCTGTTCGTGGATCCGCCCAAGCTGGAAGATACGATCGGCGACCAGGTCTTCCAGGTCCGCAGCGAGACCGAAGTCTGGCCGCTGTACTTCCGGCATGTGCTGGCGGCCGTCGCCGGCCTGCTCAGTGGCGGCCCCGCCCGCCGCTGGCGGCTGACCGAGCCCGGGGAGCAATTCCTGGCCGCCCCCGACGCGGCGCAAGTCTGGCTCCTGTTCGCCGCCTGGTGGACACGGGTCAACTGGCTCATCGCTTTCCCCTGGGCCTATGGCGGCGGCCAGCTGCCCTACGGCTTTGCGGGCCTGACGCTCAAGCACTTGTTGGCGCTGCCGGCTGGAACTCGGGCACCGTTCGAGCCTTTTGCCGACCGGGTCATCCAGGCCGCACCACTGGTCTGGCCCATTGAGAACCAGGAGACCGCCCATACCATCCTGCAGAGCCTGTTGGAGCGAGTCGTCATCGGGCCGCTGGCCGACTTTGGGGTGCTGGCGGCGGAGTACGGGTCGAACCCGGTGCTCGGCCCCGGCTACCAGAAGTTGGTTGCCTTCCAGCTGACGCCCTTCGGCCAGGGATTACTCGGGGCGATCAGGGAAGTTTCTCGGCGGACCCCGGCCATGAGCGAGTACCAGTACCACGAATGGCAGACCGTGGGCAGTTGGCGGAGTTCCAGCACCATCCGGCTGAATTTCGCACCCAAATACGGGCGCTGGCGAAGAAATACGCCTCGCGGCCAGCACTCATCGAGCGCTGGCACAAGCGCGGGTGGGTGTAGGGGTGACGTACAAGAAATAGTACGTCCATATTATTATAATTGGATGGTGTATAATCCAGGCGACCATGTTCTTCAACCGCGAGCGAGAACTGGCGTTTCTGGATGGGCTGCTAACGCGCACCCATCCCACCCGCGCGCATCTCGTCCTCCTGTATGGCCGGCGGCGGGTGGGCAAGACTGTTTTGGCGCGGCACTGGGCCGAACACACCGCCCTCCCCTCAATCTATTGGGCCGCCGAGCGCGAGCCGGCGGGCTTGCAGCGCCGTAAGCTCTACGGCCACCTCACCGGACTGCCCTTCGCGCAAGCCCCGGCCCTGGAGAGTTGGGCCGATCTGTGGACGGTCTTTGCCGCGCAAGTTGCCGACCGGAGGCAAATCCTGATCCTCGACGAGATCCCCTACGCCAGCGAGGCCGACCCCGCCTACCTGTCCGCGCTGCAGCATGCCTGGGACCAACGCTTCCAAGCCAGCCAGTTGGTCATCCTGCTGAGCGGCTCACACGTCCACACCATGGAGACGTTTTTACAGCAGGGCTCGCCCCTCTTCGGGCGCTTCACCGGGCAGTGGCATCTCCAGCCTATGCCGTATTACACCCTGCGCGAGTTCTTCCCGCGCTGGCCGGCCGAGCAGCGCGTCTCGGCCTATGCCATCCTGGGCGGCGTGCCGGCCTACCTGGAGCGCCTGGACCCGCAGCGCAGCCTGAGTGACAACCTGCGCCAGGTGATCCTGGCGCCGGGCGGGATGTTTGCGGCTGAACCGGACTTCCTTTTGTATGACGAACTGCGCGAGCCCCGCAACTACCGGGCCGTCATCCAGGCCATCGGTGCCGGCGCGCACAGCCTGGATGAGATCGCCAACTTGGCCCTGATCGCCAAGACCCATCTGACCCAATACCTGGCCCGGCTGCAAGAGCTGCGGCTGGTCGAGCGGAAGATCCCGGTCACCGTCCCGCCCGCCCGGCGCGCCCGGAGCAAGATGGGGCGCTATCACCTAGCCGATCCGTTCATGCGCTTCTTCTTCCGCTTTATCGCGCCGCGCCAAGGCGAACTGGGTTACAAGCCGGACCAAGCGCTGGCGGACATCGAGCGCCAGATCCGGGCGTTCGTTGGGCGGACGGCGTTTGAAGAGTTGGCGCGCGAGTGGGTCGAGTGGGCGGGCGGCGCGGGCCAGTTGCCGTTTAAGCCGCAAGCAGTCGGCCAGCACTGGTCGCGCACGGTCGAGGTGGATGTGGTGGCCGTCAACTGGGAACAGCGTGCCATCCTGCTGGGCGAGTGCAAGTGGATCGCCGAGCCGATGGCGCGCGATGTCGTGCGGGAGCTGATTGAGGCAAAGGCGGGCCAAGTGCTAAAGGCCCTGCCTGAGGGCGGCCAGGGTTGGCAGGTGCACTTCGCGTTCTTTTCGCGCACCGGCTGGACGCCGGCAGCGCGAGAGTTGGCCCTGGCCCACCACAGTCTGCTGGTGGATCTGCAGCGGCTCGACCGGGACTTGTCGCTGGGCTGAACCGTTCCCAGTAACTGCCGTTTGTCTGAGCTTCAGGCCGCCAGACTTCCCCGCCAAGCCGGCAGGGGCGGCAGTGCGAATCGCCGTCCGACCGCGGCGTTGTCGGCATCCCACCCCGCCAGGATGCGTAGGGCGTCCAGGCTCACGGCCAAGGCGGGCGCGAGCGAGTCTGCGCTGCCGTCTTGGCTGTAGCCCACCACGGCCCCCGCCCGCAAGCCATACAGGCTGGCCTGCACGAACAAGGTGGCTTCCTGCCCGCCCCCCCACCAGACATGGGCCGCCTGGAGTTGCTCGCGCAGCGGCTGTTGCCGCATGTGCAGATAGGCGCGCTGGCTCGCCGAGGTGGGCGCCTCGCCAGCAGCCACTGACGCCACAATGCCGGTGTGACCTGTCACACCGGCGGCCTCCGCCGCCGCCAGGGCGGCCATGACGGCCTCAAAATGGGCGGCCGCCGGGTACTCGGGCCGCACGTAGTCCTGGCTGGTGCCGTCCAAGCGGACGGCGCCGGTCGGGAGGAGAACCTCTCCTGGGCGCAGACCATCCGCCTGCGGGCCGCGCGCGCCCACCGCCAACAGCGTGCGCGCGCCCAGCCGCGCCAGCTCCTCGACCGCAATGGAGGTCGACATGCCGCCCAGCCCGGTGGAGCAAATGGTCACCGGCGCCGCGCCCAGCCGGCCGGTATACAGGGTGAACTCGTAGTGCTCGGTGACTAGGCGTGCCTCCGCGAGCCGAGCAGCGGCCTGTTCGGCCCAAGCTGCCGCCGTGGGCAGGAGCACATAGGGCGCGACGTCGGCCGGCGTCACCACGCCGCCGAAGCCGCTGTGCACATAGTCGCGCTCGTCAGCCATGGTTGGGCGCCTCCCGCGTGGCTAGCGGCAGACTGTAGCGCCGGCCGGCGCGAGTCTTCTCAGCATCCCAGCCCGCGAGAATCGCCATCGCTGTCCGCCCCACGTCCACAGCGCGCGCCTCGCCCACTGGATTGTACTTGCCGGTGTCGGGGTCATCCACGACGGCGTTCACGCGGCCGGCGCGCAGCCCGTACAGGCTGCCCAAGGTGAACAGGGTGGCCGTCTCCGTATCCCAATCGAGGACGCGGGCGGCTGTCAGGTCGGGCGCAATGTAGGCCATAGCCGCGTGGCGATAGCCACCAAAGCCCGGGTTGCCCTCCCCAACCGAGAACGACGAAGACGTGGCTCCCACGCCAACGTGATAGGGGTAGCCCAGGCGCTCGGCGGCGGCGATCAAAGCGCAGACGACCTCAAAGTGCGCGACGGCCGGGTATTCAATGGGCGCATAGTGCTCGCTGACCTTATCCATGCGCACAGCCGCGCTGGCGATAATCAGGTCGCCCACGGCCACGCCCGGCTGCAGCGCGCCGGTCACGCCAACGCGAATGAAGGTGTGGGCCCCCAGGGCCGCCAGTTCATCCACCGCGATGCAGGTGGAAGCGCCGCCTATGCCGGTCGAGCAGGCCGACAGGGTCAGGCCATCCATCACGCCCGTGTAGGCCGTGAACTCCAAGTGCTGCGCGACCCGGCGGACGCCTTGCCAGCCAGCCGCTAGCATTTCGGCCCGCCGCGCGCTGCCGGGCACCAGCACATAAGGGGCAATGTCCCCAGGCCGGCATTGTCCACCAAAACGCGCGTGCATGTACGCAGGCTGCTCGGTCACGCGTTGTCTCTCCTCGAACTCGCCGGAGGCCAATCATCCCGCCGCGCGGGGCGCGGCCCCTGCGCCGCCAGCGCGTCTATCTCACTGGCCGCAATCCACCGGTTGAGCGACCCGGCCCCCTGGCAGGCCAGCGCGCCGGCGGCGCAGCCGCGATGGGCGGCCTCTTGTGGCAGGCTGCCGCCGCTCAGGGCCAACAGCGTTGCGGCCACAAAGGCGTCGCCCGCCGCGATCGTATCCACCACGTCGATCGGGAAGGCCGGGATATCCCAGACCGCACTGGGCGTAACCGCCAGCGACCCGCGCGGGCCGGTCTTGATGAACGTCAGCCGCGGTCCAAGCGCCTGGAAGGCCGCGACAGCGCGGTCGAGACCGGCCTCGCCGGTAATGGCGGCCGCCTCGGCCTGGTTGCAGAAGGCAAGCTCGGCCTGGGCATACAGCGCGCGCAGCCGCTCGGGCTGCGCGCGGGCCACCGGCACGGCCGCGTCCACCGACAGCCAGCACCCGGCCTGCCGGGCGCGGCGCACCGCCTCGTCCACCACTGGCCATTGCGCCGGGTTCATGAGCAAGAACGTGTCCAGATGAAAGAAGCGCGCCTGCGCCAGCGCGGCGGCCTCCGGCAGGTCCGCCACGGTCAGGGTCAACGCAGGGTCAATGTAGGCCAGCGCGGTCCAATCGCCCCCCGGCACAGCCAGCAGAACCAACAAGCTGCCAGCGCCGGGCGCGCGGCGCGCATGCTCGACCAGCACCCTGGAACGCGCCAACTCAGCCCACACTTCTTGGCCGTGCTCGCCGTCGCCCACCCGGGCCAGCAGCGCCGCCTGGCCGCCCAGGCGGCTCATTATACAGGCCACATTCGCCCCGCAGCCGCCGGTGGACCAGGTGGGCAGCGGTATCGGCAGGTCGGCCTGCCCGCCTGGCTCAGGCCAACTGGGCGCGCGCACAATCATCTCGCGCAGCGCCTGTCCCATCACGAAGGCATCCAACGGGCGCGGCCCGGATAGCTGTGGCAGGAGGTCCGTGTGCACTGCGTTGGTCACGGACCGGCTAGATCTTCCCGGGCGGCGGCACGGTGCCCACCAGCGACACAGCCAGCCGCACGGCCTCGGCCGGGTCGGCTGCATAGCGGATTTCCACCAGCCGCCGGTTGTCCAGGTAGGCGCCCTCCTCTAGGGCCATCTGGCGCAGGCGGGCAGCCCAGCCGCCGGTCTCGGCCAGCGCCACCACCGGCTTCCCGTGCTGGTAGGCCAAGACAACTTCGGCCAGCGTGCCCACCTCCCCGTGCAGGGCGATCAGCGCATCGCAGGCGCGCACGGTGAGGAAGTTGCGCAGCGCGAACCCCAGACCGGTGGGGAGCGCGACATCGACATAGGCATTGGCCTGCGCGCGGTCCAGACCCGGCAGGATGCCGATCGTCAAGCCGCCCGCCGACTTGGCGCCCCGGCAGGCCGCTTCCATCACGCCGCCGCGCCCGCCGCACACCAGGACATGGCCCGCCGCCGCGATCTGCCGCCCGGTCGCCTCCGCCGCCGCCAGCACGTCCAGGGGCACGTGCTCGCCGGAGCCAATCACGCCGATGTAGTGTTGCGTCACAGTCTCACTCCTCCGCCTCAGGCGCCAGGCGCGGCCCTGCGCCGCGCGACAATCAATGCGCCGACCGTCACCAAATAGGGGATCATCTGTACAAAGTGCGTGGGCAGCCCAAACCCCTCCAGCCGGATGGCCAAGCTGCCAAAGAACGCAAAGACCAGGGTGATGCCCACGGTGCCGGGGATGTTGCCGCCTGCGAATGTCGCCGCCGTGAAGGCGATGAAACCGCGCCCGGCCGTCATGCCCTGAGAAAACAGGCGCAGATTGGAAAGCGAGATCGCCGCGCCGGCCAGCCCGGCCAGCGCCCCGCTCAGGATGATGGCCAGCAGCTGCCACCGTTCAATGCGGATGCCCACCGTCTTCGCCGTTAGAGGGTGCTCACCGGTGGCCCGCAAACGGAGCCCGTAGGCGGTCTGGTGCACAAACACATAGGCCAGGCCGGCCAAGGCCCAGGCCGCGTAGACGAGAATATCCTGGCTGCCAAAGACAGTCGTCAGCGCTGGAACCCCGTTGAGAAAACCCAACTCCACATCCGGCAGCGCGCGCACCCGCGAGTCGACGAACCCGCCGGGCGAGTTGAGCACCGATTGCAGCAGCCACGAGGTCAACCCCAACATCAGCGTGTTGAAGCCCAGGCCGACAATAATCTGGTCGGCCCCGAGCCGGACGGTGAGCAAGCCAAACAGCCAGGCGGCCAGGCTAGTACTGAGCATGGCCAGCAGCAAACCCAGCCACGGGCTGCCCAGGTAGGCAGCCAGCACTACGGCCAGGAAGGCGCCCAGGAGCATAAAGCCTTCCAAGGCGATGTTAAAGACATTGGCCTTCAGGCAGAACGCTGCCCCCAGGGCTGCCAGCAGCAGCGGCGTGGCAATGCGCAGGGTGGCCGCCAGCATGCCGGCGGTGAAAATCTCGCCGATCATGTCTCGGCCACTCCGCTGGCCGGCGGCCGCCGGCGCGCCACCAGATGCCGGGCGGTGAGCAGCGCCAGGATCAGCCCCTGGACCACCAGCACCATGTCGCGCGGCACGTCCACCGCCAGCTCCATGGCCGCCGCGCCGTTCTTGAGGACGCCCAGGAACATCGCCGCGCCCAGCGCGCCCACCGGGTCGAGCAGCCCCATCAGGGCAACCGTGACGCCGTCGAAGCCCAGGCCTGTGGAGAAGCCGGCCACATAGCGCCCAAACTCGCCCAGGCTCTCGGTGGCGCCCGCCAGCCCGCCTAGCAGGCCGCTCGCGAACATCGCGCCGACCATCACGCGCCCGGTGGCAATGCCGCCATAGTGCGCGAAGCGCCGGTTCAGCCCGGTCATATCGGCTTCGTAGCCCCACACACTGCGGCTGTAGGCCCAGGCCAGCAGGGCCGCAAGCGCCAGGCCGAAGAGGATGCCGGCCGTGAGGCTGAATTGCGGCAGCAAGTAGGGCAGCCGCGCCGTCGTCGGGATGGGCACGGTGGCCGGCCGGTCGCTGGTAGTGCCGATGACGGGATCAAGGAAGAAGTTGAGGACCAGATAGTCGGCCAACAGGATGGCGACATAGTTCAGCATCAGGGTGGCCACCACTTCATTGACATTCAGGCGGGCGCGCAGCAGTCCCGGGACCAGCGCCCAGACCGCGCCGGTGAGCGCTCCGGCGGTCAGCGCCGCCGGCAGGTGCAGCCAGCCGGGCAGCCCAGGCAGGTAGATGCCGGTCAGGGCGGCGGCCAGCGCGCCCAGGTACAGCGACCCCTCCACCCCCAGGTTGATCACCCCGGCGCGGAAGGCGACGATGACGGCCAGCCCGGTGAGGATCATGGGGCTGGCCATGCGCAGGGTGCGGGCCAGCCCGTGCGCGCTGCCCAGCGCGCCGCGCAGCAGCGCCCAATAGGCCCGCAGTGGGTTCTCCCCCAAGGCCAGGATGACCACCGCGCCGATGAGCAGGGCCAGCCCGACAGCGGCGGCGGTCTGCAAGGCGGCATTCAGCCGGGCCGGGTCCACGACCGGCCGGCGCCGGTCAGGGCGCGGCGTGGCCTGTTGAGGCGCAGCCGAATCAGTGGACATGCGCTTCGGGCGGGCCAGCCGGGCGGGCCGGCTGGCCTCCGGCCATCAGCAGGCCAAGCTCGGCCAGGGTGGTAGTTTCTGGCCGGGTCTCGGCCACCACTCGCCCCCGGTACATGACCAGCAGGCGATGGCTAAGCCGCAGCAGTTCGCTCAGGTCGGTGGAGAACAGCAGGATGCCGGCCCCGCGCTGGCTGAGCGCATGCAGTTGCTCATAGATGAATTCGGCCGCGCCGATATCCACGCCGCGCGAGGGCTGTTCGGCGATCAGACAGTGGGTGGCGAATTCCAATTCGCGCGCCACGATGGCCTTCTGTACGTTGCCGCCCGAGAGGCTGCCCAGGGGCGCCTCCCGGTGGGCGGCCCGGATGCCGTAAGCCCCCATCAGGCGGTCGGCCAGCGCGGCAACCGCCGTGGGCCGCAGCACCCCACGCTGGCTATAGGCTGGCTGCCGCTGCCGGCCCATCAGCAAGTTGCGGGCCAGGCTCGCGGGGCGGGCGCAGCCCTCGGCGTAACGGTCGTCGGGGATGTGGCCCAAGCCGAGATCGCGGATGGCTAACACCGGCAGATGCGTAATCTCCACGCCGGCCAGATGCAGACTGCCCGCTGCGGCGCGGCGCTGGCCGGTGATGACTTCCGCCAGCGCCTCCTGGCCGTTCTGCGCCACGCCCGCCACGCCGACGATCTCGCCGGCCCCAACCTCCAGCGATACCCCGTCCACCAGGGCCACACCCTGCTCGGAGATATAGCGCACGCCGCGCACGGCCAGCGCGGCCCGGGGCTGGAGAGGCGCGGGCGCGAAGCGCTCCCAGGTGAGGGTGCGCCCAGTCATCAGCTGAGCCAGCCGGGTAGGGTCAAACTCGCCCCGCGCCAGACGGCCCGCAACGGCGCCGTCGCGCAAGACCGTCACCCGGTCGGCCGCCGCCATCACTTCGGGCAGCTTGTGAGTAATCAGGATGATGGTGCAGCCGCGGGCGACCAGCCGCCGCAGCGCCGCAAACAGGGCCTCGGTTTCCTGCGGGGTGAGGACGGCTGTGGGCTCGTCTAGGATGAGGAGGCGCGCTCCGCGATAAATGGCCTTGAGGATCTCGACGCGCTGCTGGACTCCGACCGGAGCCTCGCGCACCGGCAAGTCGGGCTGCACCGGCAGGCCCACGTCGTCGGCCAGGGCGCGAATCGTCTGGCGCATGGCGGCGCGCTGGAGCAGCCCGGCGCGCCGCGGCTCCCGGCCCAGCACGATGTTCTCGGCCACGGTGAAGGACGGCACCAGCATAAAGTGCTGGTGAATCATGCCCAGACCCAGCGCGATGGCCTGCTGCGGGTGCGTGAGGTAGACGCGCTGGCCGAAGAGGTAGATCTCGCCCTCGTCGGGCGGCTCCAGCCCATACAGGCCGTTCATCAGGGTGCTCTTGCCGGCGCCATTCTCGCCCACAATGACGTGGATCTCGCCGGCTTCCACGGTCAGATCAATGTGGTCGTTGGCCACGACCGTGCCATAGGCGCCAAAGAAGCGTTTGGTGATCTGGCGCAGGACGAGAGCCGGGGCGGCCATGCTGGTGGCGGGGGAAGGCAGCGGGAGGGCGCTGAGGCGCCCTCCCGCCATTGGAGGCCGGTCGATTAGCGGGTGTCGGTGCTGTCGGGCACGGTGATCTCGCCGCTGCGGATCTTGGCTTCCGCGTCTTGGGCCGCCTTGAGCGCATCGGCCGTCAGCAGGTCGGCGTTGAGGGTGGCAGCGGGCACGCCGTCGTCCACGCCCCAGCTCACGTTGCCGCCCACCCAGCTGGCGGTGGCCGCATCGCGGATGGCGCGATAGACCGACTCACCGGGGTTGGTCAGCGCCGAGCACAACACCGCGGTGGGCGCCTCGCCGGTCTGGTCAATGTCCACCCCGACGGCGTAGCGGCCCTGCTCGACGGCCGAGATGAACAGGCCCAGGCCGGTCTTGTTGGCCGCGTGCATCACCACGTCGTCGCCGCGCTCATACAGGGAGTTGCCAAGCTCGTAGCCCTTATCGGGGTCGGTGAAGGTGCCGGCAAAGGCCACATCCAACGTGATGTTGGGCTTGACCGACTTGAGCCCGGCCTCATAGCCGGCCAGGAACTTGATGATGCCGGGGAAGTCGGACCCGCCCACGAAGCCGACGCGGTCGGCGGCGCTCATGTGGGCCGCGGCCACGCCGCAGACATAGGAGCCTTCCTGCACATCGTACACGATCCCGCGCACGTTGGGAAAGTCGGTGATCGGATCGGGCACGGTCTCGTAGACCAGCACGTAGTGAGTGTCGGGGAACTCGGGGGCAACCTTCAGGAACGGTTCCTTGATCAGAAAGAAGGCGCCCACGACCAGATCGTAACCTTCCTGGCTGACGCGCCGGATGGTGGTCTCATATTCGGCCGGGTCCTTCATTTCGATCAGCTTGATCTCGGTGGCGTAACCATCGTCGCGGGTGCGGGCGATGGCGTCCCAGATGTCGATCTCAAACGGGCTGAGCGGCTGCACCAGCAGGAAGACCACGCGCTGCGGGTCTTGGGCGGGTTCGAGTTGCTGATTGGACGGCGTGGCCGTGGCCTGGGGGGCGCACCCAGCAACCAGCGCCAGGATGACGATCAGGGCAGCCAGGGATGACAGGCGTTTAGACATCGAGCTTCTCCTCACTGAAACAAGAGCCGGGCGGATGGACGTAATCTTAGACGGGCAGTCAGACGCATCAGGCAGCGTGGCCTCCTCTCACTTGCGGCCGGCCGGCGCCGGTGGCTTAGTCCAGGTCCGCCGGCGCCAGCGCAATGCGCCAGCGGGCCTTGTCGGAGCGGGATTTCATCAGGGTAAATTCGACCGGCGTCTCGCGCTGAGCCCAGGCCAAACGCTCGCTCGACAGCAGCGGGCTGCCCGGCGGCACTTCGAGCAGCTGCGCCTCCTCGGCACTAGCGGCGCTGGCAGACACGATTTGCTCACCGCCCAGCAGTTCGAGGCCTAGGCGTCTGAGCAAGGCATACAGCCCTTCCTGCTCCAGGGCAGCCTTGGTGAAGGCGCCTTGGTGCGGCGCGATCACGGTGGTGGGGAGGTAGGTGTGGCCGATGGAGACGGGCTCGCCGTCGGCCAGCAGCAGGCGTGCCAGATAGATGACGGTGGTAGACGGTGAGATGCGAAGTTGGGCGGCCAGGTGCTGATCGGGAAACTGGATATCCACCTGGAGAATGCGGCGCGAGGGCTGCATACCACGTTGAGCCACATCGTGGGAGAAGCTCGTGAGGCGGTTCAGGTGCTGGGTGAGTTGGCGCTCAGCGACGAAGGTACCTTTGCCATGGATGGTATAGGCCAGGCCGTCGTTGACCAGTTCCTGGATCGCCCGGCGAACGGTCGTGCGCGAGACTGAATACTGTGCGATCAGGTCGTTCTCCGAGGGAAGCAGGTCGCCTGGCGCGTAGGCGCCGGCCTGAATTTGAGCGGTCAGGGCGTCGCTCAACTGAAAAAAGAGGGGGGTGTTGCCTTCGCGAGAGACTCTGAACATAGTTACATAAAAAAATGGCGAACTCATCATCTTATCATGATGAGTTGGTGTTGATCATAAGCCCTATTTGAGTGGGAGTCAACGATTACGCCGGACGACACGTCTGTTGCGTGTGTGGGCTGATCAACATAATCGGATCGAGACTTGCCACTGGCACCTTGCTCATCTGTGCTATACTTTTCTCAGCGCAAGCTAGCCGTCACAAGGGTTTATGTCCATTCCCGGGACCAATCCGCGTGGTTAATACTTGCGATTTTTGGGAGGCCAGATGGGCTGGCCGCTAGGCGTGAAAGTGCCATTTACGCCTAGCAGCCACTAGAACATCTGAGCGCGTCCTTCCAAGCTGCTATGCGCGGGTTCGAATCCCGCCACCCGCTCAAGTGAAAACGGCGACTAATGGCCTATTGCAGGATCTATGGCTGTCAGTCGCCGTTGGCGTTGTGGCTAGCAGCCACCTGTGACCATTGGTGCCTAACGGCCACGTCGCGGGTGTCGTGCTGAAATGGCCGATGGGCGCGCCTGAATGGTCCACCAGCCCGGTGCGCCAGTGCGTGCCCCAATCGAGGCCGTAAAGGCGCAGGACTAGCCCGGCCAGCATCACGGCGGCCAGCAGTGGGCCAGGCGCATAGGGGGCGGGGCGTTTCATTGGGCCAGGTATTCGTAGAGCTTGTTGGGGTTGATGCTGCGGGTCAGCGGGTTCCAGACAAAGGGGACCAGACAGATGCTGGCCTGCGCCAGCCACTCATCCGCGCCGGGCTGGGATACCCGGCCAGTCGTGGTGACGTTCGGCAGCGCCAGCAGAGCGTTCGCCTCCTTCCGCACAGCGCGGGCCACCGGCCCCACCAGCACAATGCGTTTGGCAGGGTGGGCCGGCGCCACGCGGCGGATGAGGTTAAAGTCGAACCACTCATAGAGGGTGCCCAGGCACAGCAGGATGGGCGGGGTTGACGGGATGGGTGCGCGCGCGGCCGCCGCCAACTCGTCCAGGGCCTGCCCGCTGATGATGATCCGCGCTGCGAGGCGGCAGAGGGCGGCGAAGCAGGCTGAGGCCCAGGGCGGCGTGTGGGGAGAGGCCAGGTGATGGTCGCACAGATCGTGGACGACTGGCACGCCGGGAAACAGACAGGGAGGCGGCGGGCGTAGTAGAGGATGGAAACCGGGCCGACCTCAGGCCGTCGAAAACCCGCGGCGGTGAGGACGCAAAACAGCCAGGCGCCGATGGCGGCCTCCGCCGCGGCGCGCATCGCACGGAGGCGCACCAATGCCTGAAGCCAGGGTTGGGGAAAGTTCTTGAAGCCGGGCACGGTGACGTCGGTGATCCGGCCTTTGCGGCAGGGTCGCAAGGGATTGCTCAGGCCAACGGGATAGGTTTCGACGAACAGCACCTGCCAGTCCGCCGGGAAACGAGTGGCGATCTGCCGGTGACACTGGGGGAGATAGTTCCGCTTGACCTCGGCCAGGTAGACGACCTTAGCGCCAGGGCGTTGCCCAGCTCTTCAACCCGCCGGAAGACCTGATTGCGGACCAGCGCGCCCACGGGGCCGAAGTGGAGCGGCAGAGCCAAGCGGGGGACAGGCGACATAGAGCCAGGGAAGCCAGTGCAGGCCACGCGCCAGGTCCGGCCACTTGATGACCAGCAGGGTGTCGGCGGCGCGCCGCCCGGGCTGGCGGCGTGCGCGTTCAGGGTAACCGTCGCAGGGTTGAGCGGCGGCTTCGGATCCCGATCTCGCCCAGCCGCCGGCCCCCCAGCGGCTGGGGCCGCGTTCGGGGTACAATCCCGGCCATTCGACCCCGCCGGGGCGGGGCGCCTCGGGCGCCAAACAGGACAAGGAGAAACACCGTGGATCGCCAACCCATACCCAATCGCTTCCAAGGCAAAGTCGGGATTGTGACCGGCGGCGGGTCCGGCATTGGCCGCGCCATCGCGCGGGAACTCAGCCGCGAAGGCGCGGGCGTGCTGATTGTGGATATCAGCGAGGCGGGCCAGGCGGCGGCCGACGAACTGGCTGCGGCGGGTGGCGACGTGCGGTTCTGCCACGGCGATGTGGGCGCAGAGGCCACGGGCCAGCGGGCGGTGGCCGCCGCGCTGGAGCACTGGGGGCGCGTTGACTATCTGGTCAACAACGCCTTCTCGTTTACGGCGCAGGGGCTGGCGGCGACCTCTGAGGACTGGGACCGCAGCCTGCGCGTTGGCCCGGTGGGCTACGCCAAAATGACCCAGGCCGTGGCAGAGGCGCTCAAGCAGTCCGGGGGCGGGGCCATCGTCAATATCTCCAGCATCTCGGCCTTCATCGCCCAGCCCAACCGCTGGACGTACAATGCCGCGAAGGGCGCCGTTCATACCCTGACCAAGTGCATGGCCTTCGACCTGGCGCCGTTCAATATTCGCGTCAACAGCGTCAGCCCTGGCTGGATCTGGACGCAAGAGGTGTACAAGGCCGCCGCCATGGATGGAGGCGGCCGCGAAAAGTGGGACCCGATTTGGGGGGAGTATCACATGCTCCGGCGGTGCGGCGAACCCATCGAAGTTGCCGCCGCGGCCCTGTTCCTCCTCAGCGACGATGCTTCCTTCATCACCGGCACCGACCTGGCGGTGGATGGCGGCTACATGGGCATGGGGCCGGAGGGGCTGGGCAAGACGACGGTGCTGGCTGGCTCCAAGTGAGCGCGCCGCCGCGCCGGGCCATACACCGGGAATCGACATGTCGTACCTCAACACGCTGAACTGCTCCAACTGTGGCCGGCAATTCTCTCCGGACCAACTCCAAACGTACTGCCCCGATTGCCAGGCGCCGCTGCTGGCGGGATACGATCTGCAAGCGGCGCGGCGGCAGCTTGACCGCCAGGCCGTGGCGCGCCGGGCGCCGGGGATGTGGCGCTGGCGCGAACTGCTGCCCGTGTTCGACGCGGGCAACATCGTGACCCTGGGCGAGGGCGACACGCCCCTGCTGCCGGCTGGCCGGCTGGGCGCGGAACTGGGGCTGCGCCGCTTGTACGTTAAGGAGGAGGGGCTCAACCCGACCGGCTCGTTCAAGGCGCGGGGGCTGTCGGCGGCCATCTCCAAGGCCAAGGAGTTGGGCGTAGAGCGGGTCATCATCCCGACGGCGGGCAATGCCGGGGGCGCGATGGCCGCTTACGCCGCGCGGGCCGGGCTGGCCGCGCACATCTTCATGCCCCAGGACACGCCCTTGGCGAATGTGGCCGAGAGCCGCATCGTAGGCGCGACGGTGGAGTTGATTGACGGGCTGATCAGCGACGCGGCCCGGCTGGCAGGCGAGAAGGCGCGGGCCGAGGGGTGGTTCGACGTCTCCACCTTCAAGGAGCCCTACCGGTGTGAGGGCAAGAAGGTGATGGGGTACGAACTGGCTCAGCAGTTTGGGTGGGAGCTGCCGGAGGTCATCATTTACCCGACCGGCGGGGGCACGGGGCTGGTGGGGATGTGGAAAGCCTTTGCCGAACTGGAAGCATTGGGCTGGCTGGAACGGGCTGACCGGCCGCGCATGGTGGCGGTGCAGGCGGCGGGCTGCGCGCCGGTGGTGCGGGCCTTTGCGGCCGGTGCGGATCGCTGCGACTTTTGGGCCGGGGCGCACACCCTGGCCTCTGGGCTGCGCGTGCCCAAGAGCTTCGCGGATCAGATCATCCTGGCGGACCTGCGCGCCAGCGCGGGCACGGCAGTGGCGGTGACGGATGAGGCCATCACGCGGGCGCAGGCGCGGCTGGCCCGCACGGAAGGCATCTTTGCCGCGCCAGAGGGGGCGGCCACGCTGGCCGCCCTGGAGCAGCTCGCCGCGCAGGGCTGGGTTCAGCCGGACGAGCGCATTGTGTTGTTCAACACGGGCACAGGCATCAAGTACATCCGCGAAAACTGACCCGCGCCTACTTGGCCGGAACGGCTACGGCGTTCATCACACCCTGCAACACCTGGTCGGCACTGATGTTGGCGGCCTGCGCTTCATAGTTGAGGATCAGCCGGTGGCGCAGGGCGGGGTAGGCCAGGGCGCGCACGTCGTCGGTGGAGGCAGCCCGGCGGCCGTCGAGCAGGGCGTGAATCTTGGCCGCCATGATCAGGGCCTGCATGCCGCGCGGGCTGGCGCCATAGAGCACGTGCTGCTTGACTGATTCTGGCCGGAGCGGATTGTCCGGGTGCGTGGCGAGGATCAGGCGCGCGGCGTAGGCAGTGACGTGGTCGGCGATGGGCACCTGGCGGGCCAGCCGCTGCATGGCCAGGATGCGGGCGCCGTCGGCGACGGGCTGGACGGCGGGCTGGGCTGGGCCGGTGGTGCGGCGGGCAATCTCAATCAACTCCTCTTCGCTGGGGAAGGCCACATTAATCTTAAAGAAGAAACGGTCGAGTTGGGCTTCTGGCAGGGGGTAGGTGCCTTCCATCTCGATCGGGTTCTGGGTGGCGAGGACGAAGAAGGGCGCGGGCAGTTCGTGGCTGACGCCGGAGATGGTGACGCGGCGCTCCTGCATCGCTTCCAGCAAGGCGCTCTGCGTGCGCGGGGTGGCGCGGTTAATCTCATCGGCCAGGACGAGATTGGCGAAGACCGGACCGGGGTGAAAGCGGAAGCCGCGGCGGCCCTGGTCGTCCTCGCTCAGCACCATGGTGCCGGTGATATCGGCCGGCATGAGGTCGGGGGTGAACTGGATGCGGTTGAAGGTGCTGGAGAAGGTCTGGGCCAGGGTGCGGACGAGCAGGGTCTTGCCCAGGCCGGGCACGCCTTCCAGCAGCACATGGCCGCCGCCAAGGATGGCCG
>CAZCEC010000017.1:0-44750 GCA_964497615.1 uncultured Anaerolineales bacterium | reverse complement strand
GCCTTCGAGCAGGGCGTTGCCGCCCGCCAGCAGGGTGATGAGAAACTCGACGACGAGCTGCTCGTGGCCGACCAGCACGCCGCTGACCTGTTCCAGGATGGCGCGCGAGGTGCTGATGAAGTCGTTGATGGTCAGGCCATCGGGCGGCTCAAGATTGGGCTGAGCGGCGGCGGTGCGGGCGGAAGTGGTCATGCGGTTGTCTCTTTCTTTGTCTCTCAGCGCCACGGCCGCCAGCGGCGGCGGATGGCGATTTCGATAGGCCAGCCGATCACGGCGGCCAACAGAAGCCAGGGCGCGTAGGAGACTGCGCCGGCGCTGGCGGCTTCGGCGGGCGCAAGGGCGGCTTCGAGCGGGCTGGCCAGCACCGCGCCGCCGGTGAGGGCGGCGATTTGCTGGAGCACGGCGGCGCCGCTGGCGGTGCGCGGATTGTATTCGGGCGAGTAGCCCACCGCCAGGCCCACGGGCGCCTCCCAGCGCTGGCCATCCTTCTCCAGCACCACCAGGCCGCGGTAGGCGCCGGTCTGCGGCGCATCGAAGGTGACGGCATACTCGCCGGGCGCGACTTGCGGCAGGGACACCTCGCTGGTGGTGTCGTCGGGCGCGGCCAGCAGCAGGCGCGCCTCGCCCAGGTTGAGGCCGCGGCTGTCGTCGCCGGTGGCGATCATGGTGATGGTCACGGCGCTGCCTTCTGAACGGGTCTGCACCAGCAGGGGGCCCAGGCTGGGATCGGGCAGGGCGTAGCGCACCATCTGAATCCAGAACTCGCTCAGGCGGGGCCAAGTAGACCAACCGGGGCTCCACTCGCGGGCGGCGTCGCCGGTCCAGGCCACCACGCGGCCCAGGCCGAATTGCCAGGCGGCCAGCAGGGGGTCTTCCAGGGGTGTGGTGAGGACGGTGTCGGCCTCGAAGACGGGGCGCGGCAGCAGCGCGACATGCGTTTCCAGGGGCGGAAAGTCGGCGGCAGAAAAGCCGCTCACCAGCGGGTGCTCGATCTCGATCTGCGGCTGGATGGCGCCGCGCTGGACCATTTCGCTGGCGGCATATTGGGTTTCGGCCACCATCATGCGCGGGATGTCTTCGGGACGCTGGGCGAAGCGGAAACGGCCCTGGCCCCACTCGGCGATGAGCGACAGCAATTCGATATCGGCGTCATCGCCCACGGCAATGGTGGAGATGGTGATGTCGCTCGCCAGGGCGGTCTCGACGATTTCCTGGAAGTCGGCGCGCTCGCCCACGGCGCTGATGCCGTCGGTGAGCAGGACGATATGCTGCTGGCCGAAGGGGCGTTGGAGCATGGCCGCCAGGCCCACGCTCAGCGGGTCCAGCAGATTCGTGCCGCCAGAGGGCTGGACGCCGTAGATGCCGTCCAGGGCCTGGCGGACGGTGATCTCGGGGCCGAGGACGCTGAGGGGCACGGGCCATTCGTAGGTGTGGTTGAAGGCCAGCACGCCAATCTGGTCGCCCAGGCGCAGGATTTCGACGGCCCGCATGGCCGCTTCCTTCACCAGTTGAACCTTGAGGCCAGACATGCTCTCGGAGTGGTCGAGGATGAGCACGAGGCTGGCCGGCGGGCGCTCCACGCGCTCAGGCGGTTCGAGCTCGACCGGCAGCAGGTCTTCGAGCGGGGTGCCCGAATAGCCGCCGAGAGTGTAGGACGACGGGCCGCCAAAGACGATCAGGCCGCGGCCTTGCGCCTGCACGTAAGCCTTTAGGGACGCCAACTGCTCCACGTTGAGCGCTTCGGCGGAAACGTCCTCCAGGATGACGAGTTGATAGGCCAAGAGGGTGTTGACGTCGGCGGGCAGATCGAACGGCGCGACCACGTTTGCTGTCAGCGCGTGCTGGTTGAGGGCGGTATGCAGGCGTTGGCCCGCGTCGGGGCGGTGGGCCACGATGAGCGCGTGGGGGGCGGGTTGGACGAGCAGGATGGCGCCGAGCACATCATTCTCCGGCCGCGCGTCGCCGGGGACGGTTAGGCGGGCGTCAATGGCGCTCAGGCCGGGGGCTGCGGCCTCGAGCGAGAAGGCGATGTGGTTCTCGCCCGGCGCCAGTTCCAGGGCCAACTCGGTCAGGGGTTGGGCGTCGCGGGAGATGGCGAGGGTGGCGGTGGCGGCGCCGGTGGCATATAGGCTCACCGTGACGCTGAAAGGGTCGCGCGCCCACACGGCGATGGGCACCGACACCGCCTCCACGCCGACATCCAGCACGCCCGCGGCGGCGCCCAGGTCAACCACATCCACGCGCACGCCGCTGGCGGCTAGGTGCTCGGCGGCGGCCAGGGCGTCGCCGCGCGTGGCCAGGCCGTCGGAGATGAGCAGGACCGAACCGGCCTCACCGGGCGGCACGTTGTTCGTGGGCCGTGCGCCCAGCAGTTCGCCCGCAAAGCGCAGGGCGGCTTCTAGGTCGGTGCCGCGGGTGGGCGCATCGGGCGCGGGCCAGGCGCGGCGGGGCTCGGTCACCAGGCCGGGGCGCTCGGCGAATTGCGCCACGAGCGTCTGTGGCGGGCTGAGGCGGTCCAGGGCGGCGTCTAGGGCGGTCAGGCCGGCGTCGCCGGCGCTGGCCGAGCGGTCCACCAGGATGACCTGGCGCGTGGTGGCGGAACCGGCGGCCAGGGCGACGGGACCAGCCAGGGCCACGACGACCAGCGACAAGACTAAGAAGCGCAGCAGGGCGGCCAGCCAGGTGGCGCGCTGGCGGCGGGTGGGCCACGCCAGCAACACAACCGCCAGCAGCGCGGCCGGCAGCAGGAGCAGCACCCACAAACGCTCGAAGGTGAGAGTCATGCTGTGTTCAGCGCCAGGCCAGGCGCGCCTCCACCAGCATCACCACGCCCACCAGCGCTGCCAGCAGGGGCCAGAGTTCCAGGCCCTCGCTGGGGCCGGCGGCGAAGGGGCGCTCCACGATGGAGAAGGATGGATCGGCTTGCAGGCGCAAGTCGCCTTCCTCCAGCGCGCCGGCATTGACGCCCACCACCGCGTGCCAGGTTTGGCCGGTGGGCAGGCTGCTCGCGACCTGATAGAGACCGGGCAGGCGGGTGAGGTCGAAGGTGCGCGGGCGCTCGGGGCCAAGGGCGTGCTGCTCGCCGGCCGGGTCGGTGACGACGAGATCGCGAAAGACCTCTGCCGGGGGCAGAGGCAGGGGCGCCCCGTGCGGCAAACTGGCGGGCAGCGTGGGGGGCAGCACCTCGGTGACGGCGTTGGCGGCCAGCACCGGGAAGCTGGCCCGCCGGGCGATGTTGGTATCGGCCAGGTAGAAGCTGAAGACGACCACGCGGGTGGCGCCGGTCACGCCTTCAAGGATAAGCGGCACATCGTTGTCACTGGCGTCCTTGGCCTGTAATGGTGTTGGCGCCATCCAGTCGGGTGCATGCAACAGGGCAGTCAAGCCGAAGTTGACATGCTCCAAATCAACGTCATTGAGCAAATCATCCTGGACATTCGGAGGGATTGCCACAGGCCGGGTAACGCCGCGGACGGGCAGCAAAGGGTTGTCGGGCGGCGGGTTGAAGACGAGCACGCCGCCGCTGGGCCAGACATCGGGGAGCCAGCCATCAAACACCGTCAACTCGTGCGCGTCGAAGGGCACGTAGTCTTCCGGGGCAATGACTTGCAGGCTGAGGCCGGGGATGGAGGTGAGCGCGCGCTCGACGGCGTCGTCGAGCGCCGTCACCAGCACAGCGTCAACGGGGCGTGGGTCCAGCAAGCCCAAGACGGCGCCGTCATCGGCAGGCAGCACATCGCCGGGGGAGAGGAAAAGCTCGACCGCGCTCAGGTTGGGCGGCAGGGTCCACACCTGGCCCAGGGTGCCGCCGGCCGTGAGGCGCACGGTGTGGGTGTCGAAGACCTCGCCATCCGCCAGCAAGGTGACGGTGCGGTCGGCGGCAGTGCCGCCAAAATTCGCCAGCCGGGCGAAGACCTGGGTGCCGCCGCTGCCGGTGGGCCGGGCCGAGATGGTGACCACGGCCTGGTTGGGTTGGGGCGCGCCCAGACGTTCCCATTCGATGGCGACCGGATAGGCCACAGACTCCAACTCGGCGGGGAAGGTAAAGGCCGCATCGGTGTAAATGACGATGCTGTTGCGGCGGTCGGGCAGGACGGCCGCGGAGGCCAGGGCCAGCGCCGCCTGCCAATCTTGCCCCACGCCGGCCGGCTCCAGGGCCGCGAGTTCGGCCAGCACGCCCGTCAGCCCGAGGTTGAGGGAGTCGGCGGCGGTGTGCGGGTGAGGCCCGGCGGTGATGAGCACGGCCGAGTCGTTCTCGCCCAGCCCTGCCAGGCGCAGCCCGGCCAGCGACTTGGCGCGGCCCAGGCGCGAGGGATTGAGGTCGGTGGCGGCCATGCTGGTGGAGGTGTCCACGATGACGATCAGGCGCTCCAGCACGGCTGGGCCAGCCAGCACGTCGAGCCGGGGGCGAGCCAGGGCGAGGCTGAGCAGGGCGGCGGCGGCCAATTGCAGCAGGAGGATGGGCGTGAGGGGCGGGCGGCGCATGCGCGGGCCGCGCACCTGCCGCTCCAGCCAGCGCCATTGGGCCAGGCTGGGCACCACCGCGCGCCGGTTGCGCTCGTGCAGCAGGTGCAGCAGCACGATGGCGGGCAGGGAGAGCAGGCCCAGCAGGCCCAGCGGCTGGAGCAGGCTCATGCCTGAACCTGGTCCACCATGCGGCGGCGGCGCAGATAGGGCAGCACGGCCTGCTCGATGGACCAATCGGCCAGCACGCGCCCGTAGGCCGCGCCGTGCGAGAGGCAGGCTTGCTCCACCTTGGCGCACCACCCGGCGGCAAAGGCGCGGTAGCGCTCCAGGGCCTCCGGGTTCAGGTCGTAGTTGGCGCGCTCGCCGGTCTCCGCGTCGTGCAGTTCGATCTCGCCGCGCAGGGTGGGGTCCAGTTCGGCGGGGTGCAGCAAGTGGATGACGAGCACCTGCCAGGTGGGCGGGCGCAAGGGCGTCAGCACGGGCGCCAGATCGTCCACCTCAGCCAGGTCGGAGATGAGGACGGCCAGACCGCCGCGCCGGCTGGCGCGCGCCAGGCGCAGGGTGGCGGCGGGCAGGTCGGCCTGCTTGGGGAACGGCAGCTCGCGCAGATAGCGCAACAGGGCCGGCACCTGGCCCTTGCCCATCTTGGGGCCAAAGGGCGCGGCCTGGCCGGCGGTGTCGGCCACGGCCAGCCGGTCGCCGTGGTTGAGGGCGATGTAGCCGAGGGCGGCCGCCAGGCGGCGCGCGGCCCATAGCTTGGATGGCTCGCCCCACTGCATCGAGGCGGTGCTGTCCACCAGCAGGTGAATGGCGGCTTCCTTGGGGCGCTCGCCGAGCTTTACGAAGACGTGCTGCGAGCGGGCGGAGGCGTTCCAGTCCACATGGCGCAGGTCGTCGCCGGGGAGATACTGGCGGTGCTCGCGGAAATCGCTGGCGGGCAGACGGCGGAAGGAAGGGCGCGCGCCGATGTTGTCGCCGCGCAGACGCGGGTTGGTTTGCAGGGCCAGGCGGTCGAGGCGCCGCAGAAAGGCGGCGTCCACCAGGCTGTCGCCCTCCAGTTGGGTGTTGAGGCCAAGCTCGGGCGCGGGGCGCGCCGCGACGCCCAGGAAGGTGCGCCACCAGGTTCGCAGGGCAGACAGGGGGCCGCGGTTGTTCACTGAGATGGACCGGCGACGGCGCGGCGCACCGGCGCTAGGGCGGTGAGAAGTAGCGCTGGATGACGTTGCGCAGACGCCACGGGATGGAGAGCGGGTCGGAGGGCTGCTGCCCGCCCGCGCCCGACGCGCCGTAATGCACATAGGGCACGCTGCGGCGTGCGGTGGCGCTGTTCTGGTCTTCGGCCGGGCGCAGCGCGCCGGGGTCGAGCGATTCGCTGCGGCGCAAGGGCACGGCATCACCGGCGGCGAGCAAGCTTTCCACGCTGCCGGTGCTCTGCTCCTCGGCCGCCTGGCTGCCGGCCGATCCCTGGGCGCCCGACTGCGAGCCAGCCGAGTCTGAGCCTTCAGTGCCGGAAGCGCCCTCGGAACCGTCGCCGCCCGCGTCGCCACCCTCGCTGCCGGCCGCGTTGCCGGGATCGCCTTCGGAGGCGCCTGGGCCGGCGCGAGTGCTGTCGGCGGATTCGATCATCTGCGCCAGGTTCTCCAGGGCATCGGCGGCAGCGGCATTTTCGGCGGCGGCGTTGCTGTCTTGCTGCTCCAGGGCATCGGCTGCCTCGCGCAGGGCCTGGGCCGCCTCGGGGTTGGAGGCTTCCAACTCCTCGGCTGCCTCGCGCAGGCTCTCGGCCAGATCGGCCCGCGCCTGATCGCTGATGGACTCGGCGTTCTGGGCCAGGTCGCGCAAGTCCTCGGCGGCCTGTTCGGCGTCGCCTTGGGCCAGCGACTGGCCGGCGGACTGCGTGATGGACGGTTCGCTGAGGGCCTCGGCCAGGGTGTCGAGCAAGGTCTGGGCGTCGGCGGCCTCGAGCACGCCGGCCTCGCCGGTCTCGCCGGGGTCAATGCCCACCTGCCCCGCGCCAGCCGGCTGGAACTCGGCCGGGACGCCCGGCAGTGACACCATGGGTTCCAGGCCCACGGCGGGGAGCGGCGCGGGCGCGCCGCGCAGGACGGCGGGGGCGCCGGGCGCGCCGGAGGCGGCCAGCCAGTAGAAGGCGGCTGCGAGGCCTACGCCCACCACCAGGGCCATTTCCAGATCGTGCCACGGGATGTTGAACTTGAAGCGCACCTGGCGGCGGACCTCGCCGAGGGTGTTGTCCGCGGCGGAGAGCAGGTCGCGCTCGATGTAGTTGGCGGGGCCGCGCTGGGCGACCTCGTAGGCCGCGGCCAGTTGGTCGCGCATGGCGTAGCGGTCGTCGAGCCGGCGCGCCAACGTGGCGGGGCGCACAGGCCACAGGGCCTGGATGAGGAAGAGCAGCAGCGCCAGCGCCGCGCCGGCCACGGCCCAGTTGGCCCAGGCGAACAGCCGGCCGGTGAAGAGGGTGTAGAGCCAGCCCGCCAGCACCACCAGGCCCGCCAGCCACAGGCTGCGCACCAGCAGGCGCACCAGGCGCCAGAACCACAACGGGCGGACCGCCCACCAGATTCGGTTCACAAGATTCATAGGACACCAGGCTCCGGCTTGCGCCACCGTCGGACGATCAACCGCGCGATTTGGTGCACCAGCACAACGAACAACACACCCAGGAAGACGACCATGACGCGCCGGGCCAGGCTCACCTGCTCGGCCACGACGGCCTGCCGCTGTTGATAGATCAAGTCAATGAGGGCTTCGGCGCGGGCGGCATTCTCGGCGTCGCCCACTGCGTCGAGCTGGGGCACCAGGGCCAGGAGTTGGCTCTCTGCGGCGTTCACCTGGCCGGACTCGTAGAGCAGTATGGCTTCGTCAAGCTGAAGGCGCAGATCGAGCACGCGCTGGGCGCGGGCCTCGTAGGCGGCGATCTCATCCAGGCGGCGTTCGTCGCCCAGTACGGCATAGGCGGTGCGGGCCTCGGCGGCGAGTTCGAGAGTGCGGTCGTACAGGCCGCCTTCCAGGGCGGCGCGGGCCTGCAGCACGAGGTTGCCCGCCGCGCTGCCGGCCTCGGCACGGGCGATGAGGGCGCGCGCCTGCTCGGCGGCGGCATATTGCCCGGAGAGTTCCAGGAAGGGCACCGCCGAGGCCAGCCCGCGCGCCACCTGGGCATAGGCGCCGGCCTCCAGCGCGGCCTCGAAGGGCGTCAGGTCGAAGCCATACAGCGCGTTGTACTGCCAGCGGTTTTCGATGAAGCCGGGGAGATAGGCCAGCCAGCCCTGCTCCAGGCGGTCCATCGGCTGGCCAAAGACGGTGGTCAGGGCGGCGTCGATGTCTTCGCCTTGAGCCAAGGTCTGAACCAACAGGATGACGCTGGGGAAGCCGTATCGGTCGACCAGGAAGGCGATGACGGCAAAGGCCTGGGGGCGTCCCACAGTGGCGTCGGCATACACTTCGGGGCTGTCGAGCAGGGCGCGCCAGGAGTACAACTCGCCGGCAGTTTGCGCGGCGGCCAGCCGCTCGACGAGGGCGGCCTTGGCGGCTTCGTCGCGGCTGACGTAGTGGCTGATGCCCAACTCCACCCCGGCGCTGAGGTTGTTGGCCGAGAGGGCGCTGAGGAAGACGTTGTTCAGCTCAAAGCGGACGGCCTCCAGGCCGGCGGGCGAGACGAGGAAGCCCGGCTCCCACGGGGCGATGAGGGAGATCTCGCGCGCGCCAAGGTGGGTGCTGTGGCCTTCGGCAGGGACAGGAGGAACGAGGAGGTTCAGGTTGAACAACTCGTCGCGGCTGGCATAGACGCGAATATAGATGGGCAGGGGCGGCTCGATCCCGTAGAGCACCTTGTTGAAGCTGAAGGCCAGATCGAGATCGTTCTCATACGTATTCCAGAACTCGATGAATTCGGTCTCGAAGCCGGGGGGGACGATGAAGACGAAGCGGAATTCGTCTTGCTGCTGGGCCTGGGCTGGGGCGGCGGGGAAGGCCGATGCCGCCGCCAGGAGGCACGCGAGCAGCAGACAGCGCCCAAGGCGGTGGGCCGGGCGCTGGCGGGTGGACGGCAACATGGCGGAAGGGGCGAGCATGGTTACGGCTGGCTGGCACGGCGACGGCCTCGGCAATGATACACCGAATGCCGGTCCCCTTAGCTTACTTTACGAAATGGCCTGGGGTTCAAACAAGGCGAGCTTGACAGAAGACGGCAGTCTCTAATGGTCGTATCCGTGGTGCAGGCTCTCGGCGGCGGCCTGGGTGAAGGCAGACTCGGATTCGCTGAGGTATTG
Source organism: uncultured Anaerolineales bacterium (assembly GCA_964497615.1). Classification (GTDB taxonomy): domain Bacteria; phylum Chloroflexota; class Anaerolineae; order Anaerolineales; family UBA6663; genus CAZCEC01. The sequence goes on along the minus strand of CAZCEC010000017.1, from coordinate 36,000 downwards.
GGTGTAGCCGGTGAAATCGGCGATGAGCAGATAGTCGTGGGTGGTTGTCGCCATGCCTCACCTCAGGTCCGTGCCGGCGGGTTGTACTTCCGAAGCGAAGGCCAGTGAAACGATCTCCCCAGGCGCGAACAGGCCCATGAGGCCATCCACGGCGGCGCGGCGGGTGGCCGGGCCGGTGTCGTCGAGCAGGAAGACGCGCTCACCGTAGGCGCCAATATCGCCCACAGCCCAGGCATAGCGATAGAAGGCCAACGCCACCGGATCAATCGCAACCGGCCCGTAGCCATGCAGGAACAGCTCGCTCTGGCGCGGCGTGACGAGACCGGCCCCGATGCCGCCAACGACAAACATCAGGTCGCGCTCCTTGGGGGCGAGGACGACCTCGTCCCAGTCCACCAGCCACCATTGGCCGGCAGTGTCAACGAGCACATTCCAGGTGTGAGCGTCGGCGTGGCAGAGCACCTGGGGCAGGGCCGCGGCCTGCACACGCTGGCCCAGGGACTCGGCGCGGGATCGCAAGATTTCGATTTCCGGGCGATGGGCGCGCCAGAAGACGGCCAGCGCCTGCTGATCAGGATCGGGAAAGTCTCGCTGGCCGATGTGGGCGTCGAGGGCGGCGGCGACGCCCGCCCACTCCGGCACAAAGGTCTCGCGGCGCAAGAGGGCAGCAAGCGCAGGCGGGAGGGTGGCGACGTGTACCTGCCGCAGCGCGAGGCCAAACTCCACCCACTGTGCATCGGACAAGCCGGCGGCCGTGGCGGTGCGGCCATCAATGAAGGGGTAGAGGGCCAGCGTGTATTCATCCAGGCTGGCCCACAGAGTACCGGAACGCGCCGGCAAGGGCGTAACCATCGGGATGCCCAACGCGTCGCGCAGGAAGCGCGGCACGGCCAGCGCGGCCTCACGGGGAGCGCCCTGACGGAGCTTGAGAAAATACACCGCGCCACCGGCCTCGACGCGATAGGCCCAGGCGCGCGTGTCGGCGCCTATGGGCAGAAAGCGCAAGGCGCTGACGGCCAGGCCGTATTCGGCGGCCAGCGCGGCGGCCAGGGCGTGCTCGGACAGGGTGGGAGGCTCAAGCACCGGGGCCGCCCGGCGGTCAACGCCGCCGGCCGAAGAGCGCGGCCAGGATGCCGCCGATGAGCACGACCGGGGAGAGCGCCATGGCACATAGCCCGGCAAAGAGCAGGCCGGAGGCCGCTTGCCGCTCGCTCTCTTCAAACGCGGCGCGGTCGCCGCCGTAGAGCTGGCTGGGGACGATGCCGCCGCTGGCGGCCTTCTCGCCCAGTACGGTGGTCAGATCGCCGTCCTCCAAGCCCTGGTAGCGCAGGGTGCCGTCGGGCAGGTCGCGGCCATCAAAGTCTTCATCGCTGGCGGGGCCGGGGCCCTCGACGATGAGTTCTGCCAGGTCGCCGCCGAGGCGGGCGATGCTGGAAGGCTCGATGGAGACCGGCTGGCCGCCGAGTTCCAGGGTGAGGGCGGGGACGAGGGCGGGCCGCGACTCCCAGCGGCCGCTGCTGGTGTCGTTGCCGTCTTCGTCCTGAGAGACGCCGACCTGCCATTCATCGAGGCGATAGGCGACCAGGTCGTAGCCATCAAGCACGGGGGCGTTGCCGGCCAGCACGCCCGTCACCAGCACCGGGTCACCGGGGGTGGCGGCGATGACGCTGGCGGCATCCATGACGGGCATCCGCGATATGCGGAACGCTTGCAGGGCCTGGCCGGGCGCGAAGACGAAGGTCATGAGCGCGCCGCAGACGCAGCAGGCGGCCGCGGCGGCGAAAGCGCCCATGACCGCGTTCAGGCGGCGGCGCAGGGTGGCGACGACGTTGATGCCAGCCAAATTCATTCGAAGACCTCCTGGGCAGGGGTGGCGCGGATTCGCCACTCGGGCTCCAGGATAGCAAAGAGCAAGGTATCCCACCACCGGCCTTTGTAGAATTCCTTCTCGCGCAGTCGGCCTTCCAACTGAAATCCGATCTTCGTCAGGACATGCGCCGAGGCGGCGTTCTCGGCCACGCACTCGGCGGTGATGCGGTGCGCGCCCAGGCGGGCAAAGCCAAAGGCGAGCACGGCGCGGGCGGCCTCGGTGGCGTAGCCCTTGCCCCAGTGATCGGGGGCCAGCTCGTAGCCGAGGCTGGCTTCCAACGCGTCAGCCGACTCCTTGCGGACGCCGCAGTTGCCGATCAATTCGCCCGTGGCGGCGAGGGTGACGGCGAACTGAAACTTAAGGCGCGGCTGAGCCTGCTGCTGGGCCAGGAACCAGCCGACGAATTCCTGCACGGCCTCGGGCGTGCGCTCGGTCCACGCGTAGTAGCGCAGATAGCGCGGATCCTGTTGGTAGGCGAGGACGGCGGGCCAATCGCCGGGGACGAAGTCACGGAGGAGGAGGCGGGGGGTGCGGAGTTCCATCGTGAGTCAAACGCGTCAGGGCGCGGCCAGCGGCTCCCACAGATCGGTGCTGAGGTACTTGAGGCCGGAGTCGCACAGCAGGACGGCGATGGTGCGGCCGGGATGGGTGGTTTGGAGCAGGCGCAGGGCGGCGGCGGCATTGGCGCCGGAGGAGAAGCCGGCAAATACCCCTTCCTCGCGGGCCAGCCGCCGGGCCATGTGGATGGCTTCGTCGTCGGTGACTTGAAAGTAGCCGTCCACGTGGGCGGGGTTGAGCAGGGGCAGATCGGGCATGGCGTAGCCGCCGCCCTGGATGCGGTGGTTGGGGAGGGTGAGGGACTGGCCGGCCAGGACCGCGGCCCCAGCCGGCTCTACCACATAGCACTGGATGGCGGGGTTGTGGGCCTTGAAGGCGGCGGCGCACCCAGCGAAGGAGCCGCCCGTGCCGACGAAATCACAGAAAGCATCAATCTGGCCGCCGGACTGCTGAAGGATCTCCGGGCCGGTGTGCAGGCGGTGGGCCTCGGCGTTGGCGGCGAGGCGGAACTGGTCGGCGCGAAAGGCGCCGCGCTCGGCCACCAGGCGCTGGGCCTCGGTTTCCACCAGGGCCAGGTCCGCGCCGGAGACCTGGCCGGGCGGAGAGCCGGGCGCCTGCGGCACGAGCACCACCTCCGCGCCGAGGGCGGCCATCATGCGCGCGCGTTCCATGGAGTTGCCGCGCGACATGACGGCGACGAAGGGGTAGCCCTTGACGCCGCAGACGATGGCCAGGCCGGTGCCGGTGTTGCCGCTGGTGAGTTCGACAACCGTCTGGCCGGGGCGCAATCGGCCATCGCGCTCGGCGGTTTCGATGATTTGCCGGGCGATACGGTCCTTCTTGGAGAAGCCGGGGTTGAGGTATTCCAGCTTGGCCAGCAGGCGGCCGGGCACGCCGCGGGCGAGGCGCGACAACTCCACCAGGGGCGTGCGGCCAATGGCTTCGACCACGGAGGTCAGCGGCTGTTGAGTGTTCATTCGGTTGTGACCAGGCGGGCGGCATCCGGCAGGGTGGGCGCGCGGGCGGCGATGACGAGCGCGAGGGCGAGCAGGCCGGTAAGCGTGTCTTCGGTGACGGGGCTGAGGCGGTGAGGGCCAGGCATCTGCTCCAGGATGAAAGTGCGCAGGAGGGGTAGTTTTTGGGCCAGGCCGCCGGAGAAGACGAGGGTGCTCCACGCGCGCTGGGGGGAGAGGCGCTGGGCGGCGGTGTGGTAGTTGGCGGCCATGGCGCGGAAGGCGGCGCGGAAGAGATGGCCGAGCGTAAAGGCGCCCTCGCGGATGTTGGTGATGGCGCCCTGGCCGCCGGCTGGCGTGGGGAAGAAGGCCAGGTCCACCTGGAGATCGGTGTCGGAGGCGGCTTCGGCCGCGGCGTGGAGGTAGTCCCACGGGTCGGCCAGGGGATGGCCCTGGGCGACGGGCAGTTCGTTGAGCAGGCCGAGCAGGACGTTGAGGGCGCGGCCGGCGGGGAGGTGCGTGATCGTGTTGAGAAACTGGCCGCCGAAATAGGGGCGGGTCTGGTAATCGCCGCCCTGGAAGGCGGGGGTGAGCAAGCCGACCTGGGAGCCGGTGGAGATGTTGAGCGACAGTTCGCCAGGGGCGAGGCCGGCGCCGAGGAGGGCGCAGGGATGATCGCCGACGGGGGCATAGACAAGGAAGGTCTGGCCGGCCAAGGACACATTGCCGACGGGCTGGCTGTAGGGGGCGAGGGAAGGCCAGCGAACGGTGCGCAGGCCAAGGCGGGTGAAGGCTTCGTGGTGCCAATCGCCGGTCTCAAGGTTGAGGAGGCCGGCGGCGAGGGTGGGGTCCGCGACGGGGGCGGCGTCGCACAGGTGGGCGGCGACGAAATCGGGCAGGGAGGCGGCAAAGGCGCCGTCTGGCGGCAGGCGGCCCTCCTGAGCCAGCCAGAAGATGAAGCTGAGGGTGGTGCCGGGGCGAAGCTCGTGGCCGAGCTGGCGGCGGTGCGAGGGGCGCAGGCGCTGGAGGAGGCGGTCGTAGTAGGGGAGGCCGCCGGAGGCGGGAGGCAGGGTGAGGCGCTGATCGCGCCAGGAGAGGTAGTTGGAGAGCGGCTGGCCGGTCTCACTGGCGAGGACGAGGCCGCCCATCTGGCCGGTGAGGAGCAGGCCGGCGCAGTGCGGGGCGTGGGGCAGCAGGGTCTCCAGGACGGCGCGGACTTCGGCCACGATGGCGGCAGGGTCTATTTCGACCCACTGGGGCGGCAGGCCGGGCAGGGGCGCGGGGAAGGGGTGCTGCTGGATGTGCTCGATGCGCGGCGGGTCGAGGTGGAGGACGGCGCCCTTGATGGAGGACGTGCCGAGGTCGAGGGCGAGGAAGGTGGGAGCAGACATGGCGCTGACTGGCTCAGGAAGGGAAGATTGGCGGCAATTGGCGGCTGCGAGGCTGTTGGTGGCGGGCGGGCTGGCGTAGGCTTCTGGCTAGTGTGATGGGCTGGGACCGGCGGGCCTTCAGGAGGCGAACGATGGACGACGATTGGCTGGATACGGACTGGCTGGATGCGGACTGGCTGGATGACTGGCTGGACGATGCCTGGGCGTTTCTGCTGTATGGCGTCGGGCACAAGCTGTGGCTCGTTCTGGCTCTCATCATCATGGCGCTGGCAATTGTTGGCATCGTCGTGAGTTTGCGGGGCGGCGGCAGTCTATTGGACCTGCTGCCGGGCTGACGCCCGCACCAAGCTTGGGGCGGCAGGGCGCGGCAGACGGCGATGGCGCCGGACTGGCTGGACTTCGTTTTGGCGGCCATGGGCGCATGCGCCGATGGGGCGAGGCTGCTGGACCCACGCGCCAAACGGCGGCTGGTTTGGGCGGTGTTGGCGCTGGCGACGGGCCCTCGCCTGCGGGTTGGTGAGCGGGCTGACGGGCATGTGGTGGCTGTTGGCGCTGTACGGCTTGGGGCTGTTGGCGGGCGCGGCTTGGCTTTGGCAGGGATACAAAGGCGGGACAGGCTGAGGCACGGGGAGGCGACGAATGGGCGAACTGCTGAGTGAATTGCTGAGGGAGGTGATAGGGGAAGGCCTGGGCCGTCTGGACCGGAAAGCTGGCGGGCTGCTTACGTGGTTGGTGCTGGCCTGTGCTGTTCTGGCGTGCGTGGTCACCAGCCTGGGCCAGAAAGGCGGATTGATGCAGTTGGTGCCCGTCACCATTGCTGCGGCGCTGCTGGTGGGCGTGGTTGGGCTGATCCGCTGGCGGCTGGGGGTGGACGAGGCGCCGGCCGAGCCAGAGGCGGCCGACGATGAATCAGAAGCGTGGGCCAGCGCGGACGAGGGCATGGAAGATGACCCCAATGTGGACCTTTAGGCCGCGCGCTCAATCCTTGAGGATGACGGGCAGCTTGGCCATCAGGCCGCCATCCACCAAATAGGAGCCGCCGGTGAGGGCGCGGGCCTGGTCGCTGCACAGGAAGAGGACGAGGTCGGCGACTTCGCTGGGCTGGATGACGCGGCCGATGGGGTGGGCGGTGCCCCAGGAGGCGATGACGGCGTCGATATCGTCCGGGTTGACGGTGGCGGCGGCGCCGCGCAGGAGCGGGGTGTCCACCGAGCCGGGCAAGACGGCGTTGACGCGGATGCCCTCGTGGGCGTGGTCGTTGGACATGCCTTTGACGAGGGCCAGGGTGGCGGCCTTGCTGGCGGCGTAGAGGGCGACGAGGTTCTGGCAGGCCAGGCCCTGGACGGAGGAGGTGCAGACGATGGCACCGCCGCCGCGCCGCCGCAGGGCTGGGATGGCGTATTTACACATCCAAACGTGGCCGCGGAAGTTGACGGCCAGGGAGCGCTCGTAGAGGTCTTCGTCGGCGTCTTCGATGAGACCGTAAGTCTGGATGCCGGCGTTGCTGAAGAGGGCATCCAGCCCACCGCCGTGCGCCTCGGCCGCGGCGATGGCGCGCTGGGCGTCGGCCATGCTAGAAACGTCGGTGCGGACGAAGCGGGTGTTGGGCAGGGCGGCTGCCAGGGCCTGACCGGCGGCTTCGTCCACATCGGCGATGACGACGTGGGCACCGGCCTGGGCAAAGGCGCGGGCGGCGGCCTCGCCGATGCCCTTGGCGCCGCCGGTGACAACAACGGATTTGGAGGCGAAGTTGAAGGTCATCTCAGTTCTTCCCGTAGATGGACTCCATGAGGCCGCGGATGTAGCCGACGGCGTAGAGGCGGCCGAGGGTGGCGTAGCCGGGAGAGGCGTTGCTTTCGCCGGCCAGGGTGGGGACGTGGTCGGGGCGCAGGACGCCGGTGAAGCCGATGTCCTGATAAGCCTGGAGACAGGCGCGCAGGTCGGTGGGGCCGAGGTCGTGCCAGGTCTCGTGGAAGTTGTCGGGGGTCCCAACGACATCGCGGAGGTGGACGAAGTGGATCTTGCCGCGGCGGCCAAAGTGGTGGATGAGGCCGGGGAGGTCATCGGTCATCAGGGCGAAGTTGCCCTGGCAGAGGGTGAGGCCGTTGGCGGGGCTGGGGGCCAAGTCGAGTACGCGGTCGAAGGCTTCGACGGAATGGATGATGCGGGGGACGCCGCCGAGGGCGGGGATGGGCGGGTCGTCCGGGTGGAGGGCGAGGCGCACGCCGGCTTCTTCGGCGATGGGGACGAGATAGTCCAGGAAATACTTGAGGTTGTCCCACAGGCGCTCGGCGGTGAGGGTGGCGCCGTCGGGCAGTTCGAGGACGGCGGGGGCGTCGGCCAGGTTGAAGGCGGTGACGAGCGCGCCGCCGCGGTCGGGCCGGTCCACGGTGGTGCGGCCCCAGGAGGCGGCGGGGATGAAGTTGTAGCACCAGACGCCGATGCCGAGGCGGCCCATGGCGCGGAGCATGACGGCGAGCTGGTCGAGCTCTTCATCGCGGCCGGGGAGGCCCAGGCGGATGCGGCTCATGGGCGGGCTGCTTTCGATGACGGACAGCGCCAGGCCGTGCGCGGCGAGGCGGCTCTGGAGCGCGGCTAGCGGGGTGTAGTCCCAGGGGTAGTGGCCGTCAGCGTCGCGGGGGATCTCGGACAGGCGGCGGGCGCCGTGGATGTGGGGCCAGTTCTGGGGGGCGGACTGCTCCTCGGCGGGGGGCGGGTCGTAGGGCAGGATGGCGACGGCGTGATCCACGCCGACCTGCTTGGCGAGGGTCCAGAGGCGGGAGGGGTAGGGGAGGAAGAATTCGGCGATTTTCATGGGCGGAAGTATAGGGAAATGGGGGAAATAGGGGAAATCGAAGGGGCATAAGGGGTGGAAAGGGTATAAGGGGATGCGGCGGCCGCGGATCTGGAAGCGGACTACGCGGATTGGACGTGAGAGGACGGGGCGGTGGGTGTCACCGGATAGGGCAACGGATCAACGGATGAAGATGAGGAGGCAGGCTAGCCGCGGGGGCCAGAGGGAGACGGCGCACACGCTAAAGCTGCCTGAGGCCGAGTTGACTCAGAAAGTGATAGGTGCCGTCGTAGTATTCCGAGGAGCGGGTTGGGTCGTTGTTGTCGCCTGGGGGAACGACAATGACCATGCCTTGCCGTGCGCGGGTGAGCAGCACACGGTAGGCGTTCAAGAGGTAGCGTTGACGAGTGGTGTCATTAATGCTGCGCCACTTGGCGCCGACGAATTCATGAAAGCGCCAGCCTTGCCCGGTGTATCGTAGATCGGCGTCCCAGACCATGCAGGTCCAATCCAGTTCCAGCCCCTGGATGTCGAATTCGGTCGCGGTTTCCTCAAGGTAGTATGAAGACCGCACATCTTCCTTGCCGGCCAGGAACCAATTGGCAACATCAAGGTCCGCTCGCACGTTGAGGCCGAGGGCGCGGAGGCGAAGAGCGCCAGAGCTTGCCAAGAGGCCGTAGCGTTCTGAGGCCCGCGCCTGGGACCTGAGCCAACGCTTGGCGTGCTGGAGGTCGCGCGTGAGCACGAGGGGATAGCTCGATGCAATCTGATGGAGCAGGCTGCGGGCTACTTCAGGTGAATTGTCCAGCAGAGCTTTGACAAAGGCCGAGACGTGCTCGGCGCGATAGGACCGCACGGAGACAGCCAAGTGGAGGCGCGGCTCATGGGTCAGTTGGTGGGGGGCGACGTGCGCTTCGACGGGGTCGCCGCGCAGGTATTCATCATCGGTCAGATTGGGCGAGCAATACACTCGCCAGTGAGCGAAGCGCGCGCGCAAGACGCGAAACCATTCCAGGAGGCCGGCTTCGCCGGTGTGTATCTCTTGGCCGCCGCCGATCAGGCAAACGATGACGGCCCAGCCGACATGCCGATCCATGATACTGATCAGGAACTCAGGCTCGGACATGGAGAAGTCCGGGTAATTGCGCTTGCGCTGCATGAAGTCGGCGGTCTTGTGCTGGGTCCAGGCACGCTGGGCCTCGTCGAAAATGGTGATTCGCTCGCGAGGGGGATGGCTGCTCGTGAGGGCTTCATCGCGGAAGTGGTGAATGTTCTGGATGAAGGTTTGGGCTCGGGTGAGGGCGGCTTTCTTGGTGAGCGTCTGGCCTGACGCTTGCCGGCGGCTGTGCTCGTCGCGTGCCAGGGCCTCGCGGAGCACGGTGACCAGCGGGCCATTGCCGGAGAGAAACACTGCCGGCTCGCCGCGATCGTCGCGGAGGCGTTCGTTGGCGAGGTTGAGGCCGGCCAGGGTTTTGCCGGCACCGGGCACGCCGGTGACAAAGCAGATCGCCTTTTCCCCAGCGGTTTTTGAGGCGTGGATGACGGCGGCAATGGCGGTGGTGGTGTGGCTCAGATTGATGGCGCCAGCATCGGAACGCGAAATCTCGCTGACACTGTGTCCGCGGTACAGCGCCTGAGCGGCCTCAACGATGGTCGGTGTGGGGTGGTAGGGTGAGTCGCGCCAAGCGATAGGGTCGAAGGTCGGCGCTGCGAAATCGTCAGCTAACTGGCCCAAAAGCGGACCAAGCGTGTCACGGTTGACCCGTAGGGGAGCAAACACCTGATCATCGAAGGCGCGCGGCGCATTGGCATAGGGAGCGGCGTTGGTTGCAGCGAGGACAGGGATAATGGGCCGCGCATGACTGTCCGCATGGAAGTTCTTGAGGTCCAGGGCATAGTCGAGCACCTGATCGAGCGCATGAGTTGTGTAGTGCCGTTCTCCGATCTTGAACTCAAGCACAAAGACGATGCCATGGGCCAGCAGGATGACATCCACCCGCTTGCCCATGCGTGGAATGGCGAATTCCAGCAGCAAGTAACTGGCGCCAGGGAAATGCTGTAAGGCGGGTTTGAGGATCTGGATTTGCGCCATCCACGCGTGTTTTTGGAGGTCTTCAAGGGCGAAAGTATGCTGGCGTGCCAAGACGCCTAGGATGCTCTCGTCGGAGTGCGAGACGAATTCCGAAAACGTCGCGGAGTAGTAGGCTCGAGCCAAAGCAGTCGCGGATCACACACGAGCGGGCCACACAACGGCAATAGCGCTCATCCCATCTTCAGCTTCATCTCCAACGCATCCACGGCGTCTTTGGCTTCCTTGAGGCCGGCGTTGGTGACGGCGCGGTAGGCTTTGATGGCTTCGATCTTGTTGCCCTGGCGGAGGTATTTGGCGGCTTCGGAGTCGGCCAGGGAGAGGGCGTTCTCGGTGTAGCGCAGGTTGAGGTGGTTGAGGACGAAGTCGAGCTTGCGTTCGAGTTCGGCGACTTTGTAGCGGAGGGCAGCGACGTCGGCAGAGTCGGACATGGGAGTGCTCCTTTGGGCGTGTGGGGGATTATAGACCGGAAAGGCTTGGCCACGAACTTCCCGAATTACACGAACCAAATTGTCACGATGGCGTTCACCGCGGAGGACGCGGCGCACGCGGCGAGAGAAGAACAAAGGCGGCGGAGAGGCGATGACAGTGTTTGGTAGTTGGAGGACTACGATTGAACCCCCAGCCTGCCTATGCTCTGTGGCATGCGGGCCGGGAATGGCGGGCCGGCATGCAGTTGGCGCGAAGGGAGGCGGCGATAAAGCTGGCCATGGCGCTGGGGGTGGTGGTGGGGATCATCCTGATTGTCAGTTGGCGGCTGGCAGGGTTGCAGGACCCGCCGGAGGGGCCGGGGGAAGGCGGAGGATAGGGCGGAGTTTGGCGGCCAAGGGCGTCGCCGGATCGCACTTACAAAGCGCTCCTACGAGGAATCAGGGGATGAGGCGGGGATGGGGGAGGTCAAGCGGGGGTGGATTCGTAGGGCGGGAAGAAGGTGAGGCCGGCGCCGAAATTGTCCATGGCGAGGGGGTGGTCGCCGCGGAGGCGGAGGCGGATGGGGTGGGCGTGCGCGGGGGCGCCGAGGGTGAGGGTGGTTTCGGGGAGGGGGCAGGTGAAGCGCAAGGGGACGCCGACCGGCGGCTGGGCGAGGAAAAGATAGTCGTTGACCCAGCGGGGGGCAAGAGAGGCGCTTTCGAGCGCGAATTCGCCAGGCGTGAGCCAGGCCGGGCGGCGAACGAAGAGCGGGCCGGGGCGGTGGAGGGTGATTTCGAGCGCGCCGGCCGGGCCGTAGGGGGAACGGACGGTGAGGTGGGGGGTGGCGTGGTCAAAGTGCAGGTTGACCCAGTGGCCGGTGGTCTCCCAGCGGGCCACCTCGGCATAGGCGGCGCAGAGCGAGCCCACGACGCTGCCGACAACATCCATCGGAAACATGATTGAGTCGCGGCCTTTGTCGCGGGCCAGGAAGCCGTAGGGAGCGGGCACGCCAAACGCGCCGAGCATGCGGTCCGCTGCGTCGCGCAGGCCATCCAGGCCCTCGGGATTGGGATGGACGGGCATGAAGCTGACGTCGCGCAACTGCGCGGGGAGCAGGTGGCAGCGCAGGATGCGCTCGGCGTCGGCGTAGTATGCGGGCCAGCCGCCGCGGCCGAGGATGAGGGCGGTCTCGACGATGTCGCCGGGGTTGCCGGATTCGCCCGCGTCGCTGTCGCGGATGAGGGCGCCGCCAGGGGTCCAGCCGATTTCATCGCGCATGGTCCACAGGCCATTGTCGTAGAAGGCTTTGAGGCGGAGGAGGAGGGCGTCGTCGTCCAGCAGGTCGGCGAGCTCGGCCAGGGAGGAGAGCGAGCCGGTGATGGAGTGGGTGTGGTCGGTGATGAAGCGGCCGTGATCATAAGCGCCGTCGGGGAGGAAGAACTGCTCGACGGCCTGTTCTTTAAGCTGAAGCGCGAGGTCGAGGGCGGGGGCATAGCCGGTGGCGCGGAAGTACTTGACCAGGGGACCGACCATGCGCGTCTCGCCGTTGAGGGGGCCCTGAACGGGCTGGAAGATGAGGTCTAGGGCACGGAAGCGGTCGAGGTCCCAGCCGCGCTCCACGCTCCAGACCTGGGGCAGTTCGGTGATGAAGCGTTCGGCCAGGGCGCGAGCTTCGCGGTCGTTACGCCAGTGGGCGAGGGCGTACAAGGCGTGCAGGCCCTCGCGCAGGTTGTGGGGGGAGAAGATGCGCAGGGGGCCGGTTTGCACTTCGCGGTTGAGGGGCAGGCACAGCGGGCCGCTGAAGGAGAAGAAGGCGGCGCGGCGGTGCGTGGCGATGGCCTCGGGGTCCACGGGGACGCCGGCGACGGCCTCGGCCATGAGGAGGGCATTGAGGTGGCGGCCGGGGACGTGGCACTCGCTGAGGTTGGGGCTCCAGGCGAGGGCGGCGTGCGGCCAGGCGACGGCGTCGAAGAATGGCATACCGTCGTCATCGCGGTTGAAGATGCGCTGCATGGTGCGGCAGCCGAGGGCGATGGCGGCGAGGAGGTCGGTGGTGTTGACGTTGGCGAGGTGAGTCACAGAAAGACCCTTGCCACGAATGGCACGGATTTCACGAATGATATGCGCTCAAAGCTGAGGGCGCGGAGAGCGCGAAGGGGTGTAGCGGCGCACGCGCCCACAGGCTCACGGGCTCACACGCTGCCAGATGAGCGGGTTGCGGGCGTCGTCGTTGAGGAGATCGCCGACCTGGAGGGCGTTGAATTCGTCTTCGGTGAGGATATTGCGCTGGCCGTTGAAGGTAGCGCCATCGGGCATGAAGCCGCAGGTCATGGCGCGGCGGTAGCGGGGGGTCATGTTGACGCCCGCGCCGTGGGCGATGAGGCCATTGTGGAAGACAGCCCCACCGGCCCGGCACACGGCGGGCTGGGCGGCGATCTGCTTCCATTGGGGGTAGGTCTTGAACAGGTCGCCGAGATTGGCGCCGATGGCGGCGTAGTTGAAGGTGGCCTCCTTGTGGGTGCCGGGCAGGTACCACAGGCAGCCGTTCTCCAGGGTGGCGTCGTCCAGGGCGACCCAGATGGAGAGCGTGTCCTTGTGGAAGAAGGACCAGAAGGGGTTGTCCATGTGGAAGGCGGTGTGATTGGCGTAGGGACCCTTCACCAGGGCTTGATCATGCCAGATGCGGATGCCGTCCACGCCGGCCAATTCGCCCGCGAGGCGGCCGAGGCGCTCGTCGTAGATCAGCTCGGCCATGGGCGGGTAGACCCGGGCGATCTGGATGCACTGGGTGAAGACCTGAGAGTAGAAGGTGTCGGGGTCGGCCTGGTTGTTGAGGACGTTGGCGGCGCCCTGGTCGGCCTGAAGGCGGGCGCGCATCCCGGCCTCGGTGACGGCGCGCCAGTGCTCCAATTCGTCCGGGTCAAGGAAGGGATCGAGGACGAGGTAGCCGTTGTCGCGGTAGAGGGCGATCTGATCGGCCGTGAGTGAGGTGTTCATGGCGGAGGCTCCCGTGCGCTAGGGGGCGGGGCGAAGGGCGCGGCCGGCGGCACGCCGCCGGCCGCGCGTGGGGGGCGTAATCGTCCGTCAGGCAGCCACGGCGACGCGGTGACGGCCGTCGCGGTGCCAGACGAGGCGGTTCCAGTCGTTGTTGTCGAGCGGGTCGCCGACCTTGAGCGACTGGAAGTAGTCGTTGGGCAGGACGTTCTGGTGGCCGTTGAAAGTGGCGCCATCGGGCATGTAGGCGCAGGTCATGGCGCGGCGGTGGCGGGGGGTCATGTTGACGCCAGCGCCGTGGGCGATGAGGCCGTTGTGGAAGACGGCGCCGCCCGCCGGGCAGGGGCCGGGCTTGGCGGCGATCTGCTTCCACTCGGGGTAGGCCTTGAAGATGTCGCCCAGGTTCTGGCCGATGCCGACGGACTCGTAGGTGGCGAGCTTGTGGGTGCCGGGAAGGTACCACAGGCAGCCGTTTTCAATGGTGGCGTCGTCCAGGGGGACCCAAAGCGAGATGGCGTGCTTGGAGTGGAAGGACCAGAAGGGGTTATCCATGTGGAAGGCGGTGTGGTTGCCGTAGGGGGGCTTGACGAGGGCCTGGTCGTGCCAGATGCGGATGCCGTCGATGCCTTCGAGCGTGGCGGCCATCTGGCCCAGGCGCTCGTCGAACATGATCTCGGCCATGCCGGCGTGGACGTCGGCCAGGCGGACGGTCTGGGTGAAGACCTGGGCGTAGAAGGCGTCGGGGTCGGCCTGGTTGTTGAGGATGGAGGCGCCCTGAGCGGCGAAGCGGGCGCGCATGCCTGCCTCGACGTTCTGGCGCCAGTGCTCAAGCTCGGCCGCGTCCAGGAATTCCTCGAGGACGACGAAGCCGTTCTCGCGGTAGAACTCAATCTTCTCAGCGGGGATGTCGGTTTTCATGGGTCAACTCCTTAAGGGGCGGGCGACGGGCGACCGGCGGCGGACGACCGCAGGTGAATGCCGGATGAACGACGATAGACGGAGGACGAAGGACGAATGACGACGCACGGTGGGCAGGGCGAGATTGGGTCAGGCGGCGGGGGCGGCGGAGGGCTGGGCGCGGCGGAGGGCGAGTTCGGCTAGCTGGAAGTCGTTGGCGCGGCCCTGCTCCAGGTGGACGAGGCGCTCGGGCGTGGCGGTGTGCACCAGGAGGGGGTGATGAAGACGCTCGACCTGGTAGTAGGCGTGGTTGTTGATGTAGCTGCGCAGGTAGGGCAGGTGCGCTTCCGGGAAGCGCTGGCAGCAGTTGAGGGTGAACATGCGGCGGTGCTTGGAGCCGCCGAAGGAAGCGTGCTTGAGGGCGTGATTGAAGACGACCACATCGCCGGGGTTGGATTCGAGGGCGACGGCGGGCACCTGGGGGCCGGGCACGCCCCAGGCGGTTTCGCACTGGCGGATCTCGCGCTCAAGCTGCTCGGCGAACGGCTCGCCCTGGCGGTGGCTGCCGGGGATGACGCGCAGGGCGCCGGTGGCGCGGGTGACGGGGTCGAGGTAGAGCGCCAGCTTGATGAAACGCAGGCCGCCCGGGATGTTGTAGGTATCCGAGTGCCACTGCGAGTCGCCGACGTAGTAGTTGCCGTCGCTGCCGACGTAGTTGAAGTCGTCGCCGAGGAGGCTGGCGAAGAGGTCGTGGGTGCGCGGATCGTCGAGGAGGGTGTGCAGGCGGGGGCTCTGGTCCATGAACTGGCACAGGGTGGAGTGGACGGCGCCATCGTGGGGGCGGCCGCCCGCGCCGCCGCCGTGGGCGGCCCAGACTTCCTCAAAGCCGCGGATGAGGTCTTCGATGCGGTCGGCCAGCAGGCCGGGGAAGACGAGATAGCCGAACAGGTCGAAGTGGGCGAGTTGGGAGGGTGTGAGAGAGGTCATGTTTCGTTAGCCACGGGCGGGCTCGGCCATTTCGGCGCGGCGCTGGCGGCTCAGTTCGGCCAGGTGGCCGTCGTTGGCCAGGACCTGCTCTAAGTGCGCCATGCGCTCGGGGGTGGCGGTGGAGACGATGACGTCGGAATAGGCGCGCTCGATCCAGAAGCGCGCACCGTGGCTGAGGTAGTCGCGCAGGTGCTGGAGCTTGTCGTCAGGGTAGCGCTGGCAGCAGTTCATGGTGAACATGCGGCGGCGCTGGGAGCCGCCCCAGGCGGAGTGCTTGAGGTCGTGGTTGAAGCAGACGACATCGCCGGGCTGGGTTTCGAGGGCCACGGCGGGGACGGCGGAGCCCGGGATGCCCCAGAGGTCCTCGGACTGGCGAATCTCGCGCTCGAGCCGGTCGGCGAAGGGTTCGCCGAGGCGATGGCTGCCGGGGATGACGCGCAGCGCGCCGGTGTGGCGGGTGAGAGGGTCGAGGTAGAAAGCGATCTTGATGTGCAGGGGGCCGCCGCGGCCGCCGTAACCATCCGAGTGCCAGGGGGTGTCGCCGACGTAGAAGTTGCCGTCGCTGCCCATGTAGTTGAAGTCGGGGCCGAGCAGGCTGGCGGCGATGTCGTGGATGCGGGGGTCGTCGAGCAGGGTGCACAGCTCGGGGCTCTGGTCGAGGAACTGGACCAGGGCGGAGCGGGCCTGGCCGTCGTGGGCGCGGCCGTTGTGGCCGCCGCCATGCGCGGCCCAATTGGCCTCGAAGGCGGCGATGATGGCGTCAATGCGGTCGGCCAGCAGGCCGGGGAAGGCGAGAAAACCAAACAGGTCGAAGTGGGCGTGCTGTTGAGGGGTGAGAGGAGTCATGGTGGTTAGTTTCGGCGCCAGACGAGACGAAGGTGGGCGTCGTCGTCGAGGACGTCGCCGGGCTTAAGGGTCTGGAAGTATTCGGTGGGCAGGCAGGACTGCTGGCCGTTGAAGACAGCGCCGTCGGGCATGTAGGCCCAGGTCATGGCGCGGCGGTGGTGGGGGGTGAGGTTGACGCCCGCGCCGTGGGCGACCATGGAATTGTGGATGAGGACGCTGCCGGCCGGGCAGGGGCAGGCGACGGCCTCGATGGTTTTCCACTCGGGATAGGCTTTGAAGATGTCGCCCAGGTTTTCGTTGATGGGGACTAACTCATAGCGGGACACCAGATGGGTGCCGGGGAGATACCACAGGCAGCCGTTGGCGAGGGTGGCGTCGTCCAGCGCGACCCAGAAGCTGACGGACTGGCGGGAGTAAAAGGACCAGTAGGCGTCGTCGAAGTGGAAGGAGGTGTGGTTGGCGTAGGGCTGCTTGATGAGGGCCTGATCCTGCCAGACGCGCATGCCGTCTACGCCGGCCAACTCGCCGGCCAGGCGGCCCAGGCGCTCGTCGTAAAGCAGGTCGGCCATGGGCGGGTGGATATTGCGCAGGTGGAGGCATTGGGTGAAGACCTGGGCGTAGAACGCGGTGGGATCGCCCTGGTTGTTGAGGGCGGAGCCGGTGAGGCGCAGGCGGACGGCATCCTCAACGACGGCGCGCCAGTGCTCTAGCTCGGCCGCGTCGAGGAAATTCGGGAGGAGGAGGAAGCCTTGGGTCCGAAACTGCTCGATCTGCTCAGCGGTCAATGCGGTCTGCATGCTGGGTCTCCGGGCCTGGGTATATATTGTGCATAATCTACCCCGAATGGGGGATTAGCGTCAATATGGAACCTCAGCCATCAGGGCCGGCGGACTAACGGCAGGAAGAGGCGGTCGGCGCCCAGGAAGGGATACTCCTCCGGCAGATAGACGCTGAACTCCACACCGCCCAACAACTCGCCGTTGACGAAGCCCTCGACCGCAAAGCGCGGCTGAGTGCCCTGGACGCCGGGCAGACCGGGCGAGGCCGTGGCCGTGACGGTGACCTGCTCGCCGGGTTCCAGCACGACCTCATCGGTGGACAGGGTGATGATCCAGTCCGGAGGCAGATCAATGCGGCGGACCTGGAGCGTGACGGTGGCGGGGACGGTGAAGGGGTTGCCCACCTGGAAGTCGTAGACCGGATCGCCGATGCGGACCAGGTTGGGGTCAACGCCGGCCGGCGCCAGGCTGGAGGCCAGGCCGATGCCGCCGGTGGAGCCGAACATGGGCACAAAGGTGAGGGCCAGCGACAACTCGCGGAAGGCCTGGGCGGCGGCGGTCATGCGGTCGTCGAACCAGCCGACCACGTCCTCCGGCTGGAGGGCGATGCGGCGCTGAAGGCTGAGGGCGATGCCTTCATCGGTCTTGCCGACGAGGCGGGCGGCCTCGATCTCCTGGGCCGTGAAGCCATCGGTGGCGAGGCGCTGCTGGTAGTCGAGGAAGTCCTGCTCGGCGAGGAGGAATTGGAGGTCCTCGGAGTGCAGTTGGGCGACCAGGGCATCCATCTTGTCGGCCACGTCATCCATGCGCAGGGCGGCCTGGAGCAGATAGTAGCTGAAGGCGTTGGCGTGCTGGGTGGCCCAGCCAGTGTCGTTGGCGGCCACCGCGCCGCCATAGCGGTCGTAGCTGGCCACGGCGGCGGTGAGATAGCTGGTGAGGTCGAGGCCAGCGCGCACCAGTTCGTTGATGGCATCGGCGCGGGCCTGGGGGATGTCCTCATCCGCCGCCAGCAGCGGGACGGTGAGGATTTCCAGGGGCACCAGGGAGTCGTAGTCGGGCGAGGGCGGGTCGCCGCCGAGGTTGCCCATGGACTCGCCGGGGAAGTGCATGCGCGGGCCCTTCCAGCCGCCGCAACTGGTGCCGCCCTTCATGGCGCAGTCGATGCCACCGCCGCCCTCAAAGATGAAGTCCAGGATGTTGCCGACCATCAGGCCCTGGAGGAAGCCCACCGGTGCGCTGGCCCCGGGCACGCCAACCGCCTGGATGTCGTCCAGGCCGGCGGCGGCAAAGCTGATGTCGCCCAGGCTGGTAGTGGCGACGGAGGCGCGGCGGATGGCGTTCTTGTCGAAGGGGCGCAGCATGGGGCCGGGCGCGCCGCCAGTGTTGGAGCGGGTGGAACCGGAGCCGAAGCCGCTGGGCGCGGACCCGGCGGTCACGGCCTCCCAGGTGTAGTCCACGTTGATGCAGAAGTGGCCGGCGACGAGGGGCACCCAGGGCAGCTCCAGCACACCATCGGACTGGGGCGCGATGACGAAGTCGTTGACCTGCCCGACCGGGCCAAAGATCAGGCCCAGGCCAAGCTGGGCGAAGCTGAAGGTGGCATCCACGGTGATGGAGAAGGCATTGGGGTTGTGCAGCCGCACGCGCAGGACGCCGGGCACGCCGATGATGACGGGCTGCGGGTCGAACTCCACGCCGGCATTGGAATAGGGGGATTGAGCATTGGGCGAAAGCGGGTCGTCGGGGAGGGCGGTGAAGCTGATGCCGGTGGTGGCGCTGCGGGCGAACTCGCACGCTTCCAGGGTATCTAACTCCGCGAACACCGAGGCTTCACCGACGGTGTTCGAGGTGAGGTAGGCGAACGACTTGCCGGCGGCGTCGGTGATGCCGCCGTCGAAGGGCGTGCCCAGGCTGGTGCTCAGGTTGACGATCTGGCCGGCGAGGGGGAGGCCGGCGCCGTCGCGCAGGGTGATCTCGAACCAGACCTTGGTGGCGCCGTCGGCGGGGGCGTAGTAGCGCAGGGGGTTGAGGCTGAGCGACAGCACCTGGGTGGGGGCGACGTCGTCGGCGGGCGCGTTGGGGTCGGTGATGAAGGGCAGGAAGGCGACGCGGGCGGTGACGGCCTGGCCGGCGCCGCCCAGGTTGCAGTTGTTGGGCGCGACAGGGCCGCTGGCGTGGCCCCACCAGTTGTTGGCCGCCAGGACCGAGCCTGTGGGATCGGCATTTTGCACGCCAAAAGTGGCGTTGCCGACGAAGTGGCTGTTCTCGATGATGAGCCCGGCGGCGCCGTTCTCGCCGGCCCGGACGCCGGCCTTGCTACTGAAATGGAAGCGGCTGTGCGAGATGTTGACCTGGGCATAGGTGGTGCTCAGGTTGGCGCATGAGGCGCAGAAGCCGCCATACTCGACGGTGGTGTAGTTGAGGATACCGGTGGCGAACTGGCCTGGATCGCCATCGAATTGCAGACCGCTCCACGC
The DNA here is from genome assembly GCA_964497615.1 of uncultured Anaerolineales bacterium. Lineage (GTDB taxonomy): Bacteria > Chloroflexota > Anaerolineae > Anaerolineales > UBA6663 > CAZCEC01. The sequence goes on along the minus strand of CAZCEC010000017.1, from coordinate 16,954 downwards.
GCCGGGCGTGGTTATGACGGTGGTGATGGTGATGGGCGCGCTGGGCTCGCCCAGGGCCTCCAGCCGGCCCTCAACGTTGATGTTCATCAGGTCAGGGCGGGCGATGTTCACCAGGACGCCCGGCTCGATGGTGAGGGTGGCGCCGTGCGGCACGGTCTGGATGCCGGTGAGGACGTAGGGGTAGCCGAGGAACTTCCAGGTGCGGGTGGAGAGCGTGCCGCCGCCAAAGGCGATGGCGTCCTGGCTGTTGCCGCTCATGCTTAGGGTGTCCAGGTTGGGCGATACTGACCCATCAGTGAACCAGATGGCGTAGTCTTCAGTCGCGTCCGTCGTCCCGTTGTCATTCAGGGTCGTGTTCGAGATATGGGCCACGCCCTGCTCGCCGCCATAGACGCCGCTGTACTGGCTGTTGGTTACAAGTGCGTGGGCGAGGCTGACCTCGGCGTAGGCCAGGTAGAGATTGGCAGGGAAGCCGCCGAACTGGCCGCCGCCGGAGAGGGTGACGTGATCCAACTGCGAACCGGTGAGGGGGCTGCCGAGCGTGCCCACAAAGCGCAAGCCGCCCCAGGCGCCTGGCCCGGCAGTTGAGCCGGTGAGGGTGATGCCGGCCGTGGGGGTGCCCAGCGCCAGCAGCCGGCCATTGATCGTCAAGGCGGTGCCGGTGTTGTGGCTGATGACGACGCCTGGCTCGATGGTCAGGGTGGCCGTCGGCCCGACGGTGACGCTGCTGGTGGCGATGTAGGGACTGCCGGCCAGGGTCCAGGTGGTGTCGGTGAAGATGGTCCCGCCAACATTGGTGACGGGCTGATTGGTGAGCGGATGGAGGCCGGAGACAAGGTAATAGTCTCCGGCGGGCGGCAGGGCGGGCGGGGCGCCCGGCTGGGGCAAGGTGGTTGCCTCGCTGGCGGTAAAGTAGCCGAGCACTTCGGCCTCGCCGCTGGGCGCGGCGGCAGGCGCTTGGGCCAGAGCCGCACCGGTGAAGGACAGCGGGCCGGCTAACTGGAGCAGGAGAACTGCGACGAAAAGGAACCGCAGCGCAGACGAATGACGAGAGGGCATGAGGACTCCACCTATGATGGGAAGGGCCAGGACGATCGACTTGAGATAGAGCAGGCAGGGAGGCAGCGCGACAAGCAGGATTATAGGCCGGACGCGACGGGATGCAACTGCGGGCTGGGGCCGATCCGGCGGCAGGCAGGAGCGCCGTGAACGGGCACACGTGGAAGTAAAGCACGGCTATAATCCGGCGCGCCGACAAAAGGGGGACATTCAGGAGAGACCGGCCATGACGGACAGGATTCCGACCCTCGCAGATGTGGACCAGATCGCGACCGAGGCGGTGATTGGCGAATATTGGGAGCGCGGGTACTGGGTGGGGCCGAAGCTGTTTGACGACGAGACGGTGGAGCGGCTGCGGCGGGCGCACGACCGGCTGTGGGCGGGCGACAACGACTACCCGATCCCGTCCATTTATGGGGCGGTGCTGGGCGACCCGGCCTCGCCGGCCCTGCGCCAGCAGGTGGATGCCTTTTGGCTGAACGAGGAGATGCGGGCGGCGATCCTCTCGCCGCTGATCGGCAAGATCGCGGCGCGGCTGATGCGGGTGAGCACCGTGCGGCTGTGGCACGATCAGGCGCTCTACAAGCCAGGGACGGGCGGCGGCGAGCGGGTGGAGGCCGGGAACGTGGGCTGGCACCAGGACTGGGGCTTCTGGCAGTCGTGCAGCACGACGAACATGATCTCGGCCTGGGTGGCGCTGCAGGACACGGACGAGCGCAATGGGGCGATGATCATGGTGCCGGGGTCGCACAAGTGGGGGGTGATCGAGGGGAGCAACAACGACAAGAAAGAGATGGAGAAGTGGCGGGCGCACTTCCAGCAACTGAGCGGGGGCGGGGAGTGGAAGGAAGAGCCAGTGATCCTGAAGGCGGGGGAGGTGAGCTTTCACCACGCGCTGACGTTCCACGGGTCGGGGCCAAATGGGACGGACCAGCCGCGGCTGTGCGTAATCTCGCACATGATGCCGGGGGACACGTACTACGTGGCCGGCAAGCCGCTGCACCCGAACTTGGCGATGCTGGGGCCGAAGTATTACGACGGGCAGCCGTTCAACAACGACTTCTTCCCGCAGATGTGGCCGGCTTAGGTATTCCGTTTCAGCCAGTCTAGCAGGTCGTCGGCTTCCTGGGGGGAGGCGACGTCAATGTGGAAGACGACGCCCTCGGGGCGCAGCTCGCGGTAGTGGCGGTGGATGTCGTCAATGGTCCAATCGTAGAGCCACAGGCCCTTGCCAGCGGCCTGGATCTTGTGCAGCAGGTCCATCCACTCGAAGGTCTTGGGCTGGCCGTCGCCGGGCACCCACTGGATGGCGTCAAAATCGGAGACAGCCAAAACGTCGTCCATGTGCTGGAGAGCCTGGGGGCCGTCGAAGTGGTAGATGGAGTGGTCGAGGTAGGCGGCTTCCTCGGCGATGGCGGGGATGATGAAGCGGCGGCCGTGGCGCGGGCCGAACAGGCAGGCGACGTCGCACTCGACGACGGCGAAGCGCTGCTCGCAGTAGGCGGGGAGCCAACTGGCGCAGCCGCGCTGGGCCATGCGGCCGGCTTCATAGACAGCGTCGTAGACGGGAGCGTAGAGGGCGCGCGCCTGGTTGAGAGCGTGCTCCACGTCGTCGGGGCGCTGCATCACATCGAGCACCAATTCCTGGGTGCCGCGCAGGCCGCGCAGGCCGTCCAGGTTGGTGTGCATGTCGAGGGTGGCGACAAGGTATTTGCCTTCGCCCTGCCCGGCGGCCAGGCGCACGAAGCGCAGCAGTTCGGACCAAACACTTCCCGGTGAGTCATCCAATTTAAGCTCGGCGGCGCGCCAATCGGTGACGCAGGGCGTGGTCCAGGAGGTTTCGTCTTCTTCGGCGTAGGACAGCTCGGCGCCCAGGAAGGCGGCGAACTGGTCCGGGCCGAACCAGCAGTTCATGATCGGCATGGCCTCGCCGGCAAAGTAGGTGGCGGCGGCCCATTCTTCATGGCGGTCGAGAGCGGCCTGATAGTCGCCGCCAGCGCGGGTGAGGATGGAGGGGCGTTTGACCGGATGGGCGGGGTCCTGAGGGGCGGTGATGACGGCGACGGGCCGGTCGAGGATGGCGTGGTTCCAGAAGGCGCGCCAGTAGCCGCGGGCTTGCTCGAAGTTGGGCTTGTAGAGGAGTTCCATGGCAGGTTACTCGCAGCCGGGCGGCGGCGGAACGCTGACGCCCTGCTCCGAACTGCGCAGGCCGGCTTCGATGACGCCGATGACGCGGCGGGCCTGCTCCGGAGTGACGACCAACTCTTCGCCGAAGAGGAGGTGATCGGCCACGGTGCGGTAGTATTCGGTGCTGCCGTAGCCGGGCAGGGTGATTTTGACCTGGCTCTCCTGGCGGAAGCCGTTGACGTAGGAGATGAGGGTGAGGCTGTCGCCGCCGTGGCGCTCGATGGCGCCGCGGGTGCCGTTGATGCGCCACTGGGGGCGGGTGGAGGCGCTGATGTGCGAGGTCAGGTAGTCGGCGGTGCAGCCGTTGGCGAAGCGGATGTAGACCTGACCAAAGTCCTCGTTGGTGACCGAGTGCCAGACGCGCTTCTGGAAGTTGCCGGTGACCTGGGTGATGGGGGCGGGGACGAGATTGAGAATCCAGTCGAGGTAGTGGGCGCCCCAATCGTACATGACGCCGCCGCTGATGGACTTGTCGGACCGCCACCAGAAGCCGGGGTGGCCGTAGCCGCCCTGGCCGCATTCGATGTGGAAGACCTCGCCGATGAGGCCCTGATCGATCAGGCGGCGGAGGGTGAGGTAGTCACCGTCCCAGCGGCGGTTGTGGAACAGGCTGAGCATCAGGCCGCGCGCATGGGCCAGTTCGATCATGGCGTTGGCCTCGGCCACGGTGAGGCAGAAGGGCTTCTCCAGCACGACGTGCTTGCCGGCCTGGAGGCATTGGAGGGTGGCGGGGGCGTGGAGGTTGTGGGGGAGGATGTTGACGACCAGGTCGAGGTCGGGCATGGCGAGCAGGTCGTCGAGGCGGGTGAAGTAGCCGGCCAGGCCGGGCAGTTCGGCGCGAGCGGCCTCGACGCGGGCGGGGGAGGCATCGCACACGGCGACGGTTTGCAGGCCGGGGGTGGCGTCAATCCAGCCGGCGTGGCCCTTGCCCATGTTGAAGGCGGGGCCGTAGCCGAGCAGGCCGCAGCGGATGGTTTTGTCGGGCACATTGGCCCCGGCGGTCCAGGCGACGGCGCGCAGGAGCAGTTTGCGGAACTCGGGGTGCTGCCAGACCTGGGCGGTGTGGCCGTTGGCAAGGTAGACGACGCGGCCCTGGCCGTAATCGCGGGCGTAGGCCACGGGGTGGCGCTGGCCCTGCCAGGTGGATTGGGCCAGCACGGTGGACTGGGCCGGGTCGAAGCCCTGCAGGTGATACAACTCGTCGAAGACGGTGAAGGCGGGCAGGCGGGTGGTCGTGTAATGGCCGGGGTTCACGATCTCGATCGGGTACTCGTGGGCCGGGGGGTGAGAGGCAAACTCGGCGCCGAGCATTTCGACGTAGGCGCGGCTGCCGCGGAAGCTGTTGGCGGCGGCGTGGAGGCCGACGAAGCCGCCGCCGCCGCGGACGAAGCCGAGCAGGCCCTGCTCACGGTCGGGGGGCAACTCATCGGCGAAGCCGGTGGTGAAAAGGACGACGGCGGCGTATTGGCCGTTGGGCAGGGAGGCCAGCGCGTCCAGGTTGGGGGTCATGTGCAGCTCGAAGCGGCCGTCGCGGGCGAGGACCTCGGCCAGGATTTTGCCGCCGGCCTCGGCCGGGTGAAAGTCGGCGCCGCCGTAAACATAGAGCACTTTTTGCATGCAGGGTGTCTCCGAGAATTGGGCCGTGAGGGGTGAGGGCTCCGCCAAGCGCAGGGGCAGCCACATTCTACATCCGATTGACAAGAGGGCGCTGCCCGAGCGGGCAGGCCGGCCGGAATCATCTATAATCCGCGTGTTGCTGGTTCGCTGATCGGATTGGTCACTTTACCACCGCTCCCACTGGAGGGGAGACCCATGCCCGACATACCGAATGTGAGCAAGTGGACAGAGTTGTACAAACGGCACGGCGCGCCGGAGGGCGGCGTGACGAAGGCGCTGCAGGCCTACTGGAACTCGAATGCCGGCACCCCCAAGACGTACCTGGTGGCCTATACGGCGCTGGAGAAGGCGCTGGCGACCTACATCAGCAAGGTGAGCAAATCCGCCAGCACCAAAAAGAAGATGAAGGACTACGCCACTTTTGAGAAGACCTTCCTGGACAAGTTCGTGGGCGCCGCGCACAAGAACCGAATGGACACCGAGCGCGGCATGGCGACCATTAAGACCTACCAGGCCGAACTGGTCAAGTTCATGGCGATGGTCCAGAAGCTGAGCAAGGACAAGACGACCCGGGACGACCTGAGCCGCTTCAAGTCTGGACCGGCGCGCGGGCTGTCGGCGATGGCGTCGCAGGCGCGTAACCTGACGCCGGAGCAACTCAAGACGGTGACGGCGATTCGCGACGAAGTGCAGAAGGTGGACGCCATCGTGGACCGCATGCCCGCAACCCCGACCCGAACGCAGCTCAGCCAGTACGTGACGCAGATCCTGGCGATCGCGAACCAGATCCGCAAGCTGGCCAAGGCAGGCGGCCTCACCTAAACGGACCGGCGACCAAACCCTGGCCGGAAAACAGCAGCGACAGGCGCCTGCGGGAACGCAGGCGCTTTTGCGTCCCGGTGAGACTGCGCCACTGAGCCGGGGCGTCGGGGCCGCGCGCGATGCATCAGCCAGGGAGCGGGGCACTGCCGGGTGCGGCGGGGAGGGGCGGCGCGGGCTGCTGGTGCACCAGGCGATAGACCAGGTCGTAGGCGAAGACCAACTCCTCGATGGTGCAATGCTCCTGGATGAAGTGCGAGGTGCAGAAGATGAGGCCGCCGTCGGGGAACAGACCGATGACGCGCTCGATCTCGCGCTGGAGGAAGTCGAACTTGCCGAAGCCGATGGTGGTCTGGACGTCGAGGCCGCCCATGACGGTGAACTGGCCGCTGTAACGGGCCTTGTAGTCGGCCAGGCTCATCCCGGCGGACTCCTGCCAGGGATGGACGACCTGATAGCCCAACTGGATGACGCCGTCGATGACGGCCTGGATGTTGCCGTCGCTGTGCAGGCTGAGGGGCGCGCCGCGCGCCCGGACGGCCTGGCAGGTGACGGCGTGGTGGGGGTAGATCAGGTTCCACCACAGGCGCGGGCTGAAGAGGATGCGATCCTGGCCGCCCCAATCGTCGGAGACATGGATCATGTCCACGCCCAGGTCGAGGCAGTTCATGGCAAAAGCGCGGTTCCATTCAGCCTGGCGCCGGTAGACCTGCTGGAGGGCGTCGGGGTAGAGGGACAGGTAGAGCAGGTGGTTCTGGAGGCCGAAGACGTCGTTCAGGCATTCGAAGATGCCGGGGGTCTGGACGTAGACGAAGCGGCCGCGGCGGCCCTGGTGATGGGCGATCTGCTCGGCGAGGGCCTGATAGGCGGCGTGGTCGTTGGGGTCGTTGAGAGTCACATCGAGGTAGTCCGCTGGAAGGATGGAGGGGGCAGCGCCTTCGACGGGGCGGGTGACGTGGGCGGGGTGCGGATAGGGGCCGCCGAACAGGTGCACGAGGTCGAACGCGTAGTGATCCTCGAAGGCGTCAATGGAGCCGAAACGGTCGCGGATGGGCTGTTCCAGGTTGGCCTGGGTCCAGCCGAAGACGGGCATGCGGTCGGCGGGGCGGCGCTGGAGGGTGGCGAGGACGCGTTCACGAGAGTTCATCGGCTATCCAGTTTGGCGGCCTCGATCGCCGCCAGGGCGCGAAAGGCCTGCACGGGGGAGGACAGACTTAAAGTATACCCTGGTTGACTTTTGACCTCGCCTTTGCCACAATGCCTGGCAGGGGTTGTCTCCACCAGGGTCGGCCTCCAGCGCGAGGCCGGCTCGCGCCGGTTGGTCACGGCCTTCGTTCGCCCTTCGCAGCACCGGTTGGCCACGCACGTTCGCGCCTCCGTCTGGCATGGCAGCAGCCGAAAGGAGCATGAAGTGATGACGCTTCTCAGACTATTGCTGGCCTGGCTCACAGGTCTATTGGTTGCCTTGGTTATCGAGTCTCAGAGCGGCGATGTGGGGCTGAGGGGCCTGGCGGCCGGCAAGCCGGCTGGTATCGCGCCGACCGCGCTCCGCGTGGAGATGGACGCATTGGGTTACCTGCGCGTCACGGTTGATGGCGGCGGCCGGGGGGCGGCCCTGGCGCTGGAGCGCGAGGCTGCCAGCGGACAACTGACTCTCACCGACCAGCGGGGCGAGGCGAGCCTATTGCAGCTGCCAGCCGGGCAGAATCAATTCGTGCTGGAAACGAGCCAGGGCCAATTGGAGATTGCACTGCCGGAAGAGGGCGAGCGCCTCGACCTGGCGCTGACCTACGCCGGGGGCGAAGGCGGTTGGGTCGTGAGGGCCGAGCACAACCTGGCCGTGACCGGGGCGGCGTGGGCCGGGGCGCTCATCCTGCAAGCAGGAAACGACTTGTCGCTGGGGCCGGGCGCTTACAATGTTGGGGGCGACTTGCGCCTGCTGGCCGGTGCGGCGCTCCAAATGCGCGACGCGGAGGCCGAACCGCTAATGACACAGATCGGGGGGCAGTTTATCCTGGAGGGCCGGCAGGGGGTGGATATCTTCGCCCTGAACCATCCGGCCAGCGCGCTGAGGTCGGAGCTGGACATGGTGCTGCGCTCGGCGCAGCCGGTGCGGGGAGATGCCCATTACCTGAGCGGCGGCGAGTTTCGGATCGAGCAAATGGACGGCCGGGCCGGCCACCTGATCAGCCCCCAGGATCCCATCATCCTGGCCAGCCAGAATGTGTCCTTGGGAAGTTACGTCGGAGCGTCGCTGCACATCCTGGCGGGGGGCAGCATCACCGTCACCAGCGTGACCATCACCAGCAGCGACACCGGGGCCAACACTATCAACCCGTCCAATGCAACCTTGTTCAACGGCGTGGATGCGATTGGCAGCCTGGCGAGCTTCAACCTGTCGGACGCGACGCCCGTGACCATCAACGGCGAGACGCGCCCTACGCTGGATGTGCGCGCTGGGATCAACTGGAGCACCTTTACCGGCGGGGCGCCCAGCAACCAGGTGATCCCGGCGGCGGTGGTGACGCCGACCTTTAGCGGGCCGGCAGCGGGAGCCAACATCAACATCGGCAGCATCACTCTCTCGCCCCCCAACGGCATGGTACTGCTGACGAATCAGTACCGCCCCAACGCGGCCAGCGGCAACATCACCGCGGGCACAATAGACGCCAGTACGGCTTCTCCCGGCGGCGACGGCGGCGTCATCTTGATTGACAGCCGGGACCATATCACGGTCAGCACGCTGAACACGCGGGCCAATGTGGCGGGCAGCGCGGCCGGCAACGGCGGCGCAGTGCGGGCGCTGGCAGAAGGCAACATCAACCAGGGCAGCATCTTGACCTATGCCCACTCGGGCGCAGCGACGGCCGGCAACGGCGGCGACGTGACGATCAGCGCGGGTGGCACGCTCGTCGGCGCGGGCATTGAGTCGTCCGCTGAGTCGGTGACGGGCTCGGGCGATGGGGGCGACATTCAGATCACGGCCACCGGACCGGTCACGTTAACGGCCATTCAAAGCCACACGCGGTTTGAGGGGGCGGGCTTCGCCGGGGATGCTGGGGACGTGAGCCTCCTGGTGCAGAATGCTGGCGCGCTGGACGGCGGGGACGACCTGCACGCGAATATCATCTGGTCTGACTCGGGCGCCTGGTACAGCGGCGGCGCGGTGGGGCCGTCCGGGGACGGCGCGGACGTCTCGGTGGTGGTGGAGGACGGCGACATCGTCTTCAGCGACTGGATTTGGGTGCAGACGCTGGCGCGGGGCGGGGCCAATGCGCCCGGCGACGGCGGGAGCGTGGCGATCACGGCCACAACGGGGGCCATCAGCGTCGGCTCGTTTGGGTTCAACACGCGCAGCGAGGCGGCCAGCGGCTCCAGCGGAGACAGCGGCACAGCGGGCGACGTGCGCCTCACGGCGGCGGGCAACATCGAGATCAACACGACCCTCACCAGCGGCGGCATCCTGGCCGACTCGCGCGCGATTACCGGTACCTCCCATGGCGGCGGCGCCGTGTGGGTGGAATCCACCGGCGGCGACATCGACTTCGGCCTCAACAACATCTCCGTGCTGGCGTTCAGCAGCGACGGCCCGGCCGGGGATACCGGCGGGATCACCCTGCTGGCGGCAGGAGACATCAACGCGCGGTTCCTGGGCACCCAGTCGCAGAGCAACGGTGCGGGCGCGACCGGCAACGCAGGCCCGGTGCTGGCGACGGCCGGCGGCCGGATCGACCTGCCCAGCGGGATCGTAAGCGTGTCGGATTCGCAGGCTGGGGCCGCCGGGAATGGCGGTGACATCACCATCACGGCGGGTGGCCCGCTGAGCACTACCAGCATTGCCTCATACGTCGAGTCCGCCACCGGCGCCGGGGAGGCGGGCGACATTCAGATCACGGCCACCGGACCGGTTACGGTGACAACCATTCGCAGCCACGCGCGCTTCACGGGGGCGGGCTTCGCCGGGGCTGCCGGGGACGTGAGCATCCTGGTGCAGAATGCGGGCGCACTGGATGGCGCGGATGGCCTGCGCGCGACTTACATCTGGTCTGACTCCGGCGCGTGGTACCACGGCGGCGCGGCGGGGCCGAGCGGCGACGGCGCAGACGTCTCAATCGTCGTGGAAGACGGCGATGTCGTCTTCAGCGAATGGGTTTGGGTGCAGACGCTGGCGCGCGGCGGGGCCAACGCGCCGGGCGACGGCGGCACGGTTGCGATCACGGCCACGCAGGGCGCTATCACCATCGGGTCGTTTGGCATCAACACGCGCAGCGAGGCGGCCAGCGGCAGCAGCGGCGACAGCGGTCTGGCGGGCGACGTGACCCTGGTGGCAGAAGGCAACATTGAGATCAACACGGCCCTCACCAACGGCGGCATCCTGGCCGACACGTGGGCGTCTTCGGGCATGGCCCAGGCTGGCGGGACGGTGTGGGTGGAGTCTACCGGCGGCGACATTGACCTGGGCATGAACTATCTCTTTGCCGGGGCATTCTCCGCGGGGGGGCGACGGACGACGGCGGGCGCATCACGCTGACGGCGGCGGGCGGCATCCGGGCCGGCCACGTCCGCTCGCACACCAGCGCGCCGGGCGGGGCTGCCGGGGACGCCGGGCCGATGGCGCTGACGGCCGGCGGCGATATCGAAGTGGCAACCCTGTATGCGGCGGCGCTGGGCGGGGCCGGCAATGGCGCAGGCGGCGCCATCAACGTGGAGGCCGGGCAGTTCGTGCGCGTGACGGCGCCGGTCTCGGACAGCATTGACAACCGCGGCCTGCCGAACATGAGCACCATCACCGTGACACACGGCGGCAACGGCGTGACTCCCTTTATCGTGGGTGATGCGGCCACCAATGGGACGGCGGGCGCCATCACCAGCGGCGATGCCACCCTGAGCCCCACCCAGCCGTACCTGTACATCAAGTTCGAGCCCCCCAACATCTGGATCCTCACGGATGCGGATTTCCCGTATGATCTCTATCTGCCGCTGATCATGAAGTGAGCGGGCCCGCGGCGGGGTAGTGGCCTTCGCGGCGCCAGACGTCGAGCATGAGGTCGTAGCGGGCGAGGGGCATGCCGGTGTAGACGCAGTTGCTGGTGCAGAAGACGTAGCCGCCGCCGGGCATGCCGTGGCGCAGGGCGTAGCGGGCGGACTCGATGACCTGCTCGTCGGTGCCGGAATCGAGCAGGCCGCAGTTGACGTTGCCCATCAGGCAGACCTGATGGCCGCAGCGGCGCTTGACTTCGGCGAGGTCCACACCGCCCTGGGGGTCGAGCGAGTGCAGGGCGTGCGGGCCGGTCTGGAGGAGCTGGTCGAGGATGGGCATGATGTTGCCGTCGGTGTGCTTGATGACGTAGAAGCCCAGGTCGCGATAGCCCTGGGTGAGGCGCTGGAGGTAGGGGGCGACGAACTCGGAAAACTGGGCCGGGCTGAGGAAGGGGCCGGTGTTGAAGCAGTAGTCGGCGCACAGGGCGTAGCCATCGAGGCCGCCGCGGCGCTGCTGGCGCTCGGCCAGGCGCAGGGCTTCGTCCACGCGGGCGGCGGCTTCGGCTTTGACCTTGTCCGGCTCGTCCTTGAGGCGGCAGCAGAAGTCCAGCATGGAGGCGCCGTCGGGGATGCTGAAGGTGGCGTCGCCGTGGCGCATGAGGAAGTAGCGGTCGCCGCTGCGGTCGCGGATGAGGTCGATGAGGCGGGCGCTCTCGTCGGGGTCGTCCGGGTTGGGGTGGACGAAGATGGCGCTGTGCTCGTAGCGCTGGGCGGTGGCGAGGAAGATATCGGCCATGTCCTGGCGGTGAAGCTGGCGCTCGTGCTCTTCCATCTGGAACCACTGGCGGTAGTCGCGGTGGGAGGGGTGGACGCGGCCAAAGGCCTGCATGGTGAGGTAGAAGACAAGCTCGAAGGTGGGGACGCGGCCGGAGGGCGGGCGGCGCTCGAGGGCGGCGATGAAGCGGTCGCGAGGGGTCTCGGCTGGGGGCGTCATAGGGGCCTCGGGGAGTGGGCGCTGGCCGGGGGAGGGGCCGGGGCGGCTGGGTTCAGCGTAGCACTGGTTGGGCGGGAGTTCAAGGCCGGCGAATGGCCGGCGAGGGCCGGCGAATGGCCCCTTCACGTTGTTCCGGGGTGCTTCGCAAAATTCGCGCCTGGAGGCCTTCGGCCGACCCCCCCCCCGATTTAATCCGGCATATCCGGCATATCTGGTACACGCCTATGAATCAAGGGGTTTTCGGGTGTGGGCCTATCTGGCAGCCATCTGGCATATCCGGCAGGCGGGGGCGGGCGGATGGAGTTGGTAAGGTGGGACGCAAAGCACGCTGCGGCGCGAGGGGGCGGGGCAGCGGTGGTTGTGGGGATAATATAGAACAAAATTTCTAGTGTGTCAAGGGGTTGGCGGCGGTCAGCGAGTGGGCGAGGGGGCGGCGGCGGAGTTGCGGCGAAGGAGGGACCGGCGGAAGAGGAGGCCGGCGATGAGCAGGGGCACGAAAAAGATCACGAAGTACAGCGCCAGCAGCGCGCTGATGACGGCGGTGCCCCTCCCCTCCGTGCGTGTACCGTCGCTGGACACGCAACTGATGGAGATGTTGGCTGCATTGTGCGTGCCTTCCGAGTCGGTGTAGGTGACCAGGCCAAGCTCCCGGTATTCCAGTGTTTGGCCGGGCGGGCAGACGACGCGTTGGACAAGGCGCAGGTTCACGTCGGGTATGACGGACAGGGTGGAGGCGGCGACTGCGGCGCGGAGGCCGTTTGGGGATGTGCCTGGGCCGCTTGGACGCTTGCCAACAGTGCGGGACAATGGTGGGTGCCGGGCGGCGCGGCCCGGAACCTGGGAATGGATGAAGAGATGCGAAAGCGGCTGACGCGAATGGGGCTCGTTGGGGTGGGGTTGGTGGCAGCGCTGGGCGTGGCGGCGGCGGTGGGTTTCCGGTTGATCAATCGGACGAATGGCGAGTTGGTGTCGGCGGGGGAGCGGCGTGAGTACCTGTTGTATGTGCCGGCCAGCTACGACGTAGCGCGCCCAACGCCGCTGGTGCTTTCGCTGCACGGCTTTGCGGAGTGGCCGGCGCATCAGGCACAGATCAGCCGCTGGAATGACCTGGCTGATGAGCAGGGGTTCCTGGTGGTGTATCCGGCGGGGACGCGCTTTCCGCTGCGCTGGCGCGCGGGCGGGCGGATGAACCCGGCGGACCCCGCGCCTGACGTCGCCTTCATCTCCGACTTGATTGAGGCGCTGTCCGCCGAGTACAACATCGACCCGGCGCGGGTATATGCGAACGGGCTGTCCAATGGCGGGGGGATGTCGTTTGTGCTGGCGTGCGCGCTGTCGGAGCGGATTGCGGCGGTGGGGATGGTGGCGGGGGCTTACGGCTATGCCTGGGAGCAGTGCGCGCCAACGCGGCCGGTGCCGGCGGTTATCTTCCACGGCACGGCCGACCCGATTGTGCCGTTCGCGGGCGGGGCGGACGACAGCTTTGCCGCGGGGCTGCCGGACATCGCGGGGTGGGTGAGCACGCTGGCGGCCCGGAACGGCTGCGCGGCCGAGCCGCTGGCGCTGCCGAGGAGCGGGGCGGTGAGCGGCGCGGCCTACGCCGAATGCGCGGCGGAGGTGGTGTTCTACACCATCGAGGGCGGCGGCCACACGTGGCCGGGGGGTGAGCCGCTGCCGGAATGGATCACGGGCAGCACGACGCAGGATATTGATGCCACGCGGACGATGTGGGATTTCTTTGTGGCGCATCCGCTGGAGGAAGGGCGCGGCCCTTAAGGATGGCTGGCAGCGGGAAAGAGCTTTTCGCCGGCACGAATGGGCACTTTGAGCCGGTTCTCGAATGGGGTGAGCGGGCACGACCACTTGTCGTTGTAGCGATGTTGAATATTGTCCAACTCTGCCGTCTGCCCAAGTGCTGGGGCAGTTGGCCGTGAGGTGGTAATCAATAGAGTTCTATACTACAACTGCAGCGACAGTTGCCAATTTAAGGATTTTGCACGTGCAACTAAATCCGGAATGGACGTCATGACTATCCTGCCTGTCAGATTGTTGTACAACATCACGCGGTGCCGTGTCCCTAAAGCCTCAGCTGCTGCAATCTCACCTTCAGTTAGCGCAAAGAAGAAGCCAGAAAAGTCGTGTCCAACACGCGGCTGGTTCGCCGTCTTCACTTCTATGAACACCATTGAAGGCAGCTTCGCCTGAACATCAGCAGCATTTGTAAAATCCACCGTGTCTCCGCTCGGCAGCAAGATCGCATCAAAGGCGGTTCCCTTAATCACCACTCCGCTGGCTAGCAAGGCGGCTAATAATGTCGCCAATTCTTTGCCGCGTGGCCGTGGGATCAAGTTGGGCATCTCGGCGAGCGCGCCAACTTCACCTACAGCGCCATGTTTGTTCGAGAGTCGTGCGAGATGCTCACGTTTAGATCGGATGATCTCGATGGGTTTCATAGAATTCTTGCCGATGTGCCTAGCAAAGCCCGGAAAATTGTTCAGTGATGTGGATTGCGATAATGGCTTATTTCGAGTGTTCAGGCTAAACGGTTTGTTGCACTGGCTGCTCTCTCAAGTGTTCAGCCATCCTTTGTTCAAGGCAAATGTTACATGCGGACCTAAGCCTTGCATAGACATTAGTCTGCATACTCGTCATCTATTCCCTTGGCGTATTGTTTCATCACCTCAACTTGGTCGTGTAGATACGTTGTGAAGATCTGGGCTGTAAACGTGTCACCCTCGGTTGTTACACCCTGCTCCTTTTTGAGAAAGAAACCCTCAAGGTATTCTATGCAATGATTGACAAGCTTGTAGTCATCTTCTAGTGATTCGTAAAAGTCCTTATCTCTATGGCCGACCGCTTCACGAAACTTTCGCAATACTTCTTCAAGTTGCTCAAGGTGGGCGGGCGCAAGTTCTGCATAGTTATCCTTCAGCACACCCTCGGCTATTTTCTCTAGTGTATAACCAATTGTAAGGGGAAATATGTCGACTAGTTTTTCCATGCGAAATGCATCCTTGTGCGCCTTATCCTCAGCCTCGAGCTTGCTAACCAGACCTACTAAGACGGTGGATATATACTTCTTTTGTTCTGCGATCAGTTGCAGCATGTCAATGCGCCGCACCTTAAATGGTGCCCCGCTACTGAAAAAAGTAAGCAGGGTAAAGCTGGAATGCCCAAGCGTCATCCGTGACACATGATGATAAGTTGTGGGCAAACCCTTCGCTTTATCGCGCTTCGTAGGGTGACCAGCCACGTCATTCCTCAGTTCCCGAACTGCTTTCAGCCCAGGGTAGTTGTCGATTTTCTCTCGGATCCCGAGGGATTCGCTGAGATTTAATACAGCATCCTGTTGCACATAAATCGCCTGCAGGACTCCGTAGAGCGCAAGGTAGTGAGCAGCCTTGCTCGCACCAAACTCCTTACCGTGGTAAGCGGCAATCGCTTCTTCAGTATCGCCAATTACATCAAGCGAGCTACAGAGCTGAGAAAAGAACGCTACGTCTTGTCGCAATTGATAGTGCTTGCGCGGGACGTTGATCAATTCTCGAACCTGGTTGTTCAGCTCGTGAACAGAATTATCGAACTCGTTGTCCATTATTGCGATTCCGTTGTTGAAGTGAGCTTCGGTCCTTCATGGTGGTCGATCGGCCTTCAGAGAAAACGCGCTTTCTTTCGGCAAGGTAAAACTCGTGGGTTCCTCTTTTATTTCCTGAGACATGCATCCTGTTGGTGGGCTTTAAGCGAAGTTGCTTGTGATCCCAAGGATCAGATAGCACTGCGCCTACTGGGAGTCTGCGGCGACTGTGATGTCCCACGACCGACCTGAGCACTACTCATGAATCGCGCTCGGAAACACCTTCTCGCCCGCACGAATGAGTACTTTGAGCCTATGCTCAAGTGGAGTTAACGGACAGCTCCAATTTGGGCGTAGCAGCGGTGAATATTGTCCAATGCTACTGGCCGCTCGGGTGCTGGCGGGCTATCCTGTAATCTGGTAGTCAATTTTGGTCGCTCTATAGAGGTTCAACAGTGCCCCACCAATGGCTCCGCCGATCAAATTCGAATGTTCGATTGCCGCCCGGGTGACGCGCCGATTGGCGCGGCCATTAGGCAAGCGTCTTTATACCTTTTCCAGTGTTCGTTGGACAAATCGGCCACATCGTTAAGCTGCAGGCCAATGTTGATGCAATCAATACGCGCAAAAGGAAAGATGTTGCGCTCATCGACGCTTATGTCACGGAAGAGTTTGTGACCCAGCATTTGCTTCGGATAAATCAGAAACAAGTCGTGTTCTTTGGGGTTGCTTCCTCTATCGGTATACGCAGGTGCTCTGAAAAGTAAATTGTTCCCGATAATGACACTAATGTACTGACCGTCCGTGCTACCGGCTTCAACAAGCTTGCCGCGATGCAGCAAGCGAAAGGAGCATCTATCCACGATTTCGTCAGGCAATTCGCCGATTGCTCGGCCTATCACATACGCCAGTTTTTGCTGTTTGTCTAACTCGTAGTTGTTGTTCCTGACTATCTGGTGTATCCCATCTACAAGGCTGTAATCGGGTATCATTTTCTTCTCCTTAACAGAGCACCAAGCCTCAATTGTAATAGACAGCACTGCGCCTATTAGTCTTCTGCGACGACAGTGCTGTCCTACGAAAGACCTGAGCCCTACTCGTGAATCGCGCCAGTAAAGACCTTCTCCCCCGCCCGCACCGCCACCTTCACTCGGTTCTCGAACGGCGTGAGGGGGCAGCTCCACCTGTCGTTGTAGGCGCAGTAGGGGTTGTAGGCGAGGTTGAAGTCCACGAGGAAGCGGCCGCCGCCGAGGGGCTCGGGCTCGAGGTAGCGGCCGGCGCCGTAAGTTTTGGTGTTGGCGAGGGAATCCACAAAGGGGAGGAAGAAGCCGTGCTCGCCGGAGTAGAGGGTGAGGGCGGCGGGTTGGCCGTCCACGGTGAAGGTGAAGCGGCCGTACTTCTTGTAGCGCTGGACGGCGCCAGTGGAGGTGGGCATTTCGATGGAGGGCTGGGGGTCGAATGCCTCGACGGCCAACTCGAGGCGCAGGGCGGGGTTCTCGGGGAAGTAGCTGAGGCCGGTGAAGGACCGGCGCTGCTCTGGGGTGAGGGGGGAGTGGGGGCTGTGCTTGAAGTGCTCGTCTTTTTCGGCGCGGAAGTCTTCGAGGTCGGTCATGGTCGTTGCTCCATGGAGAGAGTATGTCATTCTTGCGGCGAATAATCAATGGCGGCGCGCAGGGCAATTGCATCTAAATTCGTTTCGGCAGGCCCAAGGTAAGATGGGCGGA
>CAZCEC010000016.1:0-106911 GCA_964497615.1 uncultured Anaerolineales bacterium | reverse complement strand
GCCCACACTTCCATCTCGCCAAAGCGCTGGCCGCCGAACTGCGCCTTGCCGCCCAGCGGCTGCTGTGTAACCAGCGAGTACGGGCCGGTGGAACGGGCGTGGACCTTGTCCTCGACCAGGTGGGCCAGCTTGAGCATGTTGATGATGCCGATGGTCACTGGCTGGTCGAAGCGCTCGCCCGACTTGCCGTCGAACAACACCTGCTTGCCCAGGGTGGGCAGCGGGTCGCCGGTCTCCAGGGCGATGGCGTCGGCGCGGCGGCGCAGCTCCTCGCCTTCCCAGCGGTTGGCCCTGTGGCCGTGCGATTCCATCCACATGCGCAGGCAGGCATCGATGACGGCCAGATCGGAGGCTTCACGGTCGGCCGGAGACAGCGCGCTGTCCTCGTACACAAGCAGGAGGTCGGGGTCAAGCTCCTTCTCCCGCAGCCACTCGGCGGCGGCGGCGCGGCGGGAGTAGTGCTCGTTGGTGGCCAGCAGTTCGCGGCTGTACTTCTTGCCGCGCAGCCAGGTGTCCATATACAGGCGTCTGGCCTCGCTGTCGTCCTCGACGGACTCGGGATCGTAGCCCTGCTCTTTGAGCCAATCCCAGGCGGCGTCGGTCACGTCCTCCCAGGCGCGGGTCACCAGCCAGGCGCGGGCCAGCTCGGCTTCGATCTCGTGCTCGCGGGCGCCGTCGAAGACGGGCGTCACGGCCCGGAAACCGAGGCGGTCGGCCGCCCAGCCCAGGTGCGTCTCCAAGATCTGGCCGATGTTCATGCGGCCCGGCACGCCCAGGGGGTTGAGGATGATGTCGATCGGCGTGCCGTCCTCAAGGAAGGGCATATCGGCGATGGGGACCACACGCGAGATGACGCCCTTGTTGCCGTGCCGGCCCGCCATCTTGTCGCCCTCGGTCAGCTTGCGGCGCTGAGCCACGAAGACGCGCACCATCTTGTCCACGCCAGCCGAGAGGTCGCGGTGCTCATCGCGGGTGAAGATGCGAACATCCACGACCTTGCCCTTCTCGCCGTGCGGCAGGCGCAGGGAGGAGTCCTTCACCTCGCGCGCCTTCTCGCCAAAGATGGCCCGCAGCAGCTTCTCTTCGGGGGTCAACTCCTTCTCGCCCTTGGGCGTGATCTTGCCGACCAGGATGTCGTTAGGGCCCACCTCCGCGCCGACGCGGATGATGCCGTGCTCGTCCAAGTCCTTGAGCGCGTCTTCGCCCACATTGGGGATATCGTAGGTGATTTCTTCCGGCCCCAGCTTGGTGTCGCGCGCCTCGACCTCATAGCGCTCGATGTGGATGGAGGTGAACTTGTCCTCCCGCACCAGGCGCTCCGAAATCAGGATGGCGTCCTCGTAGTTGCCGCCCTCCCAGGACATGAAGGCTACCAGCACGTTGTGCCCCAGGGCCAGCTCGCCGTGATCGGTGGAGGACGAGTCGGCGATGACCTCACCCTTCTTGACGCGCTGACCCTTGGTGACGGCCGGGCGCTGGTCGATGCAGGTGCTCTGGTTGGAGCGGTTGTACTTGCGCAGCCGGTAGGTGCGCTTCTTGGTCCCAGACTGGACGACGATCTCCTTGCCGGTCACGGAGGCCACTTCGCCGTCGTCCTCGGCCAGGATCACCTGGCCCGAGTCGCGGGCAGCCTGCATCTCCATGCCGGTCGAGACGATCGGCACTTCGGGGCGCAGCAGGGGCACGGCCTGGCGCTGCATGTTGGAGCCCATCAGAGCGCGGTTGGCGTCGTCGTGCTCCAGGAAGGGGATGAGGGCGGCGCTGATGCCCACGATCTGGCGCGGAGCCACGTCCATGTAGTCGATCTGGTCGTGGGTGGCAAACAGGAATTTGGAGGCGTGCCGGCAGGACGGGCGGGCGCGCACGAACTCCAGCCGGTCATTGAGGGGCGTGGTGGCCTGAGCGATGGTGTAGCGGTCCTCGGCATCGGCGGAGAGAAAAACGATCTCGTCCGAGACGAAGGGCACCACGGGCACATCCAGCAGGTCGAGCTTGCCCAACTTGCGGGCCAAGTCCTTGGTCACCTCCTCGCCAGCCGTGCCCACCACCTCGCCATTCTTCGGATCGGTGACGTCCTCGCGCAGCTTGCGGCCGATGAGGCGCTTGTCGTCGGCCTTGAGCGCCCGGTACACCTTGCGGTAGGGGGTCTCGATGAAGCCGAACTGATTGACCTTGCCGTAAGTCGCCAGGCGGCCGATCAGGCCGATGTTGGGGCCTTCGGGCGTCTCAATCGGGCAGATGCGGCCATAGTGCGAATGATGCACGTCGCGCACGTCGAAGCCGGCGCGCTCGCGGCGCAGACCGCCCGGGCCGAGGGCCGAGAGGGTGCGCTTGTGCGTCAGCTCGGCCAGCGGGTTAGTCTGCTCCATGAACTGCGAAAGCTGGCTGGAGCCGAAGAACTCGCGGATGGCGGCGACGATGGGCCGGATATTGATGAGGGTCAGCGGTGTGACGTTGTCCTGATCGCGGATGGACATGCGCTCGCGGATGACGCGCTCGGCGCGGCGGATGCCAATGCGCAGCTTGTTCTGGATCAACTCGCCAACGGTCTTGACGCGGCGGTTGCCCAGATGGTCGATGTCATCCTTGGCCTCGACCCCGTTGTTGATGCGGATCATCCGCGCCACCAACTGGATGATGTCGTGCTTGGTGACGGTGCGGTGGGTGAGCGGGATGACCTCGGTCAGCCCGAGCTTCTGGTTGAGCTTGTAGCGCCCCACCCGCTCCAGGTCGTAGCGGCGCTGATCGAAAAGCTGCTGCTCAAGATACTCACGGGCGTTATCGAGGGTGGGTGGGTCGCCCGGGCGCATGCGCTTGTAGAACTCAATCAGGGCTTCCTCGGCCACGGTGCGCTTTTCCTTGCGCTCCCAGGTAGGTTCCTGACGCAGGGTGGCGGACATATACAGGTGGTCGGGGTTGTTGTCCACGCCCTCGAACAGCGCCAGAATTTCCTCATCGCTGCCCGTCTTGACGGCCGACTCGTCCAGCCCGTCGCTAACGGCCGCCAGGGCGCGCAGGAGGATGCTGACCGGCACCGTGCGCTTGCGGTTGAACTTGATGGTGATGTAGTCGCTCTTGCGGGTCTCGAACTCCATCCAGGCGCCGCGGTCGGGGATGAGCTTGGCGGCGGCCAGGTTGCGCCCGGTGGCCCGGTCTTCCTCGGCTTCAAAGTAGACGCCGGGGGAGCGGATGAGCTGCGAGACGACCACGCGCTCGGTGCCGTTGACAATGAAGGTGCCATTGTCGGTCATGAGCGGGAAGTCGCCCAGGAAGATGTCGTTCTTGATGGGGTTGGGCACTTCACTGCCCAGCAGCAGCACCTGGACGTACAGCGGCGCGGCAAAGGTCATGTCGCGCTCCACGCACTCGTCCATGCTGTACTTGGGCTTGTCGAACCAGTATTTCAAATTGAAGGCGGGGTCCACCCGCCGGCTGGGGAACCAGAGCTGCATGCCGCCGTTGAACGATTCGATGGGCGAGACTTCTTCGAACAGCTCGGCCAGGCCCTCGGTTAGAAACCAGTGGAAGGATTCAAGTTGGACTTCGATCAGCGACGGTAGCGTGAGGACGTCCGAGATGCGCGAGTACGACTTCCGACCCAAAATATCTGCCATTCTCTATCTCCCGGCCCGCGCAGGGCATCAGTGAGGAAACACCAAAAAACCTCGCCAAAGATTTAGGGGGGTTCTTTGCGAAGCGGTAATTATAGGGGTTGACTTAAAATCCGTCAATGGCCAGATTCAGACAGCAAAACAGCCGCAACGTGGCACTCCCCCACCCGGCCAGGCTAACGCCCAAGCTCTGGGGGAACCAGTTCGGACTCTGCTGGTGATGTTGGCCGGTACCGGCACAAAAGCCCGGCGCCAGCTTGTACACGTGCGATTATAGCACGAAACCCGCCGCCGAAAAGCGCTAATTCGTCAAGTGGCGGTCGGGGCGCCTGGAACTGCCGGCCGCGCGCCGCGGGCGGTCACCAGGGCGGCGAGGCGCCCGCCCACCGCCTGCGCCGCGCGCAGGCTGATAAACCCAAGCCCAGCCAGGTACAACGCGCCGCCGACGCCGGCCACCCACATGAGCCGCTGCTCCTTTTGGCGCACGGCAGCCTCCACCTGCGGCCGGGCAGCCGCCAGCCGCTCGGCCAGTTGGGCCAGAAACGCCGGACGGGGCTCCACGGGCGTCAGCGCCGCCTGGAGGCGGCGGGCCAGGGCAACGAGACCCGGCGCCAGGTCAGCGTTCGACGCGGCGGCCTCATCCAACGCGGGCGGTTCCTCTTCGGGCTGCGCAGGAGGTTCCAGCGTGTTCACGACGTTTACTCAGCGTAATAAGCCAGGCCCACCGTGCCGGGGCCGGTATGGGTTGCGACCGTGGGGCTGGCCTCGGCCAGAATGGCCTCCACCGCGCCCAGACGGCCCTTGGCCGCTTCGAGCAGCGCCTTGGCCTCGGCTGGGGCAGCCGCATGGATGGTCGCCAGCCGGATGGACGACTTGCCAGCAGTTTGGGCGGCGAGGATGTCCAGGATGCGATCGAGGGCCTTCTTCTTGCTGCGGACTCGCTCCATGGGTTCCACGCGGCCGTCGCGCAGCTCCAGGATGGGTTTCATATCGAGCAAGCCGCCCAGGAAGGCGGAGGCGCCGCCAATGCGGCCGCCGCGGCGCAGATACTCCAGGGTTTCGACCGTGAAGAACAGCCCCACGCGCGGAATGGCAGCCTCGGCGGCGGCCACGACTTCGGCCAGGGATTGGCCGGCTTCGGCGGCGCGCGCGGCGGCCAGGATCACAAAGCCCAGAGCCATGGCCGTGGCATTCGAGTCGATCACCCGGATGTTCTTGTCCGGCAGCAGCGCGCGCGCCTGCTCGGCGGCGGAATAGGTGCCGGAGAGCTTGGCAGACAGGTGGAGGCCCAGGACGGCCTCGGCGGTTTCGGCCGCCTTGGCATAAACGTCCCGGAACTCGCCGATGGAGGCGACGGCGGTGGTAGGATTCTCTGGATCCGTCTTGCGGCGCTCGAAGAACTCGGTGGAGGTAATGTCCACGCCGTCGCGGTACGTCTTCGTGCCCCAATTAACGACGTTAGGGACGACGTGGATCTGATACTGCTGCACCAGATCCGCGGGCATGTAGGCGGTTGAGTCGGTGACGATGGCAACGCTTCGGGGGCTCATCTAGGGCTCCTTGGGGCTGGGGTCGGATGATTTGTGCCGCGCGCCGTTGAGCGGCGGCTGAGGGCGCTTGTCCAGGTCATCGCGCAGGGCCAGCAGGGTGCGATGGTACAGGCTCTTCACGGCCCCTTCTGTGCGGTTCATGACCTGGCCAATCTCCGCGTTCGACAACTGCTCGACAAACTTAAGAATGATCAACTGCTGGCGCTCAGCCGGTAAGCGCCGGATGGCGGCCAGCAGCCGGGCCTGATCCTCGTTGGTTTCGGCCTGCGCCTCGGGCGCCTCCGCCCGCAGGGCTTGCCAGTCCTGGCGAACGGCCTCGTGCAGCGGCAGGGTCTGCCGCCGGCCGCGGTCGCGATGCCAGTTGGCGACCAGGTTGTGAGCGATGCGGTACAGCCAGGCCGAGAACGGCAAACCGCGCGAGGTGTAGCCATTCAGGTTCACCAGCGCCCGGTGAAAAACGCGCGCCGTCAGATCTTCTGCATCGTGCGAGTTGCCCGTCCGATAATACAGGTAACTGTAGATCTTCTTGGCGTAGCGTTCGTACAAAGCCCCAAACGCATCCGGATTGCTCTTGGCCCGCGCTACCAGCCCGGGTTCGTCGTCGAAGTGGGACAACCAAAACTCCCTTGGACGCAGGCCGTGCTACATACAACACCCACCGGCTGCAACAGTTGCGCGACCCCCAGCTTGGCACGGCGGGTGAGTATATCAGACCCGCCAACGGCGGACAAATCGTGATAAACTCGTCTGGAAATGCGCTGGCGGCGGCTGATTTGGGTGGTGGTGGGCTTGATGGCGGCGCTGCGGGGTGTTGGCCCGGCGGCAGCCCAGGAAGGCGTGGGGGTGATCACCTCGCCGCTGGATGGCGCCAGCCTGACGGGGCTGGTGCCCATCACGGGCAGCGCCACGCACCCGCAGTTCACGCGCTACGAGCTGGCCTTTGGCTACAGCCCTAACCTGACTGATACCTGGTTCTCGATCCAGCCGCCGGCCGCCAGCCAGGTGGTGAACGAGGTGCTGGGCCGGTGGGATACGACCCAAATCTCTGACGGCGTGTACGTCCTGCGGCTGCGTGTGTTCTACGGGGACGAGGCCTACCTGGAGACCTTCGTGGCGAACGTGCGGGTGCAGAATGCCACGCCCACGCCGCCCCCGCCGACCTTGGAGCCCCCCACCCCAGGCCCCACTGCCACGCCGGGACCGACAAACACAGCCCCAGCCATTGACCTGCCGCCGACTGCCACCGCACGGCCCACAACCGCCGCGGGGGGCGGCGCGCCCGCCGGGCCAGGCGACCCGCCCACTGGGGGGCCGGGCCAGATCAACCTGGACATGGTGGGCGCCGCCTTCGTCAGCGGGATGCGGTTGACGGGGATCGCATTCCTGATACTCGGCGCGTATGTGGCGCTTAAGGCCGTGCTCCGGCGCTATACTTAGGGGGTGTCACGGGGGACAGGGGAACAACCTATAGCACGGCGACAGGGCTGGTCATAGCGACGAGCCCCGTATCCGTTTGGTGATCAGGCTGGCTGAGGCGCAACGTGGCGGAACGACACTTAGTTGTGGGGTTAGGCAATCCCGGACGCGAGTATCGGCAGAACCGGCATAACGCCGGGTTCCTGGTGCTGGACCGGCTGGTTAGGCGCCACGCCCTGCCGCTGTTCACCAAGCGCCAGGGGCAGGCGCTCATCTCCACTGGCGCCATCCAGGGCGTGCCGGTGGTGCTGGCCAAGCCGCAGACGTACATGAACCTGTCGGGCCAGGCGGTGGGCGCGCTGGCGCGCTTCTTCCAGCTCCCGCTGGAGCGGGTGCTGGTGGCGGTAGACGACATCGACCTGCCGCTGGGTACGCTGCGGCTGCGCGCCGAGGGCGGGTCGGCGGGGCACAATGGAATGAAGTCCATCATCGAGCAATTGGGCACGGAGCGCTTTCCGCGGCTGCGTCTGGGCGTGGGACGGCCCGCGGGCAGCAAGGCCGCGGCCGGGTATGTGCTGCGCGACTTCCGGGGCGAGGACGCCGAACTGTTTGACGTGATTCTGGACCGGGCCGCCGAGGCCGTCGCCTGCTGGCTGCAAGATGGGATCGTGGCGGCGATGAACCGCTTCAACGCGCCAGCGGATACCCAGCCATGAACCTGTCGGGCTTGCTCACCGCCATCCGCCAGGCGCCAGCCTTTGAGGCGGCGCTGAACGCGGTCAACAACCCTGCGCCAGACGGCGCTGGACTGGCGCTGCGTCTGCCGCGCGCGGCGCGCGTGCCCGTGGCGGCGGCCATCGCCCAGGCCAAGGGCGGCTTCACCCTCCTCATCGCCGCGCGCGCGGACCGCGCCGCGACGGTGGTGGATGAAGTGGGAGGCTGGGCGCCGGACTTGCGGGCGCTGACCTTTGCCGAGCCTAACCCGCTGTTTTACGAGTACAGCGCGTGGGGCCCGCGCACGATCCAGGCGCGGTTGGGCGTGCTGGCCGCGCTGGCGAACGCGCCAGCCGGCGGGCCGCCCACCGTGATCGTGGCTTCGGCGCGGGCGCTGATGGCGCGCACCCTGCCCCGGCACGAATTCCGGCAGCACACGCATACCCTGCGAGCCGGCCAGCCCGTTCGCCTGGAGCGGATGCTAGAAACCTGGGTGGGGACCGGCTATGCGCCGACCACCATCGTCGTGGAACCGGGCCAATTCGCGCGGCGCGGCGGCATTGTGGACGTCTTCCCTGCCGCCGCCGAACAGCCGGTGCGCGTGGAGTTGTTTGGCGACGAAATCGAGACCCTGCGCCAGTTCGACCCGGCAACGCAGCGCTCGGGCGAACGGCTGGCGGAAGTCGCCATTGTGCCGGCGCGCGAGGCCCTGCCGCGCGATTTCGATGCGGCGTGGAGCGTGGAGCCCGAGGCGGACGACGAGGCCGCACCGGTGAAGGACGACGCCTCGCCGACCATCCCCAACCTGGAGTTCTACCTGCCGCGCATGTATGCGCCGGCCAGCCTGCTGGACTATCTGCCCGAGGGCGCGACTGTGCTGGTGGATGACTGGCGAGAGCTGGCGGATACGGTGGAGGAACTCGAGGCGCAGGCGGTGGAACTGCGTCGCGAGCAGGAGGCGGCCGGGCTGGTCACCGACGCCTATCCGATTCCCTATCATCCTTGGGCCGACCTGCAAGATGAGTTTGCCAGCCGGCAGCCGCCGCCGGTGCTGCTGGGGCAGCCAGATGAAGAGAGCACGCCGGTGGTGGATATGGGAGTCAGCTTCCATCCCGGCCCGCGTTTCGGGGGCCAGCTAAAGCCATTGTTGGACCATCTGGACGAACTGAGCCGCACGCAGGAGGCCGTCGTCATCGTGACGCGCCAGGCCCAGCGGCTGGCGGAGATGTGGGGCGAACAGCACCCTTACCTGCCGCCAGTGGAGGCGGCGACGGAACCGCCAGAGGCGGGCAGCCTGACGTTTGTGCAGGGGGCGCTGGCGGATGGCTGGAGGCTGGAGACAAATTCGTCTGTCGTCCTTCGTCCGTCGTCCATTCATCTGCTAACCGATGCCGAAATCTTTGGCTGGGCGCGAACGGACGCGGGGCGGGCGCGGCGGCGGGGCCGTCCGTCCGCACGGGCCCCAGAGGCCAACTACGCCGATCTGGGTGATGGCGACTACGTCGTCCACATGGACTTTGGGATTGGGCGCTTCCGGGGGCTGGTGCGGCGCACGGTGGAGGCGGTGGAGCGCGAGTACCTGCTGCTGGAGTACGCGGAGAACGATGAACTGTACGTGCCCATCCACCAGGCAGACCGGCTGACACGCTATGTGGGGGTAGACGAGAACCACGCGCCGGCCCTGTCGCGTTTGGGCTCGGCAGACTGGATCACGGCCAAGTCGCGCACACACCAGGCCGTACAGGAGGTGGCGGAAGAATTGCTGGTGCTGTATGCCAAGCGGGAGGCCAGCCTCGGGCACAGCGTGGCGCAGGACACAGTCTGGCAGGCTGAACTCGAGGCCTCGTTCCCGTATGTCGAGACCGAGGACCAACTGCGCGCCATCCGCGAAGTGAAGACCGACATGGAGAGCCCGCGGCCGATGGATCGCCTCATCTGCGGGGATGTGGGCTATGGCAAGACGGAGGTCGCGCTGCGGGCGGCCTTCAAGGCGGTGCTCGATGGGGGACAGGTGGCGGTACTGGTGCCAACCACCGTGCTGGCCCAGCAGCACCTGCACACCTTCCAAAACAGGCTAGCCCCCTACCCCGTCCAGGTCGAGATGCTGTCGCGGTTCCGGTCGCGGGCCGAGGCCGACGAGGTGGTGGCGCGGTTGGCCGAGGGGACGGTGGACATCGTCATTGGCACCCACCGGCTGCTGCAGAAGGATGTCGCGTTCAAGAACCTGCGATTGGTGATCATTGATGAAGAGCAGCGCTTTGGCGTGACGCACAAGGAGTACTTCAAGCAGCTGCGGACGGAGGTGGACGTGCTCACCTTGACCGCGACGCCGATCCCGCGCACGCTGTACTTGTCGCTGACCGGGGTGCGTGATATCTCCACCATCAACACACCGCCGGAGGAGCGGCTGCCCATCATCACCCACACCGGGCCGTTCAATGAGCGCCTGGTCCGGCAGGCGATCCTGCGCGAGCTGGACCGCGACGGGCAGGTGTTCTTTGTCCACAACCGGGTACAGTCCATCGGCATCATCCAGCAGAAGTTGGAGGCCATCGTGCCGGAGGCCCGGCTGGGGGTGGCCCACGGGCAAATGGACGAGCACCAGCTCTCGCGGGTGATGGACCAGTTTACGGCGGGCGAGATCGACGTGCTGCTGTGCACCTCCATCATCGAGTCGGGGCTGGACATTCCCAACGCCAATACGTTGATCGTTGACCGGGCCGACACCTTTGGGCTGGCCCAGCTCTACCAGCTCCGGGGCCGGGTGGGCCGCGGCGCGGCGCGGGCCTACGCCTACTTCTTCACCGACCGGCGCAACCGCCCCACCCAGGAGGGCTATCAGCGGCTGGAGACGCTCTCGGAGCAGACCGACCTGGGAGCTGGTTATGGCATTGCCATGCGCGACCTGGAGATGCGGGGCGCGGGCGACATCCTGGGCATGCGCCAGCACGGGCACATCGCGGCGGTGGGCTTCCACCTCTACACCCAACTGCTGGGCAACGCGGTGCGGCGGCTGAAGCGCACCAACGGCGGGAAGGGCCAACCCCTGGCCGCCACGACTGACGAGGGCGCGGGCGACCTGGCGGCGCTGATGAGCGCGGCGGTGAGCGTGGACCTGCCCATCGCGGCCTCCATCCCGGCCGACTACATCGAGGATCAGGACCTGCGGCTGCGGGTCTACCGGCGCTTGGCCGACATTCGCGACGAGGCGCAACTAGAGGCGGTGACGCAGGAATTGGCGGATCGCTTCGGGCCGCTGCCGTCCCCTGTAGAGAACCTGCTGTTTCAGCTGCGGGTGCGCATCCTCGCGACCCGCGCGGGAGTCACCGCCATCGCCAGCGAGAACGGCCAGATTGTGCTGACCACACAGCCGACGGACGAGGTAAATCAGGCCGACCTGGGAACTAAGCTCGGTCCGGGGGCGCGCACAAGCAAGAACCGCATCTGGCTGGGCAAGAGCGCCAACCCGCGCGGCGCGGACGCGGCGTGGCGGGACAGCCTGCTCAACGTGCTGCGGCAGCTACAGGAGCTTGCTCCGGCCTAAGCGAGAAGCAATGACCCGCTGGCGCTTAGCCATCGTCGCGAGCTTGATCCTGGGCGCCCTGGTGCTGGCGAGCGCGGCGCGTTGGGCGACCCTTGGCAAGTGCCGCAACCCCGCCATCCTGGCGCGGCCGTCTCTGGGGGTCGGCCATCCCCTGCCCGACTTCGACGCCATCATTGCAGTGACTGGCGGGCTGCCGCGCTCGAATGCCTGGTGGGACGGCGCCGCCTTCGAGTTCCCCCACTTCTTGCGCCTCGCCCCGGTCAGCGCCTGGCGCATGGCTGCCATCGAAGCCTCGACCATGGAGCCGCTCCACGAGCGCGTGCTGGACGACGACCCGACCTACACCCTGGTGCTGGAGATTGAAGTGGACTACGCCGACGGCACCCGGGGCGTGCTGCGCTGGGCGCGCTGGCAGTATGGACTGCTGTTGTGCCCGTTCGTCCTGCCCTATGGCGACGGGCCGGAATGGCAGATCCAGCACCTGGATTGAGGTGTTACAGCAGGCCGGCGGCCTTGAGCTCGTCGCCGCGTTCCAGCTTGGTGTACTGATTGATCGTGGTCCAATCCACCAGGCCGGGCAGCAGGTTGTTGAGCAGCACCGAAAAACGAAACGGCCAGGTGATAATCAGGCCGGCGCGCGGGCGGCGCACCAGGCCGACGACGGCGCGGCCCACCTCCTCGGCGCTCAGGCGCATCCAGGCCGGCGTGGTGGCCTTGGTCTTGCGCTTGATGCCCGCATGAGAGCCGAACTCGGTGGCGACGCCGCCGGGATAGATGACCGACACGCGGATGCCCCACGGCGCGACCTCGCGGCGCAGGGCCTCGCTAAAGCCGCGCACGGCGAACTTGCAGGCGGCGTAGATGGTGTAGGTGGGGGTGCCCACGAGCCCAGCGACGGAGGCCATGTTGATGACGTGGCCGCCGCGCTGGGCGATCATCAACGGCAGCACCTGGCGTGTGGTCTGAATCACCCCCAGGACATTGACGTTCAACTGCGCCGCGATGTCCTTGACGGGCTCAAGGTTTTCCAGCCAGTCCAGGCGGCCGAAGCCGGCGTTGTTGAACAGCACGTCAATGCGGCCAAAGCGCTGCTGGGCCTGGCTGACGAGCGCCGCGATATCCTCTTGCCGGCTGAGATCGGCGGCGACGGGCAGGGCTGACGCGCCAGTGCCCAACCCCTCAAGCTCGCGCGCCAGCGCTTCCAGCCGGTCGAGCCGGCGAGCGGCCAGCACCACTTTCGCGCCCGCGCGGCCAAACTCGCGCGCCGTCGCCTCGCCGATGCCGGAGGACGCGCCGGTCACCACCACGACCTTGCCAGCAATGTCGGTCATTGGGGCCTCCTATGGCTATGGGATGCGGCTCACGTCTCGCGCGGCAGGACGAAGTAGAAGCACGACCCTTGCGTGGGTTCACTCTCGACGCCGATCTGGCCGCCGTGCGCCTCGATGATGAGCTTGCAGATAGCGAGGCCCAGGCCCAGGCCGCCTCGCCGGCGGGTGATAGTGCCATCCACCTGGTAGAAGCGTTCGAAGATGCGGTCACGGAATTCGGGGGCAATGCCGATGCCGCTGTCGCGCACCTCGACGCGCACCCACGCTGGCTTCGGCACGACGCGCAGGCCGATGCGGCCGCCGCGACTGGTGAACTTGATGGCGTTGCTGAGCAGGTTGTCGAACACCTGGCTCAGGCGCACGGCGTCACCCAGGACGCTCAGGGGTTCAGCGGGCAGATCGCGGTCCAGGGCCACGCCCGCCGCCTGCGCCACAACCGCCGCGCCGTCGGCGGCCTTTTGCGCCAGGACCAGCAAGTCCACGGGCAGGCGGGCGATGCTGGCCGGCGTCACTGCCTGGAGGGTAATGATGTCGTTGACCAGGCGGACCAGGGTTTCGGTCTTGTCGCGCACCACCGCCAGGCTGTGCTGCTGTTCGGGGAGCAGCGGCCCCAGGTCGCCGTTGAGCAGCAGGTCCACGTAGCCCCGCAGAAAAGTCAGCGGCGTGCGCAGTTCGTGCGAGATGTTCTGCACCATCTCGTCTTTGAGGCGGTTCATCTCCGCTAGTTCGTCGTAGGTCTCTTGCAGCGACTCGGCCCGCTCGCGCAGGGCCTGATACAGCTCCACGTTTTCGATGGCGGCCGCGGCCTGGGCGGCAAAGCTCGACAGCAGATCAAAGTCGTGCGGTGAGAACTCGCGCTCGCCCTCGCGATAGACAGCCATGGCGCCAATGCTGCGCGCGCCAACCGCCAGGGGGACGACCATCATGCACTCGGGCGTATCGGAGGGAGTGCCGGCAATTGTCTGGGCGCGCGGATGGAGGTTGGCGCGGTTGAAAATCTGTCCCTCACCGGTTTGGGCGACGTAGCCGATGAGCCCTTCGCCTACCTCGATCACATCGCTCAGGGTCTCCTCGGCATACATCTCATCCAGGGCAACCATCGGCAGCAATTGGGCGCCATCGGCGCTCAGGCGGTAAATAGTGACCGAGTCGGCGCTGGACAGTTGGCGCGCCTGCTGGGCAATCGCTTCCAGCCGGGCGGGCAACTCCAGGGACGAAGCCACCGTGAGGGTGGTAGCCAACAGCGCGGAGACTTCGGCCGTCCGCTGGCGGGCCTCAGCGAAGAGGCGGGCATTGTCAACGGCCACCGCCACTTGGCCGCTGATGGCTTCCAGCACCGCCGCTTCTTCCGGGCCGAGGTCCAGGCGCCGGTCGCTTTGCAGATCAAGCACGCCCAGGGTGCGCCCGTGGGCAATGAGGGGGATGACGGCTTCGGACACGGTGTCGGGCAGAAGCGGATTGGGCTGGAAGTCTGGTTCCGTGGTTACATCGCTGACGTGACGCGGTAGCGCGTGCCGCGCCACCCAGGCGATCAGGCCGGGGCTGTCCAAGGGAAAGCGCATCGCGGGCAGCACTACGCCGCGCCGTTCGTCATCCCGCGATGGGAAGGCAACCTCCGCGCCATTGAGCAGGCCCAGTTTAGCGTGATAGTAGCCGAGGTTGTTTTCCAGCCGGCGGCAAACCTGCGCCAGCAGGGTTTCCACATCCAGGATGCCGCTGATGTCGCGCCCAATCTCGTTGACCAACTGCATCTGTTCGGCATAGCGCCGCGCGCCCGCATACAGCCGGGCATTCTCGAGGGCGACGGCAGCGCTGCCGGCCAAACTGCGCGCCAGCCGCTGCTCAGCTTCGGTGAGCCAGCGGTCAGACCGGCTGTCCCAAAGGCGCACGTAACCGAGGGCGCGGCCTTGATGCTGGAGGGGCACGATGAAGGCCGTCCGGCCGCCGTAGCGCAGCAGGTGTTCGCGCTCGCTCGGCGCAGCTTGCTCGTCGGAGACCGACACGCGCACGACCTGGCCAGAGTCCATGGCTTCGAGCGCGTGTACAAACACACCCGCCGGATACGCGATCTTCAGGTCCGAGATGCGTTCGCGCTCGCCCGCCTCCGGGCTGTAGTACTCCGCGACGGTGACAGCCTGGTTGCCGTTGACCTCGACCAGATAGGCGCTGGTGACATCCAGGGCCCGGCCCAATTGCTGAACGGTGGCGGTCAGGACGGCGTGTACGTCCAGGCTGGCCGAGGCGGCCTGTTGGGCGCGAACCAACACATCGAGCTCGCGGGCTTGCTGCTGGGCCGCGTCGCGGAGGCGGGCGTTTTCGATGATGGGCGCCAGGACGCCCGCCACAATCGTCAGCAACTGCTCGTCGCGCTCCGTGAATGCCGCCGGACGTGACATTTCGACGTTGAGGGCGCCGATCACGCGGTCGGCAATCTTTAGTGGGACGACCATTTCCGACCGCGTGGTAGGCACGGCTGGCACATAGTCAGGATGCTGGTTGACGTCGTCCACGCGCACGGGCTCGCCGGTTCGGATGGCCAGGCCTACTAGGCCGCGCGTGATGGGCAAGCGGTCGGCGGCGGCAATGTGCCCCTCGGCGCCGCGATAGGTGGGGTGAGCGTGATAATGCTCCTGAGTCTCGTCCACCAGGCCCAGGCCCAGCACGTCCGCGCTCAGTCGCTGCTGGAGAATGTCAACCGTGCGGCCGATGATGTCATCCGTGGTGGAGGCCGAGACGGCCGCCAGAGCAATTTCGTGCAGAATGGTCAACTCGGTGACGCGATAGCTGACCGCCTGAAACCGGCGCGAATGGCTGAGGGATACGGCGGCCTGGTTGGCCACGGTGGCCAGCAGTGATAGGTCCTCTTCGCCATAGGCCTGTGGCGCATAGGCCTCCGCGGCCAGGACGCCAAAGACTCGGTCGCCGATCTGCATGGGCACCGCCGCGACCGATTGGACAGACTGACCGCCCCCGAAGTGGACGACGCCAGGTGGCCAATCGGCGGCAGTGTGAAATAGGACCGGCTGCCCCAGGCGCAGCACATGACCTGCCAGGCCCTGTGCCAGACCCGCCAGTTGAGATGGCTGGCGCACGCCGCAGTCCATGAGGAACACGCCCTCAACGTGCCGGTTCGCCTCGTCCAGCAGCGCGATGGCGAAAGCATCGGCCTGCATCAGGCGGGAGACCGCCTCATAGGTGGCTTGATAGATGTGCTCTGGATCTAGCGGGCGGCCGATAGCCTGGCTGGCTTGATGGAGGATGGCCAGGCGCTTGGCCTGCGTGGCGGCCAGCCCGTGCAGGCGCGCATGTCCCAACGCGGCGCCAATGAGATCAGCCAGGGGCTCGACGAGGGGATTGCCCCGCCCCGACAGACCACCGCCCACCACCAGAATGCCGGCGGTTTGGTCCTGCCAACGCAAGGGCCACCCCGACAGATTGAGCGGGCCGGCAACGGACTGGTGGCAGCCGGTCTCCAATACCTGCTGCGCCAGCAGCTCACCCAGCAGGGCCGTGCCGGCCGCGGCCAGGGGCACCACCCGCTGGCGCGACTGGTCCACGCCATAGACCCGGCAGCCCGCGACGGCCAGCAGCACCTGGGCGCGCTCAGCCGCCACCCGGGCCACCTCCGCCTCGTCCAGCAAGCGGGCCAGGTCGAGCGCAAGCGGCAGCAGCGGGTCGTTGGGCGGCGGGCTCACCTGAAACGATTAGTTTGGATATGAACCTGGCCGAGGACGCGCCTTGGCCGGGGTGCGGCGCGCGCGCGCCGGTCGCCGGCTGGGGGCCGCCTTGGCGCGAGCCGCGGGCTTGGCCGGCGCTGGAAAGAGCGCGTCCGCCAGCACGGCATCCATATGCTCGACAAAGATGAACTTCAATTCGCGGCGCGCGCTCTTGGGGACGTCCACCAGATCTTTGTCGTTCTTGCGGGGCAGGATGATGCGCTTGAGGCCGGCCCGATGGGCAGCCAGGACCTTTTCCTTGACGCCGCCCACGGGCAGCACCCGCCCGCGCAAGGTGATCTCGCCGGTCATGCCCACTTCCTTGTGAACCTTGCGGCCGGTGTAGGCGGAGATGAGGGCCGTGGCCAGGCTAATGCCGGCGCTAGGGCCATCCTTGGGGATGGACCCCTCCGGGATGTGGATGTGGGTATCCGTCTTGTCGAAGCGGTTGTAGTCCACGGCCAGGACCTTGGCGCGCGACTTGAGGTAGGACATGGCGGCCTGCGCCGACTCCTGCATGACCTCGCCCACCTGACCGGTGATCTGGAGGCCGCCCTTGCCCGGCATGAGGGTCACTTCGATGGGCATGGTGTCGCCGCCGGCCTCGGTCCAGGCTACGGCCGTGACGACGCCGATCTCATCTTCCAGTTCCGCTTCGAGCGGGGTGTACTGCGGCGGCCCGAGGTAACGGAAGATGGACTCGGGGCCGATGCGCGCCGGCATGCGCTTGCCTTCCGCCTTGCGGCGGGCCACCTTCCGAAAGATGTGGGCGATCTCGCGCTCCAGGTTGCGCACCCCGGCCTCGTAGGTGTAGCTGCGAATGATGCGGCGCACGGCCGGGTCGGTGAGAGCGATGGGAGAAGTCTCCAAACCATTCTCCACCATCTGCCGCGGGATGAGGAACTTGCGGGCAATGCTGAGTTTCTCTTCGTCCACGTAGCCGGGGAACTCGATGATCTCCAGCCGGTCCTGCAGGGCTGGGGGAACGGTGGTGAGCACATTGGCGGTAGTAATGAACATGACCCGCGACAGGTCATAGTCCACGTCCAGGTAGTGGTCCACAAAGGCGTGGTTCTGCTCGGGGTCGAGCACTTCGAGCAGGGCCGCGGCCGGGTCGCCGCGAAAGTCCTGGCCGAGCTTGTCGATCTCATCAAGCATGAGCAGCGGGTTGACGGCGCCGGCCCGGCGCATTGTCTGGATCAGCCGGCCCGGCAGAGCGCCAATATAGGTGCGGCGATGGCCGCGGATGTCGGCTTCGTCGCGCACGCCGCCCAGGCTGAGCCGGACGAACTTGCGCCCAAGGGCCTCAGCGATGGACTTGCCGAGCGATGTTTTGCCGGTGCCGGGCGGCCCCACAAAACACAGGATCGGGGCGCGGGCGCGCTCAACCTTCGTCGTCAACTGGCGCACCGCGATGAATTCGAGGATGCGCTCCTTGGCTTTGGGCAGGCCGAAGTGCTCGCGCTCGAGCACCTCCGCGGCGTGCTTGAGATCAAGATTGTCAACCGTGGTGGTGGTCCAGGGCAGCTCGATCAGCCAGTCCAGGTAGGTGCGGATGATGCCGCCTTCGGGCGACATGGGCGCCATCTGCCCCAGCCGTTCCAGTTCCTTCTGCGCCTTCTGTTCCACTTCGGCCGGCATGCCCGCGGCCGCGATCTTCTCGCGCAAGCCAACCAGCTCGGTATTCCACAGGTCCGACTCACCCAGCTCGCTCTGGATGGCCTTCATCTGCTCGCGCAGATACATCTCGCGCTGGTTGCGGTCCACCTCGCTTTGGACCTGGGAGTGGATGTGATCCTCCAGCTCCAGCACGTCCAGTTCGCGGCCAAGCAGAATGCTGAGGCGCTGGAGCCGCGCTGTTGGGTCAAACGTCTCCAGGACGGACTGGCGCTCCGGGATGTCGAGGGTGATCGTCGAGGCCACCAGGTCGGCCAGCCAGCCCGGCTCCTCGATGTTCATGGCGAAGACATAAGCTTCTTCGGGCAGCGACCGGTTGAGCTGGATACACTTTTCAAACAGGGCCAGGACCGCCCGCATCAGGGCCTCGGTCTCGCGCGGCTTTCCGGTGGGCTCCTCGATGACGCGCGCGCGGGCCACATAGTACGGGTCTGTCTGCGTCACGGCCACGATCTGGACGCGGCGGCGGCCCCGGACCAGCACGGAGGTGGAGTTGTCGGGCATGCGCAGGGTGCGGCCCACGGCGATCTCCACGCCGACCGGGTACCAGTCGTCCGGGCCCGGGTCTTCCGTTTCGGGATTGATTTGGGTCACCGCCAGGAGCGTGCGCTGACGGACCTGCGCGGCCTGAATGGCGGCCAGCGACTTCTCGCGGCCCACAAACAGCGGCGTGACCATATGGGGAAACAAGACCATGTCGCGCAGCGGCAGCAGCGCGCACTCGATCAGGCCGTCCTCATCCGGCTCGGCCTCCACCACGTCATAGAGTTCCTCCGCCCGCCGCCCCATGGCGTCGGCGAAGTCCGACCGTACCAGCCACTCGCGAAATGCTTCTTCCTGCATTAAGTTCAACACTCAGACTTTCTTGTCGGATCAATCCGCGCGGACGCGCCGGATACCAGCACTCACCACTGCCTGCGGGCTAGGCGGCCCCAGGCGATCGCGATGCCATCAAGGACACAACGGCAGCCTGCGCTTCAGCCACCACGAACAGACTGCCCGTCGCCAGGATGACATCCTCGGGCCCCGCCCACTCGAAGGCGCGCTGCAAGGCCGGCGCCACGGCGCTCACGGCCTCCACCGGCACGCCCGAGGGGGCGACCATATCGGCCAGGGCCTCCGGGTCCATTGCCCGAGGATGGACAGCCTGCGTGACGATCACGTGCGCCACGCCGCCGGCCGGGGCCAGGAGCTCGCGCAGCATGCCGGCCACATCCTTGTCCTCCGAGGCGCCGAAGACCAGGCACACGCGCCGGCTGGGAAAGTAGTCTTTCAAGGCCTCCGCCAGGCGCACCGCCGCGTCAACGTTGTGCGCGCCATCCACCACCACCACCGGCTGGCGCTGAATGATATCGAAGCGGCCCGGCCACTTGACGGCGCTGAAGCCCGCTTCCACCGCCTGCGGAAAAATCGGCAGGCCCCGTTCACGCGCCGTCTGGAGGGCGCCATAGGCGACGGCCGCATTCTCAACCTGGAACTGCCCCAAGAGAGGAATGGTGAAGCGCGCCGGGCGCCACTGCGCCGTGTGGCCCCGCGCCCGGAGGGCCATCAGTTGGCGCTGCTCCTCGGCCGACCACAGTTCCAGGGTCTGTCTCTCGAGCGAGTGGCCCACGGCGCGGAAGAGCCAGTCGCGGCCGGCGACCGTGAGCGGCGCGCCCCGCTCCTGGCAGATGTTTTCGAGCACGGCCAGGGCCTCGGGCGCCTGAGGCGCGGTGACCAGGGGCACGCCGGGCTTGATGATGCCGCCCTTCTCGGCGGCGATCTCCGCCACCGTGTTGCCCAGCAAGTAGGTGTGGTCCAGGCTGAGCGAGGTGATGACCGACACCAGCGGTGAGACTACATTAGTAGCATCCAGCCGGCCGCCCAGGCCCACCTCGATCACGGCCACATCGACCTGGGTCCGGGCGAAGTGCTCGAAGGCCAGCGCGGTCGTAAGCTCAAAAGTCGTCAGGCCGGGGTGCCGGGGCACCAGCGGCTGGAAGTCCCCGACGATGCTGGCGACGGCGTCGCGCGGGATCGGCTGGCCGTCCACCTGGGCCCGCTCACAGAAGTCCAGCAGGTGGGGCGAGGTGTACAAACCGGTGCGGTAGCCGGCGGCCCGCAGGGCGCTGGCGCAGAGGGCGCCCACCGAGCCTTTGCCCTTGGTGCCAGCCACGTGAATGACCGGATAGCGGTGGTGGGGCTCATCCAGGTCGCGCAAAAAGGTAATCAGGCGGCGCAGATCAAAGGCGGCCGGCGAGTAGCGGTCGGCCCGGATGGCGCTGTAGTCGATGAAGCTATAGATGTAATCCAGGGCTTCGGCGTAGGACAGCATCGGCGTAATGGTAGCACAAGGCCAAGTGAATTGAAAACCTAGTACAATGCGAAGGTGTCTCGGTCCCTTGCCCTCACCCTGGTGACGGCGATGGTCGCCGCTGGCCTGGTATTGGCTGGCGTGTGGGCCGTCTTCCGGCCCGGCGGTCCGCCCCTCATGGCCGCGGCATTCAGCCACACCATGCTAACGCCAAACGCCGACGGCAGTGACGACAGTGTGCGGATCACCTACCGGCTGCGCCGGCCCGCCCGCCTGACAATCCAGTTCGTTGACGAAGCCGGACAGACCTTCACCTTTCGAGACCAGGAACCGCGCGATGCGGGCGAATACCAGATTGACTTTCGCGGCGTGGTGGACGCTTTCATGCTGCCGGGAGAAGCTTGGCCGGAAGGGTTCGCAGGCCGCGTGACGCGCCGGGTCCTGCCCGACGGCGCCTACCAATGGAAAATCGCCGCGGTAGATGACCAGGGTGCGGCAAACGAGGTCACCGGCCAACTGGCGGTGACTGGCGCCGACAGCGCCCTGCCCCTCATCGTGAACCTGACCGTCAGCCCGCAAACCTTTACGCCCAACCAGGACGGTATCGGCGACCGGGTGACCATCAATGTGCCGCTGTGGAAGGCCGTGCCGGAGGAAGGGCTGAGGGTGTTTCTCATTGGCCCGGATGGCACGCGGCTGCCGATTGCGGAGGCCGCGTCTGACCTGCGGCCAGGCGAAGCCGGGACACACACCTACGACTATGACGCCGGCATTGACCAGAACCTGGAACCGCCGACGGACGGCGCCTACACCGTGCGGGCCGAGGTGGAGGATGCCATCGGCCAGCGGGTGGAGGTGGAAACGCAACTGCTGATCGCCAATGGCGGCCTGCCCCGCGCGCAGATCTATCGGGGCGAGGTGGAATTCTCGGCCAGCAGCGTGATCTCAGGCAGCGTCCTGTCGTTCAGCCTGGTGGTGGAGAACTACGGCACGGCGCCCCTGCGCACCACGGGGCCGGCCTCCGGCTATGTGTACGAATCGATGAGCACGAACGCCAACACCCTGGGCGAATATGAGGAAGCCGGCGCCTGGCGGGTGGGCCTCAACTGCCAGACGTGCAAGAGCGACTATCCCTGGCGCTGGGCGCTGGGCACACCAGATGCGCTAACCCTCATTCCGGACGAGAGCGGCAACCCTCAATACTATCTGATGCCCGGCGAGACTGTGGTCGTGACCGGTTCCATCGTGCTGGATGAGGTCATCCCCAGCCTGAACCCGCAATACTTCTGGGCGGGGCTGATTCACGAAAACGTCGCGGTTGTCAATAACAGGATCGACCAGGAGTTGGTGACGATCGTCGCCCCGTGAGGGTTGTCGGGCTGGGCAAAGCGAGTTATGATTTGGGCGGCCCGCGGCCAGCGATGCCGAGCCGCGCCCGTGGAAGGAGGTGATAGACGCCCCGCAAGATGAACCGTTGTAAGTCATGGAACCAGTCATTGTGTGAAGACCAGTATAGATGAGGAGAAAGAGGCTTACGCCATGAAACATGCCACAAAGCAGTACCGCGTATTCGCCCTGCTGGCGCTGGTAGCCATTCTCGCGGCCGCCTGCACGCCGGCCGCCACCGCCACGCCCACAACGGCCCCCCAGCCGACGAGCGTGCCGCCCACCACGGCGCCCGAGCCAACCGCTATGCCCGAGCCAACCGCCATGCCTGAGCCGACCGAGGCCATGCCCACGCTCGGGTCGGAAGAGCACCCCATCAAGGTGCTGTTCGTGCCGTCGGTGGACGCGGCTATCATCGTCTCCGGCGGCGACGTGATGGCAGCGGCGCTCAACGAAGCGACCGGCCTGGTCTTTGAGGTCAGCGTGCCGACCTCGTACGCGGCGACCATCGAAGAGATCTGCGCCTCGCCGACCGACACCATCGCCTTCATCCCCGCTCAGGGTTACGTGCTGGCGAACCAGCTCTGCGGCGTGGACGTTTCCATGAAGGCCGTCCGCCGCGGCTGGGGCGTGTACTGGACCCAGTTCATCGTCCGGCGCGACAGCGGCATCGAGTCGCTGGAAGACCTGGACGGCCTGAGCTGGGCCTACCCGGATGCCGGCTCGACCTCCGGCTACCTGGCCCCGCTGGTGTTCATGCAGGAACTTGGCGTTGCCCCCGGTGAGACGGTGGAAGCCGGCGGCCACCCGCAAGTGGTGAACGCAGTGCTGAACGGCGAAGCCGACTTCGGCACGACCTTCTTCAGCCCGTTCGCGGTGCCGGAAGGCGTCGAGGCGTGGGATGTCGGCGATGAACCCGATATCCCCGAAGACCTGATCGAGACCTGCGCCCCGAACGACGAGGGCCTGTTCTGCGAGGGTTACCGGGTGCTCGACGCGCGCGCCAACGTGCGCGAAGAGGCGCCCGACATCGTCCAGCAGGTTAAGATCCTGGACCTGACCTCGGCCATCCCGAACGACACCCTGTCGTTCAGCCCGGACTTCCCGGCCGATCTGCGCGCGCAGATCGAGGCGGCCATCATCGCCTTCGCCGAGACCGACGCCTGGGTTGAGTCCATCGGCAGCGAGGACTTCTACGGCTGGTCGGGCGTCGAGCCGGCGGCCGACAGCGAGTACGACCTCATCCGCGCTATGGTGGAAGAGGCCGGCATCTCGCTCGAAGACCTGTAATGCAGTAGACGGTTGAACCAACCGCCAGACCCTGCCAGGCCTCAAGCAGCGGATCCAACCCTCCGCGGCGCTTGGGCCTGGCAGGTCTGGCGCCGGTCGCAGTCCCCCGCCCTGCCCTCACAGGCGGGCAGGATCGCCGCCGGAGACACCGCGGGCCAGCCCAGCCGGTTTGGCACTGTCCACCAAGAGGCGAAACCCCCATGCTCAGCGTCCACAAAGTCACAAAAATCTACGAAGGCACCACCTTTCGAGCGCTGGACGAGGTGACCTTCGATGTGCCCAAAGGCCAGTTCCTGGCGGTGATCGGCCTGAGCGGTTCGGGCAAATCCACCCTGTTGCGCTGCATCAACCGGCTGATTGACCCCACCAGCGGGCGCATCATGTTTGACGGCCTGGACGTGACCGCTGCGAATGAAGCGGAGCTGCGCCGCATCCGCCGCCGGATCGGCATGGTGTTCCAGCATTTCAACCTTGTGCACCGGTCGTCGGTGCTGACTAACGTGCTGGCGGGCCGGCTGGGCTATGTGAACCCGGCCTGGAGCTTTTTCAACCGGTTTCCACCCGAGGATGTGGCAAACGCCCATAAGCAATTGGCGCGCGTTGGGCTGTCGGAGAAGGCCGACAACCGGGCGGATGAACTGAGCGGCGGCCAGCAGCAGCGGGTAGGCATTGCGCGGGCGCTGATGCAGCAGCCGCACATGATCCTGGCCGATGAGCCTGTGGCCAGCCTCGACCCGGTGCTGGCGCACAGCATCATGCAGTATCTGGAACAGATCAACAAGCAGGATGGCGTG
The DNA here is from genome assembly GCA_964497615.1 of uncultured Anaerolineales bacterium. GTDB lineage: Bacteria > Chloroflexota > Anaerolineae > Anaerolineales > UBA6663 > CAZCEC01. The sequence goes on along the minus strand of CAZCEC010000016.1, from coordinate 83,589 downwards.
ACCGTTCTGTGCAGTCTTCACTTCCTGGACCTGGTCCACCGGTATGCCGACCGCGCAATTGCTCTGAACCAGGGGCAGCTCGTCTTCGACGGGCCGCCGGCCGAGATTGACGACCAGCGATTCAAGGACATCTACGGCAAGGAAGCCGAGCGCGTCGGTTGAGCAGGAGGCCAGAGTGAAAAAGCCATCGTCCCCCATGCAATCCTTGCGGCTTGGCCTCTGGGTGGTCGTAGGTCTGCTGATCTACGCCTACGGGTTTCAGGTCACCAATGTGAACCTGGATGAGATTCAGTCCGAGACGCGCCAGACCCGCCTGCAGCGCATCATTCGCGCTCTCTTCCGGCCAGACATTTTCGAGTATGACCGCGAAGAGTTTCAGGTCAATACCACCATTTACGTGCCGTGCCCGGCCGGCGGCCTGACGCCGGCTGCGCCGCCGACCACGGGCGACCCCTATCTTGTGGTGACGCCGCCCTGTGCTGATCCACGCACCGAGATCACCGTGGAGGGCTTTCACTTCGAGCCGAACACCCAGGGACCGCTCAACTTCATCCCGCCCAGCGGCGTGACCCTGAAGATGACCGATGTGACCACTGACGCGGACGGTCACTTCGTGGTCACGGCCCGGCTGCCCAATCGGCCCGAGGCCGTGGAGCAGACCATCCGCGCTGTGACCCGGCGCAATGTGGGCCTGCCACACTTTAGCCAGAACGCGATCAGCACGTGGGAGAAAATCATCGAGACGGTGTTCCTGGCGCTGTTGGCGACGACCCTGGCGACGGTGCTGGCCGTGCCGATCAGCTTCTTCGCGGCGCGCAACCTGATGAAGGACGTGACCACCTCGCTGACGAGCGTGGCCTTGGCCATCATCGCCTGGCCGGTGGGCATCTGGCTGGGCGCGCTGCTGGCGGGCTGGCTGGGCATGGGCAGCCAGCGGCTGATGGCCAACGTGGGGTTGCAGCTCGGCGGGGTGGTGCTCTCGCCGCTGCTGATCTGGGGCGCGGCGCGCTGGGCCGTGCCGCCGGAGGAACAGCAGGCGCCCCGCGTCATCATCCGGTGGGCGCGCATGGCGGCGATCGGACTGGCGGTGGCTGTGGGATTGGTGGGGCTGTTCTTGCTCGCCGACCTGGCCTCCGATTGGGGCACGCTGCTGCGTGTCCGGCTCGGTGTGTTTGGGTTCCTGGGCGAGTTCATCGCCGACATCGGCGACATCATCAGCTTGCTCATTGCGCCCGTCGCCGGCCTCGCCTTGGGCGCCATGCTCGGCAGCTTGGCCAGCCGCACCGGCCAACAGATCAATGAGCGCCTTTCGGGCGCGCCCTGGCAGGTGCTCCACTATGGGCTTGGCGCCCTGGGTGGTGCGGTGCTTGGGCTGCTCATTGGGGCGGCCATCGGCTGGTTATACGAAATCCCCAATCCGCTTTTCATCCGCACCTTGCCGGCCATCACGGGCGCGCTGGGCGGTCTGCTGATGGCGTTCCGCACCCGGCACCGGCGGCCGATCGGCATCGGCCTGACGATTTACTACATCGTCCGTACGATCCTCAATGCCGTCCGCTCGATCGAGGCGCTGATCGTGGCGCTGGTGATGGTGGTGTGGGTGGGGCTGGGGCCGTTCGCGGGGTCGCTGGCCCTGGCCCTGCACAGCATCGCGGCGGGGGGCAAGCTGTACTCGGAGCAAGTGGAAAGCATCATGGCCGGACCACTGGAGGCGATTAAGGCCAGCGGCGCCACGCGCCTGCAAACCATCATCTATGCCGTCATCCCGCAGATCATCCCGCCCTACATCTCGTTCACGATGTACCGCTGGGACATCAACGTGCGCATGTCCACCATCATTGGGTTGGTGGGCGGCGGCGGCATTGGCTTCCTCTTGCAGCAGAACATGAACCTGCTCAACTACCGCGGCGCCTCGGCGCAAATCCTGGCCATCGCCATTGTCGTGGCGACGATGGACTATATCAGCTCGCGCCTGCGCGAGCGCGCCGTCTAGCACCCGGTGAGCGGCGCGGTCTGCGCAGCGCGAGCCGCGCGGCGGCCGCATGGGTACACATGAACAGTGAGGGGAGAACGAGCGGGCGCAGCGCGGTGGACCTGGGCATTGTCATCGTCAACTGGAACGTCCGCGCCCTGCTGGCCGCGTGCCTCGACTCGGTCTACCTGGACCTGGCCCACAGCGCGGGCGACCTGAGCGCGGCGGTCTGCGTGGTGGACAATGGCTCCACCGACGGCTCGACAGCCATGCTGCGCGAGCAGTTCCCCCGGACTTTGCGTCTTGAAGGCGAGAACCTGGGGATGGGCGCCGGCAACAACCGCGGGCTGCGGGCGCTCCAGGCGCAGGTCGCGCCGCGGGCGTTCCTGGTGCTGAACCCGGATACCCTGGTGCGGCCGGGCGCGCTGCGCCATTTGTGGGCCTGTCTTCAGGCGCATCCCCGCGCTGGTGTGGCAGCGCCCAAGCTCGTCAACCCCGACGGCACCCTCCAGCATTCCGCCTTCCGCTTTCCGGGCCTGAGCCAGGCCGTCCTGGACTTATTCCCGCCGCCGGGCCGGCTGGCGCGCCTGTCAGGCTCATCCCTCAACGGCCGCTACCCGCCGGCCGCCTATCGAGGCCAGCCGTTTCGCGTGGATCACACCCTGGGCGCGGCCTTCCTGGTCCGCGCCGAAACCATCGCCGACGTGGGTCTGTTCGACGAGACCTTTGAGATGTACTGCGAGGAGATTGACTGGCAGTGGCGCATGGCGCGGGCCGGCTGGGAGCGCTGGGTGGCGCCCGCGGCCGAGGTGGTGCACTTTGGGGGCCAGAGCACCGCCCAAGCGAAGGCGCAGTCGCTCAAGCATCTTTGGACGAGCCGCCGCCGCCTGTACCACCGGTACCATGGGGCGGCGGTGAACGCGGTGCTGAGCCAGCTCGTGCCGATAGGCCTGCGGCGGCAGATACGCGCCAACTACCGCTTGAGCCAGCAGGGGCGGCTCGCCGCCGACGAACGCGCGGAACTCAACCTGGCGTTGAGCGACTTGGCTCACTTGTGGGCCGGCAGGCGGCGGCGCCGGGGAAGGCGTGGACCGGCAGCGGCCCCGGACGGTAAGCCATCCATAAACGGCACTCAGCCTTGGGATGAATAGCGCGCCCCGCGCTGGCAGACTGTCTTTGCTCACCGCAGTCGTATTGACCTATAACGAGGAACGGCACCTGCCGGACTGCCTGGAGTCGCTGGCCTGGGCGCCGGAAGTGCTGGTGTTTGATTCGTTCAGCACGGACGAGACGGTGCCGTTGGCGCAGGCGGCGGGGGCGCGGGTGGTCCAACGGTCCTTCGACCACTATGCGGGTCAGCGGCAGGCGGCGCTGGAAGCCGCGGCCAGCGAGTGGGTGCTGTTCGTGGATGCCGACGAACGCGTGCCCGCCGCTCTGGCGGAAGAGATTCAGGCCGTGCTATCCAAGCCAGTACCCGGCTGGTGGGTGCCGCGGCACAATTATCTGTTTGGACGCCTGACCCTGCACGCCGGCTGGTACCCGGACTACCAACTGCGGCTGTTGCGCCGGGTGCTGGCCCGCTACGAGTCCAGCCGGCCCGTGCACGAAGTAGCGGTGCTAAACAGCCCCGCGGAGCCAGGCCACCTGAGCCAGCCGCTGATTCACCTCAACTACGACACCATTGGGGAGTTCCTGGCGAAGCAAGCCGGCTATGCGCGCTATGACGCCAGCCGGCTGAAACTGTCGGGCGAGCGCGCCCGGCCGCACAACTTCATCCTTCAGCCGCTGCGGCAGTTCTACTGGCGGCTGGTAACCCTTGAGGGCTGGCGCGACGGCTGGCACGGGTTGCGGCTGAGCGGGCTGATGGCCTACTTCGAGTGGCAGAAGTACCGGGAGTTGGGCCGGCTGCAGCGGGTAGGCTAGAGCGGCGCGACCGCCACATCTGGCCGCGGGCGGCGCAGCGTCGGCAGGGATGTCCCGCTATCTTGTCAGGGCCTGGCATCGGTGCTAGAATTCGCGCTATTGAGTGGATGGCGCGAAAATGAATGATCCGGTGCTCGTGTTGAACGCCAATTTCGAGCCCCTCAATGTATGCGACACCCGCCGCGCGCTCGGCCTGATCATGACGGGCAAAGCCGAGATGATCGCCAACGGCCGCGGCCATATCCATACCGCGAGGTTGAGTTATCCGCGCCCCTCGGTCATCCGCTTGGAGCAGATGATTAAGCGCCCGCGCCCGCGCGTGAAGCTGACCAAGCGCGAGATCTTCCGGCGCGATAACTACACCTGCCAGTACTGCGGGCGGTCCACCGGCCATTTGACGATTGACCACGTGGAGCCGCGCCATCGTGGCGGGCAGCATCGCTGGGACAACCTCGTGGCGGCCTGCCAGCAGTGCAACCGGTCCAAGGGTGGCCGCAGCGCCTTAGAAGCTAACATGAACCTGCGTCACCGCCCCGCCGAGCCGGCCGCTACGGCCAGCTATCTGTTTGGGCGGCACCTGGCCGACAACGCCGACTGGGCCAGATATATCGACGGCTGGTAAGGCGAGTGAGCTGAGAGACGGCCCGGCGCGATGCGCGGGCCGTTTTTATTTCTCCGCGGCGGCGGCCACGATGCGCTCGCCGCCGCGTTCGATGAGGTCGCGGAGTTCGGCGACCATGGCCGCATACCCCGACCGCGGCCCGCCGAAAGGATCAGCGATATCGTAGGGCACGCCCGCCATGGCGCTGAGCAAAGCCAGGCGGCTGGCAAATTGCGGAAACTCTGCCTGCAGGGCTTCGCGATGCGCCCTCGTCATGCACAGCACCACGTCGGCCCGGGCCAGCACGTCCGCGTCCACGCGGCGCGCGCGATGCCGGCTGAGGTCCAGACCCTGCTCCCCCAGGATGTCGCGCGAGTGCTGGGCGGCCGGATATCCATCGTCGGCCCAGGTGCCGGCGGAGCTAACCTGCCAGTCGCCAGGCACGGCCTGGCGGCGCAGCCAATCGGCGAACAGCGCTTCAGCCACCGGCGAGCGGCAGATGTTGGCGGTGCAGACAAACAAAACGTTCGGCATGGCAGTTGCTTAGTCCAATCTTCCGCTTGCGATGATTTCGACCAGGCCGTACAGGTCGCCCGCGACCACGCCGTGCCCGCCCAGCACGATGGGGATGGGCGCGGCGGCGGCGGCGGCCGTGAACTCGCGCAACCGGGCATGGCCGATGTCGCTGAGCCGCAGCAAGTCAGACGCGTATCGGTCTCCGGCCGAGGGCAGGCGGCCCGCCTCCCACGCGGCCATGACTACGCGCGTGTCGAAAAAGGCGGCCTCCACCAGATCGCTCAACTCTTCGAAAAAAGCCGCTGGGCCGAGGCGCGCCAGATGCGCGCCCAGGAGCGATTTTACCTGACCCGCGGCCAGACGCCCACTTGCCGTCATCCCGCGCTCTTCGGAGAACACCCTGATCCAGGCCTGGGTGTGCGCCTCGACGTGCGCCCAGACGCCGGAGGCGACGCGCCCGATGAGAGCCACGCCGCCGCCGGGGGCAGCCAGCCGCCGCCCTGCCGCCGCCCACGCTCCCGGCCCCAAGGGCTGCTGGCGCAGATAGGCCGATAGCGCCGGCCCGACCGCCGGATGCAGGCTCAGCAACTGCAAATCTGCGGGCGTATCGATATCGAGCCGCGTGGCGGCGGAGGCAGGCAGACTTCTTACCTCCACCCCGGCTTCAGTCTTCAGCACCCACCCCAGCGCGTTGTCATTCGAGAACCGATCCGGGCGATCCGAAATGGCTATGGGACAATTGGCCGCCAGCCAGTCGGACGAATACAGGTTGTTGGTGATAGCCAGGGGCGCCGCGCTGCGGGCCACCTCAGCCGCGGCCTGCGCCAGCATTTCCGGCGGCAGGAGCGGCGCGCTGCCAGCGCCCAGGTAGACGAACGCGTCAGCCGGGTAGCGGTGCAGCAAGCCGCTCAGCCGCCGGCCGAAGTGAAATGGCTCGTCCGGCGGGTCATCGTCCCAGGTGACCGCCACATCGGGCAGCGCGGCAAGCGGTGCGTCCCGAGGCGCGGCCACAACGAGATGCTCGATGCCGGGCAGGCCCGCCGCGAGCGACAGCGCGTCAGCCAGCGCGGCCTGACGCCCGCCCGCCACCCAGCGCTCGGCGGGCGAGGCGCCGGACGGCCCTAGCATAAGAATGACACTAAGCGAAGGAGGCATTGGCAAGCGAGTGGGGAACCCCAGCGGGTTCCCCACCAGCAAGTCGGACAGACGTAGGACGCCAGGACCCGGCGGCGAGCCGCCAGCCGGCCTCAGCCGATTTCGGGCTCGATCAAGCCATAGTTCCCATCATGGCGCCGATACAATACGTTGATGTGGTTGGTGGCGGCGTTCAGGAACACAAAGAAGTTGTCGTGTCCGATGAGCTGCATTTGCTCGATGGCCTCGGCCTCGTTCATCGGGGTCACGATGAACTGCTTGCGCCGAACGATGCTCTCGGCCGGGGCTGACTCTGGCTCGGCGGTGCTGTCGGTCTCAAGCTCTTCGGCCGGGATGACGGTATCGGCGGCGGCGCCGTCGCCGCGCCCGCGCCAGCGCTTGCCCTTATAGCGTTCGATCTGGCGATTGATCTTGTCAAGCACCGCATCCACCGCGGCGAAGATATCGTCCTTGCGCTCCTCGGCGCGCAGCACCATGCCGCGCGTGTGAACCGTTAGCTGAGCCACTTGCCGGTCTGCCGCGGACCGCGCCGACTTGACCTCGGCCAGTTCCATCCGGGCCTCGGTGATGGTCGGCAAATAACGGTCGAGCTTGCTGACCTTCTTCTCGACGTACTCCCGCAAGTGAGGGGTTACATTGATATCCCGTGCCTGAATCTGAACTTCGAGTGCCATGCTTACCTCCTATCGGATAGAGACGCCGGGGCGCACCGGCCGCACCGGCCGGACGCCAGGCGCCGTTTATTGCTTAGCTGCCCGATCGGCCCGAAGGCGAGAGTCGGACGGGCTGAACCGGGCGCGCGCCAGGGTGACGCCCCACACGGCGGCCGCGCCCGCTTCCACCAGGGCCGCGGCACACGCCGCCAGGGTGGCCCCGGTGGTACAAACATCATCGATCAGCACGAAGGTGCGGCCGGCCGCTGAAGGCTGGGCCGTGAAGGCGCCCTGCACATTCACGCGCCGCTCGGCGGCCGAGAGGCCCACCTGTGAGGGTGTGTGCCGCGTGCGCCGGACCACTCGACTATCCAGGGGCTGCCCGCGCCAGTCGGCGACCGCTCGCGCCAGCAGCCCAGCCTGATTGTAACCGCGCTCGCGGCGGCGCTCGTCAGCCAGCGGCACGGGCACCAGCGCCGCGGGCGGCAGGTCGCGCCAGAAGTCGCCCTGGGCCAACAGGCCGCCGAGGCCGTCCGCCAGGATAATATCGCGCTGGTACTTGAATTGGTGCACGGCTGATTGAAGCGGCCCGTCAAACCAGGCGAGAGAGCGCAGCCCGGCTAAGGGAGCCAGGCGGTCAGGGGCAAGCTGGCACAGGGCGCAGGGGCCGGGGAGCGCGACAGGCAAGCCGCAGCAGTCACACCAGGGCGCAGCCGTCCGGTCGAAGGCCGCCACGCACGCGGCACACAAGCGGGCGCCGGGCTGGCGGCAGCCGGCACAACGGGGCGGGAACAGAAGGTCAATACCGGCCCACAAGCCCTGGCGCAGCCACAAGCGCCACGGGCGACGGACGGTGTCCGGGCGGGCCGACACGGCAACTGCCATATCCAGCCTCACCAAGTAGGGCGGCGCGACCCACGCGCGCCGCCAGCTCGCCGCCTAACCGCCAAACACGGAACGCAAGGCGGGCGAATTCATCAAGATCATGGCTGCCGGCCCCAGCAGCACGATGTAGATAGACGGAAAGATCAGGAAGGCCATCGGGATGAGCATCTTGACGGGCGCCTCGTGCGCCTTCTTCTCTGCGCGTTGGCGGCGCTTGATGCGCATTTGGTCGGACTGGATGCGGAGCACCTTGCCCATGCTGACGCCCAACTGATCGGCCTGAATGATGGCCGCCACGAAGCTCGTCATGTCCGGAATATCCATCCGCTCGGCCATGTCGCGCAGCGCTTCGCGGCGCAGCTTGCCCAGCCGTATTTCCTGGAGCACGCGTTCAAAACCCAGCGAGAGCTCGTTTTCCCATTTCTCAGCTACCTTGGCCATGGCCTGGTCGAACCCCAGCCCGGCTTCCACGCACACGGTGAGCAGGTCCAGCGCGTCGGGCATGGCCTTGATGATGATATCCTGCCGCCGCTTGATGCGGCTGGAGAGGAACATGACCGGCAGGAAGAAGCCCAACAGCGCCCCGCCGGCGGCAAAGCCCAGGGCCTTGAGCGTGCCGGTGCGGATGGAGAAGAACGAGTCCGGCGGCGCGATGGTGGTCACGAACAAAATGACGCCGCCCAGCGTGAGGGTGGCGATGATGCGCAGCGCCCAGAACATCGTCGGGTCGAGGCCGCGCGGGTTGCCGGCCAGGTCCAACTGGTGCTGAATGTTCTCCAGCGAGGCCTGGGGCGTAAAGCGGGCCGCAAACTGGCCCAGGCGCCGGATGGTAGGCAGCAGGACGCGCTCGGAGAACGGCAGCGAAAGTTCGATCTCCTCCAGGGTCAGGGGCCGTTCGCGGGTCGAATACTCGGCCAGACGGGCCTGGAGAGGATCGGCCTCATTGGGGGAGCGCAAGCCCACAATGATCAGGATGATGGCAATGACGACGACGGCGATGCCGCCGATGAGCAGGTAGGGCATGGCTGCCTCCGCCTTAGACTTCGATATCCACGATCTTCTGCACGATGGCGAAACCGGTCGCAATCATCGTCAGGCTGGTGGCGATCATGATGATGCCGCAGCAGGGCAAGCCAAATACAAACGGCGGCCCAAAGATGTTATTCATGTAGCTGCGGTTAATCACCCACAAAAACAGCGCCAGGCCGATCGGCAAGAGCGAAATCACCCAGGCCGTGATCTGGCCCTGAGCAGTGAGCGTGGCGATCTCGCCCTTGATGCGCACGCGCTCCCGGATGGTGTGGCTGATGTTGTCCAGGATTTCGGCCAGGTTGCCGCCCACCTCGCGCTGGACGTTCATGGCGGTGACCACAAAGTCCAGGTCGGCGCTGGGCACGCGGCGGGTGAGGTTGGCCAGGGCCGCTTCTTGCGGCAGGCCGAGCTGAATTTCCTGGACGACGCGCTGAAATTCGACCGAGATGGGCGGCGGCAGCTCCCGCGCGACGGATTCGAGCGCCTGCAACGGGCTGTAGCCCGCGCGCAGGCCGTTGACCACCAGGTTGAGCATGTCGCCGAGTTGGTTGTCGAAAGTGCGCAGGCGCTTGCGCTGCTGAAAGCCGAGGTACATGCGCGGCACGAAGAACGCGCCGATGGCGGCCAGTGCGCCCATGAAGAGGTTCTGGCCGCCGATGAGCCAGCCCACGGCAAAGAAGCCAAACGCCAGGAGCACATGCAGGGCCAGCCACTCGGCCACATTGAGCTTGAGATCGGCGCGCGCCAATTCGCGCTGAATGCGCTCGGCGAAGCCGCGGCGTGAAATAGCGCGGTTGAGGGCTTGCGAGATGGGGCTGCTGCGGCGCACGGGGCCTGTCTCGGCCGGCGCGGCTGCCACCGCCTGCCCTGCCTGCGTGATGCGGCCCAGGCGCTCCTCGACGACGGAATTGCGGCGCTCCAGCACCACAAACACCGCAATGGTGACCAGATTCAGCAGCGCAACCCCAACCAGGATTCCCCACGAGATAAGCGTCACGGTGACCCTCCGGCTGGGTTTAGTACCTCACCCGTTCGCCGATCCCGAAGACCGACGGGGGCAGGTGAATGCCAGCGTCCTCGATCCGGTCCATGTACTTGGGCCGCAGGCCGGTGGGGCGAAGCCGGCCCACGATCCGGTTCTTCTCGTAGCCCGTCTGCTCGAAGACAAACAGGTCGGTCATGGTGATGATATCGCCTTCCATGCCCTGGACTTCGGCGATCTGGACCACCTTGCGCGACCCGTCGCGCATGCGCTCCAGGTGCACGATCAGGTGAATGGCCGAGGAGATTTGCTCGCGGATGGCGCGCACCGGCAGGTCCATCCCGGCCATCAGCGTCATCGTCTCCATGCGCGCCAGCGAGTCGCGGGCGCTGTTGGAGTGGGCGGTCGTCATGGAACCGTCGTGGCCGGTGTTCATGGCCTGGAGCATGTCCAGCGCGGCTTCGTCGCGGATTTCCCCGACCACGATGCGGTCGGGGCGCATTCGGAGCGAGTTGACCACCAGGTTCTGGATGGTGACCTCGCCGCGGCCTTCGATATTGGCCGGGCGCGACTCCAGGGTCACAACATGCTCCTGGCGTAACTGCAATTCGGCGGCGTTCTCGATGGTGATGATTCGCTCATCAGCCGGGATGAAGCCCGACAGAACGTTGAGGAAGGTAGTCTTGCCGGAGCCTGTGCCGCCGGAGATGACGATGTTGAGCCGCGAAATGACGGCCGCCTTCATGAACTCGATGGCCTCCGGCGTGATGGCCCCAAATTCGATCAGCTTCTCAACCGTGATCGGGGTCTTGAAGAACTTGCGGACGGTCAGGCACGGGCCGACTAGGGAGATGGGCGGCACGATGGCGTTGACGCGGGACCCGTCCGGGAGGCGGGCGTCTTCGTAGGGGTGCGCCTCATCCACGCGCCGGCCCAGGGGCGCCATGATGCGGTCGATGATGCGCATGACGTGCTCGTTGCTCTCGAATGCAAAGGGCACCCGCTCGAGCTTGCCCTTGCGCTCGATGTATAGGTTCTTGGGACCGTTGACCATGACTTCGGTGACGGTCTCGTCCTGGAGCAGCGGCTCCAATGGGCCCAGGCCCAGGATTTCCGAAACGATCTGGTCGAACAGGCGCTTGCGCTCGGCGCGCGACAGGACAATGCCCTCCTCGGCCAAGATGGTCTCATACAAGTCTTCGATGGTGCGGCGGACGTCGGCGGTGCGCGTGACATCCATGGAAGGATCGAGCTGGGAGAGCAGTTTGTTCTGAACGCGGCCTTTCAGGTCCACCGCGCCAGCGCCGCCAGCCGCCATGCCGGGCGCGGGGGGCGCAGCCCGCCGCATGCGCAGCTCGGCTAGCTTGGAGGCCTGATCCTGGGGACCGGACGGCGGCGAACTGCCCGGCGGCGACGCCGGGGCGGAGGGCTGTCCACTTGCGGCCTGGCCTTGTTCAATGCGTTTGAGGAGTGACATATACCGCCCTTATGTGAACTGCTTCAACGCCTAATCCATTGTACCGTTCTAACGCCTTTGAAACAAGCTGGAAGATCGTGCGGGCTGTGGTTTAGCCGGCGCCTTGCGGCCGGCCTCGTCATCAGTCGCCTTTTTGGGCGCAAACTCTTCGCGTACGCGCTGGCCCAGGTCCACAATGCCCTGCACCGGCGCCAGCGACTTGGGCCCGGTGATGAACGGCACGCCCGAGTTGATGGAAGACAGGACGGTCTTGTCATCCAGCAGGATTTGTGCGCGGACCGTGTGCTTAAGGGTTTCCTCGACATTGGCAGCCGAGATGCCGCCGCGCCGATCCACCCGGTTGAGCACCAGCATGACCTTCTCGCTGGGCACTTCGAGCTTCTCGATCAGGTCGAGAAACTTCTTGATGTTCGCCAGCGAGGGGATATCGGGGGTTGCCACCAGGATGATCCTGTCGGCAACATCAAAGATGGTCAACTCAACGTCGCGGAGCACAGAGGCCGTGTCGACCAGGACGTAATGAAAGTACTCGCGCAGGGTCTCGAGGACCTTCTTCAACTGGGCGGCGGTGACCAGCTCCGCGTCTTCCGGGGTGGGCGGCCCCAGCAGCACCTTGACGCCCGAGGAGTGCGACACCACCGCGTGCTGCAGGAAGTCTTCGTCAATCTCGTCCGCGCGCTCCACCAGGCTGACAAGGCTGTATTTACCTTGCAGGTTCAAGAACACGCCCACGTCGCCAAACTGGGTATTGGCATCGAGGATCAGGACCTTGCGGTCGTCGCCCTGCAAGGCCAGCCCCAGGTTGGTGGCCAGGGTGGTGCAGCCGGCGCCGCCCTTGGGGCTAAACACGGCCACCACGTGTCCGCCCAGACCCTTGCGGCCGGGCACGCCATCCGCGCTGACCGTGGGCTGAGCGGCAATGGCCAGCTCGCGCTGGCGGCTGAGCTGGCCCAGGCGGCGGATGGTGTTGATGAGCTCGTCGGCCGGTGGGGGCTTGGAAAGGAAGTCGCGGGCGCCCGCCAGCATGGCCCGCCGCAGATAGTCGGTGTCGCTCTGCACCGACACGATGACGATCTGCGCGATGGGCACTTCCTTGGCGATGATCTCGGTGGCCTGAATGCCGTCCATGTCGGGCATGTTGATGTCCATCAGGACGACGTTGGGCCGTGTCTCCTTGGCGAGGGTAATGCCCTCCCGCCCGCTGCGGGCCATGCCAACGACCTCGATATCGCTTTCGAATTGCAGCAATTTGCGGATGTTCTCGCGCGTCTCGGCGAAATCATCCACGATCAACACCCGAATGTGGGTTCCAGGATTGGCAGCCATAACTTGCCCTAGCTTGCGCTCAGCGGAAGATGTTCACTACCAGCGATTCGAATCGGCACCGCCTCTTGGCAGCCTGCCGGCCGCCAAGAGGCGTGAAGATGACTGTAACCAGCGCGCCAGTCCGCGGGGCGGCCTATGGGCCCACCCCGTAGTTCAGCTTGGCCGGAAGCGCAATGTTGAAGCGCTCAAACATGTACTGGAGCGTCACGCTCTCGGTCTCGACCTGGGCCGTGTCGCCCGCCGAGCGCAGGGCCAGGGTCAGGACGACCGCACCGGGCTGGCGCTCAACCACGCGGTTGATGTAGTTCAGCACCAGGGCATCCTGCGGCGAGACGATCAGGGTGATGATGTCCGGAACGGGCGTGGCCGTGGGCGGCTCCTGCGGCGGCTCGGTGACTTCCGGATTGGGCGTGGGGGTCGGGTAGATGACCTCCGGCTTTTCCGGGCCAAACTCGCCGACGCGCAGCACCAGCGCATCCTGAATGATGCTCTGGGCCACCAGCCGGGCGCGCTGCGGCTCGGACGGGATGACATAGAAGTCTTCGCTGGTGTTCACGCCCGCTTCGCCCCGCCCGATGGGTTGGCCCGCGCCCGCTTCCACCAGGGCCACCAGGTTGGTCGCGATGGGCAGCGTGCCGTCCGGGTTCGGCGGCGACAGCACCGCGGAGAGGTTGGGCAGGATGGTCTGGAAGTTCTGGTCAATATCCACCAGAGCCCAGGAGACGATCACGTTGACGTGGTCGCCATCCTTGACGCCGTAGGCCACGCCATTATTCCGGTTGTACGGAATGGAGATGGCCACAAAGCCCGGCGGGATGCGGGCGGCGGCGTCGGAGCCGGCGGGCGAGAGTTGGAGCAGGCTCTCGACGATCATGGTCGAGAAGATCGGCTCACCGCGCGCAATGGTATAGCGGGCGCGGGTCCCGACGATCTGCGCCGGGTCGGTGATGGCCGAGGGCGGGACGATGGTGGTCGGCCACGGAATGGCGATGATGGCCTCCGTGGGAATGACCACACCCCGTTCCAGGGTCTGCCCCGCCGCGATGATGTTCAAGAATTGCTGCGGTGTGGCCGTGACGGGAATGGGCGTGGGTGCATCGCCGGTGGGCTGCTCCTGCCCCCCACCGCCCCCCAGGAGGCCGGCCAGCCCGCCACTGAGGGTCAGGGCCAGCAGAATGCCACCCGCGCTAACTACCAGCAGCAGCGCAATCAGGATGAGTAGTCGTCCGCGTCGCATGCATCCCTCCTCCGGGAGACCCCTTGTGGGGCCGCGGGTACTATACTGCGAGTTGATATAAAGTCAAACCAAACAGCCGTAATCGGCTGCAATTCCCACGCCAAACGGTTCCCTAACGTCCTGTGCACCCTGGCCCTCCGCAGGTCAATCCTGCACCGGTCCGGTCGGCACTTCCATGGTCACCCGCGTGCCGCGCCCAGGCTGGGCATCCACGTTCAACAGCCCGCCCAACAGGTCCATGCGCTCCTGCAGGGCGTGCAGCCCGGACGACTTAACGTTGCCATTGGGAAGGGCTTCACGCTCAAAGCCCTTGCCGTTGTCCTCCACCAACACCCGCACCCGGTGCTCGTCAAAATCCATCGTCAATTGAACCTGATTTGCCTGGGCATGCTGCCTCACGTTGCCCAGCAACTCCTGGATGCCGCGAAAGATCACGACTTCGCGCGCCGACTCCAGGCGATGATCGGCGCCGGTGACGTTGAACGTAGCCTGCAGCCCGGTCTTTTCCTTGAAGGCATCCACATACCGGCGGACGGTGGGCACCAACCCCAGGTCGTCCAGCATCATGGGCCGCAGGTCAAAGATAAAGTCCCGCACCTTCTGAAAAGTGGAGGTGGCCGAGGACTTCAGGCTCTGCAATTCGGCGCGCGCCCGCTCGGCGTCAATGTCGAACAGGCGCATAGCGATCTCGGTTTGCAGGATGAAGTTGGACAGGGCCTGCGCCGGACCGTCATGGATCTGGCGCGACAGCCGCTGCCGCTCGGCCTCCTGGGCCTCCACCAGGCGCACAATGATGGACATTTGGTCGCCCTCGCCGGACGCCGGCTGGAGCGATTGAAGCGCCGTCAGAGTCTGTTGCAAGTGGCTTGCCAAACGCTCCAAATTGGCCTGTTCGCCCTGGAGCTTCTCGAGCTGGCCGCGCATGGTGAACAACCGCTGCTGCGCTTCGGCGGCGGCCTCGTAGGCCGTCTTCAGATCGGCCCGCGGAATGTTCTCAAGATTGCCTTGAATCTGGCGCAAATGCGCGGCGATGGTCGCGTTCCGTTGGGCGAGCTTTTCGACCTCGCCTCGGCTTTGCTCAACCATCCGGTTGAGCTCGTTCAATTCCTGGCTGGCGCGCGCCAGTTCCCGTTCGGTCGAAACGGTCAAGTCGCGCAGAGCCATATCGGCAATCGGGGCCTGGGCCATGATGGGTGTCCCTGTCAACCCTGAAGCCGCACCCAGCCGCGCCGCAGCGCATAGACGGCGGCCTGAGTGCGGTCCTCAACGTCCAGTTTGTTCAAGATAGCGGTCATATGGTTCTTGACCGTTTGATGACTGATGCCCAGCGACACGGCGATTTCCTTATTGCTCAGGCCGCGGGTCACGTATTGCAGGATTTCCATTTCGCGCGGCGACAAGGGCGAGAAAGCCTCGCGCGATTCGTCAACATAGGGCCGGCCGGCTTTCTCCACGCTGGTGTCCAGCCAGGTCTGCAAGCCATCCCGGTCAAACACCAGATCGCCCACCACGAAGTGCCCCTGCACCACCTGGCGCAGCACCTGCACCAGCTTGTTGGGGGTCACATCCTTGGGGCAATAGGCCGAGCCGCCGGCCCGGAAGGCGTGGAGCACTTGTTCGGCATCGTCATACGCCGTGAGCATCACGACCGCCGCCATGCAGCGCTCGGTGCGCAATTGCCGCGCGACCTGCAGGCCGTTGAGGCCGGGCAGGTTGATGTCGAGAATGATGGCGTCGGGCTGCAAACGATGCGCCAACTCGACGGCCTCTTCCCCGCTGGAGCCCTCGCCCACAATTTCGATATCCGCTTCATTTCGCAATACATCTCGCAGCCCCTGGCGAAATAGGGGATGATCGTCCACCACGAGAATGCTGATTCTGTCCATCAAAACGTCCGTTGCCATCCAGGTTTGGTTGGTGTCCCCAAATTGGGGTGGAGTATATCACTGGGACTAACCATATGCAAACCGAGTACTATGCCAAAAATGGCTTGTTTTTGGCTTCATTTTGGGTCAATGGCCCAGCCAGCGAAAAACGGCCATGTTTTCGCCCCCCTCGGCGGGGCTGTACGGAGCCTCCGTGGAGTAGAGAATCTCGGCGGAGGCGGGGCTGAGCAGGTGAGGATACCAACCCGGAAAGCTCATGACGTAATCCGCGCTATGCTGGGTCAACCACTCGGCGAGGCGCGCCTCATCGCGAATAAAGGGGATGACCTCGGGCGAGACCAGGCCGGCCATGTCCACCAGCCGCCGGCCGGCGAAGTAGCCCAATGCTCCTATGTCGTGCGCGGCGATAAGGGCCTCGCGCTCGGTGTGCTCCGCGACCCAGCGGGAAGCGGCCACCATTTCGGAATCAATGATCCGCACATCGCGGGCGTAAGCCTGCGCCCCAATCAGCCAGAACGCCGCGGCCGCCGCGCCCACCGAGGCCAGCCAGACCCGGCTGATGATGCGGCCCAGCGGACGCGGCCCCCGTAGTTGAAGGTGAGGCCACAAGCCCCCCACCCCGCTGGCAATCAGCACGGGAATGACCGGGATCAGATAGCGCCCGTGCTGATAAGTCACGGGAAGGCGCAGGGCATAGGCCGCGACGAGGCCGGCGGCCCAGACGAGCGGCAGCGCCGCTTCCCATCGGCCTGGCGCCCGCAAGAGTGATAGGCAGCCCAAACCAATCCCCGGCAGCAGGAGCACCAAAGGCCCAGCCAACGGCGGAAGGCTGACCTGCACCAGCCGCGTAACCAGCGGAAGCTCTCGCAGAATGGCATACTCGGCTTGCTTGGCATACAGCGTGTTGGGCCACGGCGTTCCACCAACGACCAGGTTGAAGAGCAGGTAGCCGGCCAGCAACACGCCGTAAGCCGCGAGGGCGATCAGGCCGTCCTTGACCGATAGCGAACGCACGATCTCGGTCAATCGTTGCCCGACCGGCGCAGTCCGGCCCAAATCCAGTGGGCGCACGGCGGCACGCCACAGCACCATGGGCAGAAGGCTCAGGCCATCTGGACGTATGAACATCGCCAGCCCGCCGGCTGCCCCCAGCCAAACAGGAAAGCGAGCATCCAGCGCGAACACCAACAGCACTGCGGTGCTGAAGGCCAGGGTCTCCATGCCGGAGGCCCCCGACCAGACTAGGTGCCACTCGCCCACGACCAGGAGGCCTGCCGCCCACGCCGCCGCCGGGAAGGCGGGCCACAAGCGCCCGACCAGCCGATGGGCCAGCCACCCGTTAAGGGCCAACAGCAGCACACCGAGAAGATAGGTCCACACGCGGTAGTCCACCCGCAGCGCATAGCCCACCGCCAGCAGCGCCGTCCACAGCGGCGAGGTGGAGCCGGCCGAGGGCTGGCCGGGCACGAACGCGAACTCGAAGCGCTGGCCCAGGTTGCGGGCGTACGTCTGGTGAATCCAGGCGTCGTCCAGCGGAAAGCCCAGCGGCCCGCCGAGCGCCGCCAGCGCCAGATAGCCGCCGACAAACACAAGCGCCAGGGCAAGGTAAGTCACACCCGGCGAGGCGCGCCAGCGGTTCATGGCGTGGCGCTCCGCCTCAGAAGATAGACAGGCCGCCCGGCACCGTCCTGAAACGTGGCGGCGAGAGTCAGGCGCGCGTCGGCCTCAGGCGCGGTGTAGAGGCCGGCCAGCGCTGCGGGGTGATTGACATCAAGTACAAGCCATGGCGCAGCAACCGAATCCATAGCGGCCAGCAGGGTCTCAGCATCGCCCGCGGGGATGACGATGGCGGCCTGGCCGGTGTGGTAGTACCAGCCTGGCGGGTTGTTAACGGCGACAACGGTCTCGGCTTCGCCCTGCGACTCCAGCCAGCGTCCCATCTCGCCATAGACTGCATCGCGCCGCGCCCAGGCGGGCTGGCTGCCGCCAGTTCCGGTGACCTCAGCCGCATACAACAGGCCAGCCAAGACGACTGGCAACGCAGTAAATAGCATCGTGAATACCGGCTTGGCGCGCTCCGGCTGCCAATGTGGCAGGCGGCGGGCCGCTGCGTCCACGACCGCATCCAGGCCGGCGACGGCGGCCGTAAGCAGGAACGGCAGCAGCGCCGCGCCCGAGTGGAAATAGCCGCCGCGCGCGCCGGGGAACGTAAAGACCAGGGTCATCAGTACGAATAATGCCACGCCATAGAAGCCAGCCAGCCGCAACAACGGGTGGCGGCGCAATCGCCACACTCCAATGAGGGCGAAGGGGAGTGCCACAACATTGGCCTGGACTCCCACCAGGGTAGCGAAGTTGGCGCGGAGGGCAGCCAACTTGCCGTCCAGGATGACGCGCCAGTCTGACGCCAGATAGGCGGCCGGGGTAAGCTGCTCCGGAGCATAGGTAAAGTAATCGTCGTAGTGCGTGAGCCAAAGAGTGCGGGCCGCGCCGGGAGGAATCGGCGCTCCCACGATGGCCAGGTTGCGGGCGAACCACGGCCCCATGACCAGCAGATAGCCCAGCCCGAGGCCAAGCAGCGGGATGAGCCATGCGCGCGCCGGTGCTGCGGCCGTTGCCGGCACCGGCCGTTTCAGTATGCCGCGCGCCAGCCACCACCCCGCCAGACAGATCAGAACCAGGATGCCATCCGCCCGGGCAAGATGAGCCAGGCCAGCCGCTACCCCAGCGAGGGTCAGGCTGCGGCCTGCGCTGCCAGGGTGGCGGGCGGCCCGCGCGCCCAGCCACAGCGCCCCGGAGGCCGCCGCGCCGAACAGGGCAAAGGCATCCGTCGTGGTCCAATAGATGAAGTAATAGGCGCTGAACAGGGTGAGAAGTGCCGCGGCCCAGGCGTGACGGCGCCGGCCAGTGAGCGTGCGGGCCACGCCGTAGCTCACCAGCGGCAGCGCCGCCGCGATAACGATGAAGGGCAATTGCGCGGCCCGGAAAAGCTCCGGCATCGCCAACGCGCGGCGCGCCAGCGCCTCGGCCACGGCCATGAAGGGCGCCGCGACGATGGACGTCAGGGGCATCCAATAGAGATGGCTCGGCCAGCGATGAGCAGCATCGGCGGCGGGGTCGCGGGGCGTGAGATAGGTCCACACGTAAGGCTCGGTGAAGCCACTGCCTCGCGCCAACTGCACCGCGCCCCCAAAGTAGTAGTAGGCATCCACATAGCCCGGCATGGAAACAGCGCGCGAAGCGAGGCCGTTGATCACCAACCCCAGCGCCGCCAGCACGGCCAGGTCGCGCCGGACCTCACGGGATCGCATACAGGGTATAGGCCGGACCAATGGCGCTGACCCAAGTCAGGCGCGTCCGCAGCGCCGCCAGTTGCGTCCAATCAGACGGTTCCAGCGGGCTGAGGGCATCGGCGGCAGCGAAGTTGGCGCCGGCCTCGTAGACAAGCAGGTGCGAGGCGCCCCCGGCCCGCCACTGGTCAAGGATGGCCGCCGCGTCGCCGATGGTCTGGCGGGCATGCCACCACCGGTCAATCGAAATGTCCGGCACGCATGCGACTGGCGGCGGGCAGCCAAGTGAGCGCGGCTCCCATAGGAAAAGCACCCGGGCGCCATCCGGCAGCGCGCCCAGACGCTGCATGGCGGCTTCGTACCAGCCGAGGCGCGCAAACCGGTAGTCGGCGGCGGATTGCGATCCGGCCAAAAAAGGCACCGGGTTGTTGTTGATGAAGAAGTTGGCGCTTTCCAGCGCGCTCAGCCCGAACACGAACAAGGTGATGGCCGTGAGCACCCAGGAGACCCGCAGCGCGCGGGTATTCAGGCGGCGCACCGCCTCCAGGCCGGCAGCGGAGAGCAGCGCCACCGCCGGCAGCACAACGAAGAACAGCCGCGGCTGGACGGCCAGGCCCGAGATGTAGGTCAGCCCCACCCACCCCGCGTAGGCCGCGCCCGCAAACATGGCCAGTGGCCACAGGCGGCGCCGCGCATCGGCTTCCAGGAAGAACCAGGCGGCCAGCAGTATCGCGGGCCAGATGGCAATGAGCGGCCCGAGCGTGGCATCGTATTCGTTGCCGCCCTGCACACCCAGGAAGACGGCGCGCCAGAAGATGCCCACACCGCCCAGGCCCGACTGCGCGAGGTCCGGCCGGCTGAAGAACCACTGGCGCAGGGCATCCATGTCCGCGGCCGGCCACAGCAGCGGATAAGCAGGACTGCCAGAGTGCAGCCAGTTCTTGAGCAGCCACGGCGCGAAGGTGAGCGCGGCGGCGGCCCCCACCACCACGCCGGGATGCAGCACCTGCCTCCAGCCGCGGCGGGGGCGCTGCTCGGCGGCCAGGCCGCTCGCGACCAGTGCGCCCGCTATAGGCACAATGACGCCAGTGTATTTGCCGCCCCAAGCCAGGCCGCCCAGGATGCCGGCGAGCAGCAGCCAGCCCTGCGCCGGCTCTTCGCGCCACCGGTAGAGGGCAGCCAGCATCGCCGCCGCGAACAGCATGGGCAGCAGGTCGGCATAGGCCCAGGCCAGCGAGAGAACGATGCTGAAGGATGAGAGCAAGAAGGCGGCAGCCCACACGCCCGAGAGGCTCAGGCGCTGGGCCAGCGCGGCAGCGCCGAGCACCATAACCGCCCCAAACGCCCATCCCAAGGTCTGCGCCGCAATCAGGCCGCCATCCGCCAGGGGGCCGGGCAGCAGCAGAGCGGCGGTGTAGAGCATCTCGCTGATCTGCGGCATGCCAGAAAACAGGCTGAAGTCCCGAAAGGCCAGCCAGACGCCGCGCGCCTCGACGTAGCGCTCCGGCAGGACGAGGTGATAGACCAGCGCATCCCACATTACCGGCGGGGCCAAAGCCCGCAACAGGCCCAGGGCCAGCAGCACCACCACGATGGCACCCGCCAGCCGCTCGGCCCGGCCGCGCGGCCACAGGGCGCGTAGGGTGTCCCCCATGTCGCGCGCCCAGGCGGCGGAGGCGCGCCACACCCAGAACGTGATGGCGAGAGCCAACCCCCAGATGACGGCCCACTGATACAGGCGCGCCAGGCCCAGGCCCAGCATCGCCAGCGCCATCAGCCCCCAGCCAAACGCGGTGTGGAGCAGAACCCGTTCGCCGGGCGAGGGCGCATCCAGGCGGCGCAGGACGCGGCGCCCCAGGCCGCCCGCCAGCCAGGTGAGCCAGCCAGCCACGGCCAGATTGAAGGCCGACTGCGCCAGCGCCAGCGCCTGGCCCGCGCCAAATGGCTTGTGGAGGCGATAGTACACAGCCAGCGCGGAGGCAGTGGCGCCCACGAGCACGAGGGCCACAATGAGGCGGCGCTGGCTCATGCGGCAGCGGCCAGGGGTGCGGGGCGCAGCAGCCGCCGCGCCAAGTCGGCCCCCCAGGCCAGCAAGAGGACGGTGCGCAGCGGGATAGTGATCCAGTAGCCCCAGGCAAAGCCGCGCGACAGCAGCACCGGCCATTCCAGAAAGCTAACCGCCGCCAGCGTGAGTGCCAGCAAGAGCCCTTCGCGGTTGGGCCGGGTGAGCAGGAGGAGGGGCACCAGCCAGTGCTGCCACTGCGGGCTCCAGCCTTTGGACCACAAGAAAAAGATGGCGAAGGTGAGGGACAGCAGGGTCACCAGCCGCGCATCATCCCAGCCGCCCGGATAGCGGCGGCGCGCGGCCACCCACAGCCCGCCCCCGACCAGCGCGGCAATGCCCAGCGTCAGCCAGCCCGGCACCCTAGACGGTTTGTGGAGTTGAGCATAGGCGCGCTCCGCGTCCAGCCGATCCATCAGCGGTCCGAATGTGCCGGTGATGGGCATCCCATCTTCGGCCCACAGGTTGCCATCCAGCATGGCCCACACGGTGGCATAGGAGGACTTGGCCGGCTGCGCGCCCAACGAGGCCAGCGCCATTGCGGGTGACCGCCATATGAACGGGCCCACGCCCACCGCCGCCACGCCCAGCGCAAGGGCAGTGACGGCCAGGGCACGGCGCGCGGCGCGGGCAGACCACACGACCGGCAGCAGCAGCAGCGGTACGAACTTCGTGAGCACGCCCAGGCCGATGGCGGCCCCGCCCAACGCATCCCGGCGCGTGAGTATCGCCCACAAGCCCAGCAGGATCCACAGGGTCGTCAGCCCCTCAAAGGTCCACCAGCCCAGGATGAGGGGCGTGGGCAGCAGCGCATAGACCCAGGCGGCCCAGTTGGCGGTTGCCGGACCATGCAGGCGACCCGCCAGGCGATGCAGCAAGATGATATTGCCCGCGTCCGCCAGCAGCAGCACGAGCGACAGGCCATAGGCATACGTGTGAAAGGCGGGCAGAGCACCCGCGCCCAGCAGCCGCAGCAGTCCCACAGAAAGGTAGGGGAAGATGGGCGGGTACTCGTACCAATAGTCCAGGAGCGGCAGGCAGGCGGCCGGTCCGGCCGGGCACTGGCCGGGAACGCTCCAGGCCGCCAGATTGTAGTGATGGAGCAGATCGCCGTACTGAAAGACGGCGTCGGTGGGCAGCGCCATGAGTAGCGTCAAGCGCAGCCCAATGAGCAGGATGATGGCAGTGCGCAGCCCATCGCCTGGGCCGCCGGCCGAGGGCGCGGGCGGCGACGCGGTCATGCCGGACAGCCCCCCCAATCCGCCACGCGGTCGGAGGCGGCGGCATCATCGGGCGCGGCAGCCAGGGCGCGGCAATACCACTCCAGCGACTCCGCCGCCTGACCCGATGCTTCGGCAAGGTCGCCGAGCGCCACCATGGCCGCCACGGCCTCCGCCGAGTAATGGACAGCCTGCACACCGGGCAAGAGGTCGGGCGGAAGACTCTCGCGGTAATAGATGTACCAGCCATAGTCAGACTGGCCCAGCAGCCCAACGCCATATGCGGTGGTGCTATTCAGCAGGTTCAGGCCGGCCTCGTAGGCGGCCACCGCTTCGGTGTTGCGCCCCTGTGCTGCCAGAGCGCGCCCCAGCACGAATTGCGTGAGCGCCGTCGTCTGGCCGCTCGCGCCGGGGACGAAGAGCGAGGTGCGCACCGCCGCCTCAGCCTCGACGGGCTGCGACTGCGCCAGGTAGGCTAGACCCAGGCCGAGATAGACTTCAGGACGATTAAGGCCGGCCGCCGCCTGAAAGGCCGCGACGGCTTCCTGGGCCTGGCCGGCAGCAAGTGCGCGCCAGCCGGCCGTTAACTCAGCGCCGCCGATCATCCAATGATCCGGGTGCTGCGCCTGCCAATCGGCGAGGGCCTGGCGGCGCAGGGGCGAGGCCCGGAAAAAGTAGGCATTGGCCCAGTCCGGGCGCAGGGTGAGTGCCGCCTGATACTCCAAGGCGGCCGCATCGTTTTGGCTGGTGGCCTCGTAGGCCAGGCCCAGCGTCGCGCGGAACGGCGGCGCGTTGGGGGCGCGTGCGGCGGCCAGTTCCAGTTCGGCCACGCCGGCCGCATAGTCGCCCGAGGCCATCAGCAGCACGCCCAGGTTGGCGTGGTTGACGGCGTAGATTGGCTCTAACTCGATCCCGCGCCGATAGTCCGCGATGGCATTCGCCATTGCGGCCGGGTCGCGCGCCAAACCGCGATCATCCAGCGCCGCGCGGCCCTGGGCGAAGCCCGATTGCAGCCAATAGAAAGCATTGGCCGGGTCGAGGCGCGCGGCGCGGGCAATCTGAGCGCCGCCGCCGGACCAATCGCCCTGGAAGGCCGCCAACACCCCGCTGGAGAAGGGCGCATAGGCCCGCAGCGACCAGAGCAGCGCGCCAACCACAACCGCCAGGCCAGCCGCGAGGCCCCAGCGTCCATACCGCGCGACGCGAGGCGCCGAGGGGACGTCATCGCTCACGAGCAACCCGCCGACGACGACGGCCATCAGGCTAATAGCGGGAAAGGTCTGGGGCGTATCAAAGAGGCTGTTGACGCCCAACCCGGCGAGCGCGGCCAGGTATCCGGCCAAGACCATCCGCTGGCCCGCGTCGGCGGATTGCCACCGCTGCCAGGCCACGCGGCCGCCCAGGATCAGAACTGCGGCCAGGGCCAGGAAGCCGAGGGCGCCTGTCTCGGCCAGGGTATTGAGGAAGTAGTTGTGCGCATGGGCGAGGAGCACCTGCGGGGGAACCGAATAAGCAGCGATGAACTCGGTGCCATAGGTCCACGGCCCGGTGCCCGTCAGCGGGCTCTGTCGAAACATATCCACTGCGACGCGCCAGATGTAATCACGGCCGGCGTGCGTGGGGTGCTGGGCCTGCCGGTACAGGGCATAGCCCGCGCCGGCCAGCAGGGGAACGGCCGCCAGCGCCAGCAGAACGCCGGCCGCGCGCCGCCGCCGAAACTGCTGCCAGCGCACGCGCCAGGCTGCGCGCTGAGTCCACAACAGCAACCCCAGCCAGGAGCCCAACCCGGCCGCCAACCCCAGCCACCCGCTGCGCGACGAGGTGAAGAAGACCAGCACCAGCGCAATGGCGGCCCAAGCCCCCCACCCCAGCCGGCCCAGGCGTCGCGCGCCCAGCGCCTGGGTGAGCGCCAGCGGGATCAGCACGTTGAAGAACGGCGCGACGAAGTTCGGATGGCCGAGAAAGGCGCGGATGCGCAGCGTGGCCGGCGGGATGGGGTTCGCCCAGCCGCCGACGGCAATCCATCCGGCATACCAGCGCTGAAGCTCCCACAGCCCAAAGAACAAGATGAAGGCGCCGGCAAACAGCAGCGCGCCCACAAACAGGCTGGCCGGCCACCCGCCGCGGCGCAAGTCCACCACCAAGTAGAAGGCAGCCACATACAGC
Organism: uncultured Anaerolineales bacterium; assembly: GCA_964497615.1. GTDB lineage: Bacteria > Chloroflexota > Anaerolineae > Anaerolineales > UBA6663 > CAZCEC01. Next base: position 59,206 of record CAZCEC010000016.1, on the reverse strand, counting down.
AGCATGAGCAGCGTGGCGCCTGCGCTTCGACGCGGATCGAGCGAGGTGGCCGTAGCGAGGAGGTATGCGGCCAGCAGGGCCAACAGTGCACCGTCGAGGCGGGTCGCAGGAAAGGGCCGCCGCCAGAACCAAATGATCCAAGACACCGCGGCGACTGCGATCAGGATGGTGGTGGCAACATTCAGCCTGTAGAGCACCAGGCCGTTGAAGGTGCCGCCCAGCAACACCACATAGCTGACGGCCAGGAACAGGACGGACAGACGCAGGAGGTGGCGCATACGGGCTGGGGAAGGAAGGTCCAACATCGTCAGTTTGTCCGAGAGAAAATGATGGCCACCGGGTCAGCGTACACTTCCATCCAGCCCGGAGCACCGGCGACGCGCGCGGCCAGCGGGGACTCAGGCTGAGTGAGCACGAGATCAACGTCGTAACGCTCCAGCAGCGCCGACCAGTCCTGGGCGCCGCCCGCCAGTTGCAGATAGTCGTTGAAGAACTCTTCCGAATAAAGATCAGTGCGGCCATCCACGAAGATCGGATACTCAGGATAGAGGCGCCAGGCGAGGTAGCCGCCCCACTCGTAGGGGTTGTACAGCAGACCGGCCGGCCGCTGCTCCGCTAGAAAGGCGGTGGCCTCCACCGGCATCCCGCGCGTCGCCAGGCTGGCATTCAGGTCTGGGGAGGCGACGTAGGCCACTTTGAGGGCGGCGGCCACGGCCACCAGCAGCAGGATCAACCAGTTGAGCAAGTTGGCCAGGCGCAACGGGCGTTGGGCAGGCCGCGATAGAGCCGCAATGCGAGGCCCAAAACGCGCGCCCAACTCGGTGAGCAGGGCATCCGCATGGCGCGCCAGCACGGGCGGCGCCACCAGCGCGAACAGCGCGATGTTGCGTCCCGCCAGCAGCGACAGGTAGGCGGTGGCCGACAGCAGCGCCAGATCGGTGATATCCACCCGCACGCGGGCCAGGCCCAGCGCCGCCATCACGGCCAGCAGCAGCCAGATGAAGGGCTGCGCCGCCAGCCAGTGGAAGTTGGGCGACTGCCACTCCTGGATGTGCTCGCGCAGCAGGCCGATGGCGACCGTCTTGAACGGAAATAGAATCAGGTCTGGACCATAGGGTGTGAGCAGCAGCGCGGCGAGACAAGCGCCGCTGATGGCCGCCAGCCACACGACGGCGCGCCACTGCTGGCGGCCCAGCCCAGCACGGACGGTTTCGCCCAGCAGGGTGAGGCCAAGGAAGATAAACCCGGCGGCGAAGCCTGGGTGCAGGTTGGCCCACAACACCATCAGCGGCGGCAGCAGCCACAGGTGGTTGCGGCCGCCCTGCCGGAAGCGCTGGAGCACCAGGAGGAACGCAGCCGACAGCACCAGCGACAGAATCTGCGGGCGGGCCGACCAAAAGACCGACGAGGCGATGCCTCCCAGCAGCACCGCCGCTACCCGCACCCCCAGGCGGCCCGGCGCGGCGGCGAACACCAATCCAAATGCAATCGTGACGCACAGAGCCGTAAGCAAGTTGAGGCCGGCGTAGCTGAATTGGTCATAGATGAGGAAGAGCGCCGTCTGGCTGAGCCAGGCCGGGTAATCCCACGGCTGGCCGGCGAAGGTGTGGGAGAACGCATCGAAGGTGAGGATTCGGCGCTCAGCCAGCATCCAGGCCCCGGCGCGCAGGTGCCACCACGTGTCGTTGTCGACCGCAACGCGGGCCGCCATCGCCAGCAGACCCAGCAGCATCAGCGCCACGACCAGCCGGTCAAAGGACAGAATCGGCCGGGTGAGCCGCGCGGCCGCTGTGTTACTGCCGGCAACAGTCGTCACTGGCATCCACCAACGCGGCATCCACGCGGCGCGTGAGCGCGTAGAAGACCCGATAGTCTCCAAACAATCGTTCCTGATAGTCGACCTCCAGGTCGGCGAAGACGCGCCGCAGGTGATCGTCCAGGGCGGGTGTGCGCGTGGTGATGTAGGCCACCTGCTCGCTGGCCGCCACCTGGGCCGCATAGGGCGGGTAGCGGCTGTCGCGCGGGGTATACCGCAGATCGCCGTGATAGGGCAGCCGGGCTTCGAAGATCAATTCTTCGCGGCTGAGGAATGCCAGGGGGAAGGACACCCAGTAGTTAGTGTAGCCATGTGTCTCGCCCTCAGCCCGCAGGAAGACCATCAAGTCATCCAGGCTGCGCTGGTCCACGCGCACGCCCGGATCGAATTGCGTGGATAGGCCGGGCGGATAAGCCGCGGCGGACTGGACATTGCCCCACCAGTAGAAAGCCACCACCCCCAGGGCCAGCACCTGGCCGAACCACTTGCGCCACAGGGACCGGCGCTGGCGCCGTCGCAGGCGCAGCCAGTGAAACAGCTCCGCGGTGAACAGCGCCACCGGCGCCGCCATTGGCAGGAAGTAGCGGCCGGAGGGGTCCGCCCCAAATGGCGTGAAGATAAAGGCGGTGACGACAGCCGCGCAGACGCCCGCCAGGAGCATCCGGCCCAGGCGGGCGGCATCGCAGGCGCGTGATAGCCGGCGGATGACAAAACCCGTCGCCCCAATGTGGATGGCCAGGGCGAAGGGGACCAACGGCAGCCCGAGGAACCCGGCCCCCCAGGGCGGGCGCATGCCCCAGATGACCGTCGGCCCAAACAGCATGAAGTTGAACGCATGCTCAAACGCAGCGAATACGGGCTGTGGGGACGACGCTCCGGCAATCGCGGACCCGAGGGTCTCGAGCACCGTGATCGGACCGTTGGCAATCGAGTACCACACCCAGGGCGCGGCCCCAATCACGAAGCCAGCCGCGACCAACCCGGCCCCAGCCGCCAGCGCCGCCCAGTGCCGCCAGTGGAGCACGATGGCCGCCACCACCGCCGGCAGAAAGTAAACCAGAATCAAGGGAAAGGTCCAGAAGCCCAGCCCGCCTAACCCGCCAAAGACCAGCCAGCCGACGATCCGCGTGCCCGCGCGACGCGGGGGGTTCTGGAGCAGGCCAAGCGCCAGGAGCAGCAGCAAATTGCCCAGCAGCAGCGTCTCGCCGTACCCGCCCAGCGACACGGTGGTGTAGAGCGTGACGAGCACCGGCGGGACAGCGAGAAAGACCGCCGCCGCGCCCGCCATCCACTCACTGCGGTAGATGCGCAGGGCCAGCCAATAGGTGGTGGCAAGCGTGCCCAGGAACAGCAGGATCTGCACCAGGCGGATGGCCCAGATCGACTCGCCCAGCAGGGCGAAGAGTCCAGCCACCAGCCAGGCATCTAGCGAGCCCAGGTAGGCCTGGCCGTAGAAGAAGACCGGCCGCTCACCCTGCAGGATGTGGCGGGCCATCAGCCCGACGACGGCCTCGTCGGCGTTGAACGGCACGACGTTGGCCAACAGCAGGCCGCCGCGCAGGAGAACAGCCAGGCCCAGCGCGGCCAGCAGCCTCAGCCAGCGAGGGCGCGCCTGGTTCGTCGAATGGGCTGGGGTCGGAACGGGAGCGACCGTCATGCCATGGATAGGAACGCCTGATGATGTACCTGCGGCCAGTCTATAATGCCCGGCATGGCTCCCACCGGCATGCCGCCCAACCCGCCGCGCACGCGCTTGCCGCGGCCCCGGCGGGCATGGGACTGGCGCTGGCACGGTCCGCTGCTGGCCATCGCCCTGGCTGCCTTCGCCGCCCGCGTGATCCCGAGTCCAAGAACCATTGATGATGCCTTTATCACGTTTCGCTATGCCCGCCACCTCACAGCCGGGCAGGGCTTTGTGTACAACCCCGGCGAGCGTGTGTTAGGGACGACGACGCCACTCTACACCCTGCTGCTGGCCGGCCTGGCCGGCCTGAGCGGGCAGCAGAATTATCCCTCGCTTGCGCTTTTGGTCAATGCGGCCGCGGACGCCGCCGGGTGCGCGGCGCTGGCGGCGCTGGGCGCGGCGCTCAGCGGGCGGCGAGGCGTGGGCCTGGCGGCGGCCCTGCTGTGGGCCATCGCCCCCATGAGCGTGACCTTTGCCATCGGCGGGATGGAGACCTCCGTGTTTGTGCTGCTCCTGACCCTATGCGCCCTGGCCTACGTGACGGGCCGCACGCGCTGGGCGGCAGCAGCCGGCGCGCTGGCGCTGTTAACGCGGCCGGATGCGGCGCTGCTGGTGGCGCCGCTGATCGCCGGCCTCGTGTTGCAGCGGGCGCGTGAGCGGCAGTTCCCCTGGGCCGAGGCGGGCGTGTTCCTGGCGCTGCTGGCGCCGTGGGCCATCTTTGCCAGCCTGTACTTTGGCTCGCCGATCCCCAACTCGATTGCGGCCAAATCCCTGGCCTACCGGCTGCCCGCCGAAGCCGCCCTGGTGCGGTTGATGCAGCATTACGGGACCCCCTTCTTCGAGCATGAAGTGCTGGGCCGCTACTGGCCCCTGGCCGGGCTGATTCTGTACCTGACGCTCAGCCTGCTGGGGGGCGCGGCCATCCTGCGGCGGAGGCCGATTGCCTGGCCGATCGTCATCTTTCCCGCAGTGTACTTCATCGCCTATGCCGCCGCGAATCCCCTCATCTTCCGGTGGTACCTGGCCCCGCCCCTGCCGATCTACTTCCTCCTGATCTTAGCCGGCATACAGCGGGCCGGTGACGATATGAGACGCGCCCTGCGCCGGCCTGATGGCAGCCAATGGGCGAACGCGGCCCTGGGCGGAGTGACGGCCGTGTTCGTCGCCCTCAGCCTGCGCGCCTGGAACCTCAGGCCGGACCACGGGCCCACGCGTCCGGCCCCAGCGATGGCGTGGCACCAGCTTGAGCTGATCTACACCGAGATTGGGCAGGAACTGGCCGCGCAGGTCGGGCCGCAGACCGTGGTGGCGGCCGGCGACGTAGGCGCGCTGGGCTACTACTCCGGCGCCCGCATCCTGGACACCGTGGGCCTGATGTCCCCGGTGGCGGCCCAATACTATCCGCTCGATCCCGCGCTGCATGTCATCAGCTACGCCATCGCGCCAAAGCTGATTGCGGATCAGCAGCCGGACTACGTGGTGCTGCTGGAAGTGTATGGCCGGCTGGGGCTGCTGCGGGATCCTGGCTTTCAGGCGGCGTATGAGTTGGCGTGGCAGGTGCCGACCGACATCTACGGCAGCGACGGCATGCTCATCTACCGGCGGCGGGCGCCGTGAAGGCCAGGCCGTGGCAGGCGGCGTTGTGGGTAGTCTGGGCGGCGTGGGCCGGCTGGGCGCTGTGGACGACGCCTGCGGTACCGTTTCACCCGGACGAAGCGACGCACATTTATCTAAGCGCCGACTTCGACCGGCTGGTGTATGGGCTGGACCCGGCTGGCGTCACCTGGCATGCCGCGGATGCGGCCGAGGACGTGCGGCGCTACCGGCTGCTGGAAGCGCCGCTCTCGCGCTACCTGATTGGCCTAAGCCGCGGGCTGTTGGGCTACGCGGGTGAGCGCCTGCCCGTCGACTGGAATTGGTCCGCGTCGTGGCAGGCCAATGCCGCGGCCGGCGCCCTGCCCGGGGCCGGCTTGCTGAGCGCGGCGCGGCTGCCCGCCGCCCTGCTCACCGTGCTGGCGCCGCTGCTGCTCTTCGCCCTGGGGCGGCGGCTGACCAATGCCGCCGGGGGCGTGGCAGCCGCCGGGCTGTTCGCGTTCAGCGGCCTGGCGCTGCTGCATGGGCGGCGGGCCATGTCGGAGGGTCCGCTGTTGTTCTGCGGGCTGCTGGCCGCTTGGCTGGCCGTGCGGCTGGCACAGCGCTGGGCCGGCCGCCCCGAACTGCAATCCACGGTAATGCGCCGCCTGATCGCTGGACCCGGGCTGTTGGGGACGGCGGCAGCGCTGGCGGGCGCGGCCAAGCTGACGGGCTGGGCCTTGCTGCCCGTGGCAGCACTGGCGGTGCTGCGCGGGCCGGACGCGGGGTGGCGGGCCCGGTTCGTGCGGCTAGGCATGTTAGTTGTGAGCGCCGTGGTGGTTGGTTGGGGGCTGAACCCGGCGCTGTGGTCGGCCCCGGCAGCGGGACTGCGGGCGATGGCGGATGCGCGCGCCGAGCTGTTGGCCGGGCAAACGGCGGCCATTCGCGCGGCCGGCGCCGGACACGTGTTGAGCGGACCGGTCGAGAAGGCGCTGGCCGAGGTGTATCACACCTACCTCGCCCCGCTCGCCTACTGGGACATTCCCAACTATGCCGCCGAGACGGCGCCGGCTGAGAAAGCGTACGAGCGCAACTGGCTGAACACAGGGTTGCGGTTCGGGACCGCTGGGCCGCGGCTGGCGGCGGGGGGCGCGCTGCTGGCGCTAGGCGTGGCGGGGGCGGTATTCGCGGGGCTACGATTCGTTCGGGCCGGGCCTGCCACCGTCGAACGAGAAGCGTGGTGGGGGGTGCTGTTGCTGGCAGTGTGGACAGCGGCGACCGTTGCGGGCCTGTTCGCCTTCGACATCGCCTGGCAGCGTTACTACTTGCCGCTGCTGCCGCTGGCGTGTCTGTGGGCGGGGTATGCGGTGGGGGTGCTGGCTGACCAGCGGCAGGCGCGGGGAGTCAAGCGTAGTTGAGATCGTGGCCGGGGGCACGGGCATCATCGGGCGGGAAACGCCGCAGCCGGCTCCACTGTAAGGCAACCAAGACCACATAGAGCGGGTTGAGGAACACATAGCGCCGCCACAGCCGGCGCGGCTCGCGCAACAGCCGGAAGAGCCACTCCAGCCCGAGCGCCTGCCAGCGCGGGGGGGCCTGGGGCACCGTGCCGGCGTGAAAATCAAAGGCGGCGCCCACGGCGACGATGGGCACGCCGAGCCGTTCGCGGTTCTCGTAGGCCCACACTTCCTGGCGCGGGCAGCCCAGCGCCACAAACACGATCCGCGCGCCGCTGGCGCGGATGCCGGCGGCGATGGCGTCGGCCTCGGCGGCACTTACCTGGCGGAACCGCCCCGGCTGGCTTCCGGCAATCAACAAGTTGGGGAAGCGCGCCCTGAGCCGCCCGGCCAACGCGGCGATGGTCTCGGCGCGCGACCCGTAGAGATACATGGGCAGGCCAGCCGCCGCGGCGCGCTCGCACACGCGCAGCATCAGCGTCGGTCCGTACACACGGTCGCGCAGGCCGGCGCGGTGGAGCAGGTTCATTGCCCAACGCACCGGCTGGCCGTCGGGAACAACCAGATCGAGATGGTTGAGCCGGTAGCGGTGCTCGGGATCGAGCACACCGGTCATGATCCCGTGGACCGGCTGGGCGGCCACGGCGAAGGGGCGCGGCTCGGCGGCAGCATCCAGGATGGCGTCGGCCGCCGAGGCGTAGGTGGCAGGGTGGACAAGGACGCCGAGGAGATTGAGCGGATTGGCGTGGCTCATCCCAACACTTGGCGGTAGACGGCTTCGGTCATGGCGGCCAGGCGCGGCCACGAATAGCGGGCCGCCACTTTGGCCTTGCCGTTCGCTCCCAGCCGCTGCGCCAGCGCCGTGTCGCGCAACAGATCAACAATTCGGTCCGCGATGGTCTCGGGCGCGGGCGGCACCAGGCAGCCATCATCGCCATCGGCGACGACCTCGCGGCTGACGGGCGTATCGGCGGCGATGACGGGCTTGCCCAGCGACCATGCTTCGGTATACACGCCGCCAAAGCTTTCTTGCGTGGATGGCACGCACAGCAAGGAGCAGGCGGCCAGCGCATCGGTTTTGGTCTGCAAGTCCACTTGATCCAGTTCCAGCACACGGCGGTCAGCCACGGAGGCAAACAAGCGGCGCGAGTAGCGGGTGCGCGGGCCAACGAACACAAAGCATGCCTCCGGCACACGCTGCCACACAATGGGGGCCGCAGCCAGCAAGGCCGCCAGACCTTTGTAAGCATACTTCTGTCCAAGAAACAGGACTATGGGCGCAGGCCCCAGCCCGTGTCCTTCGCGAAAGCGCTCGCCATCGGCCTCGCGGGCCAGGCTGGGCCCCATGCCGGTGACGTGGACCCTCGCCTCGGCCACTCCCAAGGCCAACAGGGTACGTCGTTCTGATTCGGTGAGCGCGATGACGGCGTCGGCCGCGCGGTAGAGGCGGTGATAGTGGCGGTGGAGCCAGCCCCCCCAGCGCGGATGGTGGACGGGCGTAAGCACCAGGGGCACATCGCACGCGCGCGCTATTTGCAGCGACGCCGCGGTGAGACCCTCACGGCCAATCCGGCAATTGTGCAGCAGGTCGGCCTGACCGGCCAATGGCTGTATCTCAGCAGCCAGCGCCTGGGCGATGCGGCGCAGCGCCGGTCCCTGGATCGCATAGTAGCCGAGCACCCACGGCGTCAGGCCGCGCCGGGCGCGCTCATCCAGGGTAATGCGCCGGACGGGCACCCCATCGACAACGTAGTCCTTCGCCGGGACAGGCGCGCTGAGGGTCGTGCCCAGCAGCCAGTCGGTGCGATGGCTGTCCCACTGAGTGACGACTTGGACACGATGCCGCGCCCGAAGTTCGACGGCGAGTTGGTGCATGAGCAGTTGAGCGCCGCCGAGGGAGGGGGGGTAAGCGGTGAGGCTGTACAAGAGGTTCACAGCGCATCAAGCTTGGGCGGGTCGCACCGCAAGTTGTCCAAGAGGTGAAGCAGTTGGCGGGCGGTCAATTCGGCCGAATAGCGTTCAGACACAAGTTGGCGGCCAGCCATGCCCAGGCTCATGCGCAGTGCGGGGTCCGCCGCCAGCCGTGAGATGTGGCTGGCCATGTCCACCAATTCGGCGATCAGAAAATGGGAACCAGGCTCCCCTTCGATGCCGCGTGCGCCCCAGGGCGTGGTCACCACGGGCAGGCCCCAGGCCAAATACTCCAGCATTTTTACATTCATGCCGCTGCCAGTGGTCATTGGGTTCAGGCCAATGTCGGCTAGAGGCAGGAGTTGGGCCGGCGCCGTTGGATCGGGCCGCAGCCAGACGCGGGGGTCGGCGCGCTCAGGCAGATGACGAGCAACAGTTCCCGCAATGATCACCCGGCAATGGTCTGGCAAATTCGCCGCCAGTGCCTGCGCAAATTGCGCCGCCGCGAAGTTGGGGGGGTGGTAGGAGCCAGAGAACACCAGCACAACCTCGTCGCCCAGGCCGAGCGCCTGCCGCTGCTGGCGTCGCTCGTCAGGTGTGAGGATTGGATAGCGGTCCAGGTCGAGCCCGCGTGGCAGGACATGCAGCCGGTCCGGCGGCGCAGGATAGTGCGCAAGCAAGGCGGACCGGTCTTCTGGCGTAATGCAGATCGTGAGATCCGCCGCGCCCAGCACGCGGGCTTCCTGGCGCTCCAACTCATCAGCCAGCCACTTACCCAGGCCGGCCCAGCGCCCGCGCCAGTCAGCGGCGAGTTGATACTCCGCGTTCTGAGACATATAAACCAGCGGCGCTCCGCGGGGCGGGACAATCTCGCCGGGGGCAAAGGCCCAGGGCATTTCGACCAGGACCGCCCGGCAGCCAGCCATCGCGCGCTTCAGTTGCGGCCAGGGGCGGAGCGCGAGGGCCCGACCAGCCCACACATGGGGGATGCGCAGCGCGACGGTCATCAGGAATAACAGCAAGGAGACGGGTTCTGTGCGGCGCCACTCGATATATCCAGGCGCGATCTCAATGCGGCGCGGTCGGCCGACCGAGACCAGATCGGCGCGGCGCACCCCCATTGAGAATTGCTCCACCGGCTGGCCCAGCGCGGCCAGCGCCTTGTTTACCGAGCGGATGATGACCTGCCCCCCGAGTTGGGGCGGCTCAACTGCAAATGGCGTGAGGTCTATCACGGACCGAGCCGGCAGTGGCTCGGTCGCTATACGCTGAACAGGTGCCATGGCTGTTCCCGCCGGCCGGCCAGCCGCCAGCGTGCCCGGCGCAGCCACAGGCCCAGCCGAGGGCTGGCGGCAAAGGCCAGCAGTGACAGTGTTTTGAGCCGCCAGGGACAGCGCCGTGCGGCCGTGATGAAGTGGGCCTGGGCTTCCTTGGGCCGCGCCTGGCGCAGGGCGGTTTCGGCCCGGAACTGCTCCCAGTTCGAATCGGCGATGCGCCGCCAGGCGGCGGGCAACTTGCCGCTGGCGAACGACTTGTCCACCGCGCGGCGCATTTCGGCGGCAAAGCGATCGGCCTGTGCCTCGGTCTTCGAAGCCGGATGGAGGCGGTAGGTCGCCCACGCCTCCGGCACATGCTGAAACCTCGCCCCGGCGAGCACGGCCCGGCACCAATAGTCATAGTCCAGGGCGTAGTGCAGGTCTTCGTCCAGGCCGCCGATCAGTTCATAGACTCGGCGCCGGAAGAAGGCAGCCGGCTGGGGGATGAGGTTCGTGGCACAGAGCTGGAGCTGCGCATCGAACTCCCAGGCCGCCATGGTGCCCAGGCGCTGCCCGGCAACGTCCACGAATTCCACATCCCCGTAGACAACATCAACCTGTGGGTGTCGGTCGAAGAAAGTGGTTACGGAGGCCAGTGTGCCTGGCAGGTAAGTGTCGTCGGCGTTGAGCCAGGCTAGGATGTCACCACGCGCCCTGAGCAGACCCTTGTTGATGGCGTGGGCCTGTCCCCGATCGGGCTCGCTGACCCAGTAGGCGAGTTGATCGGCGTATTGTTGAATGACGGTGAGGCTGCCGTCGGTGGAAGCGCCATCGACGACGTAATATCCGATCTGGACGTCGGTTTGCGCGCTGACTGACAGGAGCGTCGCTGCCAGGTATTGGCCCTGGTTCATAGAAGGCGTCACAATTGAAACGCCGGTTGCGTTAGCCATGAAGCCCCTCAACCGCCGGCACGGCGCGCCAGGACAGAATGTCCTCGTACCACTGCTCATGGTCGCTGACATAGCGCCGGACATCGAAGTGTTGCCGCGCATGAGCGGCGGCCTGGGCCCCCAGGCGCGCGCGCAGGGTGGCGTCATCCCACAATCTGGCCAGCCGCGCCGCAAACTGGCTAGCATCGCCTGCTTCGACCAGCAGGCCAGTTTCGCCGTCGCTGATCTGCTCGGGGATGCCGCCCACCCGGCTGGCGACCACGGGCAGACCGCAGGCCATCGCCTCCAGGATCGAGCCTGGAAACGTATCTGCCCGAGCAGGATGGGCGTAGATGTCAGCGGCCTGGTAGTAGCGGGCCACCAGCGCGGCGTCGCCTTCGTAGGGTAGCGAGCGCAACTCGAGGCTGCCGAGGCGCTCGCTGACGGCCGGCCCGCCCAACGCTACGGCCACCGCGCCGCCCTCCCGCTGAGACAACTGCGTTAGCGCGGCCCGCAGTGTGGCAACATCCTTATAAGGGTTCAGCGCGCCGTGCTCACCCACGAACAACACCACGAGGCAGTCCTTGGGTAGGCCGAGCGCTTCACGCGCCGCCAAGCGCGGGCCGGGTTGAAAAACGTTCAGATCGACGCCGTTGGGAATGACGCGGGCTTCCACCACCGCCGGAGCCAGGATGGACTGCCCCAGGCGTTGAGCAATCCACCGGGCTGGCGTAGACACGAACAGACGGGTCTGCTGAAAAACGGCCTGCTTTAGCTTCCAATTGCGAGCGGTGCCATCCCGCAGCAGGGCCGGGTAGAGCCGCAAGTCGGGGCATTGTCCACAGCCGGTTTTCCACCGGTCGCAGCCCAATGCGTGGGCACAATGGCCGGAGAACAGCCAGGTATCGCGCAGGGTCAACGCGACGGGAACAGCACGGCTCAAGTCGGGGAGTGCTCGAAGATCAAAATAGCCGCCGTGCAGATTGTGGGCGTGGATCACATCAGGTTGCGGCCCGGCGCCCGACCACAGCTCCTGCGTGCCCGGAAAGCCGTAAACCTCCCAGCCGCGCAGCCAATCGAGCGCGTTCTGCGGCATGGCTAGATGCCGCAGAACGCGCTGCAGCCGAAAAGCGCCGCGTCGCCGGCCCACAATCGGCTGTAACTGCCCTTCCAGCCACCATAGCCAGCGGCTCAAGCCGTTGCCGCGGGTCTCATTCGCCAGGCGGCGGACTCCGGGCCGGGGCTTCCTGGCAAAGCCGACAACCACGTCGACCGCATGTCCGCGCGCCCGCAGCTCCTGCGTCAGCCGCCAGACCATGTTACCCGCGCCGCCCCCATCTAGGGTCGTGGTCACCTGTAGAATGCGGCGTTTGCGGTTCGGCATTGCCACGGCCAATCAACCTTGCCCGATCAGCGCCTCGGCCAGCAAACTAGTCATGCGCCGACCCAGTACCTCGGGGGAGAACAAGCTGGCAATGCGGACCTGGTTGAGGCGGCCCAACTGGCAGCGTTGGCGCGCGTCACGGGCCAGGGTCCAGACATGTTTGGCAAGTCCCGCCGCGTCGCCAGGCTCGGCCAGCCAGGCTTCACCCTCGGAGCCGACAGCCTCGCGCACGCCAGCCACGTTCGTGCCCACCACGGCCAGGCCGGCCGCCATGGCCTCGAGAACACCATTCGGACAGCCTTCAGCCCGCGAGCTGAACACAGCCAGGTCCACCGCCTGCCACAGCCCGGCCATGTCGTCGATGTGGCCAGGCATGAGCACCGAGCCAGCCAGACCCAATGCCTGTGCCTGGGCCGTGATGGCTGCCGCACGCGGTTCGTGTCGCCCGGCCAGGATCAGCACAGCGCTTTCGCCGGCTTGCTCGAACCGATCAATTACTAGCCGCCAGGCCGCCAGCAGCGTGGCATGATCCTTGGTGGCCGACAGAGAGGCCGCCATGCAGGCGACGAAGCATTCGGGAGCAATAGCCAACGCCTGGCGCCACGCCTGTCCATCGCACTGCGGCGCCGGCAGCTCGACACCGTTGCGTATGACAACGATGTTGGTCAACGGCACCGCGAAATGCCGGCCCATATCGAGCCTGAGATGTTCCGCATTCACCACCCGGCGCGACGCCAGGCGAGCGGCCACCCGCTCAGCCAGTGGTATGGTGGCCGACCGGGCCACGCCGCGCTGGTTCCATATGCAACAGCGCGCCCCGCTCAGCCGCCAAACCAGGCCGGCCAATACATTCGGGAACAGCGTATAGGACAAGATGGCGGCCGGCCGGTGGCGGCGCAGGGTTTGAGCGAGGGTCCACGCCAGCCGCACCGGCAGACGGTAATGCCCCGGCGCCCGGGGCTCGGAGGTGACAGCCGGCCGGGCGCCAGGCGACGCTGCCGAACGGCCCGGCCTCGTGTTGGCCGTGGGCGGAGGCCGCAAAGTACGCCATGGCAGGTCGTAGGCCTCGCACAGGGCCGAGGCCCGACCCGCCCCAGTGAGCGCCCAAACCTCTACCTCGGCCCGCTGCTCGTGGCTCAGGTAGCGCGCGAGCTGAATGGCCTGACGCTCGGCACCGCCCAGGTCAAGCGAGTGCAGGAGGACCACAATCCGCAGACCTCTGAGCGGCAGGAATTCGTGCCCTGCCGGTGCGTCCGCCAGGCGGGTTTCTAGTGAGCTGACTGAGCCGCGTGCCATTGCTGAAACATCAGGACATCCCACAGCAGGCCTTGGTAATCCTGTGTGCCAAGCTGGTGTTGTTCCCAAGCCTGCCGCACGCGCGCGGCATCGAAAAAGCCTTCCTGCCTGAGTCGGCGCGGTTCCAGCAGGGTTTCGGCCCAATCGCGCAGCTCATTGCGCATCCAGATACCGACGGGCACGCCGAACCCCATCTTCGGCCGCTCCACTAAGGCTGGCGGCACGTAGCGGTATAGCACTTGCCGGAGCGCCCATTTCCCGGTGCCATTGCGGATTTTTGTGATTGGCGGCAGACGCTGGGCAAACTCCACGACGCGGTGATCAAGCAGGGGAATGCGCGATTCCAGGCTAACCGCCATGCTGGCGCGGTCCACCTTTACCAGGATATCCTCGGGGAGGTAAAAAGAAAGGTCCAGATAACACAGAAGCGGCACCAGGCTATCGCTCTCGATCCAACACTGCGGCTCAGTCAGAATCGTCCGCGGCTCCGCGGCGCCAATTACCACCTGCTCAGGCTGCTGCCAATGCGTGAGCGAGAAACGTCGATACGCCTCAACCTGGCCCCTCGTGCCCGGCGGCTGCTGCCGCAGCGCCTGAAGCCGGCGCATACGGTGTACGCCAGCGGGCATTCCAAGCAGGCCAAAGCCGCGCGCGGCCGCGCCGTACAGCGGGCGGGGCACGCGCTGGAGACCACGCCGTAGCCAGTTGGGCATGCGTCCGAGCTCGGCCTCATGCGCCAAAGCATCGAAATAGCGAGGATACCCGGCAAACAGCTCATCGCCGGCGTCTCCTGATAACACAACCGTTACGTGCTGCCGCGCCATTTTCGCCACCAGGTAAGTGGGGATCTGGGACGAATCAGCGAACGGTTCATCCCAGATCGCCGGCAGTTGAGGAATCACGTCGAGCGCGTCGCGCGGCGTGACGTATAGCTCGGTGTGATCAGTGCCCAGGTGGCGCGCCACGGCCCGCGCATGCCGCGCCTCATCATAATGGCTTTCGGTGAAACCAATGGAAAACGTGCGCACGGGCGCGCCGCTCTGCGCCTGCATGAGCGCGACCACAGTGGACGAGTCGATGCCGCCCGAGAGGAAGGCCCCCAGCGGCACGTCGGCCATCATCTGCCGCCGGACGGCGTCTCTCAACAGTGCCTCTAGCTCATCCAGCGTCTCCTGCTCACCGACGTGGCTGGGATGCGCAAGTCCCCGCTGCGCTGCTGCACGTAGCGACCAGTATCCTACCGGCTCGGGTAGTTCGCCGGGCTCACCGTCACGAAGGCAAAGAAAGGTTGCCGGCGGGAGCTTGTAAATGCCCTCGTACACTGAAAACGGCCCAGGTATGAACGAATGGCGCAGCAGCAGCGTGAGGGCGTCACGGTTGAGCGTGCCGCGCCACTCGGAACATTGGCGCAGCGCTTTTAGCTCTGAGCCAAAAGCAAATGTGCTGCCGACCCAGCCATAATACAGGGGCTTCTCCCCCATCCGGTCACGCGCCAAAAACAGGCACCGCTCATGCCGATCCCACAAGGCAATGGCGAACATGCCGACGAGGCGCTTGAGCGCCGCGGCCACACCCCAGCGCTCGAAGGCCGCCAACATGACCTCGGTATCGGAAGCCCCGCGAAACATCATACCTCCAGGCGCTGCCTCCAGCTCCCGTCGCAGGTCCAGGTAGTTGTAGATCTCACCGTTGAAGATTAGGACGTACCGGCCGCTGGCAGATAGCATCGGCTGCCGGCCGAGCGGTGACAGGTCAATAATGGCTAACCGGCGGAAACCTAAGCCGATGCCAGCTTGGCTGTCAAGCCAGCAACCCTCGTCATCGGGTCCCCGATGATGGAGAGCGTCGACCATTCTGCCCAAGGTGTCGGACCAGTTCCCATCAGCGCCGCGAGGGCTGTAAAGTCCCGCAATCCCGCACATTTGTAATCCGCGTTGTGCCTACTGGGCCGGCGGCTTGCGGTGGCCATTACCCTCAGCCCTCAGGCGATCTTTGAGGACGAAGGTGCTACACGCACTTCCCAAAAGACGGGCCAGCCTGCGCCGCTGGTCCAGCCGCAGCCGCGAATCCAGGATGCTGTAGCCGGTATAGAACATCCTATTCGGTAGGTACTGCACCACTTCCCACCCATTGACCCGGAATACCATGTTCCAATAGACTCGCGAAAAGAAGTACAGCTCAGTGACCAAGTTGCCCCGCTCACCGTGGCGCCGCTGCCAAAGTGCTCTCAAAAAGCTGCGCGGCCGATACCGCCGCACCTGACGCAGCAGGTGGACGAAGTGCGTACCACTCGTCCAGAATCGCCAGCTCGGCGTGGGCAGAATGTGGATAGCGCTACCACCAGGCCTAAGCACCCGGCGAATCTCAGTAAACAAAGGCTCAAGGCCCGCAACGTGTTCGAGCACATTTGAGGTGAAGACCACATGAAACATACCGTCGCCGAATGGCATGTGCCGCCCATCGTACAACACAGTCGGATAGATGAGCACGTGGGAATAATTGTTGTCTGGTACATTAATGGCCGCAACCTGATAGCCGTGGTCTGCCAGTCGTTGGGCCTGCCACCCCGCACCGGAACCGATCTCCAACACACGGCAGCCAACGGGCATCAGCGGGCGGACCTGATCCACCTCGTATTCGCGAATTGCCCTTAGGTGCTGCATACTCATGGCTGCGCCACGCGTTGCGGCCTGGACGCCCGCAGGGCAGTCAGGGCAGAATCAAGCTCGTTCACCCGCGCGGTAAGCTCGTGATGCTGTTGCACATAAGCGCGAATATGCCGTGAAAAGCGCTGGCCAGCAGTCCAGTCATTCCGAATGGCGCATAGACCTCGGACCAACTCATCGAAACGGCCGTGGGCGACAATGCCGCAGTTGTAGCGCTCGATAAACCCATCTGGGTCTACATTAAGTGACAACACCGGCACTCCGTGCCGGCCCGCTTGCAGGAACGTGTTCGGGAAACCTTCCATGCGTGAAGTGCTCACGAAGGCAAAGGCGCGGGCAAACAGGGCATCCATTTCGTGGTACGATCTGCGATCGTAAATGATCACATTTGGGGGACAGGCGGCCACCACCGCGGCCTTTACCGCCTGGTTCTGGTCGTTCATCACCATAACAAACGGTACGTCCGGGCATGCCTGGGCTAACTCAATAAGCAGCATCGGCATCTTTTTGAAGTTGTCGGCCCGACCCACCCACAAGGCATATTCACGCTGATCCAGGCCGTCCACTTTGTGGGCCTCGTCCGGCGGCAGTGCAATCGGGTTTCGGATGACGACCGCCGTCTTGCCAAAGCGCTGCTGCAGCAGGTGGCGCTGCGTCTCAAGTTGGGCCACAATCATGTCGGCATTTTGAATGGCATAATGACAGACGTGGAACTCGCTCCCATAGACATCCCGGCCATGCATGTCTGGCCGATAGCGCTCGTCAAGGTTCACGAGATCAGCCAGGAACAAAACGAACTGCCTCTCGCGCTGGTGGCAATAGGCCGCAATCTCGCCCGCCAAGTTGTGCACGCCGAATGCGGCGTAGATATCGGCACCGATCCGCTCATAGATGTCGTTGCGAATCCTCGGCACAGCGTAATTGCGTATTCTCAGCCGAATTCCGCGGCGCGTGTTCCAACGAAGCCGGACGGCCTCAATGAACTTGTGCCAGTGAGCAACAGCGTACTTCAGGAGCAGCTGCGGATCTCTGGTCCGAAATCGGCGATATGGAAAGCGATCCGTGTGCTCCACCACGCCCCCGGTCTGGGTTAACTCGGCAAACAAATGTCGCGCTCGTGACGAGGCTCCATGCGGCGGCCCCGCCGGGTTCACGAGGTAGCCGGGATGAGCATACACCGTCATGCTGGCGTGCCGCGTTACCGCCTGCTGGCCGTAATCTCCCACGACAAAGGACACCTCGTAACCGCGGTCGCGCGCCAGACCGTTGCCGAAGAGGTAGGCGCGCACTTCAGCGCCACCGAACTGAGTACCCGCCGAAGGATCGAAGAGGGCGCAGGCATTGGGCACGATGAAGCACATTCGAACAGGGCGGGGCATGTTCATGCCTCGATTCACGGCCGGTGTTGACTAGCACTGCAGTGTGCGCGTTCCGAGTGTCGTCGATCAGTGGCGCTAGCGCCAGGCGTACAGGATGACATAGATGTCCGCATTTTGGCCTGGTTTTTCGATGTAAGCCGTTCGCAGGTCAATGCGCGGTTCGGCGCCCGAAAAAGGCGTGGCCAGCGAGACTTTGAATCCTGTCTGGCCGAGGATGCACAAGAGTTCGGCCAAGTCACCCGGCCGGCTGACACGATAGTGCACCTCAACCGCCAGGCATGCGACATTCTCGAGATGCCGAGCACAGTCTTGCAGGACCACCAATTCTGCGCCCTCAACGTCCAGCTTAACGAAGTCAACCGGTTCCTGCAAGTAATCAGCTAGGCGGACGGTACGGACACGCAGCGGACCGTCATTGCCTAGCGAGTCTTCATTTGGCAGGAGATGTCCGCCATCAGCGCCGTCGGTGTGAAAGCGCATTACGCCCTCGCAGTCCCAGACCGCGGCCTCAATCACAGTAACGTCGGGGAATCCATTCTGCGAAGTATTTCGACGCAGCGCCGCACATGCGACCGGGTCGGGCTCAAAAGCAGTGATTCGGGCTTTCGGATAAAGTTGTTTGAAGCGCAGCACGCTGATGCCGATATTGGCCCCACAATCAATAATCCGAGGCGCCTCCGACGCGGCCCGGAAGTCGTTGACGCCGTCCAATACCTGGTTGCGGATACCGGCGCAAAGTGTCGGCGCGTCTGCATATTCAATCATCCATCCTAATATCTCGGTTGAGCCACGAACGCCGCGCGGAGCATTCGAAAGGGCCATAAGCTGCCTTTCCAGCAGCGCCGCGGGCGAGAGCGAAGGCGGGGAGGGCGGCTCCACCGGCAAGACGGACTGGAGGGTCCGAATCATGTGGCGCAGGATTCGGTACCGCAATTTGGTTCGAGACTCAGTCATGGGTTGGTCAACTGGCGTTTGTCTGCCCTATGCAGGCTCAAGGAGGCCGGCAACGTCAGAAGCGGCGTAGCATGAGAGTGGCGGCGTGCCAGAGTCGACACCACCGAGATAAACGCCGCCCGGGGAAACAAGGCGGCATAGCGGCGATCGCCACTCTCGCGCACGCCAATATCAACATACGCGGTACATGTGGCAATGGCAACATTGGTGACACGGAAGTCATAGGTCACACTGGGGGCGTTGCTCTGGCCATGCTCTACGCAGAACATGTCGCTTTCGAGCGTAAACAACCACGAGCCGTCCACCCGGTAACACGACACAACAACGACCGGGAGATCACCGGCGGGTAGACCACTTAGGGTAACCTGCAGCGAAAGCAGTTCGCTCGTCCGCCACTCGACCAGCATCTTGCCATCTCCATCGAGCGTGCGCACTGTTGCCTCAAGCAGCGTATCCCCCAAGGTTGGACGATCGTCCGACTGGCGCAGCCGCTGCTCCATGACTGACCTGACTTGGCCCTGCGCCTTAAGTTGGCCAGTATCCAACCACAAGACACGTCCGCACAACTCTTGGATCGCCTGCATGTTGTGGCTCACAAACAACACAGTCCGCCCACCGCGGGCCACATCATCCATCTTGCCCAGGCACTTGCGCTGAAACTCGGCATCACCCACGGCCAGCACCTCGTCCACAATCAGGATCTCCGGCTCCAGGTGCGCCGCCACCGCGAACGCCAGGCGCATGTACATGCCGCTGGAGTAATGCTTCACGGGCGTGTCGATGAACTTCTCAACCCCGGCGAAGGCCACGATCTCGTCAAACCTCCTGGCTATCTCGCGGCGGCGCATGCCCAAGATCGCGCCGTTCAGGAAAACATTCTCTCGCCCTGTCAGCTCCGGGTGGAAACCGGTGCCCACCTCCAGCAGCGACCCCACCCGCCCGCGCAGCTCCACCTCGCCCGTCGTCGGCTCGGTGATGCGCGCCAGGATTTTGAGCAGCGTGCTCTTGCCAGCGCCGTTGCGGCCAATTACGCCCAGCACCTCGCCACGCTTGACCTCGAACGCTACGTCCTGCAGGGCCCAGATCGTGCTCTCATCCGTTGCAGCGCCGTTGCCGCCCAGGCGCTGTCGCCACTCGCGCGCCGCCCCGGCCAGCGCGTCGCGCAGCGTGTCGAACCGCCGCCGCGCGGCCCCGATCCGGTATTGCTTGCCGAGCCCGGTCACCTTAATCGCGACGTCGCTCATGGCTCATACCGCGTCGGCAAACGACCTCTCCATGCGCCGAAAGGCCAGCGCGCCGCTCACCAGCAGCGCCGCCACTACCCCCGCCGACAGGGCCAGCATGCCCAGCGGCGGCGCAGCCTTGCCCAGCAGCGCCCAGCGCATCGCCTCGGCTACGCTGGCCATCGGGTTCAGCCCGGTCCACACCTGCCAGCGCGCCGGCACTAGGCTAACTGGGTACACCACCGGCGTGGCATAAAACCAGACCTGGGCCAGGAACGGAATCAGGTAGTTGACATCGCGATACTGGACGTTGAGCGCCGAGAGCCAAAGGCTCACGCCTAGCCCGGCCCCCACCGCCAGCAGCAAGATTAAGGGCACTGCCAGCAGCGCCAGCCCGGGCGCGAACCCAAAGAACATCGCCAGCACCACCAGCACCGCCAACGCAATCGCAAAGTCGATCAATCCGCCCAGCACCCCAGCCACCGGGATCACCAGCCGCGGAAAGTACACCTTGGAGATCAGGTTGGCACTGCTCACTAGGCTGGTGCCGCCGCGCGTGAGCGCGCTGGCAAAGAAGTTCCAGGGCACCAGGCCAGCCATGGCAAACACCGCATATGGCAGGCCGTCAGACGGTATGCGCGCCAGGTTGCCAAAGATGACGCTGAAAATCAGCATGGTAGTCAGCGGCTGCAGCGCCACCCACGCCACGCCAAACACGGTCTGCTTGTAGCGCACCTGGATATCGCGCCACATCAGGAAGAAGAGGAGCTCGCGGTAGTGCCACAGGTCGCGCAGGTTGAGGGCCACCCAACCGCGTGAGGGCCGGATGCGCAGCACCGGCGTATCTGTGGCACTCATCGCAGGTTGAGGCCGGCCAGACCGGCTAGTACGCCCCCTGCCCCGTCAGCACCACCCACACCGTCTTCCACAGGATTTTCAGGTCCAGCCATAGCGAATAGTTCCGAATATAGTATAGGTCGAACTGCGTGTTGAGGTGCATGGGCAGGTTGCTGCGCCCGCTCACCTGCCACCAGCCCGTCAGCCCTGGCGGCACCGCCAACCGCTGCCGCTGCCACGTGTCATACCGCTCCACCAGGAACAGCATCTCCGGCCGCGGGCCCACCAGGCTCATCTCCCCGCGCAGCACGTTGATAAACTGCGGCATCTCGTCCAGGCTGGTGCGCCGCAGCCAGCGCCCCACCCGCGTGATGCGCTGGTCCGCCGGCCACTTGTAAACGGCGTTGCCCTGCTCGTCAAATCCCAACTGCGGCCCGCGCGCCTCGGCGTCCACGCACATGGTGCGGAACTTCAGCATCCAAAACAGCCGCCCGTTCTCGCCCACCCGCTGCTGCCGGAAGATGGCCGGGCCGGGCGAATCCAGCCGGATGGCAAGGGCGATGACGGCCATCAGCGGCCAGGTCAGCGCCACCAGCAGCAGCGTCATCGCCACGTCAAACGTCCGCTTGATGGCCCAGGCCATCCCGCTAATGCGCGGCTCGCGCAGCCCGATCAGCGGGATGCCGCCCAGCGACTCCAGCGACGACTGAACCACCACCAGCCGCAAATAGTCGGGCACCAGCCGAATGCGCACCGGCAAGGTCAACAGCGCATACACCAGCTTCTCCACCGCCAGGTACTGCGAAGCCGGCAGGGCAATAATGATCTCGTCAACCTGTTCCTGCCGGACCAGCCCCGGCACGTCCGCCAGCCGGCCCAACAACTTGAGGCCCGGCGGCGCCTCGGCCGCCTGGTCGTCCACGCAGCCCAGCACCTGCACCGATTCGCCCAGCCGCATGTTGATCTCGGCTGCGACCCGGCCCGCCACCTCGCCCGTGCCCACCAGCAGCACCCGGCTCAGCGGCCGGCCCCGGCTGCGGCGGAAACGCAGGGCCATCCCGGCCGCCAGCCGCACCGCCGAGAGCACCGCGAGCTGCGCCCCGGCGAAATAGAGCACCAGGAGCCGCGGGACATCGCGATAACTGAAATAGAGCACACCCGCGAAGATGAAGATGCCCACTACCAGCGCCCGCGTCAGGCTGAGCGGGTCGCCCACCGGGCGCGTGTCGCGCCGCAGGTCGTAGACGCCCAGCGCCAGGAACGTGATCGGGTAAACCAGCGCCACAATGAGGTGCAGGGTCGGATTGAGGAAGGAGGCCGCGGCCCCCAGTTCCTGCCCAAAGGGCAAGAAGCGCCGGGCCAGGTCCGCCGCCCAGAGGGCCAACTGGGTGCCCAGTAGGTCGAGCACGGCCAGGTAGACAATGATGCGCTCCAGACGGGCAAACACGGTCGTTTACTCCAGGTCCAGGTCGCCGGCCCACACGCGCACGTTCACGGTGCAGCGGTCGGCGCTCACGGCGTACAGGGGCGAAGCCCACTCGCCCGGCGCCAACTGCACATACCGCCGCTGATCCGTCCGGACGGTCGCCAGCGGCCCCGCCCGCACTTTCAGCTTCACCGCCAATCCTTCCGGCGCTTTCAGGCGCACGTCACCGGCAAACAGCCGCAGGTCCAATTCCGCCTGCCCCGCCCTCGGCATCTGCACACGGAGATCGCCAAACGTGGTCCGCACCCGCCCCTCACTGATCGACAAGTCGCGCAAGTCCAAATCCAGATCGCCCGTCACCGTGCGCAAGTCCAGAGTCCAGGGCAAGCCCTGCGCCAGCTCCGCCGACCAGCGCCGGGCCGGCAGCAGGGGCCAGGCGTGCCGTCCGCTCAGTTCCACGCGGGCCTGCCCGTCCCGGGCCGACAATCCTGGCCCGCCCGGCGCCGGGAACTGCCCCGCCGCCAGTTGGCCGGCCGCCTCCAGGCCCCGCACTTCCACCCGCGATAGACCCGCCGAAACCACTAGCCGCGCCGCCCGATGGTCGGACCGCTCCACGGCATAACTGGAAACCGGCGCCGTGCCGGTCGCCCGCGCAACCAGCCACACGCCGACGACCACCGCCAGCACGGGCAGAACCCATTGTCCAATCTGAACGAGGCCCGCCGGCAGGACGCCTAAGTTGCCGGCCAGGAGCACGCCGCCCGCCGCCACCAGCCCCACGGCCAGCCAACGGTGGCGCCGCCACTGAATGCTGTCCGGTCGGCTGGGCGGCTTCTGTGGCTGCGGCATGGCATGCATCATTGATACCAAATTATAACCTAATCGGGCGGTTAGGGAAACAGGCTATTTCACGCGTAGGATTCAGGGGAAATAAGGACCGGGGCCGGACCACCGCTCACAATGGCGGCAGCCCGGCCCCGGTGGCAGGCAGTCAGTTACGCGCGGGCCTACTCGCGCAGGTAGTCGCGCAGCTTGCGGCGGTGGATGGGGTGGCGCAGCCGGCTGAGCGCCTGGGCCTCGATCTGGCGGACCCGCTCGCGGGTGACGCCCATCTTCTTGCCCACCTCTTCTAGGGTGTAGCTCTCGCCGTCCAGCAGGCCGTAGCGGAGCTGGAGGATGCGCACCTCGCGCGGCGGCAGCCCGTTCAGCACGTCCGCAATCTGCTCCTTAAGTAGGTTGTGAGTGGCAATCTCCACCGGCTCGGGCGAGTCCTCATCCTGGATGAAGTCGCCCAGCACCGAATCCTCTTCCTCGTCGGTCGGGGTCTCCAGCGACAGCGGCCGGCGGGCGATCTGGATGATCGACTCGACCTTTTTGGCCGTCACGCTCAGCGCGTTGCCCAGCTCGTCAGTGGTGGGCTCGCGGCCCAGGTCCTGCGTGAGCTGGTGCGAGACGCGCAGCATCTTGTTGATCTGGTCGCCCATGTGCACCGGCACGCGGATGGTGCGGCCCTGGTCGGCAATGGCGCGAGTGACGGCCTGCCGAATCCACCAGGTGGCATAGGTGCTGAACTTATGGCCGCGGTGATAGTCGAACTTCTTGGCCGCTCTTATAAGGCCGATGTTGCCCTCCTGGATCAGGTCCAGGAACGGCACGCCGCGGCCGATGTATTTCTTGGCCACGCTGATGACCAGCCGCGAGTTGGCGGTGATGAGATGCTCACGCGCTGCCATACCGTCTTCCACCACGGCGTGCAGCTCGGCGCGCTTCTTGGGCGTCAGCCCGCCCTTGGCCAGCCGCTCGCGGGCAAACTTGGCCTTCTCCATGCGCTTGGCCAGCGACACTTCCTCGGCCGCCGTCAGCAGCGGCACCCGCCCGATTTCCTTGAGATACAGGCCAATGGTGTCGTCCGCGTCAATGGCCGAGAGGTAGCTGTCGTCTTTGCCCAGCTCGCTCAGGCTGTCGCTTTCGATCTCGGCCTCGGTCTCTTCCAGATCGTCCTCGGAGGCATCGTCGGCATCCACCGTATCCACCACCTCGATGCCTGCCGCCTGAAGCGCCGCATGCGCCTCATCGAGCTGCTCGATGTCGCGCTCAGCTTCCGGGAAGAAACGCAGGATGTCGTCGTAGGTGACGAAATTCTTCTGGCGGCCAGCCTCCAGCAGTTGCTGGATGGCGGGATGCTCCTCGTCCGGCGCCAGGTCCTCGACGACCGTCGCCACGGGCGTCACGATCTCTTCCTCCAAATCCCGAAAGGCGCGGCGCGGGCGCGCCTTGGTGATCGACAGGCGGGCCGGGCGCCGGGGCGGCGTCACCGCGCGGGGCGCCTTCTTGCCGGTCTTTTTCGATTTGCTCTGCTTCGTCTTAATGGACATGATACTCCTGAGAATATCGTAATTAACGGAAAGAATCAACCAACCCTATACATACTTTACGGAAAATACCTTTGACCAGCATTAATGCCCGCAAGTCCGTCAGGGCGTGGCGGTCTGGGCCGGACCAGGCGTTATGTCGTCCTGGGTGCCTTCCGCCGTCGCCGTTGATTCTGGCAGCGGCGTCGCGGTGGGCGGGACGACGGGCGGGTTATCCAGCAATCCAATCAGCGCATCCAGCCCAAACGCATTGACGGTGACAACGGTGGTCTCGCTGTCTCTCAAGACATAATACGTCGAGCCAGTGGGGGCCTTGTCGCCCACGTGCGCCACCAGCCGCCAGCCGTCGTTCCGGGTCACGGTCAGCCGGTAGGTGGGGCTGAGCACCCCAAACGGCGCCAGGTCCGTGGTGGTAGTTAGGGTGGTGTTGACGGTCAGGCCAGTGATGTTGCCCAACGCCGACGTCACCGCCCCCTGCTCGGCCGGCTGCGGCCCGGGCGTCACCAGGGACCACACCCCGGCCGCGTCCTTGGTCAGTTCCACGGCCCGGCTGGCCGCAAGGTCTTCCACCCGAAAACTGCTGACCTGATCGCTCGTGAGCGTCCACAGGTACTCCGTCACCCGCGTGGTGGGCGTGACGTTCGCAGCCAGGTCGCGCGGGCGCTGGACGAACAGGACGTAAGCGCCCAACAGGAGCGCCACCGCCACCAGGCCGATGCTGAGATTCCGGTTCATGCGGCTGGCCTCGGGCTAGATATGCCGGCGGCGCTGGAACCAGACCACGCCGCCATAGATCAGGACCAGCAGCGGCATCACCACCACCGTCAGCAAGAAGATCAGGTTGCCCGTCAACTGGTTGGTCAACGACAGGGTGCGGGTCGTGGGGATCTTCGGCGTCAGGTTAATGAGGCTCTCTTCCACGGTCGCCCAGTTGACGCTGTTGGCGAGCAGGTTGGCGTTCGCGCCCTGGTCGGCAAAGGCGTTGGAGGCAAAGTCCGCGTCGCCAAAGACCACCACCCGCGCCTTGGTCACCGTGTTCTCCACGGCCACGCCCAGGTTGACCGGCGGCTGCGTGTCATCGGCCTCTGGCTGGGGCTGAGTGTTGAGGCTGTCGAAGTTGGTCTCGCCCCAGGCCTCGCTGTGCGCCGTGACCAAGGCGGTGTAGCTCAGGTTCGGGATGGTGCCGCCCTCCCCCGGGATCAGCACGCTGCGCGCCACCGGGAAGACCGTCTTGATGCCCTGCAAGCGGCTGGTGATGACGCTGGTGCCGTAGCTGGCGTCGGTGGGGAACAGCGGCTGGTTGGTGACGCTGTTGAAATAGTCCACGATCACGTCATTCGCCAGGGTCACGCCCCAACTGCCCGCCAGATAGTCGGCCAGGGGCTCGGCCGCGTCCAGGGCCGTCTGCGTTTGGATCTTGGGATCCATCAGGGCGATCAGGGCGCCGCCCGCCTCCAGGTATCCCTTGATGGCCTCCACCTCCGGCTGCGTGACAGGCACCAGGGGCCCGGCGATCACGATGGCGCGGGCGTCGGCCGGCACGGTGGTGGTAATGGTCAGGTCCAGGGGCAGGAGGACATAGTTCTGCCGCTCCAGCAAGTCGGCCACGCTCGACAGGCCCGTCTCGTCAGTGACGTCGGTGGCGTGCTCGCCGTGACCGACGAGGAAATACAACACGCGCGACGTCGGGCTGGCGAGGCGCACTAGGGCGCCGCTGATCTGTTCCTCGCTGGCAAAGCTGATCTCCTCGCGCAGGTCGCCCTGCACCAAGATGATGGTGCCGTCGCGCGTGATGTTGTACTCGCGCGCCAGCACCGGCTCGCCCTCTGGGTCGTGAAACTCGTAGGTGAACAGGCCGTTGGATTCGATCCGGTACTGCTCCAGCAGGCCGCGGGCCGTGTCCTGGGCGTTGATGAAGCGGGTGGAGTAGAAGGCTACCGCCTGCACCGGCGTTGTCATCTGCCGGATGATCTCAATCGACTCAGGCGCCAGGGTGTTGAGCTGGTCCTCGCTCCAGTCCCAGCGCTGAGGGTTGCGCACCGCCAGGTAGTTCACGGCGATGACGATGATCAGCAGGGCCAGCACCATGATCAGGACGTTGCCGCCGTAGCGCGCCTGCCGGCCGCCCAGCCACACCTGGAGCGCGCTGGGGTTGAAGAGCATGGCCAGGGCCAGACCCAGCAGCCCCACCGCCAGGCTCACCTGCACCACCACCGAGAACTGCCGCTGGAGCAGCCAGGCGCCGGCCGCGAACACCAGCCCGGCCAGACCCAGCACCAGCGCCACCGGCGCGTAGGGTTTCAGCGAAGTCTGCATGGCTAACGCCACCTCCGCGACTCGACCACCCGCGCTGCCAGGAACAAGAACAGGACGATGACGGTGACGAAGTACACCACGTCGCTCAGGTCCACCACGCCGCGGACGAAGTTGTTATAGAAGTGATTGGAGAAATCCAGATGCTTGATGAATTCGGCCACCGCGCCCGTGTCGCTCTGCACCGGGTAGCTGATGACCCATAGCAGCAGCAGCAGGGCCATGATGCCGAAGAACGCGGCGATCTGATTGCTGAACAGGCTGGACACGAACACGCCCACCGCCAGCATGCTGCCCACGATCAGGAACAGGCCCACGTAGGCCGCCGCCAGGGTGCCCACGTCCAGCCCCGGCGTCATAAAGCGGTTGAGGATAAAGGCGTAGACGGTGGTGATCAGGACGATCAGCGACACAAAGCCGTAGGCGGCCAGCCACTTGCCGGTCACCAGCTCCCACTCACGCAATGGCGCCGTGAGCAGCAGCTCGATGGTGCCGGTGCGCTGCTCCTCGGCCAGCAGGCGCATGGTGATGGCGGGGGTGAAAAATAGCAGCAGCGTGACGAAAAGCTGGATACTGCGCGTGGCATCGGGCGGCTGGCCGAAGACGACCGATTGGCCGAAATCGGCGTAGAAGAACAGGCCCAGGATCAGCAGCAGCCCGAAGGCCACCGCATACGCCACGGGCGAGGCAAAGTACATATTGAATTCGCGTTTCGCAACGGTCCAGACGTTTCGCATGCGTTCCTCGGCGCGGGCGCCGGCTTAGGCCTCGGCCTCTTCAGCAGCGTCCGGCTCGATGGCCATGGCCTCGGCTTCTTCCCGCGTAAGCTGGATGAAGATTTCTTCCAGGCTCATCCGGTCGCGGCGCAGTTCCAGCAGCTTCCAGCCGCCGCCCACCACCGCCGCCGCAATCGCGGGCCGCGGGTCCTGGCCCGGCGCCGTTTCGATCTCATAGTGTCCGTCGGTCACCGCCTCGACCTGGGTCAGGCCGGGCAGCTTCCGCAGTTCGGCCAGCAAGCCGTCGCCGTCGCCCTCCACCACCACGTGCAGCCGGCCGCCGCCCGCGATCTGGGCGCTCAGCCGGTCGGGCGTGTCCTCGGCCACAATGGCGCCGTCGTTGATGATA
This sequence comes from uncultured Anaerolineales bacterium, assembly GCA_964497615.1. Classification (GTDB taxonomy): domain Bacteria; phylum Chloroflexota; class Anaerolineae; order Anaerolineales; family UBA6663; genus CAZCEC01. The sequence continues at coordinate 31,603 of CAZCEC010000016.1, read as the reverse complement.
ATGACCCGGTCGCACAATTCCTGTGCGTGGGCCAGGATGTGTGTGGACAGCATGACCGTATGCGCCTGCCCCACCTCGCGGATCAGGCGCTTGACCTCGATCTGCTGCTGTGGGTCCAGACCTTCCATCGGCTCGTCCAGGATCAGCACATCCGGCTTGTGGAGCAAGGCCTGTGCCAGGCCCACGCGCTGGCGCAGACCCTTAGACAGGTTGCCGATATAGGACTCGGCCCGGTCGGCGATGTGGACCAGTTCCATCACCTCGTCCACCCGGTCGTTGCGGTCCGGGATCTGGCGCAGTTCAGCCATGAAGTCCAGGTACTGCACCACGCTCATTTCCGGGTAGAGCGGCACGTTTTCGGGCAGGTAGCCCACCCGCTTGCGGACTTCGATGGACTGAGTAAGCAGGTCGAACCCGGCGACGCTAGCCTTGCCTTCGGAGGGCGGCATGAAACCAGTGAGGATGCGCATGGTGGTGGTCTTACCAGCGCCGTTTGGCCCCAGAAAGCCCACAATCTCGCCCTTGCCGGCATGGAAGGTGAGATTGTCCACGGCTGTCCGTTCGCCGTATCGTTTGGTTAGCCCTTCAACTTGGATCATCCAGCGGCCTCGTTCGATATCCCGCAGCCTGGGCAGCCCGTCCCACCGCGTTGCATTCAGGCGAACAAAAAGCACTCAGCGTCAATGGCGCGACACTGCGTGCTCCGAGTAAATCACGCACAACGGTGTGTCCGGCGGTCAACTGGGCCCCCACATGTCCCGGTCAATAGCCGGAAATCACTATACAATGGGTGAGAAAGTCAAGTCAAGTAGTACTCATACGGCATTAATCAAAGGGGTTATGGTGAGTTGACCGACAAAACCAGCGTTTTCGCGGGCCAGACCGTGCTGATCACGGGCGGCCTGGGCTTCATTGGCAGCAGCCTGGCGCGCCGCCTGGCCGACCTGGGGGCACGCGTCACGGTGGTGGATTCGCTCATTCGGGAGTATGGGGGCAAGCTTTTCAATCTGGACGGCTACGCCGACCGGGTGCGGGTCAACATCGCCGATGTGCGCGACGAGCACAGCATGAACTATCTGGTGCGCGGGCAGGCCTTCATCTTCAACCTGGCCGGCCAGGTCAGCCATCTGGACTCCATGCAGGACCCATACACTGATCTAGAGATCAACTGCCGCAGCCAGCTTTCCATTCTGGAAGCGTGCCGCAAGCACAATCCGGGCACGCGCCTGGTCTACTCGGGCACCCGCCAGGTGTATGGGCGGCCGCGCTATCTGCCGGTGGATGAGCGGCACCCGGTGGACCCGGTGGACGTGAACGGGGTGAACAAGGTGGCGGGCGAGTGGTATCACGTCGTCTACCAGCGGGTGTATGGGCTGCGGGCCACCTCCTTGCGGTTGACCAACACCTACGGCCCGCGAATGCGAGTGGTGGACGCGCGGCAAACGTTTCTGGGCATCTGGCTGCGGCGGCTCATCGAAGGGGACGAAATTCTAGTCTATGGGGATGGCCAGCAGAAGCGCGACTTCACCTATGTGGATGACGCGGTGGAGGCGCTGCTGGTGGTGGCGGGCAGCGAGGCGACCGTGGGCGAAATCTACAATCTCGGTGGGGACGAGGTGGTGAGCCTGCGCGACCTGGCGGACCAGCTGGTGGCGCTCAATGGAGGCGGCCGCTGGCGTCTGGTGCCCTTCCCACCCGAGCAGCAGAGCATCGACATTGGCGATTACTATGGCAGCTACGCCAAGCTGCACACGGCCGTTGGCTGGCGGCCGCGGGTGCCCCTGCGCGAGGGGCTGGCGCGCACCCTGGCCTATTACCGGGCAAACCGCGCCGAGTACTGGGCAACCTGAGTATAATTCCCAGCCAAGTTGGCCTGCCGCGCCAATTTCGGCGCCTATGCGAACAATCCTCCCCCGCCTCGTCCGGCTGAGCGCCGGCTACAGCCTGGTGACGCTGGCCGGGCCAGTCCTCACCATTCTCCTCACACCGCTCTATACCCGAGTCCTCTCGCCCGCCGACTACGGCGTCGTCGAGGCCGCGACGACGGTATCGGCCTTCGTCAACACCCTGGCGCTGTTCGCCATGGACCAGGCGTTGAACGCGCACTTCTTTGAGGGCGATCAAGCCCGGCGGAGTGATCTGCTGACGACGGCGGTGTGGATCGTCGCTGGCCTGGGCGGGCTGGCATTTGTGGCCTTGGCCGCCGCGTCCAGGCCCCTGGCCGAATACTTGTATGATGACCCTGGGCGGCGCTTCATGCTGATTGCAGTCGCGATTGGGGCCGTGACCACACCGCTCCATGGGCTCATCCTGGCCACCCTGCGGCTGAGCTTGCAGGTGCGCCGCGCCAACATCCTGGCGGGCGGGCTGTTAGTGGCCACGGCCACCAGCAACGTGGTGCTGACCCTGGTCTTGGGACTTAAGGCCACCGGCGTCATCACCGCCAACGTCATTGGCAGCGCCGCCGCGGCCGTGCTGGGGCTGGCGCTGGCGGCCCCCATGCTTCGCGGCCGCTTCTCGCTGGCGCTGGCCGGCCCCTTGCTGCGAACCGCCCTCAGCCTGCTGCCCGGCGCCTACAGCTTTCTCATCTTTGCCGGGATCGACCGGCTGCTGCTGACCCAGTTCGTCTCCCAGACGGATCTGGGCCTTTACTCCATCGCCAATAAGCTGGCCAGCATGCTCCTGGTGCTGTTGAGCGCCATCTGGTACGCCTGGTGGCCGATGGCGCTGGAGATGGCGCCCCGCCCGGAGGCGCGGCAGCAACTTGCCCGCATGCTAGAATACCTGGCGACCCTGGCGATGATGACGGCGCTGGCCGTGGGCGTGTTTGCCCCCGAAATCCTCAGCGTCGTCACGCGCAGCGCATACGTTCCGGCGGCGCCCATGGCGCTGGTGCTAATGATCTATACCGGCCCGCTGGGCCTGTTGACGCAGCTCTTCTTCGTCGGGCTGTATGTGCGCAAGCGGACACACTGGATCAGCGTGGCGTATTTCGCGGCGGGGGCCGCCAACATCGTCCTGAACCTGTGGTGGGATCCGCTGTGGGGCGCGTGGGGGGCCGTGTGGGCCACGGTGGCGGCCGGTGGGCTGTTGATTGGTCTGGCGTACACGATGGGCCAGCGCGCCTTGCCCATTCCATACCGCGCGGGGCGCTTGGTGATTTTGGGCCTGGTCTACCTCAGCGAGGTCGCCGTCTTCTTGCTGTGGCCCACCGCCAGCCACTGGCTGATCAAGCTGGCTGGCCTGGGCGTGCTGGCGGCCACCGTGTTCGCCGTCGGCATCGTCACACCAGAACAAGTGGCAGTTGGATGGCGGGAGGTGCGCCACCGCCTGAGCGCCGTGTGGGCCAACAGGCAGGCGTAGGCAGGATCGGTCATGAACTTTGCCAGGCCAATCCGCAGCCTGCTAGTCGATCAGCAAACGCGCAACAACCGCCACCCCACGCTGTGGAACGGCCTGATGATCGTGCAGCGCACCCGCTAGCCGATGCACATCGCGCTGGGCTATAGTTACTTTGCCGCCACCACCGGCTTTCACCTGGAACGGGCGCTGCGGACGCTGGGCCATGCGGTGAGCTATGTGGGTCTGCCAGCCGCCGACCGCGCGGGTTACGGCCACGCCGACCACCTCCCTGCCCTGTTAGCGGACCTGACGCCAGCCGTTGACCAGTTCTGGTGGGTGGACAGCGGCGGGCCGTACTTCCCGGCTGGCATCGAAGATCTGCCGCTGCCGACGGTTGGATACCTGATCGACACCCACGTAGGCAGTTGGCGGCCCACGGCGGCGCGCTTCTTCGATGCCGTGTTCTGCGCGCAGAAGGATGTGGTTGCCGGCTATCAACAGGCGGTTGAACACCAGCAGGTATACTGGCTGCCGCTGGCCGCCGCCCCAGACATCCATCGGCGGCTGGACCTGCCGCCGCGCTACGATGTGGGTTTCGTGGGCAACATCAGCCGGGCGCACCGCGGCACGGAACGCGCACGGCGGCTGCGCCTGCTGGCCAGCCGCTTCCGGACCAATGACTTCTGGCAGTTCTACCCGCCAGACACGATTGCCGAGGTCTACAGCCAGTCGCGCCTCGTCTTCAACCTCAGCCTGGCCGGCGATGTCAACATGCGCGTCTTTGAGGGCAGCGCGTGTGGCGCCCTGGTGATCACCGACCTCATCGCCAACGGGCTGAGCGAGCTGTTTGATATTGGCAAGGAGATCGTCACCTATAGCGATGAAGCCGAAATGCTTGACCAGATAGACTACTACCTGGCGCACGACGACGAACGCGCCCGCCTGGCGGAGGCTGGCTACCGGCGCACCCAGGCCGACCACACGTATGCGAGGCGCGCCCAACAGGTCGTGGCGGCCGTCACCGCGCCCGGCTTTCAGCGGCTGGCGCCGATGCGTTCAGCCGAGGCCCGTGAACGTTGGCGCGCCCGCCGCCGCATCTACACTCGCCTGCACATGCTGGAGGCGGTCACGGCGGGGGCGCGCGCGGCGAGCCGCAACCCGCTGCGGCGCGCGTGGGAGATTCTGCCTTGCTTGTTGCGGGTATTGCGGGCCTAGCGGCGGCCGTTGCCTAATCCGCCTCGCCATCGGCATGCACATCCTCCTCGGTTACGGCTACTACCCCGGCACCACCGGCATTTACTTCGAGCGGTGCCTGCGCCAGAACCATGACGTGACATTCGTGGGCACTCCATGGGCGGCGCGGCCAGGGTTTTCACCGACCGTAGACGTCGCACAATTAGCGGACAGCCTGCCCACGCCGCCCGATTTGTTTCTGTACATTGACAGTGGCAACGCCTTCTATGCGCCGACCGGGCTGGAGAAGCTACGGTGCCCCACCGCCGCCTATCTGATTGATGCCATGCCGCCGTTCGTCACCACCCAACGGAACACGTTTCGGCTGCGACTGGCCCAACTCTTCGATTATGTCTTCGTCGCGCATGTGGGCGCAGTGGACCTTTTTCGAGAGTGGCGCGCAGGCGAACCCGTGGGCTGGCTGCCGCTGGCCTGCGATCTTGAGATACACGGCGACCAACATCTCGAGCGCGTGTTCGACGTCGGATTCGTCGGTCAAGACAATCCGATTGCCTATCCCGAGCGGTCGCGAGTGCTCAAGTTACTCGGCGCGCGCTACCGGATGAACGACCGGGACCGGCCGGTGTACCTTAAGGACATGGCCCGCGTCTATAGCCAGTCCAAGATCGGCTTCAACATGAGCGTCAACGACATCCTGACCATGCGATTCTTTGAGGTCATGGCCGCGGGCGCGCTGTTGATCACCGAGGCCTCGGCGCGCAACGGGCAGAACCAGTTGCCCGGCCTGGTTGAGGGACGCCACTTCATCACGTTTGCGAACAGCGATGATCTGCTCCAGAAGATCGACTACTATTTGAGCCACCCCACCGAGCGTGTGGCCATCGCCGCGGCGGGATGCCAGGTGGTGTTGCGCGAGCACACCTACGCCGCACGTGCCAGCCACATTTTGAACCATATCGCCGAGAACGGCAGGCGCCAAACAGCGCCGCTCCGGCGCTGGCCCCGCGACAGGCAAGCCCACGCTTATATGGAGACACATTCACTGATGCGCATGGTTGATGCGACGGTCAGCGTCCCGGTTGAGGGCCGTGGCGTGACGCTGAAGCGCGCTCGACAGCTTTACCTGGCCGCCACGGCGTTGCTGCGGCGTATCAAGCACGAGTGGAAGTAAGCGCCATGTATGACCTCACCCTGGACGATACGGTGTTGACCGACCTCAATCACCCTGTGGGGCTGGCCCTGTCACTGATACCACCTCACAGCCGGGTACTCGAGTTGGGCTGCGCCACCGGCTACGTCACGCGCCTGCTGGTTGAGCACAAACGCTGCCAGGTCAGCGGGGTCGAACTGATGCCCGCGGCCGCCGCTTTGGCCCAGCCCTTTTGCAGTGACTTGATCGTCGGCGATCTCGAAGAGCAAGCCGTCCTCGACCGGATTGCCGGGCCGTTCGACGTGATCTTGGCTGGTGATGTGTTGGAGCATCTTCGTTCGCCCGACCGCCTGCTGACGCAGCTTCGGACTCAACTGGCGCCGAGTGGTTTCTGGGTCATTTCGGTGCCCAACGTGGCCCATTGGTCGGTACGCAAGGAGCTGCTACGGGGCCGCTTCAACTACTCCGAACGCGGCATCATGGATGCCTCGCACCTGCGCTGGTTCACCGTTGAGACCTTGGCTGCGATGGTGCAGTCTTGCGGCTACCGTGTTCAGAGGCAAGAAGCTGTCTATAGCCTGCCGTGGCAAGGCCCCTTACGCTTGCGTCGTGTGAGCCGCTGGTTACGGGCAAAGGGCTGGGGGCAGGGATTGTTTGGCTACCAAATCATGATCCAGGCCGGTCTGGCCCAAGTGATCGCCTGAGACATGCCGCCTGACCTGAGCTTGTGTATCATCAATCACCGCACACCGAAGTTGTCGGCTGAATGCCTGAATTCCATCGCAGACACTGCTGGCGGCATGGCGCTTGAGGTCTTCGTCGTCAACAACACACCGGACGACGAGGCTGAGCTGCGGGCGCAGACCGAGGCGCTGCCCAGCGGCCGCTTCATCCAGAACCAGGCGCCGCTTGGCTTTGCGGCCAACCAGAACCAGATGCTTAGGCAAGCCACTGGCGCCTATTGGGTGCCGCTCAACTCGGACACGGTGCTGCGGCCTGGCGCGCTGAAGGCGCTGAAGGCGTTCATGGATGGCCACCCGCGCGTCGGCGTGGCCGGCCCGCGGCTTGAACGGCCTGATGGCAGGCTGCAGCCATCCGCCCGCGACTTTCCTACGCCGCTGACGCACTTCCTGGAGGCCTCGGGGCTGTGGCAGTTGCTGCGAGGGCGGCGCTGGGCGGGCCGCTGGATGAAGCTCTGCCATCCGCACGATGAGCCGCTGGCCGCCGACTGGCTCTCCGGCGCATGCCTGATCGTGCGGCCAGAAGCCGCGCGGCAGGTAGGGCTGTATGATGAGCAGCTATTCCCAGGCTTATACGCCGAAGACCTGGAGTGGTGCTGGCGCATGCGGCAAGCCCACTGGCAGATCATGTTTGTTCCAGAAGCAGTGGTGGTGCACCAGGAGAACCAGAGCCCGCTTGATGACCGTCTGCTGAGGGTCTACGGCGGGCTGTATGCATTTTGCGCCCGCCACTACCCACGGCGGCGGCTACGGAGCATCCGAGCGGCGACGGTGGCGGCGCTGCTGCCGCGCTGGCTGCTGGCCCGCAATGGAGCGGCACGCCGCCAGTATGCGCAGATCATGCGGCTGCCCATGCCCCGCGACAGCCGGCGGGACCACTGACATGGCCGCCCAGGCCCGCATGTACGGCGGCCAGTTCGAGCCGCACAACCGCAACAACCCGCGCACCATCATCGCCGGCTGGGTGCCGGCCGGAGCCACGATACTGGAGGTGGGTCCAGGGGACGGCGTCATTGGCGGCTGGCTTAAGGCCAACAAGCAGTGCCGAGCAGTAGCGGTGGAGGTGGCCGCGGAAGCCGAGGCCCCGCTGCGGGCGGTTTTCGATGCGGTCGTGATTGGCAGTATTGAGGACCGCGCGGCAGCCGAGCGCGCGGCCGAACTAGGGCCATACGAGGCCGTCATCTTCGCCGATGTGCTGGAGCACCTGGTGGACCCCTGGCAGACCCTGCGGCAAGTCCGCGCCATGCTGGCGGCCGAGGGGCGCGTGCTGCTGTCGGTGCCGAACATCGCGCACTGGAGCGCCCGCCTCAACCTGCTGCTGGGCCGGTTCGATTACACGGACGGGTTCCTTATGGACCGCAGCCACCTGCGCTGGTTCACCCACCGCACCGCCCGCGCGATGGCGCGCGACGCTTGCTATCGTGTGGCGGCCGCCGCCACTGTGTACCGGCCGCGGTTCCTCCGCTTCTGGCCTGCGCTGAACGGATATCAGATCGTGCTCAACCTGGCGCCGGAAGCATGACCGCCGCGCGGCCCGATCTGTCGGTCATTGTGCTGAGCTACAACACGCGCGACCTGACGTTGGCCTGTCTGCGCTCTGTGGCCGCCGCCGGACCGGAGCTTGAGATGGAGGTGCTGGTGATCGACAATGCCTCCACGGATGGCACCGTGGCGGCTGTGGGGGCTGAGTTTCCGGATACGCGCGTGATTGTCAACGAACGCAACCTGGGCTTCGCCGCCGGAAACAACGTGGGCTTGGCCGCCGCCCGCGGCGCATACATACTGCTGCTCAATTCCGATGCGACGGCCATGCCCGGCGCGCTGGGTTCGCTGGTAGACTTCATGCAGGCCCATCCCGAGGCAGGCGCTTGCGGTCCGCAGTTGCTGAACCCCGATGGCAGCTTGCAGCCGTCTGGCCGGAAGCTGCCGTCGGTGTGGAGCGTCTTTCTGGGCATGACGAAGCTGTATCGGCTGGCGCGGCGCAACTTCTATGAGGAGCGTGGCCGCGACTACTCGCAGGTGGCGCGGGTGGAGGAGCTTTCGGGCGCGGCGTTGTTGGTGAGACGCGAGGCCTACGAGCGCACCGGCGGCTTTGATCCCAGGTTTTTCGCCTACTACGAGGATGTGGACTGGTGCAAGCGGTTGGGCGAGGCCGGCTATGCCCTGTACTATGTTCCTCAGGCCCAGGTCTACCACGCCTGGGGCAGCACCAGCCGCCAGGTGAGCGACCTGGCGTACCGGGCCGCGCAGCACGGCCTGGCCTATTACTTCGCCAAGCATCACAGCGGGCTGGCATACGCCGCCATCGTGGGCCTGCTGGCCGCCAAGGAGCTGGCGCTGCTGGCCTGGGCAGCCGCGCGCCTCGACCGGACGGCATTCGCCTTTCACCGCCGGATGCTGGCAAACGCACGGGTCCCGCTCCGGCAGGACTTCAACTGAGCATGCGCGTCAGCCTGTTTTCATCGTGGGAGGTGCAGTGCGGCATTGCCGACTATTCGGCCAAGCTGGTGGGCGCCTTGCGCCTCTTGGAAGACACCAGCGTGAATGTGGTGCCATTCGACCGGCAGGCCCATCCCCGCGCCGACTACGTGCGCTGGGGCCAGGCGCTGAACGCAGGCGACGTGGCCCACGTGCAGCATGAGTACACCTTCTTTGGCTACCTGACGCCGTGGCACAATCACTTCGAGGCTTTTGCGCGGGAGATACGCCGGCCACTGGTGCTGACACGGCACGTGAGCTTTGACGGACCGCTGAACCTGCCCGGCCGCGGCCGGCGGCAGGCCCTGCACCGATTCAAGTGGGCCCTCTACAACCGCTGGCTGGGACCCTATGCGCGCTATCTCAACCACGGCATGTTTGACCGCGCCCAGCACGTGATCGTGCTCAGCCAGCACTTGAAGGACCAGCTTACGGCGCGCGGTTTTCCAGGGGAAAGGGTCAGCGTCATTCCGCCAGGGATCGAGGCGGCTGGGGCCGTGAGCGGTGCGCCAGAACTGCGGGCCGCCTGGAAGTGGGCGGACAAAACTATCATCGGCATGTTCGGGTTCATCACCGCGGCGAAAGGGCACAGCCTGGCCGTGGACGCATTGGCGAACCTGGACGAGTCGTTTGTGTTGCTGATTGCCGGGGGCGTGCGGCGCCCCGCCGACGAGCCTGTACGCGCGGCCTTGCTGCGCCAGATCGAGGCGCTCGGGCTGGGCAAACGCGTCCGGTTGACTGGCTATCTCCCGGAAGCCGAGGTCGCTGCCCACCTGACCGCCTGCGATCTGTTGGTCTATCCCTACACGCGTGTGGACACGTCCTACTCGCTCAGCGCCGGGCTGGCACACCACACGGCGCCCCTGCTGCTTTCGGATGTGGCCGCCCACCGCGAGGTGGCCGAGCAGTCGCGCGCGGCGGCGCTGTTCCGCAGCGGCGACAGCACGGCCCTGGCGCACGAGATACGCGCCTTGTCGCAAGATCCAGCCCGCCGCGCCGATCTGCTGGCGAACGCCGAACGCTACGCCCGCGCCAACGACTGGGCCAGTACCGCCCGGCGGACGCGAGAGGTCTATACCCAGGTTTTGGATGAGGCACGCCGGGCATGAGGGTGTGCCTCGACCTTTCGGCGGCAGCGCACGAGCGGGCTGGCCTGGGCCGCTATGCAGCCAGCCTGGCCCAGGCCCTGCTGAGTTTGGGGCAGCCGCTGACAGCCTTCATTAATGATCCGCGTGAGTCCCGGCTGCGGCCGCCGCTGAGCGATTTGCCCATGCGCACGGCGGGACTGCCGCGCCAGCGCTGGCGGCTGCGCGCCGCCGCCTCGTACTTTGGGGCGCGCTCGATGGACCACGCCTTCAGCGGCATTGATCTCTTTCACGCCACCGAGCACTTGCTGCCGGTTCTACGCCATGCGCCCAGCGTGTTCACGCTGCACGATGCGGCCTACGTTCACTTTCCGCAATACCACCTGCCGCGCAATCGCTTATTCCTGCGCTTGATGATGCCCCGCTTCCTGGCCCGCGCCCAGGCCGTCATCGCCGTGTCCGAGTTCACGCGCCAGGATGCCGCGCGCCTCTACCGCGTGCCGCCGGATCGGTTGTTCGTCATCCCAGAGGGTGTGGACGCCGCCTTCCAGCCCATCGCCGCGCCCTACCCACTGGCCGAGGTGCGGCAACGCTACCAACTGCCGAAGCGGTTCATCCTATTTGTCGGGACCATCGAGCCGCGCAAGAATCTGATCACCTTGATCGAAGCCTATGCCGCGCTGCGCCAGCAGGCGGATGACGGTGCTGCTGCGCCGGGTCTCGTCATCGCGGGCGGCAAGGGCTGGCTGTATGCCGACTTCTTCGACCGGCTGCGCGCCTTGGGCTTGCAGGAGGCGGTAACACTGACGGGCTACGTGCCCGACGCCGACCTGCCCGCGCTCATCAACTGCGCATCGGTGTTCGCGTTTCCATCCCTTTTCGAGGGATTTGGGCTGCCCGTGTTGGAGGCGATGGCGTGCGGGGTGCCGGTGGTATGCTCCACCGCCGCGAGCCTGCCAGAAGTGGTGGGCGAGGCAGGGCTGCTTGTGCCGCCGCATGGCGTGGCCGGCTGGGCTGAGGCCCTGAGGCGCATACTGGACGACCCCGCGCTGTCCGCCCGGCTGCGGGCGCAAGGGCTGGCCCGCGCCGCCACATTCACCTGGGAAGCGGCGGCCCGCCAGACCCTTCAGGTCTACGAGGCCGTGATGCGAGGGCCCGGTGCGCATCGTCCTTGACGGCCGCGCCATCCACGATCACTTTCCGGGCATCGGCCGCTACACCTACAACCTGGCCGCCGCCCTGCCCGGCGCGCTGGCGCAGGCGCTCCCCGGCGCGCGGCTCACCTTGCTGCACCATCCCCGCCAGCCCAATACACGCTACGTGGTTGCGGCACTGGCCGTCCGAGGGGTGGAGATCGTGGCATGCGAGGCCGCCAACTTCTCGCTGGCCGAGCAGTGGTGGGTGCCACGGACCCTGGGGCGGCTGGGCGCCAGCCTCTACCACTCGCCCTACATGCTCATGCCCTATCTCCCCGGCCGGCCCACGGTGGTCACCATCCACGACCTGATCCCGCTGGTGCTGCCGCAAACCTTCCCGGCCCGCACACGGCTGGTGGCGCGGGCAGCCCTGAGCCTGGCGGTGCGCGCGGCCAGCCGCATCCTCACCGACTCGCGCTCGGCGGCGGACGACTTGCGCCGCCTGCTGCGTGTGCCTGCCGCCAAGATCACGGTCGTGCCGGCAGCCGCCGATCCAGGGTTCGCGCCGCAGCCGCCGGAAGCAGTGAACCGGGTGCGCGCCCGGTTGGGCCTGCCGGAACGGTATGTGCTGTTCTTTGGCAGCAACAAGCCCCACAAGAACCTGCCGCGGCTGGTGCGCGTCTATCTGGGCTTGCCAGGCTCGCCGCCGCCCCTGGTGATCGCCGGGCACTGGGAGGCCGCGCACCCCGAGGCGCGCGCCCTGGCCGAGGCAGGCGGCGCGATCGCCTCAGGCCGCATCCGGTTCATCGGGCCGGTGGCAGCGGCCGACCTGCCGGCGCTGTACACGGGCACGCACTTGTTTGTGTTTCCATCGCTGTATGAGGGCTTCGGGCTGCCGCCGCTGGAGGCGATGGCTTGCGGCGCGCCGGTGGCCGCGAGCCGGGCCTCGTCCTTGCCGGAGGTGGTGGGCGATGCGGGTTGGCTGTTCGACCCGCTGGACGAGGGCGACATGGCCCGCGTAATGGGCGCGGCCCTGGCCGCGCCAGAAGAACTACATGCGCGGCGGCGGCTCAGCCTGGCCCGCTCGGCCCAGTTCAGTTGGGAGGCCGCTGCCCGCCAGACCGCCGCCGTCTATGCCCAGGCGCTGGGACAGGCAGCCGAGGGCGCGTGAACATCCTGCACCTCTACAAGGACTACTATCCCGTCCTGGGCGGCATCGAGAACCATGTGCGCCTGGTGGCAGAGGCGCAGGCCGCGCGGGGGCACACGGTGGCCGTGCTGGTCACCGGGCCGCACCTGCGCACGCGGGTGGAACAACGCCACGGGGTGCGCGTCATCTATGCCGGGCGGCTGAGGACGGTTGCCTCCACGCCGTTGAGCCTGGCCCTGCCCTGGCACCTGTGGCGCGAGCGGCCAGAGATTGCCCACCTGCATTATCCCTACCCCGTCGGCGATGTGGCCCAGGCGCTGTTCGGCCGCGCCCGGCGCACGGTGATCTCGTATCACAGCGACATCGTCCGCCAAAAGACGATGCTGCGCCTCTATGCGCCCTGGCTGCGCCGCAGCCTGGCCCGCGCCGATGCCATCATCGCCACCAGCCCGCGCTACGTGGAGACCTCGCCGTTCCTGAGACCGCTGGCCGAGCACTGCACGGTGGTGCCTTACGGCATCCAAGCCGAGCGGTTCGCCCACGCGGACCCGGCCGCGGTGGCCGCCATCCAGCAAGCGCACGGCGGCGTGCCCCTGCTGCTGTTTGTGGGCCAATTGCGCTATTACAAGGGCGTCGAGTTCCTCATCCGCGCCATGCGCCACGTACCGGGGGCGCGCGCCCTGCTGGCCGGGGGCGAGAGCAGCGCCCGCCGCGCCGCCCTGGAAGTGCTGGCGCAGACCGAAGGCGTGGCCGAGCGCGTGATCTTCCTGGGTGAGCAGGATGAGCAATTGCCGGCCCTGTACCACGCCAGTGATATGTTCGTGCTGCCATCCATCGAGCGCAGCGAAGCGTTCGCCATTGTGCAGCTTGAGGCGATGGCGGCGGGCCGGCCCGTGGTCTCGTGCGATGTGGGGACGGGCGTGGCCTGGGTGAACCAGCACGAGAGCACCGGGCTGGTGGTGCCGCCCCGCGACCCCGAGGCCCTGGCCGGGGCCATCAACCGGCTGCTGGCTGACCCCGCGCTGCGCGCCCGGATGGGCGCCGCCGGGCAGGCGCGGGTGGCCGCGCACTTCACGCAGGCGCGCATGCTGGCCGAGATCGAGGCGGTCTACGCGCGGGTGCTGGACAGCGCGCCCCGTCCATTGTGAATTGCGTGAGACCGGGGTAACATAGCCGCCTATGCCCAACCGCTTGAGCCGATTTTGCGAGGGGGTGATGGAGGCCGCCTGGATCATCGGCCTGATCGTCACCCCGCTGTTCTTCAACATCTTCTCGTCGCGCGTTTTTGAGCCAGACAAGATCACCCTGATGCGGTCGCTGGCGCTGATCGCGCTGGCGGCCTGGCTGGTCAAGCTGGCGAGCGAAGGCGGCGCCCGCTTCAGCGCCGCCCGCAGCCAGCACGCCTCGCTGGCCGGGATGCTGCGCGTGCCGCTGGTGCTGCCGGTGGTTGGGTTGGTGGTGGTCTATCTGATCGCCACGGTGTTTTCGGTGGCGCCGCAGGCCAGCATCTTTGGCTCCTACCAGCGGCTGCAGGGCACCTTCACCACCTTCTCCTATTTGGTGTTGTTTGCGGTGGTGGCCGGCAATCTGCGGCGGCGCGCCCAGGTGGAGCGGGCCATCACCATCGCCATCATCACCAGCCTGCCCGTCAGCCTGTACGGCATCATCCAGCACTACCAGTTGGACCCGCTGCCCTGGGGCGGCGACACCACCCTGCGCGTCACCGCCAACATGGGCAACGCCATCTTCCTGGGGGCCTACCTCATCATGACGGCGCCGGTGGTGCTGGGCCGCGTGGTGACCTCGTTCCACGGCATCCTGACTGACAACGACCCGCAGCGGCTGCCGTTCAACGTCACGCGCGCCGCGCTGTACATCTTCATCCTGGCCGTCAACCTGGTGGCCATCTGGTTCACCAGCAGCCGCGGCCCGTGGCTGGGCCTGCTGGCGGGGCTGTTCTTCTTCTTCGTCCTGCTCTCGCTGCACTGGCGGGCGCGCGCTCTGACCCTCAGCACCATTGGCATCGCCGCGCTGCTCGCCGTGTTCCTGGGCGTGCTGAACATCCCCGGCGGCCCGCTGGAGAGCGTGCGCCAGATGCCGGGCATTGGCCGGCTGGGCCAGGTGTTCGAGACCGAGGGCGGCACCGGCCGCGTGCGCGTGCTCATCTGGGAGGGCGTCATCGACCTGATGACGCCGCACACGCCGCTGGAGTTTCCCGACGGCAGTGTGGACCGCTGGAACGCCATCCGCCCGCTGATCGGCTATGGGCCGGAAGCTCTGTACGTGGCCTACAATCGCTTCTACCCGCCGGACCTGGCCCACTATGAGGCCCGCAACGCCTCGCCCGACCGGTCGCACAACGAGACATTTGACGCGCTGGCGTTCACCGGCCTCCTGGGTCTGGTCGTGTACATGACCCTGTTCGTGGCGGTGTTCTACTACAGCCTGAAGTGGCTGGGGTTGGTGACCACCGCGCGGCGGCGGGCCGTCTTTGTCGGGCTGGTCACCGGGGGCGGGTTGGTGTCGGCGGTGGGCTTTATCATCTGGCAAGGGCCGGAGTTCTTCGGCGTGGGTCTGCCATTTGGGATGCTGTTGGGCCTGTTGATCTTCCTGACCTTGTATGCGGTGGTGGGCCTGCCGCGCGCCGCGAAGGGCGAGGCCGCGGGCGCGCCGAACGGGCCGGAGCCGTGGCGGGCCATTGCCATGATCGGCCTGATCTCGGCCATCGTGGCGCACTTCACCGAGATCCACTTCGGCATCGCCATCGTCTCCACGCGCACGCACTTCTGGGTGTACGCGGGGCTGTTGTTCGTGCTGGGCTACATCTGGCCCACCCTGCCGGCGGAGGCCGAACCGGCCACAGCCACGGTTGACCGCCCAGCGCGGCCATACCGCCGCGGCCGCGCCAGCGCCCGCATCGCCAGCACGCCGGAGCGCCGCCCCACCTCGGAAGAGTGGGGACCGGTGCTGGTGGGCGCCATGCTGATCGCGGCCGTGCTCATCACCCTGGGCTTCGACTTCATGACCAACAACAACCGGTCCACCCAGGCGGCGCGCATCCTGATCGACGCCCTGACCATCCTGCCCCGGGCCGGCGAGGGCACGCGCTCCTACGCCATCCTGGGGCTGATGCTCATCACCTGGCTGGGCGGCGGCACGCTGGCGCTGCTGGAAGAGCCGCAGACGATGCGGGGGCGGCGGCTGTGGAGCACCCTGGCCGCAGGGCTGGGGCTGTCGTTCGGGGTGACGATGATTGGCTGGATCGCCATGACCACGCACCTGGCGACGATTGCGGCCATCGTGCCGCAAGACCTGGACCAGTTGATCGGCTCGGCCAATGCCGTGGCGGGCACCCTGAGCGTGTTCTATGTGCTGATAGCGCTGACGCTGCTCGGCATGGCCGCGGCGCTGGTGGTAGAAACGCCGCTGATGGGCACGGGGCGCGCGGGCCAGCGCGGGCGCGGGCTGATCAGCCAGTCGCCGGTCGCCATCCTGGCCTATGTGACCCTGCCGGTGCTGGCGGTGCTGGCCTCCGTCTTCCTGAATATGCAGGTCATCCAGGCCGACGTGATCTACAAAACCGGCTTGCAGTTCGACGACACCGGCCAGCCGCAGGCCGCCATCCCGCTCTTCCAGCGGGCGCTGGCCCTGGCCCCCAACGAAGACTATTACTACTTGTTCCTGGGCCGCGCCTATCTTAACGCCACCAACACCCTCGCCGAAGAGTCGCAGCGCGACATCCTGTTGAGCGACGCCGAGCAGCAGCTTCACGTGGCGCGCCGGCTGAACCCACTGAACACCGACCACACCGCGAACCTGGCGCGGCTGAACCGCCGCTGGGCCGAACTGTCGGCGGACGCGGCCCTGCGCGCCCAGCGGGCGCAGACCTCGCACAATTACTACGCGGCGGCGGTGGCGCTCAGCCCGGCCAACGCGGGGCTGTGGAACGAGTGGGCGGCGCTGGCCTTCCAGGTGAGCAACGACGCCGCCACCGCACAGGAGAAACTGGACCAGTCGTTTGCGATCGATCCGATCTACGACCAGACCTTCCTGCTGCAAGGGGACCTGTATGCCTGGCAGGCGCGGATGGCGACCGAGACCGAGGCGCAGCAGGCCCTGTTCCAGCAGGCCATCGACACCTATCAGGAAGGGCTGGCGGTGGCCGAGGCGCGCGGTACGCCGGGCGGCAGCCTGCGGCTCAATTTGGCCCAGGCCTATATCGGCACGGGCCGGCTGGCGGAGGCCATCGGCGTCTATCAGCAATCGCTTGAAAAGGGGGATACGGTCGCCAGTCCGTGGCAAGTGTACCTGGCGATCTCGGAGCTGTACGCGCAACTGGGCGACATCGGCCAGGCCCGCGCCAACGCGGAATTGTCGCTCCAGGCCGCGCCTGAAACCGACAAGCCGAATGTGCAGGCGTGGCTGGACCGGCTGCCGCAATAGACAACTAAAGGAGAACATGATGAAGAAGTATGCCAGCGCACCGGCGATGGTGATTGATCCGCAGAAGCAGTACACCGCCACCTTCAAGACGGACAAGGGCGACTTCACGGTCGAGCTGTACGCCGACAAAGCGCCCAAGACGGTGAACAACTTTGTGTTCCTGGCGCGGGATGGCTTCTACGACGGGGTGACGTTCCACCGCGTCATCAAGGGCTTCATGGCCCAGGGCGGCGACCCCACCGGCACGGGCACGGGCGGCCCCGGCTACAAGTTCGGGGATGAGTTCCACCCGGCGCTGCGCCACAACGCGCCCGGCATCCTCTCGATGGCGAATGCCGGTCCCGGCACCAACGGCAGCCAGTTCTTCATCACCCACGGCCCCACCCCCCACCTGGACAACAAGCACTCCGTCTTTGGCAAAGTGACCTCCGGTTTGGACGTGATGCTGTCCATCGCCGAGCGCGACCCGGGGCGGGCGCGCGAGCCGGGGACGAAGATCAACACGATCGAGATCACCGAGCAGTAAGGCGCGACGAAGGACCAACGACGAAAGACGAACCCCCACGAAAGGCTGTGGGGCAGGGGACGAAAGATGCCGGCCGTCTAGGGCGGCTGCCTGTTGGTCTTACGCTGCCAGACCTGCCAGGTTTCACTTGGTCGCTGTATCCGGCGCCCGGTAGGCCGAAACCTGGCAGGTCTTTTTGTTCCAGGGCAAGGGTGGCATGAGCGAGGCAACGGCCGGGACGACGGACAAGCCCAAGGCCCGCCCCAGTTGGCGGCTGCAAGCCGCGCGCGTGCTGGCGCTGGTCTTCGTCATCGGCATCACGGTGCTGATCTATGTGTACCGTGACCGGGCCGAGGAACTGGGCAAGTTTGGCTACCCCGGCATCTTTGTCCTGTCCATCCTCGCCAACGCCACCATCGTGCTGCCCGCGCCGGGGCTGGCGATTGTGTTCAGCTTTGGAGGCGTGTTCTCGCCCGTCGGTGTGGGGCTGGCGGCAGGCGCCGGGGCCACGCTGGGCGAGCTATCCGGTTACCTGGCCGGCTTTAGCGGGCAGGCCGTCATCGAGAACCGCAAGCTCTACGACCGGCTGGAGGCCTGGATGCGGCGCTACGGGCCGCTGACCATCACGGTGCTGGCCTTTCTGCCCCTACCGATCTTCGACCTGGCCGGGGTGGCGGCCGGCGCGCTCAAGATGCCGGTGCAAAACTTCCTACTGTGGTGCTTCCTGGGCAAGGTGCCCAAGATGCTGCTGATCGCCTATCTGGGCTCCGTCGGGGCGGAGTGGATCATCCGGCTCTTCGGCTAGCCGGGCCTCGCAAGCAAGCTATCGCGCGTACAACGCGCTCCTACCCAACGCGGACGCGGCCACGGTTCCACGCCGCGCCGCCGCAAGTCCGCAGGAACGCCCCTGCCCTGGAACGGGGTTGCAGGCGCGAGGGCTGTTACGCTGAGTAGCTTTGCTGCCGCAGGCTGAGGCGCTGGATGACGTCTTCACGGACGTTGACGCCCAGGCCGGGGCCGGTGGGCACCGAAAGGCTGCTGTCCGGGTTCAGCACGAACGGCGGGTCAATCACATCCTCCGGGAAGTAGCGGGCCGAGGCCGAGATATCGCCGGGGAGGGTGAAGCCCGGCAGCGAGGCCACGGCCACGTTCGCCGCGCGGCCGATGCCGGTCTCCAGCATCCCCCCCATCCACACCGGCACACCGCGCTCCCGGCAGTAGTCGTGGATGCGTATGGCCTCGTGCAGGCCGCTGACGCGCCCCGGCTTGATGTTGATGATGCGGCACGCGCCCAGCTCCAGCGCCCAGCGGGCGTGCTCCACCGAGTGGATGCTCTCATCGAGGCAGACGGCGGTCTTCAGCATCGGCTGGAGCTTGGCGTGGTCAATGATGTCGTCCTGCGCCAGGGGCTGTTCGATGAGCAGCAGCCCCAGGTCGTCCATCTCTTTGAGATGCTCGGCGTCTGCCAGCCGATAGACCGAGTTGCCGTCCACCTGGAGCAGCAGGTCGGGGAAGGCGCGGCGAATGGCGCTGGCATCGCCCACGTCGCGGCCCGGCTTGATCTTGAGCTTGATGCGGGCATAGCCCTGCGCCAGGTAGCCGGCCACCACTTCCACCAGCTTCTCGGTGGTGGGCTGGATGCCAACCGACACCCCCACCTTCACCCGATCCCCCTGCCCCCCGATCATCTGCTGCAGCGACCGGCCGGAGCGTTGCCCGAACAAATCCCACAGGGCCAGTTCCATGCCGGCCTTGGCCATATTGTGCCCGCTGATATGGGCGATGGCGGCGCGATAGCCCGCAATGTCTTCCAGGTCGGCGGCCAGCACGGCGGGCACGATAAAGTCTTCCAGGATGTGCCAGTTGGTCTTGGTGGTCTCGTAGGAGTAGCCCACGTTCTGGCCGGCCACGCACTCGCCCCAGGCGGTGAGCCCGCCGGCCTCCAGCCGCACCAGCACGCATTCGCGGTCTAGCTCCGTCCAGCGTGAAGTCTGTAATGGGGTGACGTAGGGGAGCCGGATGTGCAGCAGGGTCACGCGCTCAATCTTCATGGTCTAGCCTTCCGGGGATTCTATGCGGACGACGCCGGTGGACAGGGCGTAAAAGGACCGCCGCCGGCCCTCGACAGGTTCATGAAAGAAGTCGGTGACCCAGTAGCCGTTGCTGAACGCGGCCTCGAACACCTCGCGGGTGTGCGCGCGCCAGGCGCGCGCCAGGGCCAGGTCGCGGGCCTTGAGGGCCTGAAAATCGGCCGGGATCTCAACCAGGGTGACGGTGCCAGCCAGGGCGACTGGGCCGGTGGCGGGGCGGGGCAGCCCATCCGCGCCCAACTCGGCCGGGTTGACGATCTGCGCGCCCGCGGTGGTGAAGGACGACAGGATGAGGGGGGCGCGCTGGCCGAACATGCGCTCTTTGACGCGCGGCGAGGTCACCCACCAATCCACCTGAAAGCGGTCCGACGGCAGACCGGTGTTGAGGTGGTCGGCCATCTCGCCATAGACGTTGCGCAGGTAAGTGTTGCAGACCGCGCCCAGCTTGGCAACATTGAGCCGGGCGTTGCGCGACTCGAGCGGGTCGTAGGTCCAGGTGACCAGGCGCACGCCCTGGACGCTCACAAAGTCGCGCTGGGCCAGCTTGAGCTGGTAGCCGATCTGCTGGCCGCGATACTCGGGCAGCACGCCAAGCTGATGCGAGCAGTGCTTGAGGCGGGCCAGGGCCGGGCGGCTGCTCTGGGCTTCGTCGGTGCCGAGGAAGCCAAACACAAAACCGACCAGGCGCTTGCCGTGGAAGGCGCCCAGCACTACGCCGCCATTGTGGGCCACGGTAGTGAGCAGGTGCAGGGGCAGCACCTCCAGCTCCGTGCCGGGCCACACCGCCCGCTGCACGTCCTCGACGGCGTGAAACTCCTCGGTGGTCTCCAACGGGCGAATGGTGATAATGGGTGTCTCAGCCACAGTCTAGGTTCCCATGACCAGCCGCCCCATCTCGGCCAGCCAACGCTTCTGGCGCAGGTAGGCCAGGTTTTCCGGCGAGAACCGCGCTGGCCGCAGGCCGAAGAGCGAGGTCACGCTGGTCAATTCGCAGGTGCGGCTCATCGCCAGGTAGTCCAGCCAGCGGGTGGTGAGTGGCGAGCGCGGCAGCAGTTGCTCCATGAACCAGGCGCCGCCACGCAGATAGACGGGCCGCACCGGCACCACCCAGCGCCGGACCCCCATGGCTTCCATCAAGATTTCCACCATCATCCGCAGCGGGATGAACTCCGGGCCGCCGACCGAGACGGTCCGGTTGAGATAGGCTTCGTCGGCCAGGCTCCACTCCATGCAGGTGGCCAGGTCTTCCACCCACAAGGGCTGCAAGGCAGTGCGGCCGTCGCCCGGCATGAGGAACACGCCCGGGCCAAGCTTGATGATCGCTGCCAAGACATTGGCGAAGATGTCCTCCGCGCCGAACAGCATGGCCGCGCGGAAGATGGTGTGCGGCAGCCCGCTCTGGCGGATGAACTCCTCCGCGATGCCCTTGGCCTTGAGCACCGGGTAGGCCGAGGCCCGGTCGGCGCCCAGGTGCGAGAGATAGACCAGCCGGCCCACCCCCGCGGCCCGCGCCGCCTCCACCAGCGCCCGCGTGCCGCCCGCGTCCACCCGGAACACGTCGCCATCCGGACCCCGCCACTCCGCGCCGGCCAGGTGGATGACGGTCTCGACCCCGGCCATGGCCGACCGCAGGCCGCGCTCATCGTCGAGCTGGGCCAGCGAGACCTGCACGGGCACGCCCTTGGGCAGGCGCGGCGACTGCGGGGAGGGCCGCAGGAGCACCCGCACCGGGTGGCCGGCCTCGGTCAGGCGCGGCAGCACCGCGCGGCCCACAAACCCGGTGGCGCCGGTGACCAGAATCAAGCCTGCCGCCCGCCCCAGCCTGGCTTATTCACTGTGGGAGTGCTTGCGCGCATCGTGGGGCCGATTCTAGCATAGGCCATCGAGGGCACCCAGGCGGCAGCCGCCTGCCCGGGGGCCGCCTGCCTGGGCGCATCCTTTGCGGGGTGGATGTGTTATACTCCGCGAACCTTCTGCCCGGACAAATCCGGTCAATTATCACCGCACGTCCAATAGCCACTTATGAAAACACGCATCGTCGTTACCGGCATGGGCTGCATCAGCCCATTGGGCAATAACGTAGAGACAAGCTGGCAGGCCGCCGTCGCGGGCAAGTCGGGCGCTGGGCCGATCACGCTGTTCGATGCCAGCGAGCACGAGACGCGGATCGCGGCGGAAGTGAAGGGCTTTGACCCCGCCGAGCACTTGGGCCGCAAGGAAGCCCGGCGGATGGACCGCTATACCCAATTCGCCGTGGCCGCCACCCAAGAGGCGCTCACTCACGCCGGGCTGGCGGTCAGCGAGGCCAATCGCCAGCGGATTGGGGTGTTCATCGGCACGGGCATTGGCGGCATCGGCTCGATCATGGCCGAAGTCGACGTGTATCGCACGCGCGGCGCGCGGCGCGTGAGCCCGTTCCTGGTGCCGATGATGCTGCCGGATGCGGCCGGCGGCCAGGTGGCGATTTCGTTTGGGATGCGCGGGCCGAATTTGGGCATCGTCTCGGCCTGCGCCACCGGCACCAATGCCATCGGCGAGGCGGCGGAGGTCATCCGGCGCGGCGCCGCGGATGTGATGATCGCCGGGGGGGCGGAGGCGGCGGTGGTGGCCGTGGCGCTGGCCGGGTTCAACAGCATGGGCGCCATCTCCACGCGCAACGACGAGCCGGAGCGCGCCTCGCGGCCCTTCGACAAAAATCGCGATGGCTTTCTGGCGGGCGAAGGCGGCGCGGTGCTGGTGCTGGAATCGGAGGCGCATGCCCTGGCGCGCGGCGCGCAGATTTACGGGGTGGTGGCGGGCTATGGCATCACCAATGACGCCTACCACATCTCCGCGCCATTGGAGAACGGCGCCGGCGCAGTGGAGTGCATGCGGCTGGCGCTGCAAGATGCGGAACTGACCCCCAAGGACATTGACTATCTCAACGCCCACGGGACCAGCACCCAACTGAACGACAAAAGCGAGACGGCGGCCGTCAAGACCGTGTTTGGCGAGCGGGCCTACGATCTCCCGATCAGCTCCACCAAGTCCATGACCGGCCATCTGCTGGGGGCAGCCGGCGCGCTGGAGGCCATCTTCTGCCTGAAGGCGCTGGCCGACGGCGTGCTGCCGCCCACCATCAACTACGAGACGCCCGACCCGGAGTGCGACCTGGACTATGTGCCCAACCAGGCGCGGCGCAAAGCCATCCGCTGGGCGATGTCGAACTCATTTGGGTTTGGCGGGCACAACGCCTGCGTGATCCTGGGGCAGTACGGCCCTAACGGCCACTAAGCACCAACGATGGAGCGCTACGCTCACATCACCGGCTGGGGCATGGCGGTGCCGGAACGGATCGTCAGCAACGATGAACTGGCGAAGACCGTGGACACCAGCGACGAGTGGATTGCGTCGCGCACGGGCATCCGCCAGCGGCATGTGGCCGGTGGGCGCGAGACCACCGCCAGCCTGGCGTTGGAGGCCGCCCGCGCTGCGCTGGAAGTGGCCGACCTCGCACCCCGCCAGATTGACCTGATCATCGTCGCCACCTCCACCCCGGAACACATCATGCCGGCGACGGCCTGCCTGGTGCAGGACGCGCTGGGGGCCATCAATGCCGGCGCGTTCGACCTGTCGGCGGCGTGCTCGGGGTTCATCTATGCCCTGGGGCTGGCGGCCAACACCATCCGGTGCGGCGCGCACAACAATGTGCTCGTCATCGGCGCGGAGACCCTGTCGCGCATCGTCAATTGGAAAGACCGGGCGACCTGCATCTTGTTCGGCGACGGCGCCGGGGCGTTTGTGCTCCAGGCTAGCAGCGTGCCGGGGGGCGTGCTCTCCAGCCTGATGCGGTCGGACGGCTCCGGCGGCAATTCGCTGATCGTGCCGGCGGGCGGCAGCCGCATGCCCGCCACGGCCGAGTCGGTCCGCAACAGCCAGCACTTCATTCAGATGGATGGCAAGGAAGTGTACCGCTTTGCCACGCGGGTGATGGCCTCGGCGGCGCGCGAGGTGGTGCAGTGCGCGGGGCTGACCCTGGACGACATCGCGCTGGTGGTGCCGCACCAGGCCAACCGCCGCATCATCGAGTCGGCGGCGCGCAGCCTGAACCTGCCCGAGGACCGGTTCGTGGTCAACCTCGACCGGTACGGCAACACCTCCACTGCGTCCATCCCGATCGCCCTGTGCGAGGCAGTGGCGGCCGGGCGCGTGCGGCCCAACGATCACCTGGTGCTGGTGGGCTTTGGCGCCGGGCTCACCTGGGGCGCGGCGGTGGTGCAGTGGAACGTGACCGCCAAGCCAGAGGTCTCGCCCTGGCACCGGATTGGCCGGCAGGCAGGCTATGGGCTGTCGCGGGTGCGCTCGGCGGTGCGACGCGGGCTGCGGCGCGTGGAAGGCGTTGTGTACGGCAAGCAGTCGGAGGTGGGCGCCGGGGACGAGACACTGCCGCCGCGCAAGTAAGCGGCAGTTCGACAAACATCGGCAACACAAACAGCCCGGCTGAAACATCAGCCGGGCTGTGGTTTAAGCCACCAACGCTGAGGGCGAGGGCTAGGCCTGTGCGGGAGCCGAGGTGGCAGACGCGGCCTCGGGCGAGACGACCTTGAGGAACTCGTCCACGATCTTCTTAAGATAACCGAAGGGCACCGCGCCCACCTGGCGGTAGACCACCTTGCCCTCGGCCACGAAGAGCATGGTGGGGATGCCGGTGACCTCGTATTCCTGCGCCCAGCGCGGGTCCTCGTCGGTGTTCACCTTGGCGACGACCACCTTGCCGTCGTACTCGTTGGCAATCTTCTCCAGGCTCGGAGCGATCTGGCGGCAGGGGCCGCACCAGGGCGCCCAAAAGTCCACGATGACGGGCGTGGCCGACTTCAGGACGGCGGTTTCAAATTGATCATCGGTAATGTGCATGGGTTCAGCCATTGGACCAAGACCTCCTCAAACAGTGACCGGGCCGCTTCAGGCGGCTTCGGCCTCGACGGCACGGATTTCTTGACGGCAGGTTACGGTGGCAGTGCCCCGGAACATGGCCGTGACAGAACAATACTTCTCGCGCGACAGCTCGATGGCGCGGCTGACGGCTTCGGGCTGGATGTTGCGGCCGGTGACGATGAACAGGACCTCCACGTCGGTGTAGATGCGGGGGTGCTCCTCGCGCCGCTGGCCGGTGACGCGCACTTCCAGGCCGGTGACGTCCTGGCGCTTCTTGCGCAGGATATCCATCACATCCGCGCCGGTGCAGCCGGCCAGCGCAGTGAGCAGCATCTCCATCGGGCTTTGGCCGGCCTTCGCCGCGCCATCGGTGATCAGGCGCTGGCCGGAGTCGGCCGTGACCTCGAAGGCCGTGCCCTCGCGCCAGACGGCGACGGAGTGCTTGATATCAACCGCCACGGGACGATCCTTCCACTTCAGGCTGCCCGGCTGAGGACCTGGATCAGGTCATCCACGAGAGCCTCCGGGTCGCTCGATTCCTGCGTATCGGTGAGGCACTGGCAGGCGTAGGTGCGGGCCATGAGCAGACTGACCTGATTGGCCGCGGCCCGGATGGCGGAAAGCTGTTGCAGCACCTCGCGGCAGTCCCGGTCCTCCTCGACCATGCGGGCGACGCCGCGCACCTGGCCCTCGATGCGGCGCAGGCGCTTGAGCAAGTCTGCCTTGGGATCAACTGGATCGGACATGCTGAGGACTTTCCGTATACTCCACCCCAGTATAGTATCGAAGTCCTGGTGTGTCAAGGCACGGCGTGTGCGGCCTACTTCATGCCGGCGATGATCTTTTCCAGCGACTCACGCGACGGGCGCAGGCGCTCGGGCGGCATGGCCGCCAGGGGCAGCTCGCCCAGGCGCTCATACTCCGCCAGGCCGGGCCGGTCGCCGTTGACGTAGATCAGCCCGGTGATGAACTGCTGCCTGGCGCGGGCCTCATCCAGCAGGCGCAGGGCGGCGGCGCGGTCGGTGGGGTCGTGGCTGTTATCGAGCTTCTTGAGCACGATGGTCGAGCCGTCGTGCAGTTCCACTTCCTTGACCTCGCCCTCGGCATAGTCCACCGTGATCTCTTCCTGCGGCGGCACGTAGGTGAAGTCGTTGATGCGCTCGTCGTTGGCGCGGCCCCAGGCATAGCTCTTGGTGGAGTCGTCGCGGTTGTTGAAGGTGACGCACGGGCTGATGATATCCAGCAGGGCCGTGCCGCGGTGGCTGAGGGCGGCCTTGATAAGGGGCACCACCTGCTTCGGGTCGCCGGCAAAGGAGCGGGCCACGAAGCCGCAGTCGGCCACCAGCGCCTCCAGGCACAGGTCAATCGGCGGCAATTCATTGAGGCCGGCGTACTTAAGCTCCTGGCCCATGTCGGCGGTGGCGGAGAACTGGCCCTTGGTAAGGCCGTAAACGCCGTTGTTCTCGACGATGTAAAGCATGCGCGTGTTGCGGCGCATCATGTGCTTGAACTGGCCCATGCCGATGCTGCCGGTGTCGCCGTCGCCGCTGACGCCGATGCCGGCGAGGGTGTGGTTGGCCACCAGCGCGCCGGTGGCGATGGACGGCATGCGCCCATGCAGGGCGTTGAAGCCGAACGAGCGGCTCATGAAGTAGGCCGGGCTCTTGCTGGAACAGCCGATGCCGCTGAATTTGATGACGCGCTCGGGGCGGATGCCCAACTCGTAGCAGGCGGTGATGATCTGCGATGAGATGGAGTCATGGCCGCAGCCGGCGCACAGGGTCGAATCGGAGCCGCGATAGTCCGTCTTGGCCAGGCCGATCAGGTTGACGGCCGGCGCGCGGGCCGGGCGGGCAGCAGTGGTCATGTTAGGCCTCCTCGGCAGACCGCAGCGCGGCCTGGATGTGCTCGGTGATCCAGCGCGCGGTCAGGGGCAGCCCGTCGCTCTTGTTGGCGGCGAGCACGCGCATGTCGTGCGCTGGGACGTGCAGCTGTACCAACTGGCGCAGTTGGGCGTCGGTATTCATCTCCACCACAAAGACCGACTCGTGGGCGACCACGAAGTCCGTCACCTCATCGGTGAGCGGCAAGGCGCGCACGCGCAGATACGATACCTTCACGCCCAGCCGGGCCAGGCGGGCACGGGCCTCCTCGATGGCGGGGTCGGTGGAGCCAAAGCCGATGATGCCCACCGTCGCGCCGGGCACCGTCTGCACCACCGGCTTGGGCACCATCGTGCGGGCGGTCTCGAACTTGTGCACCAGCCGGGCCATGTTCTTTTCCCAATCGTCGGGGCGCTCGGTGTACTGCGCCTTCTCGTTGTGGCCGGAGCCGCGCGTGAAGTAGGCGGCCAGCGGGTGGTCGGTGCCGGGCAGGGTGCGATAGCCGATGCCGTCGCCGTCCACATCGCGGTAGCGGGCAAAGCCGCCCATGCGCTCCACCTCCTCGGCCGAGAGCACCTTGCCGCGGTCCATCGGCTCCTCGGGATACTCGAACGGCTCGGTCATCCAGTGGTTCATGCCCAGGTCGAGGTCGCTCAGCACAAAGATGGGGGTTTGCAGCCGCTCGGCCAGGTCGAAGGCGCGCCAGCCAAACTCAAAGCACTCCTTCACCGAGCCGGGCAGCAGGCAGACCTGCTTGGCGTCGCCGTGGCCCAGGTAGTAGGCCAACAGCACGTCGCCTTGAGACACGCGCGTGGGCAAGCCGGTGCTGGGGCCCATGCGCTGGATGTCCCACACCACGGCAGGCAGTTCGGCAAAGAAACCCAGACCCGCAAACTCGGCCATGAGCGAGATGCCGGGGCCGGAGGTGGAGGTCATGGCGCGTGCACCCGCCCACCCTGCCCCCAGCACCATGCCCAGGGCCGCCAGCTCGTCCTCCGCCTGAATGACGGAGTACGACGGCGTCTTGGTCTCCGGGTCGGTGCGGAGGCGAGGCAGGTAGTGGTTGAGGGCGTCGGCCAGGCTGGTGGCCGGGGTGATGGGATACCAGGCCGCGAAGGACACCCCGCCATAGATGGCGCCCAGCGCCGCGGCCGTGTTACCGTCAATCATGATCAGGCCGTCGGTCCGGTCCATGGCTTCCACCTGGAACGGGTCCTGCTTGGGCAGGTTCTCGGCGGCCCAGGCGGCAGCGGCGCGCACCACGGCCATGTTCGAGTCGACCGGCTTGCGCTTGCCCTTAAAGTGGAACAGCAGGGCGGACTCGATGTTGTCCAGGCTGATGCCGAGCAGGTGCGCCAGCGCGCCGACATAGACCATGTTGGCGACGTAGGAGCGCAGCTTGGCATCCGATTCGTGCTCGGTGGACAGGCGCTTGGCCGGGATCGGGTAGTAGGCCAGGTCGGTCCGGTCCAGGGGCATCTTCAGGTCGTCGGCATACATGAACACGCCGCCCGGCTCCACCTGGGCGTGGTCTTCCACGCAGGTAGCGGGGTTCATCGCGACGACGATCTCGGCCCGCGGGCGGCGGGCGGTGAAGCCCTCGCTGTTGAGCCGGATGGTGTACCAGGTGGGCAGGCCCTGGATGTTGGAGGGGAACAGGTTCTTGCCGCTGACGGGGATGCCCATCTTGAACAAGGCCCGCAGCAGGGTGGTGTTGGCGGTCTGGCTGCCCGAGCCGTTCTTGGTGGCCACGCTGATCGAAAAGTCATTCACGACCGGCGGGCGGTCCGCGCCAGGCTCCACGCGCGGGCTCGACTCTAGCTCTGTGACACTCATACCACTCTCCTTTGGCGCCCCGTGCAGGGCGCGTGTAATGCCCGCCAGCGCCACGGCCGGGGGCGAACGATCACATCAGGCGAACGCCGACCGGCGGTTGGCGTCTGGCCGCTCGCCACGGGGTAGCTCGCGAAAGCGCAGCAGCGCGGTGTGCAATAACAGCAGGCGATGGCCCTCTTCGGGATCGCCGGCCTCCAGGGCGTTCACGATGCCCTCGTGATACGTCCACACTTCACGCAGGTACTGATAGTCGGAGAAGACGCTCAGGCCGACGGCCTCGTAGGCTTCCCAGTAGGCCTCCAGCAAGCCCTTGACGAAGGCATTGTCCAGGTGCTTAAAAATCGTCAGATGCAGGCTGCGGTGCTCGGCGTGGGGAATCTGGACGGGGTGGCCGTTGAGCTTCTCCCAGGCCGCGGCGACGAGGCGGCGCAGCTCGGCGAAGTCGTCCGGCGTGAGGCAGGCCACGGCCTCGTGCCAAAAAGCCGCCTCGATGTGGTTGCGCAGTTCGCCGAAGGCCGTGAACTGGGAAGGGTCATTCGCCAAGGCGTACAGCAGGCTGTAGCGCACCGCGGCCAGGAAGCTGTACTCGGAGATGCGGATGCCGGTGTTGGTGCGGACCTCGACGAAGCCCAGGGCGCGGGCCACCTGAAGCTGCTCGCGCAGCTTGCCGATGCTCAGCTTAAGCTCGGCGCTCAGGCGTTCCAACGAGGGCAGCGGTTCGCCAGGCTGGCGGCCGCTGGCAACGATGTAGCGGAGCAGCTCGGAGTCGAGCTTATCCACTAGGCCAGGCAACGGAAGGGAATTCGCCATAGTTCCTTCAATTTATTGGAGGAATACGAAGAATTATAGGGTGAGGGATCGAATCTGTCAATGCAGGATGGCAGGGGGGACTTGAGATGGGCCAGGCGGTGTCCGGCGGGCGGCTGAGGGCGCCGGCTCGGAAAAAGATTCCCCGGCAACCCCCGGCCCGGTATGACGATGCTGATACGTGGGCTTACTGCGGCGTCAGATGACCTGGCTGGACTACCCGTAGTCGCGGCCTTCAGGGCCGCGGGCTTCGAGATCACCCGTAGTCGCGGCCTTCATGGCCGCGGGCCGGCCCATCAAGGGCCGGACGACGCCATCAAGTTTCCGGGTCAGGCGCCGCGGCGGGTGCCGGTCCAGCGGCGGGCGAGAGCTTTTCGACTCCAGCGCGGTAGGCCAGGCCGAAGGCAGCCTGGTAGATGACGCTGGTGTAGACCGAGATGCCCATCATCAAGAAGGGTATCAGGCAGCACAGGATCACGGTCACATACAGGATCTGGAGGATGAAGCCGAGCGCAAACGAGACGCCCATCACCAGCAGATATGCCCAGACAAAACCGGCGAAGTTGGCGCGCAGGATGGGCCACCACTCGCGGTAGCGGAAGGCGGCCGCGAAGTCGCCCGTGGCGATGACGTGCATGGTGGCCGGCGGCAAAACCATGCCCGTGACGAACGCCATCAGCAGCGCCAGCCCCATCAGCGCCACGCCACCCAGCGAGCCAGCCAGCGCCAGCCACATGAAACGCAGGATGGCCTCGTCGCCGCCGCTTTCCAGCAGGCCGGCGAAGGCAGACGTGCCAAACATGAGGGCGAACGACACCAGCATCAGGCCGATCGAGGGCAGGGTGTAGATCAGCCCGACGCCAAACACCCGCAGGCCGTCCAACAACAGCCGGTCCCACTCGGCCCACTCAGGCAAGTGCAGGACGCCCTCCGTGATGGCCCGGCGCGCAACGGCGGCGAAGTAGCCCATGACCACGAAGGTGGGCACAAGGGGGATGGCAAAGCCGACCAGCGTGAACAGCGCGGCCAGCAGCAGCTTTTCCTGCCAGCGCGGCTGGCGGAAGGGGAAGGCCAGCAGTTCTTGCAGGCCGGAGAGGGTGGAGGCGGCGGTGAGAGTCGTGACGGTCATTTCATCGCCAGCATAGCAGCGAATTCATTCGCCGCCGGGTGTGCATCGGCCGGGTGCGAATGAATTCGCTACTACGCTACGAGCGGCTAAGGCTGGATGACCAGGGTGGCGGACATGTTGGCGTGGTAGCCGCACAGGATGGTAATGGTGCCCGCCTCCGTGAATGTGTGCTGGTAGCTCTGCCCGTCGCCCAGGTCGGGCGGGGCCTCGAAGGTGTTGGGCGCGGTGAAGTTATACGGTTGGTGCAGGCTGTCGCGGATGAGGAACGTGACCGTCGTGCCGACCTTGATGGTGGAGGAGGCCGGGTCAATTCCAAAGTTGAAGTAGGTGATGAAGACCGGCGCGGGCGTCGCCGTCGGGCCAGGCGCGGCGACGGTCTCGCCGGCCGTCGTCGGCTCGGGGGTGGACTCGACGGTCGGCTCGGGGGTGGCGGTGGCGGGGACAGGCGTGGCGACGCCGGAGCCCTCCTCCGGCAGCGCGCCCAGCGCGGCCAAGTATTGGGCGGAGAAGTAGGCGGTGTAGGCGCCGCCCTCGCCGGCCACGGCCTCGATCTCGCCGTTGCCATTGGCATCCACGCCGTCGAGCATGTGGCGGGTGGCCGCCAGCGCCTCGCCCGCGTAGGCTTGCTGATCGGCGGCGGCGGTGGCCTGATGGGCCAGGATGACCAGGTCCACCACCTGGTTGCCCCACTGGCGCATGTTGGCGGCCAGGACCTGCAGCTCGGCCGCATGGACCCGGACGTTATCCGTGACCCCCGGCGAGGCGCCAGCGGCCAGGGCTTGCGCGGCCACACCGTCGGCATAGCGCAGGATGCCATAGCCGTCGCCGGGGTCTTGGATGGCGCCGTCGCTATCGAAGTCGCGGTAGTGCTCACCCCCCTGCCCCTGCACGATGGTGAGCATGTGCTCGATGTGGCGGTTCATGCCGTCGAAGTCGCCCAGCAGGGCCGCGCCGTTGACGGCCTTGGCGTGGCGGTATAGCTCCTCGGAGAGGTAGATCAGGCCGAGGGCATAGGGCGTGGTCTCAGGCGCGTCGGCCGAGGCGACAAGTAGTTGCTGGATCGGACCGAGCACCTCGGGCGCAAGGCTGCTGCCCACCACCACCTGGGCCGAGGGCGCGCTGGGCGCCGCGTCGGCCGTCTCAACCGTGACTACGAAGCCGGAGTAGCGGGCCAGCAGGTTCTCACCCGCGGGGCTGACGAAGGTGAGGGCGGCGCTGCCCTGCGCGTCGGGCGCGAGTGCCCCCAGGTGCTGATCCCCGCCCGCGCCGGTGAGCCAGGCGTGATACTCACCGGTGGTGGACGGCAGACCGGCAACGTGCAGCGTGAAGGTATCACTGCGGGCCGCGCCGTCGCTGAAGGCCCCGAAGCCGACGGACTGCGGGCCGAGCGGCTCGGCGGGCGGTTCGGCGGCGGTGGGCTGGGCGGTGGGCGCGGGCGGCGCGACCGCGGTGGGGATGGCGGCAACCTGATCGGCCTCCAGCACGCGGACGATGCCGGCCATGCCCACGCCGCCCTCAGCGCCGTGATACAGGCAGTAGTAGGCGAAGTCGCCGAGCGTGTCGAACGTGAAAGTGTATTCCTGGGCCTCTTCGAGGATGCCCTCGGGGAAGGCGCCGGTCTCGGAGGTGACGGTGTGGGGGTCGGGGTCGTCGTTGCGGAAGATGACGGTGGTGCCGACCGGGATCTCCAGCACGCCGGGGTTGAAGGCGTAATTCGCCAC
>CAZCEC010000015.1:80432-107237 GCA_964497615.1 uncultured Anaerolineales bacterium | reverse complement strand
TCCGCGAAGGCGGCCTGACCGTCGGCGCCGGCGTCATTACCAAGGTGATTGACTAAGCCATGGCTAAGCAGAAGATCCGCATCCGCCTGAAGGCTTACGATCACCGCGTGCTTGACCAGTCGGCCAAGCGCATCGTCGAGACGGCCGAGCGCACCGGCGCCAAGGTCGTCGGCCCCGTGCCCCTGCCCACCCGCGTCGAACGCTTCACGGTGCGCCGCGGCGCCTTTATTGACAAGGACTCGCAGGAACACTTTGAGATCCGGACCCACAAGCGCCTGATTGACGTGGTGGACCCGGACGCCAAGACCATTGACTTGCTCACCCGCCTGAACCTGCCCGCGGGTGTGGACATCGAAATCAAGTTGTAGTTTGGCATAATGCGCCGGAGCACGAGCCGGCGGGTGCGCGGCCCCAAACATGAGCGCCGCGGCCCGCCGCCGCTGACGGACCGGCCAGGGATGATGCTGGCGCGCCCAGCCAGACAGTCCCATATCTGGTTGAGACGGTGCACTGCACCATCTCCCTGAAGGAGCGATATTGATGAAAGGGCTGATCGGAAAGAAAGTTGGGATGACCCAGCTCATTGCGGCTGACGGCTTAGTCACGCCTGTCACGCTGATTGAAGCTGGGCCATGCTTTGTCACCCAGGTGCGCACCGCGGCCAAGGAAGGCTACACCTCAGTCCAGCTTGGCTTCGAGGAAGTCAACCCCAAGCGGCTCGCGGCTGGCGAGCGCGGCCACCTCCAGGCCAACAACCTGCCGCCCCTGCGCCACTTGCGCGAGTTCCGGGGCGAATACCCCGACCTCAAGCCCGGCGACAAGGTCACGGCTGAGGTCTTTGCTGTTGGCGACCAGGTGGATGTGGTCGGGATTAGCAAGGGCAAGGGCTTTCAGGGCGGCATCAAGCGCCATAACTTCAATCGCCAACCCAAAACGCACGGCGCCTCCGACCGCACCCGCTCGCCTGGCTCCAGCGCCCAAACGACCACGCCGGGCCGTGTGTATAAAGGCAAGCGCATGGCCGGCCACATGGGCAGCGAGCGCGTCACGTCACTGAACATCCGCGTGGTGCTGGTGGACGGCGAGCGCAACCTGCTGGGCGTGCGTGGTTCGGTGCCCGGCGCCAAGGGCACCGTGGTCATTATCAAAGAGCATCGGCGGTAATCATGGAAATCGAAGTACGCAACCTTCAGGGCGACGTGCTGCGCAAGATGGAATTGCCGGCCGAGATCTTTGAAGCGCCCATCAACAAGGACCTGATGCACCAGGCGTATCAGCGCCAGATGGCGAATGCCCGCCTGGGGACGCACAGCACCAAGAGCCGCGGCGAGGTCTCCGGCGGCGGCAAGAAGCCCTGGAAGCAAAAGGGGACTGGCCGCGCGCGCCAGGGGTCCACGCGTGCCCCGCAGTGGAAGGGCGGCGGCAAGGTGCACACCCCTAAGCCGCGTTCCTACCGCCAGGACATGCCCCGCCAGATGCGGCGCGCCGCGCTGCGCAGCGCCCTGTCGGTCAAGGCCGGCGATGGGCAGATCGTGGTCGTCGAGGATCTGAACCTGACGGACATCAAGACCCAGGCCATGCGCGCGACCCTTACCAAGCTGGCGGGCGAGGGGCAGTCCACCCTGGTGCTGCTCCCGGCCCGCAACGAGCCGGTCGAGCGGTCCGTGCGCAACCTGAGCGATGCCAAGACTCTGCGCGCCAATTACCTGAACATTCGCGACCTGCTGGGTTACGACAAGGTCCTGCTCCCGTTGGGCGCGCTGGAAGTCATCCAGGGGTATTTGGGCTGACCTGCGCGCTCTGAGGCGGCAGGCTCATCCCGCACGGGAGACACCTAACCATGACGACGATCTACGAAATTCTCCGGCGCCCGATTGAAACCGAAAAATCGCGCCATCAGAACGGCAAGCTGCATCAATACGTCTTTGAAGTGGACCGGCGGGCAACCAAGCACCAGATCAAGGAAGCCATCCAGACCCTCTTCGATGTCGAAGTGCAGAAGGTGAACGTGCTGGTCGTGCCGGCCAAGCGCGGCCGCCGCGGCAAGACCGGCCGGCGCACCGTCATTCGCGGCCAGGAGTACAAGAAGGCCGTGGTCACCATCCGCGCCGACCAGAGCATTGACGTCTTTGAAGGGGTAAAGGGCTAAACTATGGCCGTTAAAATCTACAAGCCCACCTCGCCTGGCCGGCGCGGCATGACCAGCGCCAGCTTCGAGGAGATCACCAAATCCAAGCCGGAGCGCAGCCTGCTCCGCCCCCTGCGCAAGCGCGGCGGGCGCGACTTCACCGGCTCGATCAGCGTCCGGCACCGCGGCGGCGGCTCGCGGCGGCACTACCGGATCATCGACTTCAAGCGCAACAAGCTCGAGGTCCCGGCGCGCGTAGCCGCCATCGAGTACGATCCCAACCGGTCGGCGCGCATCGCCCTGCTCTTCTACGCCGACGGCGAGAAGCGCTACATCATCGCGCCCCTGGAAATCCGGGTGGGCGATACCCTGGTGGCCGGCAAGTCGGTGGACATTCGCCCGGGTAACGCCACGCAGGTGGGCAGCATCCCGCTGGGCACGGTCATCCACAACATCGAGCTCCAGCCGGGGCGCGGCGGCCAGTTGGTTCGTTCGGCTGGGGCGGGCGCGCAGCTTCTGGGTAAGGAAGGCGATTACGCGCAGGTGCGTCTCCCGTCGGGCGAGGTGCGCCTCATCCGCCAGGACTGCATGGCCACCATCGGCGAAGTGGGCAATCTCGACCACTCCAACATCAAGTTGGGCAAGGCGGGCCGCAAGCGCCACATGGGCATCCGCCCGACTGTCCGCGGCACCGCCATGAGCCCGCGCGACCACCCGCATGGCGGCGGCGAGGGCCGCCAGCCCG
Organism: uncultured Anaerolineales bacterium; assembly: GCA_964497615.1. Lineage (GTDB taxonomy): Bacteria > Chloroflexota > Anaerolineae > Anaerolineales > UBA6663 > CAZCEC01. The sequence continues at coordinate 104,364 of CAZCEC010000015.1, read as the reverse complement.
TCGGCAAGCCTGGCCCGCGCAGCCCGTGGGGCAAGCCCACCCGCGGCAAGAAGACACGCCGCAACAAGGTGTCTGATCCGCTCATCATCCGGCGTCGCGGGAAGAAGCGCCGCTAGTCGGCCAGGAGTGAGGTAGGAATATGTCACGCTCATTGAAGAAGGGCCCTTTTGTGGAGCCCAAGCTGTTGAAAAAGGTCGAGGCCATGAACCAGCGCGGCGAGAAGAAAGTCGTCCGCACCTGGAGCCGTGCCAGCACCATCTTCCCGCAGATGGTGGGCCACACCATCGCCGTCCACGACGGCCGGCGGCATGTGCCCCTCTACATCACCGAGAACATGGTCGGCCACAAGCTCGGCGAGTTTGCGCCCACCCGCACCTTCCGCGGTCACGTCACCAAGGAAAAGGCCACTGCCGTGGCGGAGGGCTAAGCCATGCCAGATGTTCTTGCGAAAGCCAAGTACGTGGGCATGTCGGCCCAAAAGGTGCGTCTGGTCGTGGACCTCGTCCGCGGGCGCCAGGCGGATGACGCGCTGGGCATGTTGAAGTTCATGCCTAACGCGGCCGCCCGCCCGGTGTACAAGGTGCTGCGAACCGCCATTGCCAACGCCGAAGAGAACTTCGGCCTGAACCGCGACGACCTGGTGGTCACCCAGGCCTTCGCCGACGAAGGTCCCACCCGCAAGTGGCGCCGCTTTGGCGCCCGCGGCCGGTTCAAGCCGCTGCTGCGGCGCTCATCGCATATCACCATCGTGGTCTCGGAACGGGAAGGAGCGGCGTCCTAATGGGTCGTAAAGTTCATCCGGTCGGGTTTCGGCTCGGCATCATCAAGGACTGGGAAGCGCGCTGGTACGCTCCCAAGGGCAAGTACGCCGAGCAGCTCCAGCAGGACTTCACCATTCGCCGGCTGGTGGCCGCTGAAGCGCCACGCTCCGGCATTGCCCGGGTGGATATCGACCGCTTCCCGTCGCAGTTGGTGGTGACGGTCTGGACGGCGAAGCCCGGCATCGTCATTGGCCGCAAGGGCGCCCAGGTCAAGGTGCTGCGCCAGAAGCTGGAGCAGTTGGCCGGCACCCGCGTCAAGGTCGAGGTGGAGGAAATCACCCAGCCCGACCTGGAGGCGCAACTGGTCGCCGAGAACATTGCCGACCAGATCGAGCGCCGCATCAGCCACAGCCGCGCCATCAAGCGCGCCATTGGGCAGGCCATGCGCCAGGGCGCCCAAGGCATCCGGATTGCTGTCTCCGGCCGCCTGGGCGGCTCCGAAATGTCGCGCCGCGATTGGCAGCGCGAGGGCCGCGTGCCCCTGCAAACTCTGCGCGCCGATATTGACTTCGCGCGCGCTGAAGCGCTGACCACCTTTGGCCGGATTGGCGTCAAGGTTTGGATCTACAAGGGCGAAAAGATGCCCGAAGAAGCCGAGATGCCCGAAGCCACAGATGTGTATGTGAGCGAGTAACTAACTATGTTGCTACCAAAACGTGTGAAGTGGCGCAAGCAAATGCGCGGCCGCATGAAGGGCCACGAGACCCGCGGCGTGGAAGTCTCGTTTGGCGAATATGGCCTCCAGGCGCTCGAGCCATGTTGGCTCACCCAGCGCCAGATTGAGGCCGCCCGCCGCGCCCTGGTGCGCTACATGAAGCGCCGCGGCAAGGTCTGGATCCGCATCTTTCCCGATAAGCCCGTTACCCAGCGCGCGGCCGAAACCCGCATGGGCAAGGGCAAGGGCGCCGTGGATCACTGGGTGGCCGTGATCAAGCCGGGCCGCATTCTGATCGAGGTCTCGGGCCTGCCGGAAGAGGTAGCCCGCGAAGCCATGCGCCTCGCCTCCCACAAGCTGCCGATCAAGACCAAGATGGTCAAGTCCTACGACCTGGCTCAGGAAGGAGGCGCCTAAGCATGGACCTCAAGGAAATCCGGGCCCTCACCACGCCCGAGCTCGAAGCCAAACTGGATGATGCGCGCGAAGAGCAGTTCAAGCTGCGCTTTCAGTTCCGCACCGGCCAGCTCACCGATTATTCGCGCATCGCCGTTAGCCGCCGCGCCATAGCGCGCCTGCTCACTGTGTTGCGCGAGCGCGAACTGGCCGCCCGCCTGGCCGGCCAAGGAGAAGCACAATGAAAGAGCACCGCCGCCGCCTGGTCGGCCGCGTCACCAGCAACAAAATGATGAAGACCGTCGTGGTGCAGGTCGACAGCCGCCAGCGCCACCCGCTGTATGGCAAGGTGGTCAGCCGCGGCCACCGCTTTATGGCGCACGACGAGCTGGGCTGCGCCATGGGCGATACCGTCCGCATTGTCGAGAGCCGCCCCATCAGCAAGAACAAGCGCTGGGTGGTTGAGGCGATCGTCAATCGCGGCTACCACGTTGTTCTGCCGGATGACAGCGCCGTGCTGGCCGAGGCCGCCGCGGCGCCCGCCGCTGAACCGGAGGCCGATAGCCCGGCCGGGAGCGCGGCATGATCCAGCAAGAATCGCGCCTGGCTGTGGCAGATAACACCGGCGCGCGGGAACTGCTCGTCATTCGCGTGATGGGCGGTTCACGCCGCCGCTACGGCTACGTGGGCGACGTCGTGGTGGCCACCGTCAAGGATGCCGCCCCGCAGGGCGCCCTCAAGAAGAGCGCCGTGGTCAAGGCCGTCATTGTGCGCTGCTCCAAGGAGATGCGCCGCGACGACGGCTCGTACATTCGCTTTGACGACAACGCCGCCGTCATCCTGGACGAAGATGGCGAGAACCCGAAAGGGACGCGCATCTTTGGCCCCGTGGCGCGCGAGCTGCGCGAGCGCGGATACATGAAGATCGTATCCCTGGCGCCGGAAGTGATCTAGGCAGGAGAACGTACCGTGAAAATTCGCAAAGGCGATACCGTCGAAATCATCGCCGGCAAGGACCGGGGCAAGCGCGGCGAAGTGCTGCGCGTCCTGCCCAAGGACGACCGTCTCGTCATCCAGGGCCTGAACCTGCGCAAGAAGCACCAGCGCGCCCGCCCCGGGCCGGGCGGCCGCCAGTTGCCCCCCGAGATTGTCACCTTTGAAGGGCCGCTCAGCGCCGCCAATGTCATGCTCATCTGCCCCAAGTGCGGCGAGCGCGTGCGCGTCCGCCGCTACCGGGACGAAGACGGCCACGCCGCCCGGCAGTGCCCGGCCTGTGAAGCGGTGCTGAGCCGCTAAAGGTAATCGAATGTATCAACTGCAAGAACGCTATCAAACCGATGTGGCGCCCCAGCTCATGCGCGAGTTTGAGCTGAAGAACGTCATGCAGGTGCCGCGCGTCACCAAGATCGTCGTCAACGTCGGCGTCGGGTCGGAGACTCAGACCGACTCCAAGGCCCTGGACGCCGCTGTCAACGACCTGACCATCATCACCGGCCAGAAGCCCGTCATCGCCAAGGCGCGCAAGAGCATCGCCAACTTCAAGCTGCGCGAAGGCAAGCCCATCGGCGTCAAGGTCACGCTGCGCGGCCAGCGGATGTGGGCCTTCCTCGACCGGCTGATGAGCGTCGCCCTGCCGCGCGTGCGCGACTTCCGCGGCGTGCCGTCTGAGTCCTTCGACGGCCGCGGCAACTACACCCTCGGCCTCCGCGAGCAGCTGGTCTTCCCGGAGATCGAGTACGACAAGATCGACAAAGTCCGCGGTCTAGAGATCACCGTGGTCACCACCGCCCGCGACGACGAGCAGGGGCGGCGGCTGCTGCAACTGCTGGGCATGCCCTTTGCCCGGAAAGGCGCCTGATACGCATGGCTAAGAAATCTAGCATCAACCGTGAGGCGCGCCGCAAGTTCCCTGTGCGTGTGCGCAACCGCTGCAAGCTGTGCGGGCGTCCCCGTGGCTACATGCGGCGTTTCCAGCTCTGCCGCATCTGCTTCCGCGAGAAGGCCCTGGCCGGGAAGATCCCCGGCGTGGTCAAGAGCTCTTGGTAACCCGGACGGAGTAGCCTGTATGTATAGTGATCCCATCGCCGATATGCTCACCCGCATTCGCAACGCCCACATGGCGGGCCACACTGCGGTGTCGATGCCGAGTTCCAAACTCAAGCAAGCCATTGCGCAGATCCTGCAGCAAGAGGGCTTCATTGACGACTTCACCGTCCAACTGCCGGACGGCCAGGTTCAGCCCACCCTGCGCCTGGGCCTCAAGTACGTGGGTACCCGCCGCCAACGCCGCCCGGTCATCAGCGGCATCGAACGGGTCTCCACGCCGGGCCGCCGGGTCTATGCCAGCAAGCGCGACATCCCCTGGGTGTTGTCGGGCATGGGCGTCGCCATCCTGTCCACGCCCAAGGGCGTCATGACCGGCGCGCGCGCGCGCCAGTTGGGCGTCGGGGGCGAGGTCATCTGTAAAGTCTGGTAAGTTCGCGGAAGGAGTTCGCTGTGTCGCGAGTTGGCAAAAAACCCGTTGCGCTCCCCAAGGGAGTGCAAGTCAAAATCGAGGGCAACACCGTCCAGGTGAAGGGCCCCAAGGGCGAACTGGCCCGCACCTTCCCGCCGCCGGTCACCATCGCCATGGAAGGCGCCGAGGTGGTCGTGTCGCGCCCGAATGATTCGCCGTCCATCCGCGCCCTGCATGGCACCACGCGCGCCCTGATCCACAACATGGTCACCGGCGTGAGCGAAGGCTTCTCCAAGCAGTTGGTGGTGGAGGGCGTGGGCTACCGCGCGGAGATGAAGGGCCAGCAGTTGGTCATGGCGCTGGGCTTTTCGCACCCGGTGCCCGTGGACCCGCCTCCCGGCATCAGCTTTGCCGTGGACGAGCGCACCAAGACCATCACCATCACCGGCATCGACCGCGAGCTGGTGGGGCAGGTGGCGGCCGACATCCGCAGTTGGCGTCCGCCCGAGCCGTACAAGGGCAAGGGCCTGCGCTACGCGGGTGAGCGCATCCGCCGCAAGGCTGGCAAGGCTGGCAAGGCAGCCTAAGGGTAACGACATGAGCAAAGTTAATCGCAGAGAATCGCGCGCCCGCCGCCAGCGCCGCGTCCGGGGCCACCTGACCGGCAGCGCCGCGCGGCCGCGCCTCAACGTCTATCGCAGCCTGATGCATATCTACGCCCAGGTGATTGACGACGCCACCGGGCACACCCTGGTGTCGGCCTCCACCATCGACGCCGAACTGCGGACGCAGATGACCGGCAAAAAGAAGGCCGACCAGGCCAAGCTGGTTGGGCAGATCGTGGCTGAGCGCGCCAAGGCCGCCGGCCTGAAAAGCGTGGTCTTCGACCGCGGCGGTTACCGCTATCACGGACGCGTCAAGGCCGTGGCCGAGGGCGCCCGCGAGGGCGGATTGGAGTTCTAAGTATGGCTCGACGAGATAATCGCAATCAGCGCAGCCGGGAGCCCCGCGGCGACGACGACCGCGGCGAGGAACTGGACGAGCGCGTCATCGACATTTCGCGCGTCGCCAAGGTGATTAAGGGCGGCCGCCGCTTCGCCTTCCGGGTGGTCGTCGTCGTTGGCGACAACAAGGGCCGCGTCGGTGTCGGCGTCGGCAAGAGCCGCGTCGTGCCGGATGCCATCCGCAAAGCTACTGACCGCGCCCGCCGCGACCTTAAGCCCGTCAACCTGTCCGGCGCCACCATTCCGCACGAGGCCGTCGCCCGCCACGCCGGCGCCGAAGTCCTGCTGCGCCCGGCTTCCCAAGGTACCGGCGTCATTGCCGGCGGCGGTGTGCGCGCCGTGCTCGAAGCGGCCGGCGTGCGCGACATCTTGACCAAGTCGATGGGCAGCGCCAACGTCCTGAATGTGGTCTATGCCACCCTCAAGGCCCTGGCGCAGCTCAAGAGCCCGGAGGCCGAGGCCAGCCGCCGCGGCAAGGACGTCAACACCGTCAAACCATTCTGGACCAGGAAGAAACATGGACAGCCCCAAGCCTAACGCCATAACCCTGCGCGTGACCCTGGTGCGCAGCGCCCTGGGCTACACCCAGCGTCACAAGGATACCGTTCGCTCGCTCGGCCTGCGCCGTCTGCATCAGACCGTCGAGCTGGCCGACAGCCCTAACCTGCGCGGCATGCTCGCCAAGGTCGCGCACCTGGTGAAGGTGGAAGAAATCTGATGAAACTACACGACCTCGCCCCCAACCCGGGCGCCAAGAAGAAGAAGAAGCGCGTCGGCCGCGGCATCTCCGCTGGCCAGGGCAAGACCGCCGGGCGCGGCACCAAGGGCGAGGGCGCCCGCCGCGGTAAGGGCGGCAAGCTCGCGCGCCAAGGCGGCCAACTGCCGTTCTATCGCAGCCTGCCCTTCAAGCGCGGCTTCACCAATATCCGCCGGCAGGAATACGCGGTGGTGAACGTGGACCGCCTCGGCGACTTTGAGGCCAACACCGATATCACGCCCGAGATGCTGGCCGCCGCTGGCCTGCTCAAGGGCAAGGGCGATCTGCCCGTCGTCCTGCTGGGCCGCGGCGAGATCAGCCACGCCGTGACCATCAAGGTTCACCGCGCCAGCGAGTCGGCCGTTGCCAAGGTCGAAGCGGCTGGCGGCAAGGTCGAGATTATCCCGGCCGCCTAGAGGCCCACCCATGAAGCGATCTGCCTGGCGCTATCTGTGGACGGCTCACGATATCCGGAACCGTCTGCTCATCACCTTCCTGCTGCTGGTCATCTACCGGCTGGCCGCGCACGTGCCAGTGCCCGGCGTGGACCGCGAAGCCGTGCGCCAGCTCCTGGCGGGCGGCGCCACCGGCGGCGCGGGCACCCTGGTCAATTTGCTGGACCTGCTCTCCGGCGGCACCGTCTCCAACTTCTCGGTGCTGGCGATGGGGGTTTACCCCTACATCACCGCGCAGATCATCCTGCAGTTGCTGGTGCCCATCATCCCGCGCCTGCAAAAGATCATGGAAGAAGACCCGCGCCAGGGCCGCGAGTTCATGGAGCGCTGGACCTACTATCTGGCGGTGCCGATGGCCGCGCTCAACGCCTTCGGCCAGATCCGCCTGATGCTCTCGATCAGCCCCGGCACGCCGATCCTCACTTTCGGCAGCGACCTGGGCTTCAACCTGCCCACCATGACGATGATCATCGCCATGACCGGCGGCACCATGTTTGCCATCTGGCTAGGCGAGCTGATCTCCGAGTTCGGCATCCGCAACCAGGGCCTGTCGCTGATCATCTTCGCCGGCATCGTCTCGCGCATCCCGGCCAACCTGGGCCAGCTCCTGGCCGATGAGCAGTCGCGCTGGGTGGCGCTGATCGCCTTCATTGTCATCGTGGTCCTGGCCGTGCTGGCCATCGTCTTCGTCCAGCAGGGCCGGCGCAACGTGATGGTGATGTACCCTGGCCGGCGCATGGGCAACCGCCAGAGCATGCCCGTCCGCGGCAACCTGCCCCTGCAGGTGAACATGGCCGGCATGATCCCGGTGATCTTTGCCCAGTCCCTGCTCACCTTCCCGGCCATCATCGCGCAGTTCTTTGTGGCCTCGCAGACGGCGTGGGTGCAAAACCTCGCCGTTTCCATCAGCAACCTGTTCGGCGGCCAAAGCGACTGGTATTGGCTGCTGTTCTTCCTGATGGTGGTCGGCTTCACGTTCTTCTACACCGACGTGGTCTTCTCCCAGCAGAACTACGGCGAGAACCTCAAGCGCGTCGGCGCGCAAATCCCGGGCGTCACCAAAGGCGCGCCCACCCAGCGCTATCTCATGCGCGTGCTCCGGCGCATCACCCTGCCGGGCGCGCTGTTCCTGGGCATCGTGGCCGTCATGCCCTTCCTGGTCCGGCCCCTCATCCCGGGCGCGGCTGGCTTCTCGATCCTGAGCACGGGCTTGCTGATCGTCGTCGGCGTCGTCCGCGATACGTTCTTTGGCCTGGACGCCGAGCTAAAACTGCGCGGCTACGACGATACCTTGCTTGTCAAGTAGCCATGCCGGCTTACATTCTCCTGATGGGCGGCCCGGGCGCCGGCAAAGGTACCCAGGCCCAGGTGCTGCGCGAAGAGTTGGGCCTGCCGCAAGTCGCCTCCGGCGACCTGTTCCGCGACAATCTCAAGCGTGAGACGCCGCTGGGCCAGCTTGCCAAGCAGTACATGGATCGTGGCGAGCTGGTGCCCGACGATGTGACCATCAGCATGATCCGGGAACGCCTGCGCCAGCCGGATGCGGCGCCGGGCGCCGTGCTGGACGGCTTCCCGCGCACTGCGCCACAGGCCGCCGCACTCGACGCCCTGCTGGCCGAATTCGGCGGCGGCGTAGATGTCGTGCTGTATATCAAGGTGCGGCCGGAAGTGCTGCTCGACCGATTGTCGGGCCGCTGGGTCTGCCGCGGCCCGGAGCAGCATACCTACCATATGCTGTTCAACCCGCCCCGCACGCCGGGCGTGTGCGATGTGGATGGCGCTGAACTTTACCAACGGGAAGACGACACGGCCGCGGTGCAGTCCCGGCGCATCAAGGTCTTTTTTGAACAGACTGCCCCGTTGCTCGAGCTCTACACCGGGCGCGGCCTGGTAGTCGAAATTGACGGCGAACAGCCTATCCCGGCCGTGACGGCCGCCCTGCTGGCCGCGGTGAAAGAGGCCGGCCATGGCTAACTTGCTCAGCCGCCCGGCCGTCCACAGCCGCCATCGGGGCGTAGAGCGCAAGAGCGCCCGTGAACTTGACCTGATGCGGCAGGCCGGGCGCATCAACGCCCTGGCCCTGGCCGAGATGGCCGCCGCTGTGCGTCCTGGGGTGGCCACCCGCCAACTGGATGCCATTGCGGAGCGGGTTATCCTTCAGCACCATGCCCGCCCAGCCTTCAAGGGCTATCCCGGGCCATACCCGTACCCGTTCGCTACCACCATCTCGGTGAACGACGAGCTGGTTCACGGGCTGCCGGGGGCGCGCGTGCTTCGCGAGGGCGACCTGGTCAGCCTGGATTGCGGCACGGTCTTTCAGGGCTATCACGCCGACTCGGCCATTACCCTGGGGGTGGGGGGCTTATCCCCGGAGGCGCAGCGGCTCCTCGAAGTGACCGAGGGCGCCCTGCAGGCTGGCATCGCCCGGCTGCGCCCCGGTCAGCGCACCGGCGATGTGTCGGCCGCCATGCAAGCCCATGTGGAGGCCGCCGGCTACTTTATGGTACGCGACTACACCAGTCATGGTGTCGGGCGCGAAATGCACGAGGACCCGGAAATCCGGTACTATGTCAAGCCAGGCACTGGGACGGTATTGCGGCCCGGTATGACCATTGCCCTGGAGCCGATGGTGCTGGTGGGCACGGCCGAAACGAAGACCACCGCCGACCGGTGGACCGTGATTTCGGCGGATGGGTCGCTCACCGCCCATGTGGAGCATACCCTGGCCGTGACCGAGGGCGAGCCGGAAGTGCTCACCCGCCAGGGGAATTGAACTGAAAATACCCTTTACGAATGGGATTTCGGCGGGTATAATCAAAACTTTGGCGGCCTGCGAGTCGGGGCCGCCTGGGAGAGAGTGAAGGCAATGAAGGTCCAAGCATCCATTCGCAAGCGTTGCCCGAAGTGCAAGATCGTTCGGCGCTCGGGCAAAGTCTATGTCATTTGCCAGAACCCGAAGCACAAGCAGCGTCAGGGCTAAGGAGCGAAAGAGACATCGTATGGCACGTATTGAAGGCGTTGACCTGCCCCGCGAAAAGCGCGTCGAGATTGGCCTCACCTACCTGTACGGCGTGGGCCTGTCCACCGCCCAGGTGATCCTGGGCGCGACGGGCGTGAACCCGGACACCCGCATCCGCGATCTCACGGAGGCCGAAGTGGCCGCCTTGCGCGACTACATCGGCCAGAACTACACGGTGGAAGGCGACTTGCGCCGTGAAGTTCAGCTCAACATCAAGCGCCTGACGGAGATCGGCTGCTACCGTGGGCTGCGGCATCGGCGCAATCTGCCCGTCCGCGGCCAGCGCACCCGCACCAACGCCCGCATCCGCAAGGGCGTCAAGAAGACCGTTGCCGGGCGCGGACGCCGCCGCGGCGCCAAGAAGAAGTAAGCCGTTCGGCTCATATAGCGAGGACACATGGCACGATCAGCAAAAGGCGCCCGCCGCACGGCTGCCAAGCGCACCAAGCGCGCGCCGGCCAATGGGCAGATTCATATTCACGCCTCCTTCAATAACACCATCGTCACCGTCACCGACCAGCAGGGCAATGCCATCTCCTGGGGGTCGGCCGGCACCGCGGGGTTCAAGGGGTCGCGCAAGAGCACGCCCTATGCCGCCCGGATGGCGGCCCAGGATGCGGCCAAGGCTGCGATGGACTTGGGCATGGCGGAGGTTGACCTGTTCGTCAAGGGCCCTGGGCCTGGCCGCGAGGCCGCCATTCGGGCCATCCAAAGCACCGGCATCAAGGTGCGCAGCATCCGCGATGTGACGCCGGTGGCGCATAACGGCTGCCGGCCGCCCAAGAAGCGCCGCGTCTAGTAGGACTTGTAAAAGGAAACACTGTATGTCGAAATACATCGGCCCCGTGTGCCGCCTGTGCCGGCGCGAAGGCGAAAAACTCTATCTCAAGGGCGCGCGCTGCCTGTCGCCCAAGTGTGCCATCGAAAAGCGCAACTTCCCTCCCGGCCAACATGGCAAGGAAGGCCAGTTCCGGCGCAACCGCTCGTCGGACTACCTGCTCCAGTTGCGCGAGAAGCAGAAGGCCCGCCGCGTGTATGGCGTGCTGGAAGCCCAGTTCCGCCGCTACTACCGCCAGGCCCTCAAGAGCCGCGGCGTCACCGGCCAGGTCATGCTCCAGATGCTGGAGCGCCGCCTGGATAACGTGGTCTACCGCCTGGGCTTCGCGTCCAACCGCGCCCAGGCTCGCAACCTCGTGACCCACGGCCATTTCAATGTCAATGGCCGCCGCACCGACGTGCCCTCCCTGATCGTCGAACCAGGCGATGTGGTGGAGGTGCGGCCCGGCTCCCAGACGCGGACTTACTTCCGCGACCTGAAGGCCGCCGACGATTCTCGCAGCGTGCCCGGCTGGCTCAGCGCCGAGCCGCAGACGCTTACCGGCAAGGTCATGCGCCTGCCCGCGCGCGAGGAAATCGACGCCAACCTGAACGAACAGCTCATTGTGGAATTCTATTCGCGCTAAGGAACCGGTATTTAGTCGCAAAACCGAATAGCCTCGGGCGCGGTCTCACAGGGTGCTCCGAGGGAAAGAAGAACACATGACACTCACCAACAGCATGGTCTTGCCCAAGATCGAGGCCGAAACGACCTCGCGCAACTACGGCAAGTTCATCATTAGCCCGCTCGAAAGCGGATACGGCGTCACGCTCGGCAATGCCCTGCGGCGCGTGCTGCTTTCGTCCCTGGACGGCGCCGCCATCACCTCGCTGCGCGTCTCCGACGTCCCGCACGAATTTTCCGATATCCCGGGCGTCAAGGAAGACATGACCCAGTTGCTGCTGCAGGTCAAGCAGCTGCGGCTGATCCTGCACGAGGGCGAGTCGTCCCGCCTGCGCCTGGACGTTCGCGGCGAGGGCACCGTCACCGCCGCCGACATCATCTGCCCGGCCGAGGTTGAGATCATCAACCCCGACCTGTATCTGTTCACCGTGGACAACGACCGGGCCCGGCTCGAAATTGAGCTGTCGGTCCAGCGCGGGCGCGGCTATTCGCCCGCCGAAGAGCGCGGCCGCCTGCCCATTGGCGAAGTGCCGGTGGATGCCATCTTTAGCCCCGTCAAGCGCGTCAACTTTGACGTGCAGCGCGCCCGCGTCGGGCAGATTACCAACTTCGACCGCCTGGTGATGGACATTTGGACCGACGGCAGCCTGCGGCCCGAGGCTGCCCTGCGCCAGAGCGCCCGCATCCTGATGTCGCACCTGCAGCTTGTGGCCGGCGTCACCGAGGAATCGCTGGCCGCCGTGGCCGCCCCGGTCGAGGAACTGCCCAAGGTCTCCAGCGAAGTCTACGAGACCCCCATCGAGCACCTCGACCTGTCGGTCCGCGTCTTCAACTCGCTCAAGCGCACCGGCATCACCACCGTCGGCGAAGTGCTCGATATGCTCGGCAAGGGCGAAGACACCATGCTCGCCATCCGCAACTTTGGCGACAAGAGCCTGGACGAGCTGCGCGACAAGCTCCGCGAGAAGGGCTATCTCAAGGACGCTGAACCGGGCGCTGTCAGCCCCACGCCTGAAACCGCGGAGATCCCGTCATGAGACACCAACTCACCGGCCGCAAGCTCGGCCGCGGCCCGGCCGAGCGCCGGGCCATGCGCCGCAACCTGATGACCCAGCTCCTCGAGCACGAACGGATTCGAACGACCGAGGCCAAGGCCAAGTTTGTCCGCTCCGATTTTGAGAAGCTGATTACGCTCGCCAAGGACGGCCTGAAGGCTAACGGCGAAAGCACGCCCGAAGGCAAGGCGCGCTTCGTGCACGCCCATCGGCTAGCCGCGGCCCGCCTCAACAGCGCCGCCATGGTCCACAAGCTGTTCGATGCCGTTGCCCCGCGTTACGCCAAGCGCCCGGGCGGCTACACCCGCATCCTCAAGCTGGGCGCCCGCAAGGGCGACGCCGCGGACATGGTGCTGCTGGAGCTGGTGGAGGAGTAACGACCCGTTACCGGGCCGTCGTCGAATACGACGGCGCCGACCTGCTGGGCTTCCAGCGCCAGGCCGCCGGCCGCACCGTCCAGGGCGAGATCGAACAGGCCCTGACCGGTATTGGCTGGACTGGCGTGTCCATCCTGGGCGCCGGCCGCACCGACAGCGGCGTGCATGCCAGCGGCCAGGTGGTGGCTTTTGACCTGGATTGGGCGCATGGCCCGGAGGCCCTGGGGCGCGCGCTCAATGCCAATCTGCCGGCCGACATCGCCGTGCAGACCGTAGCTGAATGTCCGCCGGAGTTTCACCCGCGCTACAGCGCGCGCGCCCGGCGCTATCGCTACACCCTTTACAACCGGCCGGTGCGCTCGCCCTTGGCGGCGCGCTACAGTTGGCAGGTCTGGCCGGAGTTGGCCCTGCCAGCGCTGCAGGCCGCCGCCCAGGCGCTGCTTGGCCGGCACGACTTTGCCGCCTTCGGCCTCGATCCCGATGGCGGCGGCAACACGGTTCGCACCGTCACGACCGCGGCCTGGAGCGCGGCGCCCGGCGGATGGCTGTACTTTGACATTCAGGCCGAAGCTTTCTTGTACCGCATGGTGCGTGCGATCGTGGGCGCGCTCAAGCGGGTGGGCCAGGGCCAGCTTTCCCTGGCGGAGTTTGAGGCGCTTGTGGCCTCGCGCGACCGGGCGCAGTGCCCGCCTATTGCGCCGCCCCAGGGCCTGTGCCTGGTGGAAGTCTTGTACTAGTAATCAGGAGTTCGCATGACCGTCCAACGGACCTTTGTTACCAAGCCCGACGACATTGAACGCCAGTGGTTCGTCGTGGATGCGGCCGGCCAAAGCCTGGGCCGCCTGGCCACGCGCATCGCCAGCATCCTGCGCGGCAAGCACAAGCCTATCTTTACGCCCAGCATGGATACGGGCGATTTTGTGATCGTCGTTAATGCGGCGAAGGTCAGGGTCACCGGCAACAAGCTCACCGAGAAGTTCTACTATCGCTACTCGGGCTATCCCGGCGGCCTCAGCGCCATCTCCCTGCGCGACCAGCTAGTCAAGCATCCGGACCGCGTCATCGAGCACGCCGTCTGGGGCATGCTGCCGCACAATCGCCTGGGCCGCGCCATGCTCAAGAAGCTCAAGGTTTATGGCGGACCGGAGCATCCGCATCAGGCTCAGAACCCGGTTGAGTTGAAGTAACCCGCCAGTAAAGGAAGAACGACACTATGTCAGGTCAATACTACGAAGGCGTCGGCCGCCGCAAGACCAGCACCGCCCGCGTGCGCCTGTCCTCCGGCGAGGGCGCCATCACCTGCAACGACAAGCCCGGCCCGGCCTACTTTCCGCGCCAGGGCGACCTGGACCAGGTCGTGGCCCCGCTCAAGGCGGCCGGTCTGGCGGGTAAGTACGATGTCAGCATCCATGTCACGGGCGGCGGCATCACCGGCCAGGCCGATGCGGCCAAGCTGGGCGTTGCCCGGGCCCTGCTCAAGCTGAACGCCGATCTGCGCAAGCCCCTGCGCAAGGGCGGCTTCCTCTCCCGCGACCCACGCGAGAAGGAGCGCAAGAAGCCCGGCCTCAAGCGCGCCCGCAAGGCCCCCACCTACACCAAGCGCTAGCTTCGTCCTCAGCGCGTCTGCATCTGTTCGTCCCTGCGCCGCCAACCACGAGCAATTCTGTGGCTGGCGGCGCAGTTGTTCGCCCGCCGGCTCCGGCAGCGCAGCCGCCTGCTTGTGCTCTGGCGGCGCAGTTATCCTGGCTCAGGCAAAATACTGGAAGCCCTTCCAAAACTCGGGCCATGGCGTCCTGATCTCCCGGCACACCAACACCTGCGGTGAGTTCCGCGTCTCCTCGTTCTCCACACCGTGGGCATTACTGATCTGCCCTGCCACGGTGCATTGGCGAAACAACGCCTGCGCCTGTTCGAGCTCGAACCCCAACACAATCACCGTTTCCGGCGGCGGATCGCCATACCCGCGCTCCCAATAGGAGTTCACTCCGCTGATGGCCGTGGGCAGCCCCAGCTCAGGCCCAAACAGGTTGATGGCGCCCGCCTCGCCATAGTTGCCCGCCAGTATGCCGGTCACCGCCTGTTCTTCTTCCGGCAGTGCGTGGTAGATGGCCGCCACCGTTTCCACCAGCTCGGGCCAGCCCACCTGCTCCGCGAAGTTATCGTGCACCTCGCTGGCCGCCGCGAACCAACCTGACCCAACGGGCGCAATCGGCAGCATCAGCGCACCCCCCATCACTGCCCCGGCTGCCAACGCCGCGCCGTGGCCGGCCCACAGGGCGCGTTGCTGAGGGCGCGGCCGGGTTGGCAGCCAATTCACCGTCGCCACCGCGCCGGCGGCCAGCAGCAGCGGATACCCGGGCGCCAAGTAATAGAACCGTCCCTGGAGCAGCGCGAACAGCACCAGCGGGATCACAAACATCCACCCCAGCGCCCGGTAGGGCCGCCCCGCCGCTGCCACGAAGTAGTATCGCAGCCCCGCCAGCCACAGCGGCAGTGTGAACGGGTTGGCGCTGGCAAAGAGCTGCTGGCTGAAGAACCCCTCGGTCCGGCCAATCGCAATATCCCGTTCGCGGATGCTGCTTGTGAACGCCAGCCCCACCCAATCGTGCTGCGCCTGCCAGATCAGGTTCGGCAGGCAGAAGGCGAAGGCCACGGCCACGCCCGCCCACAGCCACGGGCTGTGCAGATGCCGGCGCGCCGGGGTCAGCAGGGTGGCCGCCGCTACGCCCACTGCGAACACCAGCATCGTGTACTTGGTCATCATCCCCAGCCCGATGACGGCGCCAATGCCCAGCCACCAGCGCGCATCCCCCGACTTCAACAGGCGGATCATCAGGTAGGCGCACAGCACCCACCAGAGATAGTCAAAAGCAATGTACTGGAACATGGCGCCCATCACCAGCGCCAGCGGCGCAATCGCCGCCGCCACCGCCGCCGTCACCTGGGCCGCGCGGCCGCCGCCGAGTTCATAGGCCATCCGCCCCGTCAGCACCATGGCCGCGCACTGGGCCAACGCCGAGAAGAAGCGCAAGCCCGCCAGCGACGGCCCAAACAGCTCCAGCGCCAGCCGCGCCACCGCCGGGGTGAAGGGCGGATAGGCGACGTAGCCCCAGGCCAGCTGGCGGGCATCGTCCAGGGTCGCCAGCTCGTCGCGGTGAAAGCCGTACTGCCCGTTGGTCAGGGTGTGCAGCGCCAGCCGCGCGAGGGCCAGGGCGATCAGCACGGCCCAATCACTGTGCCACAACCGCCGCAGGAAGGTCATGTCTGGTATATTCTACCCATGCCTGAGAGGAAGCAAAACCTGCCATGACGATCACCATAGTTGGCCTCGGCCCCGGCGATCCGGCCCTGCTCACCCGCGCTGCCTGGGACACCCTGGCCGCAGCGGGCGAAGTGTATCTGCGCACCTCGCGCCACCCCACCGTCGCCGGCTTGCCCGCCGGTCTTGAAGTCCACAGCTTCGATGACGTTTACGAAGCCGCCTTCGATTTCGCCCTCGTGTACGAGACCATCGCCGAACGTGTGCTTGCGCTGGGGCGCCGCCCGCAGGGCGTTGTTTACGCGGTGCCCGGCCACCCCGCCATTGCTGAGGCCACCGTCTCCCTCATCCGCGACCGCGCCCAGGCGGCGGGTGACGGGCGCGCCATCCCCGTCCGCCTGGTGCCGGGCCTGTCCTTCATCGAGCCTGTGCTGGCCGCCTTGAACGTGGATGCCCTGCCCGGCCTGCATCTCAGTGACGCCCTGGACCTCGCCGCGCGCCATCACCCCAGCTTTCCTCCGGATGCGCCTGCGCTGATCGCCCAACTCTACTCCGCCGCCATCGCCGGCGATGTCAAGCTGACCTTGATGAACCAGTACCCCGACGATCATCAGGTGGCCCTGGCGCATGCCGTGGGCACGCCCGACGAGCGCGTCGAGTGGCTGCCCCTGTATGAGATTGACCGCAGTCCCCACATCGGCCATCTCACCGCGTTGTACGTGCCCGCCTTGCCGCAGCCGGAGGCCTTTGAATCGCTTCAAGAGGTCGTGGCCCACCTGCGCGCGCCCGAAGGCTGCCCGTGGGACCGCGAGCAGACTCACCAGACCCTGCGGACCAACCTGCTGGAGGAAACCTACGAGGTGCTGGAGGCGATTGACGCCGACGATGCCGCTGCCATGCGCGAGGAGTTTGGCGACTTGCTCTTGCAGGTCGTTCTGCATGCCCAGATAGCCATCGAGGCTGGCGAATACACCATGGGCGACGTCATCGCCGGTATCCGCGCCAAGCTCATCCGCCGGCACCCGCACGTCTTCGGCGACACGCGCGTCAGCGGGGTGGGGGAAGTGCTGGAGAACTGGGAGAAGCTAAAAGCCGCTGAGAAAGGCGGCCAGGCTCAGGCCGACAAGGGCGCATTGGGCACCCTGCCGCCCGGCCTGCCCGCCCTGCTACAGGCCGCCACCTATCAGCGGCGCGCGGCCCGCGTGGGCTTCGATTGGCCCGACGTCACGGGGGTGCGCAACAAAGTGGCCGAGGAATTGGACGAGATCGCCGCGGTCCCGCCGGAGGATGGCAAAGCCCTGGAAGATGAAATCGGCGATTTGCTGTTTGCCGTCGTCAATTGGGCGCGCTGGCTCAAGGTGGAGCCGGAATCGGCCTTGCGCCGTGCCAACACCAAATTCGCCCAGCGCTTCGCCCATATGGAGGCCGCCGCCCGTGCCCTGGGCGGCTCGCTGGCCGACATGGACCTCGCCGAACTGGATGCGCTGTGGGAGGCCGCCAAAACTGCCCGGCCCCCGGCGGCCTGACTGGTCCGGTGACCCGGCTTTGGGTGGCTGAACTTCAGTCGCGCTACTGATCCAGCACCCGCGCCAACTCAAACAGATCCGGCGAGATCGTCTTCACCCGGCCCACAATCTCCGCCAGGGGCGTCGTCTTCACCGCGCCGTTGATCATGCCGCACACCACGCCCTGCTCGCCGCGCGCCAGCGCCGCCACCGCGCCCGCCCCCAGCCGCGAGGCAAGAATGCGGTCGTAGGCCGTGGGGGCGCCGCCGCGCTGCACGTGTCCCAGTGTCGTCACGCGTAGGTCAAAACCAATCAGCCGCTGGTTCTCCTTGAAGTAGCGGGCCAGCGCATCCGCATCGTGCTTGGCCCCCTCCGCCACCACCGCCAGGGCGTGGGCCTTGCCGCGCTCATACGCCTTGCCCAGTGTTTCCGCCACCTGTTCCGGCGTAAACTCAATTTCCGGGATCACCACCACCTCGGCCCCGCCGGCGATGCCCGCCATCAGCGCCAGGTAGCCGTTGTGCCGGCCCATCACCTCCACCAGAAACGCGCGTTGGTGCGACGAAGCCGTGATCTTCAGCCGGTCAATCGCCTCCAGCGCGATGTTCAGTGCGGTGTCCACGCCGATGGTGATATCGCTGCCGACCAGGTCGTTGTCAATCGTCGAGGCCACCCCCACCACCGGGAAGCCCATCTCCGCCAGCGCGTGCGCGCCCGTCTGCGAGCCGTTCCCCCCGATCACCACGAGCGCTTCAACCCCGTGCTGAGCCAGGTGGCGCAGCGCTTCGCGCCGCACCATCAACTCCTGAAACTCCGGGCAGCGGGCGCTGCCCAGAATGGTGCCGCCCTGCTGGATGACGCCGCCCACCGACCGCGCCGTCAGCGGCGTGTACTCGCCCGCCACCAGGCCGGCGAAGCCGCGCCGCACGCCCTGCACCTCCCAACCTTGCGCCAGCGCGCAGCGCGTCACCGCGCGGATGGCGGCGTTCATCCCCGGTGCATCTCCACCCGAGGTCAATACCCCAATCGCTCTTGACGCCATCTCAGTGCTCTTCCCTTTCTCAGGCGCTGCGGTGAGCGCCAAGCTGGCCCTCGAACGGCTGCCCCTCGCCAGGAGGCCGCCATTCTTGAGACGGCACGGCGCCTCGCCACGGCTTGCCCATCATCCCGGGCGGGCTTCGCCTTGGGTTCGCGTGGGCGGCGGATACGGCAGCACCTGGTTTCGCCCGGCTTGCTTGGCGGCGTACAGCGCAAGGTCAGCATTGCGGATCAGCGCGGTGAAGTCCGCCACCTCCGGCCCAAAGGGGGCCACCCCCATGCTCACCGTCACCGTCACCGGCCCACCCACGGTGTTTACCACCGTCGCGGCGATGGTCTTGCGCAGGCGCTCCGCCAACAGCCCAGCGCCCGGCAGTTCCGTTTCCGGCAAGACCATCGCGAATTCCTCGCCCCCATAGCGGCCCAGCACGTCAATGTTCCGGATGCTGGCGCGCATTCGGTGGGCAATCTCAATCAGCACCTGGTCGCCGGCGGCGTGCCCGTGGGTGTCGTTCACTCGCTTGAAATGGTCGATGTCCAGCATGATGACCGAGAGCGAGCGGCCGAACCGGCGCGCCCGCTGGAACTCACGCTCGGCCAGCGTGAAGAAGTGCCGCCGGTTGAACAGGCCCGTGAGTCCATCGGTGTTGGATTGGATTTTCAGTTCCTCAAACAGTTGGGCATTGCTGATGGCCACCGCCGCATAGTCGGCGAGCGTGCTCAGCGGCCCCATATCGTTGGCCGTGAAGTCGCGCGCCTGCCGCCGGCTGTCCACCGCCAGCGCCCCCACCATGTGTTCGCGCACCCGCAGCGGCACATACAGCACCGGATAGCTCAGGCTGCCCGTCGTCCCCCGCTGGGTGCTGTTCGACCGGCCGATTAGCGGTTGGTTGTTGCGCACCACTTGGGCCGCCACCGTGTCGGCCGCCGGCTCATTCACCGCCCGCACCGCGCCGTCGCGCTTGCCCTGCACGGCCCGCAGCGCCAACTGCGCCGTGCGTCCATCCAGGAGGAACAGCGCCCCTCCATCGGCCCCCGTGAGCCGCACGGCCGCCTCGAGCACAATCACCATTACCTGGCTAATGTCGTGCGACTCGGTCAGCGCCCGCCCGATGCCTTGCAGGGTCTCAAGCTGGTGGACGCGCTGCTCCAGCGCCCGCAAGGCCTCCGCTCGTTCACGCCGCAGCCGTTCCACTGCCAGCGCCCGGTTGATGGCCGTCAGCATCACATCCACATCCACCGGTTTGGGCAGATAGTAGGCGATGCCCGCCAGCGTGGCCTGCGAGGCGATTTTTTCCGAGCCCTCGGCCGTCACCAGGATCATGGGCGTGGTGTCGCCCGCCTCGCCCAGGGCGCGTTTCAGTTCCAGCCCGCTCAGCCCCGGCATTTGCAGGTCCGCCACAATCAGGTCGGGCCGGTGGCTTTGCGCCATGCGCAGCCCGGCGCGGCCGTCGGGCGCCGTCAGCACGGTGTAACCGGCCGGCCGGAGCACCGAATCGGCAAAAAACTCCCGCATATGCTGGGAGTCATCCACCACAAGAATCTTGGCCGCCATGGACCCCCAATATAATGCAAACCGGCCGAAATGTCTTGGTTCTGGGGTACTGCCTTACACCGGCGCGAAGGTGGCCGTAAAATGCCGCAGCAGTTCCGGCGCCTCGGCGATCCGGTACACCCGCACCTTGTCCGGCGCCCGCGCAATTTCGCCCAGGGCCGCCGCCACATAGTCCAGGTGAGCTTGCCCATACACCCGCCGCGGGATCGCCAGCCGCACCAATTCCAGCCGCGGGTAGGTCATCTCGCCCGTCGCTGCGTCCGGATGCGCAAACATCACCGAGCCGATTTCGCAGCCGCGCACGCCACTCTCCAGGTACAGCGCCACGGCCAGCGCCTGCCCAGGAAAGTCGGCGTGGCTCAGCTTTGGCAGCATCTGTCCGGCGTCCACATACACCGCATGGCCCCCCGGCGGCTCAACGATGGGCACGCCTTCTTCCATCAGGCGTTCGGCCAGGTAGGCCGTCTGCCCCACCCGGTAGGCCAGGTATGCCTCGTCCAGCCCTTCGCGCAGCCCCACCGCCATCGCGTCCAGGTCGCGGCCCGCCAGCCCGCCATAGGTCGGAAAGCCCTCCCGCAGGATCAACTCGTTGCACACCTTGCGGTACAGGCCCTCGTCGTTCATCGCCAGGAACCCGCCGATGTTCACCAGCGCATCCTTCTTGCCGCTCATTGTTGCGCCATCCGCCAGGGCAAACATCTCGCGCGCAATCTCCTGCGGATACAGGTCGCCGCAGCCGGGCTCACGCATCTTGATGAAGTAGGCGTTCTCGGCATACCTGCAGGCGTCAATAAAGAACGGGATGCCAAACTCCCGATACACCGCCGCTGTGGCCCGCAGATTCGCCAGCGACACCGGCTGCCCTCCGCCGGAGTTGTTCGTCACCGTGATCATCCCGAATGGGATCGCCGCCGGGCCCGCCCGCTCGATGAAGGCTCGCAGCTTGTCCACGTCCATGTTGCCCTTGAAGGGGTGGCGGTTGCGCGGGTCATAGGCCTCCTCGATGATCAGGTTCACCGGGCAGCCGCCCCGCGCGCGGATGTTGGCCTCGGTCGTGTCGAAGTGCATGTTGGACGGCACCATCTGGCCGGGCTTAACCAGCACCGCCGCCAGGATGTTTTCCGCTGCTCGCCCCTGGTGCGTGGGGACGAAGTGCTTGAAGCCAAAGATTTCGTCCATCGCCTCGGCCAGCCGGTAATACGACCGCGCCCCGGCGTACGACTCGTCGCCGGCCATGATCGCCGCCCACTGCGCCTGGCTCATCGCGCCCGTGCCGGAGTCGGTCAGCAGATCAATGAACACTTCTTCCGCCCGCAGCGCGAACAGGTTGTAGCCGGCCCGCTGCAGCGCCGCCTCCCGCGCCGGGCGGCTCAGCCGCACAATTGGTTCAATGGTCTTGATGCGGAATGGTTCAACGGGGTATTGGGCCATCACTCCTCCTCTATCCGAAAGCGGTCAGGGGGCGCCTGCCAGCCGCCCAGCCTCAGGATATGTGGAGAAGATTTGGCCGAATAGTGCTATTTATCGTCCCGCGCCCGGCCAATTGTCACCCCGATCCTTCGACCAATTGACCACTTGCCCGCGTACCCGCTCTTTACGGCTGCCAGTCTGCCGAATAGTCGTCGGCGGGATGGTTCGTCAGTTGGCGCAATTCGCTCCCATCCACCCGGATCGCATAGAGGTCATAGTTGCCCGTCCGATCTGCCGCAAACAGAATCCACTCCCCATCCGGCGACCAGTGCGGGGTTCGCACCAGCCCCAGATCGAACGTCACGCGCCGCTGGTCGGTGCCGTCGGCATTCATCACGTAGATTTCACTCTGGCTGTCCCGCTCCGACACGAACACGATCTGCGTCCCGTCTGGCGACCAGTCCGGGTGATAGTTACGCGTCTGCGTGTGCGTCAGCCGCGCCGGGTTATCGCCGTTGATGCCGAGCGTGAATATCTGGTACTCGCCCTCGCGCCGCGACTGCATCACGATGCGATCCCCCAGCGACGACCACTCCGCCACCGCATCGTCCGCGCCTGAGACGGCGATAGAAGCCAGTTCGCTCCCATCCGGCCGCATCCGGTACAGTTGGAACACGCCCGTCCGGTCCGAGTCGAACAGCAGCCACGTTCCATCAGGCGAGAATGCCGGGAACTCGTCAAAGGCCGGGTCAACCGTCAGCCGCTCCCGCTGCGTGCCGTCCGCCCGCATGCGGTGGATTTCCGGGTCCCCATCCCGCCGCGAGAGAAATGCGAGCCAGGCCCCATCCGGCGACCAGCTTGGACTGCGGTCCTCGGGCTCGGTGAACGTCAGCCGCTGCACCGCGCCCCCGTCTAGTGCCAGGGTGTAAATCTCGGGGTTGCCGTCCCGGTCGGATGTAAACGCAATCAGCCCGCCCCCGCCGCCCAATGGCGTGGCGCCCGGCGGCAGGGTCGGCAGCAGCGGCGGCGTCGGCGTCGCCAGTTGAGGCGTACTCGTCGGTTGGGTGGGCGAGGGGGACGCGGTGGGCGGAGGGGTCACCGTGGCGCTCGGCTCTAGGCTGCCCATTGCGCTGCTGGATGCGGCGGGCATGACCACCTGTCCGGTTGTGGGCACGCTACCTTCCACGGTCGCCGTGGCGCCTGGGGGCGTGGTGGTGGGCGTGACCAGGGCCAATGACAGGCCCGCCCGCCCGGTGGCCAGCACCAACCCGCCCAGCCCGAGCGCCGCGGCGCCCATTGCCAGTCCCAGCCAGCGTACCCATCCGCCGCCTCGCAGCCCGCCCAGCCGCCGCGGCAGGGCAGGGCGCTCAGCGACCGGCGGCCTGTTCATAGGGCAGTGTCACGGTGGCGATGCTGCCTTGGCCCTGGCGGCTGCGGAGTTCCAGCCGGCCCCCGTGCCGCTCGATGATGCGCTGCACAATCGCCAGGCCCAGCCCGCTGCCGGGGACGTCACGCGTGTTGGAGCCGCGGTACAGCTCGCCCGTCACCAGGGTCAGCTCCTCCGGCGGGATGCCCCGGCCCGTGTCCACGATATCCACGACGAGGTGCCCGGCGGTGTCGCGCGCACGCACTTCCACCGCCGCCGCCGAATACTTGAGCGCATTGTCCGCCAGGTTGCGGAACACCATTAGCAGCAGTTCGCGGTCCGCCTGGACGGGCGGGATCGGCCACGGCGCCCGCTGCACGTCGAGGCGGATGCGGTCAGGGTTGTCAAGCAAATCCATCACCTCGTCCAGCAGTTCCGCGGTGTCCACCGTCTCGATCTCCAATTGGCGCGTCTCCAGGTCCGCCAGCCGCCGCAGACCGCGTGTGAGCTGGGTCAGGCGGCTTACCTGCACACGCACATCCGACACCGCTTCGGCGCTGGGTGCGCCGTTGGCGTGGTCGGCCTGCAAGTTGTCCAAATGCACCTGGATGGCCGTCAGGGGATTCTTCAGCTCGTGGTCCAGCCGTTGGATGAACCGCCGCCGCTCCTGCTCCTGCGCCTCGGCCTGCTCCCTCAGCGCCCGATGCACCTGTTCCGCACGCCGCCGCGCCGCCGCGCCCGCCGCCAGCAGCGCCAGCCCCGCCACTGCCGCCCCCACAACCACCGCGCCTGCGGGGTCTGCATAGAATCCCACGCGCAGGAGAACGCCGGGCCACGCCAGGCGCACCACCACCGCCGCCGCCACGCCCAGCAGTAGAACCCCCAGACCCAACCACGTCAGCAGACCCGCACGCGATCTCATCCGGTCTTCACCGGCCCCACGAACCGATAGCCTTCCCCCGGCATCGTCTCGATCAGGTCCGCTTCCCCCAGCTTGCGCCGGATTTCGGCGATGCGCACATCCACCGTCCGCATCCCGGCTGGGTCCTCCCACCCCCACACCTGGTCCAGCAATTGCTCGCGCGACACCACCACGTTCGGCCGGCCCATCAAATGCGCCAGCACCCCAAACGCCTTGTTGGAGAGCGCCACTTCCTTGTCGTCCAACCACACCCGTTGCGTCTCGCGCTCCAGCCGCAGCCCCCCGCTCACCAGCACGTTCGCCAGGTGCGCAGGCCGCCCGGCCACTGCCTGCCGCCGCAGCAGCGCGAGACCGTGCCCCTGCCCTCGCTGGTGACGGCGGA
>CAZCEC010000015.1:31664-80422 GCA_964497615.1 uncultured Anaerolineales bacterium | reverse complement strand
AGTCGAACGGCTTGTTCAGGTAGTCGTCCGCGCCCTCTTCCAGGCTGGAGATCTTCTCGCCCGTCGCCTGGATTTGAGTCAGCATCACCACCGGCGTCCAGTTGCCGGCCTGCCGCAGCCGGCGGCACACCTCGCGTCCGTCCATTTCCGGCATCAGGATATCGAGCACGATCACATCCGGCTGGTGCTGTTCTACCTTTTGCAGCGCCTCGCGCCCGTTGCGGGCCTCCACCACCCGGAAGCTGGCGCGCTGCAGCGCCGCCGCCAGTCCCGCGCGGATCGCGTCTTCGTCGTCCACCAACAGGATAGTTGGCTCAGGTTGGTCGGTCATGTGCGTCGGTCCTGATAGGAGTGATGCCCCGGCGTGGCGTCGCGGGCGCCTTGCCGGTGAAGGCCTCGCCCTGCTTCCAGATGGCAGTATAGGCCGCGGTTCTCTGGCCTGTCAATGCAACATTACCAAGGCGTAACGCGTCATTACCACACCGTAATGCCGCGCCGCAGCGCGCGTAATCTCGCCACCCTATCCTGGTAGCAACGACCAATTCGATCCGAGTTGAGGAGTCCCCATGTTCCGTCTTCGACGCCGATTTCCCTGGAGCCTGCTTGCCTTGTCACTGTTGTTGTTGGCCGCCGCCTGCCAGCCGGCGGCGGCCACGCCCAGCGCTGCGCCCACCGCTGGGCACGTCGTCCTGCCCACCCAGACGCCGGCCATAGCGCCCACCGCCTCGCCGCTGCCCGCTGCTTCGCCGACCATTGCGCCGGCCGCGCCGCCGTCTGCCACGCCTGTGCTCGCCGCCATGCGGCTTGACGAGTGGTCGCAGCCCTCGCCCGACGGCCTGTGGGTGGCTTCCGGCCTGGCGGCGCTGCCGGGCAAGGAAGGCGGTACCTTGTACTATGCCCGTCTGAGTGTCGCCCAAGTTGGCGGCGGCCAGGAGTGGATTGTCGTGGATGAGTGGCGGCCCACCGGTCTCGGCTGGACCAGCCCCGCGCCCTTGCGCTGGTCCGCGGACGGTTCGGCCTTCTACTTCACCAATCTGCCGCACCCCGATGGTTGTTCGGTCCTGACTAATGGCGTGGACCTGCACCGCCTCGATCTCGCCACTGGCGAAGTCACTGAACTGCTGCCCGAGGCTGGCCTGTGGATATCTCTCTCACCCGATGAGGCTCAGGTTGCCTACATCGCCTTCGGCGACCGCGGCCTCGTCACGCGCGACCTAACCACCGGCGCGGAGAGCGCCGCCGCGCTGGACCTGCCCGCCCTCAACGCGCAGGCCGGCGCCATCGTGTGGTCGCCCGACGCGGCCCGGCTGGCCCTGACCCTGGTCCACAACGCTTGCAGCAGCGACGCCCAGCAGCACAGCGTCCTCGTGCTGGAACTTGCCTCCGGGACCTTTACCACCGTCCTCGACCGCGACCCCAGCCAGTTCATCACTTCAGCCTGGCCCGAGCCGGATCGCCTCCGCCTGACGAGCCCACTCGGCCCCTACTGGCTCGACCTGGCGACTGGCGAAATCACCGCCGCCTGACCACCAGCATCCAACGCACCGGCTCAAAAAACGCGCCGGTACCCCATTGGGGTGCCGGCGCGTCCGCGCATCTTCCTGCACTCCCTGAGTGCCCGCCTTCCTTCTTGCCTTTCTCCGCGCTCTCCGCGTGTTCCGCGGTGAGGCAGGTCCTACCCTCGGATCAGCGCTCGATCCATCTCCCGCCAAATGCTTTCCAGGTCGCCCAGCGCCGCCGCCGGCTCAACGTCGATCAGCGCCGCCGCCGCCGTCAGCCGCACGCGCAGCGTGGCCTGCGTGTCTGCCGAGAAGGCCCCTGGCGAGCGAAGTGGGTCTGTCATCGCGGTTACGGTATCCGTCATGATGGTGCGCGCCTCGCCGAGGTTCTCGGCCACCACCTGCACCCGCGCGCGCAGGAGATCATTTTCCAGCCGCAGCAGCGCCAGTTCCCGCTGCAACCCGGCCACCTCCGCCGCGGTGGCATCCGAGGCCGGCGCCAGCCCATCCACCGCTGCCCGCACCTCGGCGTTGGCCTCTCCCAACGCCCCCAGGTCGGCCCGCAGGGTGCTCACCTCGTCGGCTAATGCCGCGTTCGCACCGTTGGCGCCTGCCAGTTCTGCCCGCAAGCCTTCGATCTCGTCCTCGGCCGCATCCAGCCGCAAGCGTTCATCGTCGTTGCCGGTCTCCAGCGCTGTCAGGCGGTCGTTCTGGGCGTTCTGCGACTGCTCCGTCCCGGCCCGCACCCCTTCGACCCGGTTATACAGGTCCTGAATTTGGGTGTTGTGCGTTTGCACCGGCTGGACCAGCGCCCGGTACGCCCATGGCAACCCAAAGAATACCCCGGCCCCAATGGCGACTGCCAGCAACAGCACGAAGATCAGCCGCAGCACGAAGCCGAGTACCCGTCCCAGGAACCGGCCCAAGCGGCCCCAAAAGTCACTTTGCGTGGGAGCAGCAGCGGACATGGTGGCGTCTCCTATCTACTCTACGGCGTTGCCGTCGCAGCGGGCGTGCGCGTGGCCGCTGGCGTCCGCGTTGGACTAGCTGAGGTCGCGGTGGCGCGCGGGGTGGCCGTCGCGTCAATTGCTTCGCCCGGCAGCGCCGCATCCAACAGCGTCCTCAGCCCCACCAGAAATTCACTAAACCGATCCACCGCCGACCGCACCACCGCCACCTCCCCTTCAACCGCCGTGGTCCGCTCATCGAGCGCCGCGGTCTCGTCTTCCAATGTGTTAAGCGCCGCATCTGCCGCTGCCAGCCCGCTCTCCACTTCCACCACACGGTTGGACAGTCCTTCCAGGGCTGCCATGCGCGCCCGCAGGGCAGTGGCCTCGGTTTCCAGGGCATCGGCGCGCGTCTCGGCCGCATCCAGATCGGCGCGCAGCGCCACGACCTCGGCGCGCTCATTCAGCATCAGTGCGCCCCCATTCAGCCCGGCCACCGCCAACAGTGCCAGCACCGCGCCCAGCACGGCTCCCAACACCGTCATCGCCATCAATCCTGTCCAGTCGCGGCCCGCCGGTCGCGCCGCAGCCTGGGGCATGACCTGTGGCTGCGGTGGCGGGGCCGCCGGGGCCATTGGCGCAAAGACCGATCTGGGCGGCTCGGGGGCGCTGGCCGGTTGGCTCAAGGCGCCATCCCGCTCTGCCATTGGCGGCTCAGCCTGCACCTGCGTGACGGCTGCCTGCGCTGGGGCGGCCTCAGATGGCCGCTCACTGGCCTGCGCGCCCGATTCCGATTCGGCGGGTACGAGCTTAGGCGCGAACTGCTCTCGCAAGGCGTCGGCCTCCGGGTCCTGATCCATTTGCCGCTCCGGCTCTGCCGCTGAACCGTCAGAACCGTGCGGCTCTGCGTCAATGGGCGCAGGCTGGGGCTCGGCTCGGCCCGCACTTGCCATCGGCATAGCTTCAGGCTCCGCCGGAGGGGCAGCCGCCTCGCCCGAACTGGTCTCATCGGTGTGCGTACTAATTGGCGCTGGTGCTGCCGCCTCGGGCGCGCTCACCGTGCTGTCCGCGACGGCCTCAACCCCGGCGGCCGGCGCTAAGGCCGTCATTGTCTCGGTTGCCTCCGGCTGCGGCGGGGCAGGGGGATCGGGTTCCGTGACGGCCGCCACCGGTGCCTGGGTCATCAGCCGATGCTGGTTGAGGTCAAAGATCGCCTGGCTGATCCCTGGCACCCGCATGAGTTCTGCCGGCGCGCCAAACCCGCCCATCGTCGCCCGGTACTGCACGATCCGCTCTGCCAGCGCCGGGCCCACGCCGCGCAATTGGCGCAGTTCATCCAGCGAGGCGGCGTTGAGATCAAGCATCTCTGCCGCCTGGCCGTCACCGGCCGCTCGGCCGCGGTCACGCCCATTGTGCGCTGCACGGGCCGTCCCGTTTGAGCGTTTTTCGGCCATTTCCTGCTCCTTGTTCCGTTGTAAGCCGCCGCCAAGCGCGGCCACATTTGACCATCTCATTATAGCCCGATTATGGGCCTGGTTTTGCCGAGGCGCGGGCGTTCTGGTGTATGATTGCGCCCGCGCTCCAAGGAGATCAGATGGCCCGCACCCACGCTCAGCAGGAATTCGTCGTCATCGGCCTGGGCCGTTTTGGCGCCAGCCTGGCCCTCACGCTGCAGGGCCTGGGTCACCCCGTTCTCGCCTTGGACCGCGACCCCGACCTGGTCCAATCCCTGGCCGACCGCCTGACGCATGCGGCCGCGCTGGATGCTACCGACGAAGCCGCCATGCGCTCCCTGGGCGTGGATGGCTTCGAGACCGCTGTCGTTGCCATCGGCGCCGACTTCGAGAGCAGCGTCCTCATCACCGTTCTGCTCAAGGAGTTAGGCGTCCGCCGCGTCATCTGCAAGGCCCTCACCGAGCGCCAGAAGGCGGTGCTCCTGCGCATTGGCGCCGATCAGGTGGTGCTGCCCGAGCACGAGGCCGGCGAGCATTTGGCCCACCAACTCAGCCAGCCCCACGTGGTGGACTGGCTCGAACTTGGCTCCGATGTCAACCTCACGCAACTGCGTCTGCCCGAAAGCTGGGCCGGACGCTCCCTCCGCCAGCTTGACTTGACGGGCCGCTTTGGCATCGTCGTGGTCCTCATCAAGGGCCAGCGGCTGCGCGTTGCCCCCCGCGCGGATGAGGTCCTGGAGATTGGCGATACCCTGGTTCTGGTTGGCCGCGATGACAGCATCGCCGCTCTCGAGAATTGGGACCCGGCCGCGGGATGACGGCTCCCCACGCCGGCGGCCGCCCGTCGGCCCAGGTACGCGCGCGCAGACTGATGGGCGCCAATGCGCGCCCGGCTCAGGCCGCTCTGCGCTTGATCTTCGGCCTGGCCGGCCTGGTGCTCGTGGGCACCCTGCTGCTCTGGCTGCCTGCCAGCGGCGCCCATCGCCCCCTCACCCTGGACGAGGCCCTGTTCACCGCCGTTTCCGGGCTGGCTACCACGGGGCTCACCGTCATCACCCCTGGTCAGGACCTGTCGCTCTTTGGACAAATGGTCCTGCTGGTGCTTATGCAGGTGGGCGGCATCGGCTTCATGGTGGGCGCCGTCGTCGTCTTTCGCCTCCTGGGCCGCCGCATCACTCTGGAGGAGCGGGTGGCACTGCGCGACGCCCTGGGCGATGTCTCCACCAGTGCCCTCGTCCGCCTCACTGGGCGCGTGGTGGCCGGCGTCCTGCTCATCGAAGGGATCGGCGCCGTGCTGCTGTGGCTCAACTGGCAGCGCTTCTATGGCCCCGGCCGGGCCGCCTACTTTGCGGTCTTTCACGCTGTCTCAGCCTTCTCCAATGCCAGCTTCGATCTCTTTAGCGGCAGCCCGGATGCGCCCGCCGGTTTTCCCACCAACCCTTTCACCCTCCTCACGCTAACCGGCCTCGTTATTGTCGGCGGCCTGGGCATGCCCGTCCTGGCTGACTTGGTCCAGATGGTGCGTGGTGGCCGGCTCTCGCTGCACTCCCGCCTTACTCTGGCTGTGGCCGCCATCCTGTTGGCCCTCGGCACCCTGGCGCTCTTTCTGGGCGAGACGCGTCCCGGTGCCCTGTTTGCGCAGGAGCCCTGGCCGCGCCGGCTGCTGCTGGCGTACTTCTATTCGGCCACCAGCCGAACGTCGGGCTTCGTCCTCCATCCCCTGGCTGATATGGCTCCGGCCAACGTCTTGGTGCTCACCGCCCTGATGTTCGTTGGCGGCGCGCCGGTCTCCACCAGCGGCGGCATCACCACCAGCACCCTGGCCGTCCTGCTGCTCGCCGTGTGGCGCTACGTCCAGGGGCATGGCCGCATCGTCGCTGGCGGCCGCACCATCCCGGCCGAGACGGTGTTCAAGGCCGTCGCCATCGTCGTCACCGCGCTGCTGGTCGTCATCGCCGTCACCTGGCTGCTGCTGCTAACCCAGCCCGCCACACTGTCTGAAGCCCTGTTTGAAGCCGTTTCGGCCTTTTCTACGTCGGGTTTTACGCTCGGCCTGACCCCGCACCTCAACCTGTTTGGCCGCCT
The DNA here is from genome assembly GCA_964497615.1 of uncultured Anaerolineales bacterium. Taxonomy (GTDB): domain Bacteria; phylum Chloroflexota; class Anaerolineae; order Anaerolineales; family UBA6663; genus CAZCEC01. The sequence goes on along the minus strand of CAZCEC010000015.1, from coordinate 74,437 downwards.
CCTGATCGCGTTGACCATGTTCTGGGGGCGGCTGGGCGCCCTCACGGTGGTCGTTGCCCTGGCCCGGCCCACGCACTCGGCCGCTGTTCAATACCCCGAAGAACAGATTTTGATCGGCTAAGCTCTTGACTGGTCGTGCTAAAATATAGTTTCGCGGCCTGAGTAAGCCAGCGAGCTGTCACAAACGGCTCTCCAGGCGCATAGAGGCCCGTAAACGAGCGCCGCGCGGCTCCTCGTCTGCTCTTTTCCAACTGCATACGCCACTTCGTTGGACCCCGAACGTCACCTGGCCATCAGTTTCTCTCTGACTGTCATCCCAGAAAGGCATCTCGCTGATGATGGTTTTACCGGATACCGATGAGGCCCTGGTCAAGAGGCTGCTCCCCAGCCTCAATCCCGACCCGGCTGATCGCGCGTACGCCTGGTCCGAATGGCATGCGCGCCTCGGCAGCCCGTCAGTGCTCAAGTTCATCCGCACCGCGAACAACACCGCCGAGCCGGATGAAGATATCCTTCAGGATGCCCTGCTGACCGCCTATCTCGAGGTCGAGCGCGGCCGCTACGAGCAGCGGGCAGGCATCCCCTTTACAGCCTATGTCAAGGGCATCGCCCGCAACAAGATCCGGGAAGCCCGGCGCCGATCTAAGCGCTGGGTGCCGCTGGACGAGGTCGTCCTGGCCCCAGCGGCTGCCTCAGCGCCCCGCGCGCTCGAACACACCCTGGAGGCCCGCGAGGAGCAGCGCGCCCTGCACCGCGGGCTGGATCAGCTCCCCGCGCAGCGGCGGCAGGTGCTCCAGCACTACCTGCGCGGCGAGACACCCACCGAGATTGCCCGCCAGCTTGCGATCTCGGAAGCCCTGGTGCGGCAGCACAAGCACCGCGGCCTGCGCCGCTTGCAGGAGTTGAGTTTGTTAGGCTAATCCCTGGGCTTTGCGAAGCGGCGGCCATGACCGGCCCCCGGTCGTGGCCGCCGCTCCACCGGTTGAACCGTCTGAAGCGCGTTGTCATTCCGGGTGAAGTGACGCCCTGGCTGTTCCCGCGCATTTTCGCGCGTATCGTCACTTGATCCGGGGTGACAACCCGTTTCGCTTGCGCTGGCATCGTTGCCAGCCCTGCCTGGCCCCAGTCCAATCCAAGCGGTTTGCTGCATCGGGCTATCTGTAGCGCCCGCCGGTGCTCCCGCCGGGAGCCCGCCGCAATACCGGGTTTCTCGGTGGAACCAGGCAGCACCGCCGCGAAGCGCATATGCGGCGGCCAAAAACCCTCGCGCGGACGAATTCTCGCAGCAACCTCAGCGAGGCGCGCGTGCTCCGGCCCAAATCCGCAACTGCCGGCTGTTGGCCCCCAATCTGTTGTAAAATTCCCTCATGCGTCCTGATTTGGGCCGGTTCGAAACTTCTCCCGCAGCATCCACCATTTTCCAATTTTGGCCTCGGTTCGGACGAAGTCTGGCGGCGCGGGGGGGGCGTTCCAGTGGCGTATTCAGTTTCGTGGGCCCAGGTTAGCGTTGATCTGGGCCTGCGTCATTAATCATGAAAACTCTGCTCCTGATGCGCCACGCCAAATCCAGTTGGAAAGATGACCACCTGGCCGATCACGAGCGCCCGCTCAACAAGCGCGGCCTGCGCGACGCCCCCTACATGGGCCGGCGGCTGCGCGGCCTGCCCCAGCCGCCCCAGGTCATCCTGGCCTCCACCGCCGTTCGCGCCCGCGCCACTGCCGCCGCCGTCGCCGAGGCGCTGGCTTTTGAAGGCGAGGTTAAACTCGTTCCGGGCTTCTACTCCGAGGCGCCCGAGGCCTACTTTACCGCCCTCCACCGCCTCCCCTCGGCAGTGGACGTGGCCCTTATCATTGCGCACAATCCTGGCGTGGAGGAGATGCTCACCACGCTCACCGGCGAAGACGAGCACATGCCCACCGCCGCCGTCGCGCACGTCTCCTTGCCCATCAAGTCCTGGGCCGACCTTTCGCCGGATACCGAGGCCGCGCTGACAGATTATTGGCTGCCCAAGGAATGACCGCCGGGGAGGTTTCTGCCATGATCGAACGTCGCCCGTTTGGCCGCACCGGTCACCTCAGCACTTGCACCATCTTTGGCGCAGCCGCGCTGGCTCAAGTTTCGCAGGCCGAGGCCGACCGCACCCTGGACCTGCTGCTGGAATACGGCGTCAACCACATCGACACGGCCCAAAGCTATGGCGAGGCCGAGCGGCGCCTGGGCCCGTGGCTGGCGCGCCACCGCGCTCAATTCTTTCTGGCCACCAAGACCGGCGACCGTACCTATCAAGGCGCAAAGGATCACCTGCACCGGTCTCTCGAACTTCTGCACACCGACCACATTGACTTGTGGCAGTTGCACTGCTTGGTGGACGACGCCGAATGGCAAACCGCGATGGGGCCGGGCGGGGCGCTCGAAGCCCTGATCGAGGCCCGCGACCAGGGCCTGGTCCGCTTCTTGGGTGTGACCGGCCACGGCACGCAGACGCCCGCCTTCCACCGGCGCAGCCTGGAGCGCTTCGCGTTCGATTCGGTCTTGTTGCCGTACAGCTACGTGATGATGCAGAACCCGGACTATGCCGCCGGGTTCCACACACTGCTGGCGATGTGCCGCGAGCGGGGCGTGGCCATCCAGACCATTAAGGGCGTCACCCGCCGGCCATGGGGCGACCTGCCCCACACCCACGCCACCTGGTATCAGCCATTTGAAGACCAGGCCGATATCGACCTGGCTGTGCACTGGGTTCTTGCTCAGCCTGAGGTCTTCCTCAACACGGCCGGCGACATCCGGCTGCTGCCAAGGATTCTGGACGCCGCCAGCCGCTTCGCCGGCCCGCCCGACCCCACTGAAGTGCAGGTACGCATGTCGTCGCTTGAAGTTGAGCCTCTCTTCACCTGACGAACGTTTCGCTCCCTGCGACATTCCTGATCAGATTTGCCCAAATCGCCGGGTGTCAGCCAGCAACGTGACATCCGTCACATTCGCAACGCGTGTTGCCCCGCTATACTAATCCCACGTAAACCGGCGGCTCCCGTCAGCGCGGCGAGAGTGCCGTCTGCCGGCGCGGCCCGACCATCCAATCGCAATGCGACGGACGCAAGTCGCGTTGTATTCGTCTATGAAGCTGCCTCTTATTGTTGGCCTGGTGTCGCTGATTGCCGTTGCCGTCACGGGCCTGTACGTCACCGACTTCACCGCCTACCTGGGCAACGACCCCGCGACATGCAACAACTGCCATGTGATGGATGCTGCTTATGAGGGGTGGTATCACGCCGGCCACCAGGCTTGGGCCGCTTGCGGCGATTGCCACACGCCCCACAGCCTGATCCCCAAGTACCTCGTCAAAGCCCAGTCCGGCTACCGGCACGTCAGCGCCTTTGTCCTCGGCCACCTGCCCGACGCCATCCGCGCTCGCGAGAGCAGCCGCGCCGTCATCCAGGACAACTGCATCCGCTGCCATGCCGAGACGGTTTCGGCTGTGGCGGATGGGGAAATGGACGCCGGCCGCGAGTGCTTCACGTGTCACCGCGCCGTCGCGCATGGCGAGCGCGGCGTCTCGCTGCTGCCGTATCAAGATGATCTGCCCTACCGGGAGAGGTAGCATGAAACGCATCCCCCTGAACTTCATTCTGACCGGCATTATCGTTGTGCTAGCCGTTGGCCTGATTGGCACCCTGGTCTTTGTGAGCACACAGCCTGGGCCGGACCGGGGTATTGCACCATTGGTGACGGTGGCCGAACAGGAACCCGACTCAGAAGTCTGGGGGCAGAACTTCCCCAACCAATACACCACCTTGCTCCAAACCGAGTCGAACAATATCCAGACCACCTATGGCGGCTCAAACCCGTACTCAAAACTCGAACAAGACCCGCGCCTGGTGACCTTGTTTGCGGGTTATGGCTTCAGCATTGACTACAACGAGGAGCGCGGCCACCTGAACAGCCTGACGGACGTGCGCGAGACCGGCCGCATCAACGATGCCACGCCGGGCACCTGCTATTCCTGCAAGAGCGCCGCTAACCCGCGCCTGTGGTCACAGATGGGCATGGCCGAGTATGACCGCACACCCTTCAGCGCCTTGGGCGAGCAGATCACGGAACCCATCGGCTGCGCCAACTGCCACGAAGCCAACACCATGCGCCTGATTGTCACCAACCCCGCCCTGGAGGCGGCCCTGACCGCGCAAGGGCGCGATTGGACCACCTTCACCCGGCAGGAGATGCGCACCGTCGTATGCGCAAATTGCCACGTGGAGTACTACTTCGCTGGTGACGGCAAACTGCTCACGTTCCCGTGGTCGGGCGGCACCCGCATTGAGAATATTGCCGCCTACTATGCTGAGCTTGAATTCGCGGATTGGGAGCACAAGCTGTCGGGCACGCCCACCATCAAGATGCAGCATCCCGAGTACGAGGTCTTCACCGCCAACAGCACCCACTATCTGGCAGGCGTGTCCTGCGCCGACTGCCACATGCCCTACACGCGCGACGGAGCGGCCAAATTCTCCACCCACAACGTGCACAGCCCGCTGCTCAACGCCGAGCGCGCCTGCGGCGTCTGCCACACGGATGTCAGCTATGTGACCAGCCGGGTGAGTGAGATTCAGGGGCAGGTGCGCGCCACGATGGACTTGACCGAAGATGCCCTGGTGTCGGCCATCAATTTGATCGCCGCCGCCGCGGCCTTGCCCGAGGTGGATCAGGCGCTGCTGGCCGAGGCCCGCGACCTTCACCGCGAGGCGCAGCTGCGCTGGGATTTCATCGCGGCCGAGAACAGCATGGGTTTCCACAATCCGGAGGAAGCCCTCCGCATCCTGGCCGCCGCGACCGATCTGGCTTATCAGTCGCAGCTCAAGGCCATTGCGGCGGCGGACTCGGCCAGCATCCTCCAAGCCAGTCTCCCATAGGGCCGGGTGCCTCTCGGACGGAACTACGGGCGAAACCGATCCAGTTTCGCCCGTAGTTCATTTTTGTCTGCTCTACCGGGCAGCCGGGTGCTACTTCACCAGGAACGCCGTCACATACATGATCCCGAACCCGGCCAGCAGCGCCCCCACATTCAGCCAGGAAACCACGGGTGCGCCGTCCTTGGCGGCGTCGCGCCGCAGCAGGTTGCCCACCTCCACGATCACTTGCCAGATCGCGCCCACGCCAATCCCCAGGAACAGGGTGGCCATGATCGGCGAGAATGCAAACCCGCCAATCCACGCCCCCAGCACGGCGGGCAGCCCCGCCAACAAGGCCAGCGCCAGGAACTGCCGCCAACTTGGCTGATCGCGCGTGACCGGCGCGGCGATGCCAACGCCCTCGGTCACGTTGTGCAGCGTAAAGCCGATGACCAGGAAGCTGCCCAGCGCCGCCTCGCCCAGCGCAAAGGCGGCCCCAATGGCCAGCCCCTCGCCCAGGTTGTGCAGCCCAATCCCCAGAGCGATCAAGGTGGCGATGTACAGGCGCTGTTTGGCGGGATCGGTGTGCGCCGGGCCGCGCCGCGAACTCACCGCCATCAGCGCCAGCCAGGTGAGCACCGCTGCGAACAGCGCCAGCGGCACGCCCTGGAACACGCTGGGCGCTTCCGCCGCCAACTCAAACGCCTCCAACAGCGTGTCAATCAGCAGGAAGACGAGCAGGCCCAGCGTCAGCGCCAGGATGGCCCCAAGCCCGCGCCGACCCAGACGCTTCATCGCTGGGAACCACAGCATGCCCAGCACCACGGGGATGACACCCACATAGATGCCCAGCAGGGCGTAGGCGCCCACCTCGCGCAGGCCCGGCGTCGGTGTCAGCGTGGCCGCCGCGATTTCGCCCTCGAACGGGGTGCCCGTCGGGGTGAGGAGCATGATGGTGTGGGGCTCGCCCGCCACCCAGGCGTAGGGGATCTTCACCGTTGCCCGGCCGAGGCGCGGCAGCGTGGCGCTGGGCTCGATCGTGAAGTCCCAATAGGCGTCATCCACCAGCACCTGCGCGATGGTGTTTTCCGTCGGCCCGTTGTTGAAGACCGTAACCACAAAGCCTTCCGGCACCACGGCGATGCGCTCCAGCGCCAGGTCCTCCACCGGCGGCGCGGATGACACAAATACCGCTGCCGGGTTGGTGACCGCAAACACCGCCACCAAGGCCGCCAGCGCCACGGTGGGGATCACGATCCAGAGCCAGGCCGGCAGACCGGCGGTCCGGCTCGGCGATATCGTTTGGTTAGCCATCGGGCTAGGCCTCCGCCTCGAACATGCCCACCCAGCCGAGTTCCGCGAACTCGCTCTGGTGCGCATGGAACATGTACTGCCCAGGATACTCGAGCGTGAATTCCAGGATGTGCCGCTCGCCCTGGCTCATCATCACCATGTCGGTATACTCGTCGTGCTCCAGGCGTGTGCCCGTGCGGTACAGCCGGTACATGGAGGCATGCAGGTGGAACGAGTTGATCAGGTCGAACTCCGTGATGTTCATCAAATAGACCCGGATCAGCTCACCCACCTTGACCTTGATGGGGTGCTTGCTGTAGTGAAAGGCCACCGTGTTGACGGCATACACTTCGTTCTCGCCGTCGAAATTGGTGTCGAACGCGTTCATCACCATGACCATCTCGCGCGCGGGCGGCCGGCCCCCCGGCGGGTCGATGATGAACACCCCATACAGGCCCTTGTGGATATGGCGCTTGAGGGGCATTACATGGCAGTGGTAGAGGTGCAGCCCAAACGGCTTGGCATCAAACTCATAAGTGAAGCTCTCGCCGGGGTTCACAATGGGCAGGATGCCATCCATCCCCGGCGGGTGAATGCCGTGAAAGTGAATGGTGTGCGGGTGCGACGACCCATTGCCAAAATGGAACCGCAGCCGGTCGCCTTCCGTGGCCCGAAAGGTGCGCCCCGGCACCTGCCCGTCGTACGTCCAGGCGGGGAAGAAGACACCCGGCGCGATCTCGACATCGCGGTTGATGGCGTTGATGTTCCACTCGCGCAGGGTCTGGCCGTTTTCCAGGGTGCTCACCTGGCCGTAGTCAAAGTGATACAGATACTGCATCGGGTCGAACAGGGAGGTGTCCACCTCGCCCACGGCGCCGTCGCCGCTGCCGTGGACGCCATGGCCGCCCTGGGGAAAGGGTCCCGCCAGGGGTGGGGCGCTGTCTCGCCCCGCCGATAGCCCCGACACGCGTGCCAGCGCGCTAAGCCCCGCCAGACCGCTCGCCCCCCATAACCCGGCCCGGAACAGTGTCCGCCGAGATACCGACTTTTTCGCCATTCGCTGACTCCATCCTTGCTAGTCCAAAAAAGTATATTTTGGTGTAACTAAATACTGGTCCAATTATGACTAATTTCACCCTAGTTGTCAACCTATCGGCCTAGCAGATTTGCCATGCTGCTGGTATAAGTAGCGTCAATGCTAGGCATCCGCTATGTGCCCTGCGAGCACTGTGGCAGCCCGCGCGATCCGAACCTGTCACGCGCCTGCCCGCTGTGCCATTCCCGCCGCTATCCCCTGATCGGCTACAGCTTTCAGCATGAGGCCCGCACCCTGATGACCATGGGCCTGATCATGGCCGGCCTGCTGCTGGCGGCGGTGCTGGCCGGCGCGGGCGTTCTGATATACCTGGAAACGCGTCTCAGCGCCCTCTAGACAGCCGCCATGTGGAATACCCGCATTACATTGACCGTGGTGGCGTGCGCCGTCGTGCTGGTGCTGCTGTGCGTGCTGCTTGGCGCGGCCTATGCGCCGGTGTATGCGGACCGCCGCGCCGAACGACAAACCCAAATCGCCGTCGCCCAACGGGAGGCCACCGCCTCGGCCACGGCCGCCGTGGCTGCCACGCAACTTGCCCGCCAGCCCACGGAAACGGCCCGCGCCGGCGCGACGCTCACCGAGGCTGCGCGCCCCACCATCACCAGCACGCCCACGCGGACCGCAACGCCCACCTCCACGCCCACCCAGACGCCGACGCCCACTAACACCCAGCCGGCCGCAATCGTGGCCTGCCAGGCGCGGGCCGTCGGCGCGGAGCGGCGGCTGTATCCGGTGCCCGGCGGGGGGCAGGTGCGCGAGTCGGTGGTGCTGCCGCGCGACGGCGCTGTCAGCGTCATTGGCCGGCTGGAGGATGGGGGCTGGCTTCACGTCCAGGCGGGGGATGGCACGCTGGGCTGGATGCCCAGCGACTCCCTGGCCGTTGAACCCGCCAACTGCCAGCCCAACATCTACGACCTCTCGTACCTGCTGGGGCTGACCGAGGGCCGCGTGGTGGTGGCCGATGACACGCTGATCAGCAACGAAAACGGCTGGACCGACAGCGCTGGCGAGCCCGTGGCCCCGGTGCTGAGCGTCACCGGCGACGCCCAGATCGTCCTGATCGCCAATGACGTTGACTTCCTGCGCCCCTCCACGCCCGCGCTGCAAGCGGTGCCCGCGTTCGAATTGGCCACCTCCTTCTCGCGCGTCAACTTCGTGACTGGCAGCTACGTCGGCATCCGGTTTCGTTCGAATGGTCTGACGTTCTACGAGGTGCGCGTACTGCGCAACTGCCAGATCGGCATCTACGCCACGAATGGCCTGGTCTTTACGCGGCCCATTGACCCCGGCGAGAACACGTGCGTAGACGACCGCGAAGACTGGCTGAGGCTGTCCTTCACGCCCGAAAACCTGCTCACGGTGCAATTCAACGACGCCGACCCATTCGAGGTCGCCCTGGCCGACCCGTCGGGGCTGTATACTGGCGGCGGGCTGGAGCTGGTCGTCAGCCGCGCCCGCGCCACGTTCAGCTTTATTGTGGTGGTTGCGCCCCAATGAACCATGGCCGCTGAAAACGCCAACCTCCCGCGCGAAATCGCCTTCTGGGGGCCATCCAGCTCCGGCAAAACCTGGCTGATGCAGTCGCTGGCCCGGTCGCTGCACCGCATCAACCAGGAAGACCCGGAGTTCGAGTACGTCCTCGCGCAGCGCGCCGCCCAGGCGCCCGTGAATGCGTTCCAGGCCCCGCAGAACCAGGCGACTTCCGAAGCGTACGATACCGTTTGGCTGTTCCAGCGCAAGGTCCGCCCCGAGTACAACACGCCGGGGCACCGGCTTAGCGCCCAGAGCCACACCATCGTCGTGCGCGATGCGCCCGGCGAGCTGCTAATGCAGGGCGTCAACAACGCCGTCATGGTGCCCCTGCGCGAGGCGCAATGCGTGATTGCCCTGCTCGATCCCAGCCTGGTGGATACAACGGCCGCGGCGGCGGAGCCCGTGGAGCCAACCGGCCCGAGCCAGGGGCTGGCGGCCCTATTCGGCAGCAGCGCCGCGACGGCGGCGGCCCCCGCGCCCGTGGCGGGCTCATATCAATATACCCAGGCCCAATACACGCAGATGGTCAGCAACCTGTTGTCGTCGCTGGCCTCTGCTGCCCGGCCTGACCGTCACGTCGCCATATGCATCACCAAGGTGGACCAGTTGGGCGTGCAGGGCCGCAACCCGTGGCAGGTGGTGGAGGTGTTCTTCGGTGCGGAGATGGCGACACTGCTGAAGAACTACGCCAAGAAGATGCACATCGAGGCCTTCACCGTCTCCGCCGCTGGTTACCTGGACGAGAACCGCCAGCAGCCCAACTTCGACCCCGGCGCGCGCAGCCTGCTCTCGCCCGACCGCTGGCAGCCCTTCGCCGTGGAGACGCCCTTCTTCTGGCTATTCACGCACGTCGAGCGCCAGCGCCTGGCCCAGGGCGGCGGCCGCCTCCCGCGTTTCTACTTCAAGCGCGACCGCCTTGAGCGCTACATCGGCTATCCGACCCGCGAGTACTAGCGCCGGTTGCGTCCTCCAATGAAGCCCTTTGCCGCCCGCTACGTTGACTTCGGCAAGGTCTTTGTGCCCAACGGCGCGCTGGACTTCAGCACGCTGGCCGCCTCCGATGCCGAAGTCGGCCGGTTTGGCGCTCACCTGTTCAACCGCGGCCTCCTGTTTCCTGAGACTTCGGCCTTCGCCGGCCAGATTGGGGCGATCTCCGCCGCGCTCTTGATGTTCGAGGGCGGCTATTTGTTCACCGTCGTACAGCGCCGCCGCGAAGGCGAGTTGAGCGCCGCGCCCCGCACCGACCGGCCCTTCAACCAGGCCCGCTTTGTGCTGCTCTCGCGGGACGACATCGCCGCTGCCTTTGCCTCCCGCACCGCGCTGTACACCGGCCTGGCCCGCGCCGCCCGTGATCCGGCCGCGACGGTTTGGCTCACGGACTACACTGCCGTCGCCGAGGCGCAGGCGTGGGCGCCGGTGCTCCCGCGCCTCGACCCACAAGCCCCCAGCCCGGAGGCCGTGCGGTTTGTGGTCAACGCCGTCATGTCGGCGGCCGAACGGGTGGCCCCGGCTGCCCCCGGCACGCGCAATGCCGCGCCCGCCTCGCCGCACATGCGGCATCCCCAACCGATCAGCGTGCCCTTACCCGGCCATGAACTGCTTGAGAGACTCCAACTCGTCGAAGCGGTGCAGTATTGGCTGTTGCCGCGCCTCGGCGTGCTCACCTTCGCCCTGGACTATGTGAGCGTCCAGAATGTGCACCTGCGGCTGTTCCAATTGCCGCCGGATGCGCCCGCGCCCCTGCCGGCGGACCGGGTTTTCGTCCCTGGCGCGGCTGCCCCGCGCGCCGTGGAAGATATCTACACGCCGTTGGCTGCGCTGCCGCACGAGGCGCTCTACGACGCCCAACTGCCCGAACTGCTGGCCTTGCCCGTCGCCGCGGCGGATGCCGTCACCCTGTATGCAGTTGAGAAACAGGGCGTCGCCTTGTCTGGCCCGGAGGCCCTGCGCCTCTACCCGGAACTCGCCCGTCTCGGCGACCGGCGGTTCAACTTACTCCGCCGGGTGCCGCGCGACGCGGCCCTGGACCTCTTGCGCCAGCCCGACCTGCCCCTGGACCTGCGGCTAGATTTGCTGCAAGTTGCCTTCGACGCCGCGCATGGCCAACTGGCGCTCTACGCGCCGGTGCACCTGGCCGCGCCGCGCCCAGCCCGCGACCACGAACGTGTGCGCGCCCTCCTGCGCGATTCCATCTCCCGCAGCCCGGAGACGGCGCTAAGCATAGGCTCGGCGGATCAGCAGATTGAGCTTTACCGCGATCTGCTGTTGGCGCGCCGCGAACCGCAATCGGCCTCCAAGGGCGCGCCCTCATCAACGGCCTTGACTCCCCTGACAACGGGACAGCCCGTGCTGGCCGCGCTGCTGGCGTGGCGGCGCGGCCCCGAACTTGCGGCGGCGTTTCAAGCCGCGATGGCCGCGGACCCGGCGCTGTTCGCCGATGCCCTGGTGGTGCTCGATACTGCCGCGCCCTCCACCGCCGACCTGAGCGGGATGCTGTGGGTGTGGCAGCATGCGGGGCAGGGCGATTCTAAGCGCTTCACCGCCCTGCTGGAGCGTGTGGTGCAGCCTGCCTGGTACCCGGCCCTGGGCCGCGCCGCAATGGTCTGGCGCGACCTGCTGGCGGAGGGCCGCACGGTGGCGCTGTCATCCTCAACCGCGGAATCGGATGCGGCCAACCCGCAGGAGGCCGTCAGCGACACGGGGGCGCTCTTGCGCGCGTTGCCGCGCGCGCTGGTGCCCTTTGTGTGGCAGGCCAGCCTCGCCACCGCCGAACGCGATGCCGTGTTCGCCGAGTGGTGGTTGTTCAACGAGGCGCTGGCGGTTCCCGAGCAGTTGGAGCCGCTGTGGGCCGCGACCCAGAAGGCGCCGCCGGCCACCCTGGATGCCGCCAGCCCGGCGCTCAACTACATGCTGGGGCGTGCTGGCGGTATGTCGCTCCTGCAGGCCTGCACACCGCCCGGCCACACGCAGCCCGATGAGGCGCTCTACGCCACGGTGCTGCGGGCCTGGCTGGCCGACGACTTTCACGCCCCGGCCGGCGAGATGGCGCTGGCCGAGGAGGACGTGGAATTCCTGGTTGCCAACCTGCCAGGCAGCAACGACATCCTGGCCGCGGTCGCCGCCTCGCCCGGTCAACGGCCGGCCATCCGCGGCCTCACCGCCGCCAGCGCCTTGCATTGGGCCAAGACGGCCGCTGGCGAACGCCGCCAACCCTATCGCGCGGGCAGCAAGGATCTGCTGTTTCAATGCCTGGTTGACATACCGGCCGCGGACGAGGCCCTGTCGTGGCATTTGCTGACGGAAGACGAGGGTTCCAGCCCGGCCTCCATGTCCTGGGCCGAGTATGCGTCCCATCTGTCGCGGATTGAGAGCCGGCTGGACACGGGCGCAGGACCGGCAACGGCACCCCGCCTGCGCGCCTATCTGGCGGCCGCGCGGTTTGAGAATCGCGCCCTGCCCGATACCTTTGTCGCGAACCGCCTGGACTTGCGCCGGGTGCTGGCACTGCTGGCCGCTCACCCGGCGGGGCCGGAGGGCGCTCCAGCGCCTGTTCCGGCCAAGGAACTGCTGCCGTTGGCCGTCTTTCACTTGCAGGAGACCAGCCCCACGCTCACCGCGCGGGCGGGCGAACTGCTGCGTGCGGGCTTACGCCAGACGGATATCACCCCGCATCTGCAAACCCTGCCCGATAACGTCCTGACTTATCTGCGCGCCAATTTCTGCGCGGGCGATGCCGCGCTGGAGGCCGCGGGCCACTGGATCGAGGCCGAATTGGCCCGCCGCGCCGACGCCTATCGCGTTGAGCGCCTGCTGCGGCCTGCCCGCGCGCAACGGGCCGCTGCCCAGGCGGCGCCAACCGTGACCTCCCCGGCTGAGCCGGCAGCCGGCCCGCCGACCCAAACAGCGCCTGCGATCTCCTCCCCTGAGATGCCCGGCGCGCGCCGGCTGCCACGCGTCCCTCGCCTGTCCAACAATCCGCGCGCCTCGGCGCCGCCCCCGCCTCCGCCGCCCAGTGGGGAGGGGGCCGCGACCGCCGCGCCCCAGCCGCTGCTGGGCGAGTTGGCGCTGCCCGAGGCCGCGCCGGCCACGCGCGACTCGGCCGGTTGGCTGTGGATTTCGATTGTGGGGATTGCGCTGGTGATTCTCGTGGTGCTGATTGGCGCGCTGATTTGGATCCAATCGCTGGCGCCGTAGGGCGGGCCGCGCTGGCAGCGGCTAGCGGGTCACGCGGACGACTTCCAGGATCGGCACCGTATCCCGCCGCAGCAACATCGCCACCAACTCAACCTCCGCCCCCTGCGCCGCCACGGCGGCCTCGAATGCCGCCCGGCGCGGAAAGACGGTATCGCCCTCCGTGTGGAAGACGAACAGGGCCTCTGGCTGCGCCAAGGCCTCGGCCAGCCGCGCGCCAAAGCCCTCATCTGGCTCCCAGGCATAGCCGAAGATTTCCTGCGGCACAATTGCCTCGCGGGTGAGCATCCGCACCTGCGGCGCAAATCCCCAATCCATCGCATACACCGGCTGCCCCGCGTGTTGGCGCAAGACGTCCACCAGCCGATACACCGCGTCGCTGTGGCTGCTCGTGCCGCCGACGAGATGCAGCCGCTGATGATAGGCCAGCGTCACGCTTACATCGCGGACCCACAGCAGCGCAACCACCATCATCGCCGCGGTCCGGAGCCCCACCGCCAATCTGCCGCGCCAGCGCCCCGCCGCTGCCGCGCCTGTGGCTGGACCGTGATTGGCGCGCCCCCATTGCAGCGTCAGCGCCGCACCCACGACCATGGGCCAGAATGGCGCCAGGATGGTAAAGTGCGTGGCGAACAGGCCGGACACGGTGAAGGATGATTGAGCGACTGCCAGCGCGAGCATGACCAATATCCACATCGCTGCGCCCGCCCGCCGCGTCCACACCGTGTGCAGGAGAATGACCGCCGCGGCTGTCCCCAACACCCACGGCCAGAGCGGGTTGTGGAAGCTGCCGCCCAGGAACGACAGATGATCCCGCCCGCTGATGACGTCTCCCAGTTGGCCGAGCCGCACGCGCAGGTTGCCGGCGATGTCGGCGTTGTTGACCCCGTAGTAGGAAGTGCTCAAGTTGCCGCCGACCGAGGCGAAGGTGCCGCCGGTTTGCAGGTTGTACTGCGCCAGCGGCGCCAGGCCCATCAGCCCGCCCGTGGCAATCGCCAGGGCCGCCGCCAACCCATGCCGCCAGCGCCGCCGCAGCGCGGTGACGAGGCCCCTAATTCCGCCGCCTTCCGTCGCCGCATTGAGCAGGGCCGCCATCGCCCCAGCCCCGGCCGCCCCCACAATCACCCATAAGAACAGGAGCTTGGCATACAGGCCCGCGCCCGCCAGCAGGCCCGCCAGGAAGACCCAGCGCAGTTTCTGGGTTCGCAGCCAGCTTAGGGCCGCCCAGATCATCCCGATGGCGATGGCGGCCGTGATAGACGTGACGAACACGCCTTCTCGCTGCCAGAACACGAACGAGGGTGAGACGGCCATCAGCAAGCCGGTTGCTAACGCCGCGCGGAGGTCCAGGACCGCCCGCGCAAACCCGTAGGCCAGGCCTAAGGTCAGCCCGCCGAGCAGCACGGTGTAGAGGCGCAGGGCCACCGTAGTGTGGCCGAAGATTGCCAGGAACGGGACCGGCAGGTAAACGTTGAAGGCGCCGATGTAGTCCTGCACCATCACCGGCCAGGTGCGCCCCGCGATGTTCAAGCCCGCGCCTCGGAAGGTAGTGATGGGCTGTCCGTCGAGGATTTGCCCCGCCTGCAGACCGCCTTCAACGGCCTCGTCGTTGTGCAGCCCAGGCAAATCGAGCTGGGGCATTGCCAGCGCCAGATACAGCGCCAGGCAGCCCAGCAGCCCAGCCCAGGCACGGCGGCGCGCGAGATCCATCAAGGCTTCATCCCTGGGGCGCCGTTCGCTGAACCCAAAACCGCACGCCCACCAGCGCTACGACCGGCGGGAGGCCGATGAACAACGCTTGCAGAACCAGGGGGTACTCGCTGAGCCTGAGCACGACGAGCAGCGCCAGGACGAGGCTGGCGCCCAGCAGCGCCCCAGCCAGCGCCGGCCAGAACATCCCCGGCCGCCGGAGACCTCGGCGCATCAGCGCCATGCCCAGCGCCACACCCACGGGATAGGACAGGCCAAAGCCCAGCACTGCGCCGACCAGGTCGCCGAAGGTGTTCGCCACATCGCCGATGGGGGGCAGCAGCTCGCCGCCGAGCCAGCGCCCCAGCATGGCCCCGAGCCCGCCTACCAGCAGGCCGCCGCACAATCCGCCGCCAAGTTCGAGCAATGGAATCCGGAACTTTCCTGGCATGGTGATCGCGTGTCTCCGTTCGCTGCGCTGACGAGTGATGCGCGTCCGAGATTATAATCTCGGCATGAATGGAATGCCGCCGGCCAACTGGCTGAATGACCCGAATGGCCTGTTCTGTGATGCCGGGCGCGTTCGGGTGCGGTCGCTGGAGGCCTGGAACCTGGAGGTGTGATGAAGAATCTCCTCGACCTGACGGGTCAGACCGTTCTCATAACTGGCGGCGCCGGTGCTATCGGCCGCGAAGTCGTCAAGGTCCTGGCCGAACACGGTGCGGCGGTTGCGGTTAATGATGTCGTGAGCCAGGAAGCCGCCGCGGCGGCGCTGGGCGAAGTGGGCGCCGCCGGCCCGCGCATTGCCTATTACCAGGCCGACACCACCCAACCCGCCGAGGTGGCTGGGCTGCCAGACCGGGTGACGGCGCAGCAGGGCCTCCCGGATGTCGTCTGCTGCCATGCTGGCATGGTGACGGCCCATCCGGTGGACGCGTATCCGCTGGATGAGTTCGATACGCTGATGAACGTCAACCTGCGGGCCGCCTTCATCGTGGCGCAAACTGCCGCCAACCGCTGGGTCGCGGCTGGCCGGCCCGGACACCTGATTTTCACCACCTCGTGGGTGGAGGACGTGCCCTGGCCTGAGATCACGCCGTACACCACCAGCAAGGCGGGGCTCAAGGCGATGATGCGCGGTTTCGCGCGTGAATTGGTGACCAGGAACATCCGCGCCAACGCCATCGCGCCCGGCATTGTGGCGGTGGGTTTGGCGAAGCGACAGTGGGACACGGATCCCAGTTACCGCGCCCGCGCCGAGAAGGCGATCCCTTTGGGCTACATGCAGCCCCCGGAGACCGTGGCCCACGCCTTTCTTTTCCTGTGCTCGCCGATGGCCGCCTACATGACTGGCGCAGTGCTGCTGGTGGATGGCGGGTGCAGCTTGTACCCCATGGATTGAATGCTCACGCGACCGCATAGGCTGGCGCTGCTCTTGGCGCTGGCGGCATTGGGCGCGGCCTGCCAATGGTCAGCCACGCCAACCCCCACGCCGCTTGCGGCGATCACGGTCACCACGACCGCCACGCCCACAGACCGCCCAACGGCAGCGCCATCGCCCACCCTGCGGCCCACGCAGCCGGCGCCCACGGCCTCGGCTTCGGCTTCGGCGACCACGACCCCGTCACCGACCGCCACTGCCACGCCGACGCCCTATACGCGCGCCGTGGTGGTGGTCATCATCGACGGCGCGCGCTGGACCGAGACCTTGGGCGATCCTGAAGCCGCCTTCGTCCCGCACCTGGCTCGCGACCTGGCGCCCATGGGGGCCATCAACACCGCGTTCACCAATGACGGGGCAACGGTTACGGTGCCGGGCCATGCCGCCCTGCTCACCGGGACCTGGGAAAACATTCCCAACGATGGCAGCACGCGGCCGGCCATGCCCACCATCTTCGAGTACTTCCGCCAGGCCACCGGCGCCCCACAGACCGAGGCGGTATTCGTGCATGGCTCCTTCATCGAGCCGGTGCTCACCTACAGCACCCACCCAGATTACGGTCCTGACTTTGGCGCTGAAATGTTCTTCAGCGACGAGCCCAGCCCGCCCTACGATGACGGCATGTGGGCCAATGCCCGGCGCGTCATTGCTGAGCAACACCCCCGGCTGCTCGTCATCAGCCTGCTCGACCCGGACGAGGCCGCCCATCTGGGCCAATGGGATGCGTACCGCGCGGCGATCCGGCACGACGATGAAATCATCTGGGAGCTGTGGCAGCAGCTTCAGGCGGATGACTTCTACGCCGGGCACACCACCTTGATAGTGACGTCGGACCATGGCCGAGGCTGCGGCGCGGACTGGCCCAACCACGGCGGCACCGACGAGTGCAATCGCCACATCTCGTTCCTCGCCGTCGGGCCTGAAATCCCGCCTGGACAAGTCGAGACTATGAGGCGCAGCCTGATCGACATTGCGCCAACCATCGGGAGGCTGCTGGACTTCGGAACCCAATTGGCCGAGGGTCAGCCAATGATGGAGTTATTCGGCGAATGAAGCGTGAAACGAACCAAACGGCCTGGCAGCGACAATCAGCATCGACTTAGGCCAGTTTCCCCGCAAGCGGCCCATTCATACTCCCGGAGACGCAATCGGTCCTATACTGATGTGTGAAGCAGGGTATGCGCAGCCAGCTGTGGAAGGAGGGCGTTGATGCGCTACCCTGGCTGGATTGCTGGCACTTAGCCAGCGCAGAGGCAGTGATGAAGTCTGATGACCGGGCCGGGGCAGCTCTGCCCGCCCGGGAAACAGGTGTGGCCAACGGTCGGGTCGCCTGGCCAGCCGGTGGTCGTGCCCAAGTCCGGGGCGGCGCAATGTGTTTTTGTCAACGGGAGGAATGCAAATGAACCCCGTTCGCCGGGCCTCCTTCGCGAACCGCCTGGCGCTCTGCACCCTCGCGCTGGCCGTGGCGGCTTGCGCGCCGCAGCCGGCAGCCGTGCCCACCGCGGCTCCACTGCCCACGCCCACCGCAACCGCGCGGCCAACGGTGACACCAGCGCCTCCGCCGACGCCCCTGATCGAGACGCGGCTGACGCCCGCCGAGCGCGCCGCCGTCTTCGACGCCGTCTGGCAGACGGTGAACGACGGTTACTTCGATCCTACTTTTGGCGGCCAGGACTGGCAGGCCATCGGCGATGCCTACCGTCAGAAGCTCGCGACGGTTCAGGACGATGCCGCCTTCTGGATCGGGGTGGTGAACCCGATGCTCTTCGAGTTGGGCGTGTCCCACCTGGCGGCTTTACCATCCGAGCTCGCCAGCGAGTTTAGCCCAATGGCCTTCGCGACTGGGTGGCTGGGCCTGGACCTGCGCCTGCTGGACGGCAAGGCGGTGATCACCTACGTCAGCGCAGGTTCGCCGGCCGGCGAGGCCGGCTTGCGGCCGGGTTACGAGCTGGTGGCGGTGGACGGCTGGACCCTTGGCGACGTGGCGGCTGTGGCCTGGCAGATGCCCCCCGACAACGAGCGTAACCGGCGCGGCAGTGCTGCCGACCGTCTGCGCGGCCGCCTGTACGGCGAGACAGGCACAGAGGCAATCCTGGAGTACCGCGATGCCAGCGACGAGTTGCGGCGCGTGACCCTGCCGTTCGCCGCGCGGGGGGCCTGCGAATCATTCGATGCCTCCCTGCCGGCGGGCTGCGCCGAGTTCGGGGCGCAGCGCCTCGCGAGTGGCATTGGCTACGTGCGCTTCTCGGCTTTTGTTGACCCGGTGCTGGACCGCACACTGCAAGCAATCGACGAGCTCCGGGATGCGCCGGCCCTCATCATCGACTTGCGCGGAAATGCGGGCGGTCTGTTCTATGTCCGCCACGCCATCGCCAGCCAGCTCGTGGGCGAGCCGCGGCTGTTCATGCGCTATCAACTGCGCGACCGGCTGGAAGAAGTGTACCTTGACCGTGTACCCGGCGCGTACCAGGGCGAAGTGGTGATCCTGGTAGATGAGCTCAGTATCTCATCCGCCGAAGAGTTCGCGGGCAGCCTGCAGGCCTTGGGCCGGGCCGCGATCGTGGGCTCGCAGACCCCTGGGAGGTGCCTCGTGGCGAACGTGGCGGAGCTGCCCTACGACGCCATCCTGATGTATCCGTACGGCCAGTCGCAGACGCCGGCTGGGCGCGTGCTGGAGAACAATGGCGTCGTCCCCGACATCGCGGTTGACCTGGAGCGCGAACAGCTTCTGGCCGGGATTGATGCTCAACTCCAGGCTGCGCTCGATTTCATTGCTGGGGGTGAGTAAGGGAACACGCACCAGGCCATCGGCTGCCTGCTCTGCGCTTCGCCGGAGCGGCACCTTCCCCGCGGCGCCACGCCATCGGGTTCATGTCCTGCCGTCAGGCCCAGAAGGCCACGCGTTGCCCGCGCGTGATTGCGGCGAACGGCGGATGCCGGGTGAGAAGAGTTGCGGCTTTTTGAAGTAGTCCCGATAATCCGTAGCCTGTTGCTCGCTACTGACCGCCGCGATCTTGCGGCGGATCATGCTCACGCACGAGAGATGACCTTGTGGTCGGCGGTCAGGCCGAGGATTTGCATAGTGTCTGGCCGGAAACAACAAGGCTAGGCAAAAAGCCTAGCCTTGTTGCTGATGGTCGGGGCGAGAGGATTTGAACCTCCGACCTCACGGTCCCGAACCGTGTGCTCTAGCCGAACTGAGCCACGCCCCGTCGTCAGCCGAAATTATAGCCCACTGCCACGGAATAGACAAGCCCAATGACCCCCTTCAACCTGGCCATCATCCTTGGCTCAGCCGTCATTCATGTCGTCGCCCATGTCGCCATCCGCCGCGCCAAGGACCGGGCGGCCTTTGTGTGGTGGATGCTGCTGTGGGGTGGGGTGCTCTTCCTCCCGGTCATCTTTTTCATCCCCTTCCACGTTCCGCCCACGGCCTGGGGCCTCATGGCCGTCAGCGCCGTGTTTGAAGCACTCTACTTCGGCCTGATTGCCCAGGCCTACCGGCACGGCGAACTGTCCCTGGTGTACCCGCTGGCGCGCGGCACGGCGCCGCTGTTTCTCCTGATTTGGTCCGCCATACTTCTGGCCGAACGGCCCACGGCTGGCGGGATGGCGGGGGTCGCGCTCATTGCCGGTGGGCTGTACTTCATCAACCTGCCGCGCCTATCGGCGTGGCGGGAGCCGCTGCTGGCCCTGGGCCGCCTGGCGCCCCGGCTGGCCCTGCTGGCCGGGCTGAGCATTTCCATGTACACCGTCATCGACCGGGCCGGCGTCCGGCTGGTGGAGCCGTTGCTGTACACCTACCTGGCGCTCCTGCTGACGACCCTGCTGCTCACACCCTACACCCTGCGGTTGGTAGGCTGGAGCGGCCTCAAGGCCGAACTGCGCTCGTCGCGCCTCAATACTGTCGTCGCCGGCTTTACGACGATGGCCGCCTATGCCATCGTCCTGTACGCCATGCGCAATGGGGTCCCAGCCAGCTATGCCGGCGCCGTGCGCGAGATTAGCGTCGTGTTTGGAGCCATCGCGGGCGTGTGGCTGCTGAAGGAGAGCGGCAGCGCCATGCGCGTCCTGGGCTCGGTCGCGGTGGCTGGCGGGGTAGCCGTCATCGCCCTCTTTGGTTAGGGTTCAGCCTTCCTATTCCTATGATAAGATAGCCGGAACGTACTTTCACCGTGGAGGATTGAGTGGCAAAAAAGAGCAAAAAGGTGCGCGTTGCCATCATTGGGGTCGGCAACTGCGCTTCCTCGCTGGTGCAGGGCGTGCAATTTTACCGCGAGGCCAAACCCTCCGACCGTGTGCCGGGCCTGATGCACGTGGACCTGGGCGGTTACCACATTCGCGATATCGAGTTCACCGCCGCCTTCGATGTGGTGGAGGGCAAGGTTGGGCTGGATCTATCGGAGGCGATTGCCGCCCCGCCGAATAACACCATCAAATTCGCCGAGGTGCCGCCGCTGGGCGTCACCGTCGAGCGCGGCATGACCCACGATGGCCTGGGCAAGTACGTCGGCACCAAGGTCAAGAAGGCCGCCGGTCCCACCGCCGATATCATCCGCATCCTGCGGGAGACGCACACCGACGTGGTCGTGAGCTATCTGCCGGTCGGCTCCGAGATGGCCACCAAGTGGTATGTGGAACAGATCCTGGAGGCCGGCTGCGCGTTTGTGAACTGCGTGCCGGTCTTTATCGCCTCGCAGGGCTATTGGCAGCGCCGGTTTGTCGAGCGCGGCCTGCCCATCATTGGCGACGATATCAAGAGCCAGGTGGGGGCGACGATCACGCACCGGGTTCTCACCAACCTGTTCCGGGAGCGCGGTGTCCGGCTGGACCGCACCTATCAGCTTAACTTTGGCGGCAACATGGACTTCTTCAACATGCTCGAACGCGAGCGGCTGGAGTCCAAGAAAATCTCCAAGACTGGCGCCGTCACCTCCCAACTGGATTTCGAGATTGACGAGGAAAACGTGCATGTCGGCCCGTCCGACTACGTGCCGTGGCTCACCGACCGCAAGTGGTGCTACATCCGCATGGAGGGCACCACCTTTGGGAATGTGCCGCTCAACCTGGAACTTAAGCTGGAAGTCTGGGACAGCCCCAACTCCGCGGGCGTGGTGATTGATGCGGTGCGCTGCGCCAAGCTGGCCCTGGACCGCGGCGTGGCCGGCCCGCTCAAGGCGCCCGCCTCCTACTTTATGAAGACGCCGCCCGAGCAGTACACCGACGACGTGGCGCGCCGCCTAACCGAAGCCTTCATTGCTGGCAAATAGCGGAAGTAACCTATGACCGTCGACGAGACCGTGAAAAAGCGAGTCACCCCTACCGACTGGATGCGCCAGCGGTTCAAGGGCACGCTAGATGCGGTGGCTGGCGGGCTGATCAAGCTTGGCCTGACACCCAATATCATGACGGGATTGGGTTTCGCCCTCACCGGTCTGGGCGCGTACTTTCTCTCACAGGGCCACATGGTGCTGGGCGGCGTGTTCATCCTCATCGCCGGTCCCTTCGATGCCCTGGATGGCTCGATGGCGCGGCTGCTGGGGCAGCCCACCAAGTTCGGCGCCTTTACGGACTCGGTAACCGACCGCTGGAGCGAGATGCTGATCTTCCTGGGGCTGCTGTACCACTATCTCCAGGGGAATGACCCCTCGGCCGCATTGGTCTGTATCCTGATCTTTATCGCCACCATGGGCAGCGTCATGGTGTCCTACACCAAGGCCCGCGCCGAGGCGCTGGGCTTTGACTGCAACGTCGGCATCCTGACCCGCATGGAACGCTACCTGGTGCTGGCGCCTGGCCTGCTGCTCAACCTGCCGGTGGTCGCCTTGTGGATCATCGCCGTTCTGGCGAACGTGACTGCCCTGCAGCGCGCCCTCTACGTGCGCCGCCAGGCCCGCAGGTAATCGGAGGTCCAATGGTATTTGACGACATCGGCATTCACATCGGCAACCTGCTCTACCTCCGCTACTACGGCATTATCCTCGTCGCGGGCGCGTTTCTGGGCGGTTACGTCGCCTCGCTGGAGGCCCGCCGCCGCGGCCATAACCCGGACCATGTGTGGGATGCGATCCTGTGGGCGCTGGTCGGCGGCATCGTGGGCGCGCGCCTCTGGCACATCTTTACGCCTCCGCCCAGCATGATTGCCATGGGCATCACCACCCAGTGGTATCTGACCCACCCCCTCGTGATCACCGACAATGGGATCGAAGGCGCACTGGCGGTTTGGAACGGCGGGCTGGGCATGCCGGGCGCGGTGGCTGGCGGCCTGTTGGGGCTGTATCTCTACACGCGCCGAGCCAAGCTGAAATTCGCGGAGTGGGCCGACATCGCCGCGCCGGGGCTGGCGCTGGGCCAGGCCATCGGCCGGTGGGGCAACTTCGTCAACCAGGAGCTGTATGGCGCGCCGACGACCCTGCCGTGGGCCATCTCGATTGACCCGGCCTATCGCGTTCCGGGCTTCGCCGACCCAGCGCTGAAGTTCCATCCGTTGTTCTTGTATGAGTCCATCGGCAATTTGCTCATCTGCCTGGCGCTGCTCTACATCGCCCGGCGCTATGCCAGCCGCATCAAGGCTGGCGATCTGTTCATCGTCTACCTGATTCTCTATCCCCTCCTGCGCTTCAGCCTTGAATTCATCCGCCTCGACAGCTCCGAGTTGTTCAGCATCAACGCCAATCAGGCCCTCATGGCGGTGATGGTGGTGGTGGCGGGCTATGTCATCTATAGCCGTCACCGGATCGTTCGTCGCCATCAATTGAAGGCACGCTCCCCCGGCTGAGTTCGGTGTGATCGAAGCCCGCGACCTCACCAAACGCTTCGATTCCTTTGTGGCCGTGGACGGCGTCAGCCTCGCCGTCCAGCCCGGCGAAGTGCTGGCCCTGCTGGGCCCCAATGGGGCGGGCAAGACGACCACCGTCCGCATGCTCACCTCCATCCTCAAGCCCAGCGGCGGCTGGGCCAGGGTGGCCGGGTTTGACGTGGTGACGCAGCCGGCTGACGTTCGCCGCAGCGTGGGGGTCCTCACCGAGCACCACGGCCTTTACATGCGGATGCGGTCGGAGGAGTACCTGGCCTTCTTCGCCGAGCTGTATGGTCTGTCGGCGGCGGAAGGGCGGCGGCGGGCCGGCGCCTTGCTGGACCGGTTCGACATGCGCGAGGCGGCCGGCAAGCGCCTGGGCGAATACTCCAAGGGCATGCGCCAAAAGCTGGCCCTCATCCGGGCGATGCTGCACGACCCGCCCGTCCTGCTGCTGGACGAGCCGACCTCCGCCATGGATCCCCAGTCGGCCCGGCTGGTGCGCGACGCCATCGCGGGCCTACGCTCCGAGCGCCGCGCCGTCATCCTGTGCACCCACAACCTGACCGAGGCCGAGCAGTTGGCCGATCACATCGCCGTCATCCGGCGCGGGCGCGTCATCGCGCTGGGCGCGCCAGCCCAGCTCAAGCGCCAGTGGCTTGGCCCCGCCCTCCTGGAACTGCGCCTGGCCGGGCCCCTCAACGGCGTCGCCGACCACCTGGCAGACTTGGTCCAGGTCCTGCGCACCGGCGCTGATTGGCTGCACTACGAGGCCGAAAAGCCGGCGGTCGTCAATCCGCAGGTCCTCGCCCGGCTGGCCGAGCGCCGCATACCCGTGGTCACCCTGGCGGAGGTCCCCCGCAGCCTGGAGGATGTTTACCTCCAAGTAGTTCAGGCCGGTGATGAACCGGCGGCCCAACTGAATGGAACGGCAGAGCGTCTGGCGCCCGCGGCCGAGATGGTTGGCCGATGACTACGCTTGCCAGCCAACCGGATCAGCCGCTCACGCGTCTCCTGGGCGCCGTCCGTCCGGCCCTATTGGTAACGCGCCGTGAAGTGCGCGACCAGATGCGCGACTGGCGCATCATCGCGCCCGTCATCATCCTGACCCTCTTCTTTCCCCTGCTCATGAATTTCACGGCTGGCCAGGCCGTCGCCTTTGTGGAGCGCTATGGCGCGCCCGTCATCGGTGAGCGCCTCATTCCGTTCCTGCTGATGGTCGTGGGCTTCTTCCCGATCTCCGTATCGCTCGTCATTGCCCTGGAGAGCTTCGTTGGCGAAAAGGAACGCCACAGCCTGGAGCCTCTGCTCTCGTCGCCGCTGACCGATGCGCAGCTCTACGTGGGCAAGACCCTGGCTGCCATGCTGCCACCGCTCCTGGCGGCCTACCTGGGCATCACCGTCTATCTCACCGGACTGGCTGTCACGCTCGGCTGGTATCCACCGCCGATTCTGCTGGTCCAAATCGTCGCCTTGACCTCCATCCAGGCGCTGGTCATGGTCGCGGGCGCGGTGGTCATCTCCGCGCAGACCACCTCCGTGCGCGCGGCCAACCTACTCGCCAGCTTCATCATCATCCCCATGGCGATCCTGGTGCAGGGCGAAAGCCTGATCATGTTTTGGGGGCAATATGACGTGCTATGGTGGGTGATCTTTGGCCTGGGGTTGATTACGGTCGTGCTGGTGCGGATGGGGGTGCGCCTGTTCAATCGCGAGGAACTGCTCGGCAAGGAGATTGATGAGATCAATCTCAAGGCGGCCTGGCGCACGTTTGCGGCGGCCTTTGTGGGGCAGGGCCGGGGGCGCGGCCTGACGGGGTGGTATCGCCTGGAGATTCTCCCAACCGTGCGCCGGGTGGCCCTGCCGGCCGCGCTGCTGGCGGGGGCGCTGCTGGCGGCGCTGCTGCTGGGCTACCGCTATGCCGCCGTCTACCAACTGCCCCTGGCGGGCGTGGACCTGGCCGATGTCACCCGCAACTTTGACGAGAACCTGGCGCAGATTGGTCTGGTGTCGGCGGGCGGTGCAGTCTGGGTGTTGACGACTAACCTGCGGGCGTTAGCCATCGCCACCGGCGCTGGGATATTTTCCTTGGGGGTGTTGGCGGTGGTGCTGTTGATGATCCCGCTGGCGCTGTCGGGCTACTTCGCCGGGCAGGTGGCCCTCATCGGCCTGAGCCCGGCGCAGTTTTTCGCGGCCTTCGTCCTGCCGCATGGGGTCTTCGAGATCACCGCGGCGGTGCTGATCGGGGCTGCCATTCTCCGGCTGGGCGCGAGCGTTCTGGCGCCGCCGCCCGGCAAGACGCTGGGTGAAGGCTGGCTGCTGGCGTTGGCGGATTGGGCCAAGATTGCGCTGGCCGTGGCAGTGCCTCTGCTGGTGGTGGCCGCCCTGGCGGAAGTATTCCTCACGCCCCTCGTCGTCCGGCTGGTCCTCGGCGGTTTGTAGCGTACCGCCGGACGGGCCGTCAGTCGCCCGCGTGCGACCCGCCGGCGGCTGGCGAGCCGTTTGACGGGCCAATGATCTCGCCAGTCACATGCACGAAATGGAACTCGCCGCGCGGCGGCAGCAACTCCCGAACTTCGAGCACCCTTACCCTGACAGACCCCAACTGAAGCTCGTCGCCCTCTTCCGGGATGCTGGCGGCATCCAGGATTGCGCCAGCGTGCTGCCCACCCGGAATGACGATGCTCAGCTTGCAGACCAATTGCGGCCTCCGTCAGCGCCGGGTCAGGTGCCGGTGGCGCAGTTTGAATGACAGGTCGGCGGCCAGATTGCGGTACACCACCAGTCCGATGTGATGGCTGGCCGCGGCCAACTGCTCAAAGGCGTCGCGTTCCACCACCATCAGGGTGCAGGTCTCGCTCACGCAGCGCACCGTCGCGGAGCGCGGGCCCCTGTCAATCAGGGCCATCTCGCCGACGACCTGGCCCTCGCCCAGGGTCACGATGGTGTGGGCCGGCGCGCTGCCTGCGCCCGTTTCACCCACGCTCACTTCGAGCAAGCCCTCCCGCACCACATAAATGTCCGATTCGTACTGCCCTTGGGCGGTGATGACGTCACCGGCGTGGTAGGCGGCCATCCGGCAGATGCCGGCTACACGCGCCAACTCCGCTTCGTCCAGGCCGTCGAACACCGCCAGGCCGCGCAGCAGGCGCAGCGCCTCCGGGTTGGCGTTGGCCTGCACCGGCGCGACCGGGTGGTCCATGCCGGGGACCGGCATTAGGGCCGCCGAGCCATAGGTCTTGCGGTAGGCGCGCGCATACTCAACGTAATGCTGGGCGGTCCGGCGGATTTGTTCCAGGTCATCCTCGGTGGCTGGCCGCGTGACCCTGGCAGGCAGGCCCATCACCATCGAGCCGGGCGGCACCGCGGCGCCGGGAGGCACCACCGCGCCCGCGCCGACGATGCTGCCGGCCCCAATGTGCGCGCCGTTGAGCACCGTGGCGCGCATCCCGATCAACACGTCATCTTCAACGGTCGCGCCGTGAATGATGGCGCCGTGACCGAGCGATACGCGCGCTCCCAGGACGCAGGGCTGGCCTTCGTCGGCATGCAGGATGCAGCCGTCCTGGACATTGGTCTGGGGCCCAATGACGATGGCTTCGGTGTCGCCGCGCGCCACCACGCCAAACCACAGGCTGGCCTCGGCGCCCACGGTCACCTGGCCCACGACCACCGCATTAGGCGCGACGAAAGCGGTCGGGTGGACCTTCTCTGGATGCGGCCTGGAATCCAGGAGCATTCCCGTCATATCGAAAGATTGTACTACAACCTATGGTACAATCCGACCGAAATGAGGGCGTTTTCCGGAGGAGTGCTCGATGACGGCTAATCGTCCGCGCCAGACTGGCCCGCTCGACGAGGCCAGCCTGATCGAGGTTATGTTCTATGGTGTTACAACTCCGCGTTCCGGCCGCAACGGCACCGTCTGGATCCCCCCAACTGACCTATACGAAACTGAAGACGCATTGATCGTTCAAGTTGAGATTGCCGGCGTCCGGCAGGCGGACATTGCCGTGTCGCTATTTGAGCGCCGGCTGATCATCAGCGGCGCGCGCGCCGATCCCGGCCCGCTGCGCCGGGCCTACCATCAACTTCAGATCCACTTTGGCGAGTTCCGCACCGAGGTGGAATTGCCCCTGGCCGTAGATGAGGCCGGTGTAGATGCTGAATACAGCGACGGGCTGCTGCGGGTGGTGCTGCCCAAGCTCAAAGCTCAGCGTGTTGACATTCAAGAATGACCGCGACCAAATGGAACGACCTGGAATCGGCTGCCATCTTTCCGCAGCTCGAAGAGATTCTGGTCGATCTGCCTGACTTCGGTTTTCAACCGATCGATGTGACGAAGGGCAGCCCGGCCTCGGGCGGCGATTCCGGTGAGGGGGTTGATGCGCCGCCCGCCATCCCCGATAACCTGGCGATTCTGCCCCTGCGCGGCGTGGTGGTCTATCCCCTCACGGCCGTCCCCCTCACCGTAGGCCAACCGCGGTCGGTCAAGCTGGTGGACGATGCCGCCGTCGGCCAGCGCATCATTGGCCTGGTTACGTCCACCGACCCTGAGCTTGAAACCCCTGGTCCGGCCGACCTGTATCGGGTGGGCACAGCGGCCGTGGTCCACCGGCTGTTCCGGGCGCCCGATGGCACGATACGGCTGCTGGTGCAGGGCCTGGCGCGCTTCCGGGTGGTGGAGTTCACCCAGGAAGAGCCCTATCTCCGCGCCAGCATCGAACTGACCCCCGAGGTTTTGACCGAGGAGAGCCTGGAGGTCGAGGCGCTGATGCGCAACATCGGCGGCCAGTTCCAGAAGCTGGGGGAACTGGTGCCGTCGATGCCGGCGGAACTGCTGTCGGCCGCGCTGGGCGTGGAAGACCCGCGCCAATTCGTCTACACCGTCGCCACCTACCAGCGCATGGAGCTGGCCGACGCCCAGCACCTGCTGGAGCTGGACTCGGTCGTGGAAAAACTCCGCCGCCTGCTGACCCTGCTGGCGAAGGAAGTGGAAGTGCTGGAGCTGGGCCGCAAGATCCAGAGCGAAGCCCACACCGAGATGGAGAAGGTCCAGCGCGACTACTTCCTGCGCGAGCAGATGAAGGCCATTCAGCGCGAGTTGGGGGAGGCGGACGAGCAGACGGTCGAGATCGAGGGCCTGCGCCAGAAGATCGCCGAATCGGGCATGCCTGAGGAGGCCAGCCGCGAGGCCACCCGCGAACTGGACCGGCTGGCGAAGCTGCCCACGGCCGCCGCGGAGTACGGCGTCATCCGCACCTATCTGGATTGGCTCACCAGCCTGCCATGGAGCAAGATGACCACGGACAACCTGGACGTGCCGCATGCGCGCCAGGTGCTCGACGAGGATCACTACGATCTGGAAGACATCAAGGAGCGCATCCTGGAGTTCCTGGCGGTGCGCAAACTGCGCGCCGAGCGCCGGGAGGCTGAACCGGAGACGACCGCCGCCGTAGACTATATCCGGCGCGAACGCGAGGGCGTCATCCTGTGTTTCGTGGGACCGCCAGGCGTCGGCAAGACCTCGCTGGGCCAGAGCATCGCCCGTTCCCTGGGCCGCAAGTTCATCCGCATGTCGCTGGGCGGCGTGCGCGATGAAGCCGAAATCCGCGGGCATCGGCGCACCTACATCGGCGCGCTGCCGGGCCGCATCATGCAAATGCTGCGCCGCGTCGAGACCAAGAACCCGGTCTTCATGCTCGATGAAGTGGACAAGCTGGGCATGGACTTCCGCGGCGACCCCGCTTCGGCCTTGCTGGAAGTGCTCGATCCCGAGCAGAACCGGGAGTTTCGCGACCACTACCTGGACGTGCCCTTCGACCTGTCGCAGGTGATGTTCATCACCACCGCCAACCAGCTAGAGACCGTTCCCGGCCCGTTGCGCGACCGCATGGAGATCCTCCAGCTTTCGGGCTACACCGAAGGCGAAAAGCTGCATATCGCCCGCAACTACCTGATCCCGCGGCAGATCAAGGAGAATGGCCTGCGGGCGCAGGAGATCACCTTCACCGACGATGCCCTGCGCGCCCTCATCCGCAGCTACACGCGCGAGGCAGGCGTGCGCAGCCTGGAGCGGCAGATCGGGGCCGTGTGCCGCAAGGTGGTCACGCGCATCGCGGAGGGCAAACTCACCCAGGCGGCCATTGACCGGCCGGAGGTCATTGAATACCTGGGGCGGCCGGAGTACTTCTACACGGAGGAGGTCGAGGAGCGCACCTCGGTCGCTGGCGTGGCAACGGCCCTGGCCTATACGCCGGTCGGCGGCGACATCATGTTCATCGAGGCGACGCAGATGCCGGGCGGCAAGGGCTTCCAGCTTACCGGCCAGTTGGGCGAGGTGATGCAGGAATCGGCGCGGGCCGCCCTATCGTACGTGCGCGCCAACGCCAAGAAACTCGGCATCAAGGACGACTTCTTCGCCAAGAACGACATTCACCTGCACGTGCCCGCCGGCTCCACGCCCAAGGATGGCCCCAGCGCGGGCGTCACCATGGCCACGGCGCTGGCGTCGCTGATTACGGGCCGCCCCGTTCGCGCCGATGTGGGCATGACGGGCGAGATTACGCTGCGCGGCCAGGTGCTGCCCATCGGCGGCGTCAAGGAGAAGGTGCTGGCGGCGCATCGGGCCGGTCTCAAAACCGTCATCATCCCCAAACGGAATGAGAAGGACCTGGAAGACGTGCCCCAGGAAGTGCGCGACCAGATTCAGTTCGTCCTGGCCGACCGCGTCCAGGATGTGCTGGCGGCTGCCCTGGAGGATGGCGATCGCGGCAACGGGCGCGACCGCCACCGCCCGGCGAATGGCGTCCGCCGGGCCGCCCGTGCGCGCAAGCCGGCTGCTAAACGTTCATAAGGGAATTGCCTGTGCCCAAAAAAGTCATGATCGTAGACGACGACCGGACGATGAACTCGCTCCTCAAGACATTGCTGGAGTTGGACGGTTTTGCGGTCGTCCTGGCACCCTACGGCGACATCGTGCTGTCCACGGCCCTGGCCGAGAAGCCCGACGCGGTGCTGATGGACGTCAATATCGCCGACGCGGACGGCATGCAGTTGCTCCGCGAAATGCGCCAGCACCCGGAACTGAGCGCCCTGCCGGTCGTCATGTCATCGGGCATGGACCTGGAGCGCGAGTGCCTGGGCTTCGGCGCGGACGCCTTTATTCTCAAGCCTTACCCTCCAGATCAACTCTCAAGCACCCTCAGGAAAGTCACTTCGTGAGACGCAACGGACAAGCTCAAAAATCCCGCCGCGCGGCCCAGCAGTCCTGGCGCGCGATGGATCTTCACCTACATACCCCGGCTTCCAGCGACTATCAGGAACCGCGGGTCACTTACCTGGACATCCTCCAGACGGCCGAGGCGCGCGGCCTGGATATCATCGCCTTCGCCGACCACAACACGGTGGCGGGCCTGCGCCATCTGCGCGATGAGATTGCCGAGCTGGAACTGCTGGAGCGCCTGGGCCGGCTGCGCCCGGAGGAGCAGGGCCGCCTGTCCGAATACCGCCGGCTGCTCGACAAGATTCTGCTGCTGCCGGGTTTTGAGTTCACGGCCACGTTCGGTTTCCACATCCTGGGCATCTTCCCGCCCGAGACCACCGTGCGCGAACTGGAGCATTTGCTGCTGTCGCTCAACGTGCCGAAAGACCAGCTTGACCGCGGCTCGGTGACGGTGGGCGCCTCGTCGGATGTGCTGACCGCCTACCGGCTCATCAGCGAGGCCGGCGGCCTGGCGATTGCGGCCCATGCCAACTCCACCAATGGCGTGGCCATGCGCGGCTTCAGCTTCGGCGGGCAGACCAAGATCGCGTTTACTCAGGACTCGCACCTGGCGGCGCTGGAAGTGACCGACCTGGATCAGAAGGGCCGCCGGACCACGGCCGCCTTCTTCAGCGGCTCAAAGCCCGAGTATCCCCGGCGCATGCACTGCATCATGGGCTCGGATGCGCACCGGCTGCGGCGCGACCCGAACAACTCGAAGAACTATGGCGTCGGCGACCGCGCGACGGACGTGCTGATTGACGAAGTCAGCTTTGAGGCGCTCAAGGGGCTGTTCCAGAGCAGCGACTTTGCCCGCATCCGCCCGCACATTGGCCGGGGCGCGCCGCAAACCGAATTCGACTATGTGCAACAAGCCCGCGAAGAGGGCGCCAGCATCGTGCTGGCCTTCCATGAGTCGGCGGCCCAGCGGGGCGGCAAGCTGTATGCCGTGGTCTCCGATGTGTGCGCCATGGCCAATACCAACGGCGGGACGATTTACGTGGGGGCGTCTGAAGATCCCAAGCAATCGCCGGTCGGCGTGCCCGACGCCGAGGCCGCCCAACGCGAGCTGCGCTCGGCCATTGCCCGCATGATTACGCCCCAACTGGAATGCACGGTGGACGTGCAGAACTCGCTCGGGCGCAAGATTATTCGGGTACTGGTGCCGCGCGGCGAGGACCCGCCGTATGCGGTCGAGGAGAGCAAGATCTACGTGCGCGAGGAAGCCGAGACCTCGCTGGCAGTGCGCGATGAGATTGTTCAGTTGGTGCTGCGCGGACGAGACACGTCGGCCGCGCCGCCGGCGGTCGCGGCGGCGCCGGCCGCGACGCCCGTCCCGGCTGCGCCTCAGCCCGCCACGGCGGAAGCGCAGCCGCCATCACAGCCGCCGGCGCCCGCCGCGGCCCCGGCCGGCGCGGCCGTCCCCGCCAGCGGCGGCCTCAATCCACCGCGCACCGGGGTTGAGATCGTGGCCAGCGAGGAACGGGACGGCGTGCGCTACCACACCATGCGCGACCTGCGCAACGGCAGCACCGTCAAGAACGTCACCCGCGCCTCGGCGCGCAAGCTGTGGCACTATGCCATCAGCGCCAAGGAGGCCGGTGAGCTCGACCCGCGCCACGTGACCTGGCAGGGCGACATTGGCCTGTGGCGCAAGACGACCAAGGCGGGCGCGATACGCTTCGACCTGGTGCAGCGCGAAGCGGGCAGCCTGCGCGTGTACTATGGCGTGACCGAGGACGGCATCCACGGCGGCTGGCGCCGGCTGATTGAGGCCGATGACCGGCTGGCGGCAGCGCCCGCGGCAGGCGATGAGTTGGCCACCCCACTGGCGGCGCCTGCCAATGGCGCCGCGCCCGACGAAACCGCCGCGGCCGCGATGGTGCCCTTCGACGAGCCCGAGAACGCGTTGGAATTGACCGGGGATGTGGATCAGACAGCGGAAGCGGAGGCTGTATCCGAGCAGCCGGCTGCCCCAGCCAAGGCAGCGCCTCGTGTGCGCCGCTCGCGCGGCGGGGCCACCAAGAAAGCCGCCAAGAAGACCACCGCGCAGAGGGCCGGCACCCGGGCGGCCAAGAAAACGACACCGGCTGCATCGCGCAGCCGGCGCAAGTCCGCGGATTCTGCTGAATAGCGGGCCGGCACAGGTCTTCACCAGCCCAGAGGCGCGCAGCCCGCGAGCGCCCTCCGTCCTCGCCGATGCCTGGTTTGCGCCTGCGCGAGTTTGACCTCGACCGCGACTACGAGGCGGTGGTGGCGCTGTGGGAGGCGGCCCCCGGCGTGCACGTGGGCGCTTCGGACACGCGCGAGGCGCTGCGGCTGAAGCTGACCCGCGACCCCGATTTGTTTCTGGTTGCCACGCTGGGCGAGGAAGTTGTGGGGGCGGTCCTGGGCGGGTTCGACGGACGGCGAGGCATGGTCTATCACCTGGCCGTGGACTCCGCCCACCACCGTCAGAAAATCGCCACTGCCCTGATGGATGAGCTGGAGCGCCGGCTCCTGGCGAAGGGCTGCCCCAAGGCCTATCTGCTGGTCATTCCCGACAATGCCAATGCCCTGGCCTTCTACCAACAGCAGGGCTGGAGCGCTGCGCCCCTGACTTTCATGAGCAAGCAGCTCAAGTAGCACACAACTCCCCCACAATTCCCCGATCCTGACAGTAACTGGCAGTTGCGGTCCTGTTCCTGGCGGCTGCGGCGGCGTATGGTGACGTCGACGCCAAGGCTTGTGCCGGCGCGCTGGAGGAAGTGCCATGCTGCCAGGTTTCGCCCGTCGGGCCAATTTGACGACCCACCTAGATTGGTGTATCAATCCGCTCCAATTCGGCCCTGGGCGCGATAGGATCTCGTCCCGCATGAACATCGGCGTCTTGACCATTTCCGACCGCTCGGCCCAGGGCGAACGCGCCGATGCCTCTGGCCCCCTGATTGTCGAGTTCGTCACCCGCCGCCTGAGCGCCGTGGTCGCGCGCCAGGCCGTCATCCCCGACGAATTCGCCCTCATTCGCGACACTTTGATCGCCTGGGCCGACCCGGATGATCTGGATGTCATCTTGACCACGGGCGGCACCGGCTTCGCCCCGCGCGACGTGACGCCAGAGGCCACCCGCGCGGTGATCGAGCGCGAAGCGCCGGGCCTGGCCGAGGCGATGCGGGCCGCGTCGCTGGCGGTGACGCCCCACGCCATGCTGTCGCGGGCGGTGGCCGGCATTCGCGGCCGAACCCTCATCATCAACTTGCCTGGCAGTCCCAAGGCGGTGCGCGAGAATCTAGGCGTCATCGCCGCGGTGCTGCCGCACGCCGTGCAGCTTTTGCGAGACGCTCCCTCCGCCGAAGCCGGTCACCGGCTAGCCTAAATCGACACCCTTCAACCTAATCAATAGGGAGGCCGCCATGAAGCTCAAATACTGGCAGAAACTGCTGTACTCGGCTGGTTCCCTCGGCGTCGCGCTGTCGTATCAATGCTTCGCCGCCTGGATCACGTTTCTCTACATTGATCAACTCGGTCTCAAAGCCCAACTGGTGGGCCTTGGCTGGTCGGCGTATGGCATCTGGAATGCCATCAATGACCCTTTGGCGGGCTACCTTTCCGACCGGACGCACACCCGGCTCGGCCGCCGCACCCCGTGGATTTTGTCCGGCTTCATCCCGTTGGCCCTGTTCTTCTACCTGTTGTGGGTGCCGCCAGCGCCGCTGCTTTCCGGCGGGGAAACGCCACTCTTCGTGTACTTCATGGCGGTGGTCCTCATCTTCGATACCCTGTGGTCGTTCGTGGTTATGAACTGGACCTCGCTGTTTCCCGAAATGATCACGGACGAGCGCGAGCGCGCTACCGTGTCCGGCTGGCGCCAACTCTTTGCCATCTTGGGGCTCATCATTGGCGTATCGCTGCCGCCCCTGATTGTGGGGTCCGACTGGAGCGGCCGCGGGACCATGGCCCTGATCTTTGCCATCATCACGGCGGTGACGATTGGCGCTACGCTGTTAGGCAGCCGTGAACGAGCGACAAAGGCTGGGGTGAGCCAGCCGCCTTTCCTGCCTGCGCTTCGGGCTACACTGCGAAGCGTGTCATTCCGGTGGTTTTTGGCGGCCAACCTGTTCAAGGAGTTCATCTACATTATCCTGGCGGCGTCGATCCCATTCTGGGCCAAGTACGTGCTGCGGGTACAGGCCCCAACCGTTGTGGCCGGTGTGACCCTATCCGTTGAGCTACAGACCTCGCTGCTCACCGGACTGGCTTTTGTGATGGCACTGCCCGCCATCCCCATATGGACTGCGGTCTGCAAGCGGCTGGGCGCGCGGCGCGGCTGGCAGCTCTCGCAGGTAACGTTCGCGGTGTCGCTGGTGGGGTTGTTCCTCGCGCAAGACTTCATCCAGGGGGTGGTCGGAACGGCCTTGCTCGGGCTCAGCCTAGCCGGGTTGTTGGTCTTCCCGGATGTTGTCCTCTCGGATGTCATTGATGAGGATGAGTTGAACACCGGTGCACGGCGCGAGGGCATGTACTTTGGCATCAACGGCTTCATCATTCGCTTTGCGTTCACGATCCAGGGACTGGCTACGGGCCTGATCCTGGGCGCCACGGGGTACATTGCCGCCGCGGATGCAGTCCAATTTCCGGTACAGCCGCCGCTGGCGTTGTTGGGCATCCGAATGCTGGTCGCTGGGATGCCGCTGGTGGCTTGCCTGTTGGTCATCTTCTGCTTGGAGCGATACCCGCTGCACGGCCAGCGGCTAGTGCACCTGCGTCAGCGGCAAGCGGAATTGAGGCTGGCTCCGGCTGCCGCAGCGGCGGATTGACGCGCGGCTGGGCAATGCTTTGGGCCAGAACGCCGGGTCACGCGAACCGGCGTTCTCTTTTGTGTATTCGGGATTGTCAACGCTTCGGCCTCGCCACCGGCTATAATCGGCGGCCATGGCTCGCCCACGCTGGCTGACTGACGCCCTCGCGCTGCTGGCGCTGGCAATCGTCACCCTCGTCTTCTTCTGGCCGGTCACGCTCGACCGCGGCTGGATTCCGCGGGGCGGCGGCGACCTGGTTTCGTTCTTGTGGCCCACCTACTCATATGCGGCGGACGCGCTGCTGGCCGGGCGCCTGCCGCTGTGGAACCACAGCCTGTACTCGGGTGCGCCCTTCGCGGCGGACAACCAGAGCGGCCTCTTCTACCCTATTAACCTGCTGGCCTTTGCCGTGTGGCCGGGCTTTCCATATCGCACGATGGAGTGGCTGGTCGTCGCGCATGTGTGGCTGGCGGGCGCGGGCATATATGCCTTCGTTCGCTCGCTGCTGCGGGAGATCGCGCCTGCCCCGCCGGTGCGGCTGGCCGTGCCCGCGGCGCTCACGGCTGCCCTGGCCTACATGTTCTCAGACGTGTTCGTGACCCACGTCGGCAACCTTAACATCCTGGCGGTCTCGACGTGGCTGCCGTGGGCCGCCGCCGCGCTGCAGCGCGGCCTTACGCGGCGCTCGCTGAACTGTTGCCTCTTGGCTGGCGGCTGCCTGGGGGTGGCGGCCCTGGCCGGTCACGCGCAGATGACGCTCATCATCAGCCTTGGATTGGGAGTATTCGGGCTAGGGCTCATCCTGCCTCAGGCTCGGGCGGGGCGCTTCGCCGCAGCCGGCGCGCCAAGCGCCACGAAGGCGCGCCAGCGGCAGTTGGCGGCGATTACGCGCGGGGGAGCGCTGTTAGGCGTCGTCTTCCTGGTGGGGTTTGGCCTGAGCAGCCTGAGCGTTATCCCGGCGCTGGAGATGACGGCCTACACGGCCCGCGCGCGGCTGGACTATGCGGCCGCGGCCGAATACTCGCTGCCGTGGGCGGGACTGGCGGGCTGGTTCTCGCCCCTCATCTTTGGGCGCGGCGCGGCGGACTTCTGGGCGGATTGGCCGCGCGTCGCGCTGGGCTATGGCGGGATTATCACGCTGTGGCTGGCTGGCCTGGCGCCGTGGCGCGGACCTGCTGGACGGGTGCCGCGGGCGCTGGCCGTTGTGGGGGGGCTGGGGCTGCTGCTAGCGCTCGGCGAGAACACACCCTTTCATCGGCTCTTCTACAATGTTGTTCCGGGCTTCGCAAGTCTGCGGGTGCCGGCCCGTTTCGTCCTGCTCAGCGGCTTTGCGGTGGCCGCACTGGCAGGCTATGGTCTGGTCCGCCTGCGCGCCTTGCCGCGCCGCCGAGTGCTTGGCTGGACCGCGATCCTGGCAGCGGCGCTGCTTGTGGTTCCGCTTGTGGCATGGTTGAGCGTGCCGGGGCATTCGGCGCACACAGGCACGCTGGCGCTGGGTCTGGGCGTGGCGCTGGCATTGCTTGGACTTGGGGCGGCGCTTGGGTTGGGACGCGCTTCGACCTGGGGGCCGGCTGCCGTGGCCGCCTGTATGGCTGTTGACCTCATCGGGCACGGCGCGTGGGTGGAGGTCGAGCGCAACGATCCCACGGTGGGGTTCCAGCATTACGCGGCGGCCGAGTACCTGCTGGCGCAGCCCGGTCCCGTGCGTATGGACAACGCCTCGTCGGCCTGGTCGCCAGATGCCGCCGCGCGGTTGGGCCTGGAAGACATCGGCGGCATCTCCAATCCCCTGGCGCTGGCCGCGTATGACACCTATCGGGGCGCCGTCGGCCCGCGCGGTTCTCCGCTCTATAACTTCCTCAATGCTCAATTCGTCATCGCGGACAAAGGCCAGCCGCCCGCGGATAGCCGCTTCGTGCCCGTCTTCGCGGACGACCCGACGGTGGACATTTACCTCAACACCGTGGCCCAGCCGCGCATCCGGCTGGTGCATCAGGTTGTGCTTGTGTCGTCTGGCGAGGCCGCGTTTGGCGCTATCCATGCCCCGGACTTTGACCCCGAGCAAACCGTGGTTCTCGATACGACCTCGACGCGTGAGGCGCCGCCCGTTCTGCCGCCACCCGGGGATGCATCCAGCAACCTGTTCTATACGGCCTACGCACCCGAGGCGCAGACGGTCGTTGCCCAAACGACCGGCCCAGCCTATCTCGTATTCAGCGAAGTGTGGTATCCGGGCTGGCGGGCGTGGGTTAACGGCGTTGAAGCGCCGATCTATCGCGCCAACTTCGCGTTTCGGGCCGTCTTTCTGCCTGCGGCCGGGGAGCACATCGTGGCGATGCGCTTCGACCCGCTAACGTGGAAGCTGGGGCTGGGGGTGACGTTGCTCACCCTGGCGATGCTCCTGGTGCGCGGGCTTGGGTGGCTGCGGGCGAGGCGGCGCGCGGCGCGGCCCTTACCGGCTGTTTCGAGAGTTGACGCCTGACCATGAAGACGGTGGTCATCACGGGCTGTTCCACCGGGCTGGGCCGGGCGGCTGCGCTGCATCTTGCCGGCCGCGGCTGGCAGGTGTTCGCCACGGTGCGCAGGGAGGCGGATCAGGCGAGCCTGCTGGCCGAGGCAGCCGCCAGGGGCTGGCAGGACCGGCTGCGGCCCGTACTGTGCGACATCACCGATGCCGCCGACGTGGCGCGCCTGGGGCGCGAGGTCCTATCCGCCGCGCCGCGCCTGGATGGCTTGGTCAACAATGCGGGCACGGGCTTTCCCGGCCCGCTGGAACTGCTGCCGCTGGATGACCTGCGCGCTCAATTGGAGATCAACCTGATCGCGCAACTGGCAGTGACTCAGGCGCTGATGCCGGGACTGCGGGCGGCGCGTGGCACCATCATCAACGTGAGCAGCACCGGCGGGCGGATGGCCTATCCAATGCTGGGCGCCTATCACATGAGCAAGTTTGCGCTGGAGGCGCTGAGCGATGTTCTGCGCCTGGAACTCGCGCCCTTTGGGGTCAAGGTGGTGGTGATTGAGCCAGGGGCCAGCCCAACCGCGATCTGGGAAACCAGCCTGGACCGGGTGGCGGGCGGCGACGCGGCGCGCCGGATGGCAGAATATGCGCCGCTGGCGGAAACGATCCGCCGGCTGGCGCTGGCAGGGGCGCAGAGGGGCTTTCCGCCGGAGGACTTCGCCGTGCTGGTCGAGCGCATTCTCAGCCAGCGGCGGCCTGCGCCGCGCTACATGTTGGGCCGCTCGGTGCGCTGGTACGTGCTGGCGCGTCGCCTCCTGCCCGACCGGGTGTGGGACGCGATCTTGCGGCGGATGTTGCGATGGTAGGACCTGGCTAGGTGGGCGGAACCGCGCTGTCCGGGCTGATGGGGTCGTCCGGCTCGGCAGGCTTCTCGGCGGGGGGCGCACTGGCAGACGGCTCGGGCCGCGTGGATGGCGGTGCTGGCTCCGGCGCTGGGGCGACGGGCGCCAGGGCTGCCTCCGGGGCTCGGCGGGGCTTTGCGTACTCCAGCCCCAGCATCTCAAGGCCCTGCATCAACAGCCCGACCTGGGTCAGTCCGAGCCAGATCAGCGCGAGGGTGATGAACCAGGCGATCGTGTCGATCTGGCGCGGCAGATTGTCGCGCGCCAGCGCGAGCTGGGCCTGGAGGGTGGCGACGACCTGCCCATATTGGTTGATGACGGACCGCGCCGCCGCCAGGCTGAGGCCAAGGCCGTCAATGTCAGCGGCAATGCGGTCGAATTGGGCTTCGATGGTCTGAAGGTTGGTGCTGGCCGTCGCCAGGGAGTGCTCCAGGGAGACAAGCGACGCCGGAATGTGGTCCAAGCTATCGGAGACTGTGCCGAGTGCGTCGCTCAGCGGCACGGCTGGCTGATACTGCGCCAGAGGCAAGAATGGGATGGACGTGAGAGCGGCCAGGGTCACGTCCACCACTTGCGCGCTGGCCTGGGCAGAGGCGAGCGCGGTTTGGGTGGAACTGATGGTGACCGGCAGATCGTGGACTGTCACCTGTGAGATGGCGTCAATCAGGGGCAAGGTGTCGCTGACGGTCTGGCCGGTGGTCTGGATGGTTGCTACCAGAGTGTCGAGCGATTGGTCAGCCTGGTCGAGCGACTGGCCGGCCACATCGAGGCCGTCCGTGGTGGCCTGTAGGGTGGTATCGAGTAGAGCAAAGGCATTGTCGAGGCCAACCGTGATGCGGCGCTGGACACGCCACAGGCCAATGGTGCCGGCAACGCTGATGATCAGCCCGGCCACGGCCGCGCCTATGAGCAAGACCCCGATAAAGGCGTAAAAGCGCCTCAGGGTCATAGTCCCAGGATGTTGCGGGCAATGACGAGCCGCTGAATCTCGCTGGTCATCAGGCGGGCATCGCGGTAGAGGCGCTCCACCGGGAATTCGGACGAGTAGCCATAGCCGCCGTGGACCTGGATGGCATTGCGCGTGACGCGCTCGGCCATTTCGGTGGCGAAGAGCTTGGCCTGCGCCGCGGCGACCGTGATTGGCCGGCCCTGCTGCTTGAGCCAGGCGGCGCGATACACCAGCAGCCGGGCCGCCTCGATCTCGGTGGCGGCATCGGCCAGCATGAACTGGATGGCCTGGTGCTGCGCGATGGGCGCGCCAAACGTCTCGCGCTCTTTGGCGTAGCGCACGGCTTCCTCGTAAGCGGCCTGCGCCAGCCCCACCGCCAGCGCCCCGATGCCGATGCGGCCGCCATCCAGCACGGCCAGGGTCTGCGCCAGGCCCTTGCCTTCCACCCCAACCAGGTTTTCGCGAGGCACCCGGACCTCGTCATAGGTGACGGCGTGGGTGGGCGAGCCTTTCAACCCCATCTTTTTTTCCGGCGCGCCAATCGTCAGGCCGGGCGTATCGGTGGGCACCACGATCAGGCTCAGGCGGTCGGGCTGGGTGCGCACCAGGGTCACGATCACGTCGGCAACCGAGGCATTGGTGGTCCACATCTTGGCGCCGTCAATGATCCACGAGTCGCCTTCGACCACTGCCGAGGTGCGCACGCCGCCGCCCAGGTCGCTGCCGGCGCCGGGTTCGGTGAGCGCCAACGCGCCCAGCTTGCCTGCGCCGCTGGCGAGGCGGGGCAGCCACTGCGCTTTCAACGCCTCGCTCCCGTACAGGACCAAGGGCGCGCAAGCCAGGCCATTGTGCGCCGCGATGGCCAGCGCGGTGGAGCCGCAGGCCCAGCCCAACTCCTCGATGGCGATGGCGGCGCTGACTGCGTCTACGCCCGCGCCGCCGTAGGCCTCGGGCACGTTCAGTCCTAGCAGGCCCAAGGGCCCCATCTGGTGCACGGCTTCCCAGTTGAAGCGGCCTTCCTCGTCCGTCTGGCGGGCGCGCGGCTTGACTTCGCGGGCGGCGAAGGCGTGTACCGCCTCGCGCCACATCTGCTGTTCGGCGCTCAACTCGAAGTTCATAACATGCTTTCGTCCGGGCCGGACGCGCCCTGGCCGGCGGCCTTGTCCAGGTGGGTGTTGACGGCTCGGAGCGCGGCCAGCAGATCCTCCCGCAGGCGGGCTTCCACCTGCCCGCTGCGGACCCGCGCCGAGAAGTCTTCTACCTCCGCCTTCAACTTCTGGCCGGTCTCGCCGGTGGTCATTTCGGCCGCCGCCTCCGACAGGCCCTTCTCCAGGGCCTGGAGGCCAGACTTGATTTCGCCGCGCAGGCGCTGCCCCTCCGGGCTGACCCAGGCGGCCTCGGCCGCTTGCTTGAGGTTCTGACCGAGCTTGAGGAACTCCGCTGCAAGATCGTCACCCGACCGCTTCTCAGACATACATACCTCCGTTTTTCCCTGGCCAGCGATTTGTGCTAGCATACGGCCATGATGCGCCGCCGCCTGACCCCAGCCGAAATGGCCGAGGCTGAGTTGGTTTTTGGCTCTGGATTGAATTATACCCGGGCCTATGTGCACGAGGGTGCGGCCTGGCCGGACTGGATAGACGCCATCGGGGCCAAGTTGCAGCGGCGGATGCGGCACAAGGACGAGCACAATGCCGTCACGCTGGGCAACACCTCCTATTTTCCCGTCAACCTGAAGACGGACGCTGACTCGGTGGCGGGCGGCTATTTGCGCGATATCGGCTGGTTGATGCACGAGTTGGTGCACCAGTGGCAGTTTCAGCGCTGGGGGTGGCGCTATCTGAGCGGCGCGCTCAACGTCCAGTTGAAGGAAGGCCGCCGCGCCTACGACTACCGGCGTGAGCACCCGACCCTGGAAGCGGCGCTGATCGCGGCCAAGGCGGCCGGCCGGCGGCTGGCCGATTTCAACCCCGAGCAGCAGGGCGACCTGGGCCGCGACTATTACTTCCGGCTCAAGCAGCACCAGGTGGTAGAGCCCTGGGAGCCCTTCATCGCGGAATTTCGCCAGCGCTGAGGCGCTTGCCCCACACACCCGTCCACTCGGGCAGCCGCGCCCAGCCGTTGGCGCGGATGGCCTGCGCCAACTCCGGCCCAAAAAAGAACTCCGTCTCCGCTGCCGCCGCCTCCACGCTGGCAAACACATAATCGGTGCGAATGGCCTGCCGCGTGAAACCCCACGCTTCCTCTAGCCACGCATAGTATTCAGCCAGGCCCGCGGTGGGGGGCGCGGGCGTCAGGCTGCCGGTCGTCAGGGTCTCGGCGATGATGAGCGCGCCGCTCGGCGTAACAGCCCGATGCATCTCGGCCAGCACGGCGTCAATTTGGGTTTTCCAGTCATCGGGGTGCCAGCCGCGCAGGTGGCCGATGGCCCAGCCAGCCGTCACCACATCGGCGCAGCCGGCGGCGAATGGCAGTTGGCGCATGTCGGCCTGAACCAGCGGCCAATGGCCGCCAGCCTGGGCGCACTGGTCCGCATTCTCGGCCAGCATCGCCCAGTGCAGGTCAACGCCAATGACACGGCCTGCGATGCCGTTGAGGAGCAGGGGCAAGCGACCGGTGCCAGTGCCCAAGTCCAGCACGCGCTGACCGCGCAGGGGCGCGACAGCCTCCAGCGCCCGCAGCAAGTTGCCATCCGCGTCTTCCGCCGCGATCATGCGGTGGTAGTCGGCGGCGCGGCCGGAGTAGATTTGGTGGTAGTGATCCACGTCGCTATGCGCTTTGGCGAATCTCTTCCACCGCGGCGGGGTTTTCCAGCGCGGAGGTATCGCCCAGCGCGAGGCCCAGGTGCGCGGCGCGGATGACGCGGCGCATGACCTTGGCGTTGCGGGTCTTGGGCAGGTCGCGCACAAAGCGGATTTCGCTCGGGCGGAGGGGCTTGCCCAGGGCCAGGGCTACGCGGTCCATCAACTCCATTCGCAGATCGTCAGTGGGTTCGATGCCCGGTGCGAGCACGCAGAAGCCGACGACGGCGTTGCCCTTCAACTCGTCGGGCACGCCCACGGCAGCGGCTTCGGCGATTGCTGGGTGGCCCACCAGCACCGACTCCACTTCCGCCGGGCCGATGCGCTTGCCGGCCACCTTGATCGTGTCGTCGCTGCGGCCCAGGATGTACCACAAGCCGTCCGCGTCAATCGCCGCGAAGTCGCCGTGCACCCACACGCCCGGCCAGCGGCTCCAGTAGGTCTCCTCGTAGCGCTGGGGGTCCTTCCAGAAGCCGCGCGTCATGCCGATCCACGGCTGGCGGATGATAAGCTCGCCCACCTGACCGCGCACGGGGTGGCCGTAGTCGTCCACCACATCGGCATCGATGCCGGGGCAGGGGGCCGAGAAGGCGCAAGGCTTGAGCGGGAGCAGTGGGTTGCCCATCACGATCCCGCCCGCGATCTCGGTGCCGCCGGAGTAATTGATGATGGGCCGCTGGCCCGCGCCGACGGTG
>CAZCEC010000015.1:0-31654 GCA_964497615.1 uncultured Anaerolineales bacterium | reverse complement strand
CACAGCCATGGGTCGGGGTTCCATGGCTCGCCGGTGGAGGCGAAGAAGCGGACGGATTCCAGGTTGTGGGCCTTCACGG
The DNA here is from genome assembly GCA_964497615.1 of uncultured Anaerolineales bacterium. Classification (GTDB taxonomy): domain Bacteria; phylum Chloroflexota; class Anaerolineae; order Anaerolineales; family UBA6663; genus CAZCEC01. The sequence goes on along the minus strand of CAZCEC010000015.1, from coordinate 31,575 downwards.
GCGCCTCGCCGTGCTGGGCCAGCGCGCGGATCAGGGTTGGGCTGACGCCCAGATGGGTGAGGCGGTGGCGGGCCGCCATGGCCCACAGCCGGTCCGGGCCGGGATGGTCGGGCGCGCCGTCGTACAGGAACATCGTCGCGCCGAGGATCAACGTCCCGAACACCAGCCACGGCCCCATCATCCAGCCCATATCGGTGATCCAGTACATCACTTCTCCGGGCTGCACGTCCGTGCCAAAGGCCATGTCCTGCGCCGCCTTGACCGGGAAGCCGCAATGGGTGTGGACCGCGCCCTTGGGCCGCCCTGTGGTGCCGGAGGTATACAGGATCATCAACGGGTCTTCGGCATCCGTCGGCTCGGTGACGGCAAACGCGGATTGCAGCGGGATGGCCTCGTGCCACCAGTGGTCGCGGCCCGCCTTCATGGGCACCGGGTTGCCGGCCCGCCGCACCACGATGATCTCGCGCAGGGTGGGCGTCAGGCTCGCCGCCAGGTCGGCGGTGGGCTTGAGGGGTACTAGCGCCCCGCGCCGGAAAAAACCGTCGGCGGTGAACAAGGCTACGGCGCCAGCGTCATTCAGCCGCGCCGCGATGGCCTCCGCGCCATAGCCGGAGAACAGGGGCAACGCCACGCCGCCGATTTTGGCGATGGCCAGCAGGGCGATGACGATCTCCGGCGTCATGGGCATGAACAGGCCGATGGCATCACCCTTGCTGAAACCCTGCTCGCGCAGCAGGTTGGCGCAATGGTTGACCTCGCGGTACAGGTCGGCGTAGGTCAGGGTTTGCGTCTGGCCGTCTTCGCCTTCCCAGACGATGGCGGCCCGCCGTGCCAGGGTGGCATTGGCAAAGTACTTGTCCACGCAGCTCGTGACGATGTTGAGGCGGCCCTCGACGCACCAGCGCGGCCAGGCCGGCCCGCGGCTCAGGTCCACGACCTGGGAGTACGGGCGCTCAAAACGGATGTCCAGATGCTTCAGGACGGCGCCGGTGAACCAGGCGATGTCGGCGGTGGAGCGGGCCTGGAGCGCGGCAAAGTCCGCCAGCCCATGCTGACGCATGAACCGCTGTAAGTGCGAACGTTCGACATAAGCGGGCGTAGGCCGCCAGACTATTTCCCCGCCAAAGTCAAAGGCCCCGGCGGTATCGGGCATTGTCATGCGCCCCCGAGCGCCTGCCGGGCGACGTCCAGCGTGGATTGAAGCTGACCCGCGTGTTCATCCGGGAGGTGGCTGGGGACAACCCCCATGATCCATCCGGCCACCCGCAGATACATATGCCGCCGCGCCACGAACTCGGGCGGCAGGGCGGCGAGCAGGGCCGCCGTTTCGTCTCCGGCCGCCTTGAGTTCGGCCAGGAGGGCGGGCAGGGTGGGGTAGCGGGCCACGATGGCGGCCAGGCGAGAGGTGACGTTCGGGCGGAACTCCAGGCTGTCGCCCACCGTGTTGTCGTTGAGCATGTCCGCGATCCACGATTGCAGATCGCGCTCGCAGGCGATGAAGTGCGCCACCAACTCCTTGGCGTTCCATTCGTCGGGCGCGGGGCGGACCTCTGCTTGCGCCTCGCTGACGCCGGCCAGGTGCTGCTCGAAGCCGGCCAGCACCTGGGCCTGGTTGCGGCGCGCCAGGTCGGCCAATGCCGGGCCGGTGGCTGGAGGTTCGGGCGCGGGCGGGCGCGCCGAAAGGGTCATCTTGACCTTGTGCTTGGCGGCGCCACGGTAGAACTCCACCGGGACGGTGTCGCCGCCCCGCAACCCCTCCAGCGCCCGCCGCAGGGTGGCGAAGTCGACCGCCTTTTTGCCGTTCAGGCGCACGATCACATCGTTAGCTTGCAGGCCCGCCGCCCGCGCGCCGGTCTCTTCGGCAGTTCCGGCCAGGCGGATGCCCTGCGTCACCGGCACTGCCAATTGCGCGGCCACCGCCGGATTGAACTCGTCGATTAAGATTCCCAGCCGCGGCAGCCGGGCCGTGCGCAGGTCAACACCCGTCTCCAGGACGGATTGCAGATTCTCCAGGCCGCTCTCCCAGCCGGCTTGCGATTGGCGTCTGGCTTCGGCCCAGGCCTTGCCCGCTCCGAGGCCAGCGTGCGTCAGGGCCACGGTTGTGCGGCCTTCGCGCTCGGTCAAGCGCACCGACACGCGCGTCTCGCCAGGTTCGCCACGACCATACCAGGTGAAGGTGAGGTCCTTGGCGGGCGTCAACCGGGTGAATTGGCCGGTGGCCGCATAGCCGCTGGCCCAGCCCAGATACACCAACCCGCCCAGGCGCGCCTCGGTACGCGCCGCGTCGCAGAGCCAGTCGCGCAGGGCCGTGGCGTGGGTGAAAGCCCGATAGACCGCGGCCGCCGGGGCGGCGATGACGCGCCGATACTTCAAGTTCTGCGACTTGGGCGCCATCTACTGCTGCCTCGCGGCCGCGACCGCCGCCTGAATCTGCTGCAGGTGGTCCTGGGTGTGGTTGCCGCCCTGCAACTGCCCAAAGGCCAGCCGCCAATAGGTGCGCTTGGCGGCCACGAACTCGGGCGGCAGCCCAGCCAGCATGGCCACGGTCTCGGCCTCGTTGCGCTTGAGCTCTTCCAGCAGCGCCGCCAGGCTGGGGTAGGCGCTGGCCGTGGCTTTCGTCCGCAGGTTGTTATTGCCGATGTAGGTGGGATAGACACGCTCTTCGCCATCCGTCAGCTCGGCGATGTAGGCGTGGGTGTCGCGCTCGCCGATGATGAGGTGGGCCAGAACTTCCTTGGCGTTCCATTCGTGCGGGGCGGGGCGGAACTCGGCCTCCGCTTCGGTGATGTCCTTGACGGCGACCTCCAACTCGGCATCGGCAGCGGCATACGTTTGTCGCACCCGTTCGGCCAACTCGGCGGCGGTGGTGGGGATTTCGGGCAGGGGGCGGCGCGACAGTTCCATGTCGGCGGTGAGGAGTTCGCTGCCCCGGTAGAATTTCACCTCTACCCGGTCGCCCGCGCGGCGGTCGGATAGCGCCGCAGTGAGGGTGGGGAAGTTCCACACCTTGCGTTTGTCCATCTCCACCAGCACATCGTCCTTCTGGAGGCCGGCCGCCTGGGCGCCCATGCCGTCCACGGTGCCGCTGATGTGCACGCCCCGGTCCACCGGCACGTTCAGGCGGGCTTTGTCTTCTGGGGCCAACACGGAGGGTCCCATGACGCCCAGCATGGGCCGCAGGGTGAGGCGCAAGTCCTCGCCGGTTTCGTGAACCGATTGGAGATTTTCCAGCGCCACCTCCCAGCCGCGGGTCATGGCGGCCAGGGTGGTGCCCCACTTTTTGCCCGTGCCGACGTCCTCATGCTCGATGGTGACGGTGGCGCCGCTCTTCTTGTCGGCCACGCTGACGGTCACCAGGGTGGGCGCAGGCTCGCCGGCGCCATGCCAGGTGTAGGCTACCTTGCGGCCGGGGGTGACCTTGGTCACCGTGCCGGCGGCGTAGTAACCGTCGTTCCAGCCGAAGTACACGCGCCCGCCCTTTTGCGGCTCGAAGATGGCGGTATCGCACATCCACTCGCGCAGGGCGGTGGCATTGGTGATGGCGCGGAACAGGGTGGCCGGCGCGGCCTGGATGGTCCGCTTGAGTTTGATCGTCTGAGTCTTACCCATGGGTGTCTCCTTTGGCGGGAAAGGCAGGCCGGCGTCAACGACGCGCCAGGCTGCCGACGAAGTCCGCCACCTGCCGCAGATGGTGGGCCAAGGCGTCGAGCCGATAGCGCAGGGCGACCTCGTAGCGGGCGGGCGCCTGCCGGGCCGCGGCTTCGAGCGCGTCGGCCGCGCCAGCCGCCTGGCTGAGCGCTGCGTGCAGGCTGGCGCCATCGTCGGGCGCGGACGCTTCTAATACTGGCGGCTGGGCTTGTGGTTCATTTGTTCCGGCAGGGGCGGCTGGGCGGGCCTGCGGGGCACGCCGCCGTTTGGGTTGGGGCGCGGGTGAGGCCGGCTGGGCCGCCCGTTCCGCCTCACGGTCAAGCAGGCGGTCGGTGAGGTCGGCGGGGGCGGCTTTGGGCGGGGCAGGCTTGACGCTGAGCGAGGCACGCTTCATGGGTCGATCACCTGGGCCAATTGGCGGTAGGCCGCCGCGGCGGGCGAGGCGGGCGCGTACTCCAATACGCTGGCGTTGGCGAGGGGCGCTTCCTTCACCCGCACGCTGTAGGGCACCACCTCCGTGAGCACGGGCACCCGCTCGCCAAAGGTGGCCTGCGCCGCGGCGATGACCTCGCGGGCGTGCAGGGTGCGCAGATCGGCCAGCGTAATCAGCACGCCCAGCACCGCCAGGCGCGGATTGGCGCGGCGCTGAACCTTGCCGATGGTGCTCAGCAGCAGGTCCACGCCGCGCAGGGCCAGATAGTCGGCTTGCAGGGGGACGATCACGCCATCGGCCGCCGCCAGGGCATTGGTGGTGAGGATGCCGAGCGAGGGCGGACAGTCAATCAGCACGTAATCCAGCCCAGGCGGCAGCGCGGCCAGCGCCTCGCGCAGGGTGAACACCCCCAACGGCTCACGGGTCAGGTCAATCTCGGCCGCCGAAAGCTCAATGGAGGCAGGCGTGATGGCTGGCCCCGAGCGGCTGGGCTGGATCGCGCCCGCAAACGGGTCGGCGGTGCCGGCGGCGGCCCTGAGGAGCACGTCATACACGGTGGGGCGGCTGGCGCCGTCGGGCAGTTCCGGCAGCAGGGCGAGGGACAATGAGGCCTGCGGGTCCAGGTCGATGAGCAGGACCGACCGGCCGCGCTCCACCAGGGCCGCCCCCAGGTTGGCGACGGTGGTGGTCTTGCCCACGCCGCCCTTTTGGTTCGCGATGGCAATGATCCGCATGGCCGCTCAGCGCAGTTCCTGGCGCGCGTGCTGTTCGAGCCAGGCGGCCGCCCGGCGCGCAAAAGTCCGGGCCGGCTCAAAGCTCAGCCGCTCCGCTGCTTCGGCCACCGGCACCCAAAGCTGGTTGAACGTGACCTGATCGTGAGCGGCATCGTCGTATAGCCCGACGGGGCCGCGCTGATCGTCCACCAGCCGCAACAGGAAGTAGGTCTCGTCGCGCTGATAGTGCACGCCGTCGAGATCGAATTCGCCCCGCAAGGTGCCCAGGTCCGCCAGCACTTCAAGATTGGTGAAGCCGCTCTCCTCGCGGGTCTCGCGCAGGGCCGCGGCCTCGGCTGTTTCGCCGGCCTCGATGTGCCCCTTGGGCAGCACGTATTCGTCTTTGAGGTGTTTGTGCAGCAGGAGGAGCTGGCCGCCGCGCACCACCAGTCCACCGGCTGCGGCATAGTAGCGCGTACGCATGGACCGGAGTATAAGACCCATCGGCCAAAGCGCAAATCGGGCGGTATAATCGGGCCGAACCCGTCGGTTGGCCGAGACGATACCCATGCGAGGGCGAACATGCGACCCATCCTCAGGCTGATCGTTGCCGTGTTGGCGGCTGCATTGCTGGCGGGCTGCGCTGGCTCGGTGTTGGGCGGCCAGGCCACTTGCACCGGCTCGGTGGCCCTCATCACCCAGGTGTCGGGCGAGTGCGAGCGCACCATCGAGACGCTGGAAGAGGCCGAGACGCAGCACATCGCGGTGCAAACCGTCGAAGTGGCGCCCTTCACGACGGTGGATTTTCTGGTGCGAGTGGCGGAAGGCACGGTGCGGGTAACGTTCACCGACTCGCGCGGCAACGAACAAACGGTGGAAGCCGTGCCGGGCAGTCCGGCGACGGGCAGCGTGAGGGTTCAATTGGACGCGTTTAACCGCATCAACTTTGAGTTGGCGCCCGTGGATGGACCTGCCTCCGGCGTCGAGTACTATCTGGAATTCGTCTGCGATTGCATGCCCTAAGCGCCAAGGTGATGCTGCCGATTTCGATTCTTGCCGCGCTGGAGGCCCAATTGCCAGCGCCCAGGCTTCAGCGCCTCCATCAGATTCGCGACGCGGCCGCGCGCCTGGGGCTGCCAACCTACCTGGCTGGCGGCTTTGTCCGTGACCTGCTGCTGGGCCAGGTGCCCGGCGACTTTGACCTGGCGGTTGAGCCGGCCGGCGCGGCCAGCGCCTCGGCGGCTGGCCCCAGGCTGGCGCGCGCCCTGTCCAGCGCGTATGGCGGCGAAGTGACTGTTCATGCCGCCTTTGGCACGGCCACGTGGTATGACCCCTTGGGTACACCGGTGGACTGCGCGACCACGCGCACCGAAATGTATGCCGAGCCGGGCGCGCTGCCCACGGTGGCGCTGGCCGCCTCCATCCGGGACGACCTGGGCCGGCGCGACTTCTCCATCAACGCCATGGCCGTGCGGCTGGATGGCGAGGCGTTTGGCGAGGTACTGGACCCGTTTCATGGCACGACCGATCTGAGGTCGCGGCTGGTGCGGGTGCTGCACCCGCGCAGCTTTGTGGATGATCCGACGCGGCTGTTCCGCGCGGTGCGCTATGCCCACCGGCTGAGGTTCGACATTGCCGGCGACACGCTGGAGTTGATCCCCAGCGCGCTGCTGGCCGTGGAGGCGCTGTCGGGTGAGCGGCTGCGGCACGAGCTTGAGCTGATCTTTCGGGAGCCGCAGGCCGCCGATAGCCTGGCGCGGCTGGAGGCGCTGGGCGTGCTGCGAGCGTCGCATCCGTCGCTGCGCTGGACGCCGGCCGAGATGCGCCGGGCCATGGCGCTGGTTGGCCTGCCGGCGGCGCGCTGGCGGCTGGACCCTTCGCCCGCGACGCAGGCCGCATATCTGGCGCTGCTCCTGGCGTCGGCCCCGCCCGATCAGTGCGGGCGTGCACTGGTGCGCCTGGCGGTGTCGCGCCCGCTGTATGCGGCGGTGACGGCTGCCCTGGCATTGAAGGTCAGCGGCTGGCCGGCGGACCCGCGGCCCAGCGAGATCGTGGCCCAACTGGACCGGCTGCCGGAGGCGGGCGTGGCGGCGGCCTACGTGCTGAACGAAGGCGTGCGTCCCATTCTCGACCGGTATCTGGCCGAGTGGCGGTTTGTGCGGTCCGAATTGACGGGTGACGACTTGCAGGCGCTGGGTCTGCCGCCCGGCCCCGACTTCAAGCGCCTGTTGTGGCAATTGCGGGCGGCCCGCCTGGATGGCGCGGCGGCGCAGCGGGCGGATGAGGTGGCGCTGGTGCAGCGCCTGGCGGAGGGGCGCTGAGGCATGGCAGAAGCCGCCCAAATCCAGCAGGTCACCGTCCGGCATATGCGGGCGGAGGAGCTGGAGGCGCTGGAATGGGAGGGCGCCTATACCAAATACCGCCGCATCTACAGCCAGACGTATGACGATGTGGTGCGCGGGCAGCGCCTGATGCTGGTAGCGGCCACGGAGCACGCGCTGGTGGGGCAGATATTTGTTCAGCTCACCAGCAGCGAGGCCCGCTATGCTGACGGCTATAGCCGCGCCTACCTGTACTCGCTGCGGGTGCGGCCCGAGTGGCAGGGGCAAGGGTTGGGCACGCGCCTCATCCAAGCCGCCGAAGCCGCGCTGCGCGCCCGCGGGTTCACGTCCGCCGTCATCGCCGCCGGCAAGAATAATCCGGGCGCGCGGCGGCTGTACGAGCGGCTGGGGTACAAGGCATTCGCCGAAGACCCGGGGGTGTGGTACTTTGTGGATGTGAACGGCACGCGCCAGGTGGTGGAGGAACCCTGCTGGGTGATGGACAAACGCCTGGACAAGCGCACGGAGGCCTCATGAACGAGACACGACGCAGCGCACTGATCGGCGGTTTCATCCTGATCGGGCTGGGCGCGCTCTTCCTGCTGGACAATTTCAATGTCATACCCGGCAATGTGGTTGACTGGTGGCCGGTGCTGATCGTTGGCGCGGGGCTGTGGCTGCTGGTGCAAGCCTTTCGGCGGCGGCGGCATGGCGGGCTGGTGGGCGGCACGCTGCTGGTGGGTCTGGGCGGCTACTGGCTGCTGGACAACCTGGGCCGGCTGAACGCCGACTTGTTCCTGCCAGTGCTGTTCATCTCGCTGGGGGCGGGGCTGCTGCTGAGGGTGTTTGTCCCGGAGCGTTAGGCCGCCTCCCGCCAGTTTGGCGCCCGTCCGGGGACGCAAACTGGCTTCCACCCTGTAATATCTCGCTAATATCTGGTTGGTACATTGCCTTTGTCGCCAAGCAATGGTAGATAGGAGCGCCCATGATTCCAATTGATCCAGCGGAGATCACCCCCAAGCACGTTTATCTGAACCGCCGCAAGTTCTTGAAGGGCCTGGGCCTGGTGGGGGGCGCGGCCCTGCTGGGCGCATGCAGCCCGCAGGCCACGCCCGAGTCCACTCGCGCGCCCGCCGCCACCACCGCGCCCGACCCGGCCGCCACCCTGGCCCCCGGCGCAACGGCCGAGCCGGCGCTGCCGGCAACGGATGAGTTGGGCGATCCGCTCACCGAGTATGAGGCCATCACCAACTACAACAACTACTACGAGTTCTCCACCGACAAGGAGGCCGTGGCGCGCATGGCGGTCAATTTCCCGACCTCGCCCTGGTCGGTGGCGGTAGGCGGGCTAGTGGCGAACCCCAAGACCTACTCGATGGAGGAGTTGTTGGCGGGCTTCCCGGAAGTGGACCGGGTCTACCGGCTGCGGTGCGTGGAAGCCTGGTCCATGGTCATCCCTTGGCAGGGCTTCCGGCTGGCGGACTTGCTGGCCGAGGTGGAGCCGCTGCCGGGCGCAACGCACGTGCGCTTTGAGTCCATCTATGCCCCGGAATTGATGCCCGGCCAGAACAGCCGCTGGTATGAGTGGCCTTACGTGGAAGGGCTGCGCCTGGACGAGGCCAGCCACGACCTGACCCTGATGGCGACGGGGCTGTACAATGAGCCGCTGCCGCCGCAGGATGGCGCGCCGCTGCGGCTGGTAGTGCCGTGGAAGTATGGCTTCAAGAGCATCAAGGCCATCGTCAAGATTGACCTGGTGGATTATCAGCCCACGTCGCTGTGGATGAACGCCGCCGCGCACGAGTACGGTTTCTATGCCAACGTCAACCCGGAAGTGAATCACCCGCGCTGGTCGCAGTCGAGCGAGCGCCGCATCGGTGAAGGCGGCCGGCGCCCAACGCTAATGTTCAATGGCTACGCCGACGAGGTGGCGGGCCTGTATGCGGGGATGGACCTGGCGCAGAACTACTGATGGCCGTGATCCGCTGGGGCAAGCACGAGTTCACCTGGCTCCAGGTCCTCACGCACGTGGGGGCCTGGGCGCCGTTCGTCTGGCTGGTGTTCGACTACGCCACGGACAACCTGTCGTTCAACCCCATCCAGGACATCACCTTTCGCACGGGCAAGCCGGCGCTGGTGCTGCTGGTGCTCTCGCTGGCCTGCACGCCGCTCAACAGCCTGTTTGGCTTCCGGGCCGCGCTCAAGCTGCGCCGCCCCCTGGGCGTGTACGCCTTCCTGTATGTGGTCATGCACCTGTTGACATTCACGGTGCTGGACTACGTGCTGAACTGGAACCTGATCAAGGAAGCCATCTTCGAGAAGCGCTATGCGCTGGTCGGTTTCGCGGCCTTCCTGCTGCTGCTGCCTTTGTTCCTGACTTCCACCAAGGGGTGGCAGAAGCGGCTGGGCAAGCGCTGGAAGGTTCTGCACAAGCTGGTGTATCTCGCCGCCCCGCTGGCGGTCATTCACTACGTCTGGCTGGTCAAGTCGGACATCCGGCAGCCACTGGCCTTTGGCGCGTTGGTGGCCTTGCTGCTGCTGTTCCGGGTGCCGGCGGTCAAACTGCGGCTGCGGAGCCTGTGGATGCGGCTAACGGGCCGCCGGCCCGCCCCGCCTCGTCCGGCGCCGTCGAAGCGCGCCCCCGCCAGCCAGCCCGACTAGGGCCGTAGCAGATGACCCGGTTGGGACAGCCGTAGGACCGGCCCGTAAAGGGCCGGACTACGCCATCCCGAACTGGTAGCCTGCTCCTGGCGTAGCCTCAGTTGGTTTCTACCGCCCAGACTCCGTCCGGCGTCAATCTGAGCAGCCGTCCGTCTGGCCCGCGCAGGTAGCAGCGTTCGTCGGCCAGGGTTGGCGCGACTCGGCACTGAAACTGCGTCTCGTACTGGCGCTCAGCCTCCACCGCCCAGCCCAGGCGTTCGGGCAGATTGTCAGTGTTGGCCGTTTGCACCCTGATCTCGCCGCGCCACACGCGTCCAAAGCCGCTCTCCGGGAGCTGCATCCCGGGCGGCGGCGTCCCCTCCACCGGCTGGCCTTCCGCAAATTCATAGGGCGACGGCATGACCAGGAATTGGCTGCCCTCGTAGAAGAAAACGTAGAATCGGTCGGGCACCGCGATCCACAGCATGAAGCCGCGCTCAAAGCGCTGGGCGGCTCCGGTCCAGTCTTCGGCCGTCCCTGCTGGGCAGTCGGCCGGCGCAGGCGCGAAGAACCACCCAAAGGGGCACGGTGTGCTCGACGGCGTTGGGGTGCCCGTTGGCGTGGCCGTTGGCGGTCTTGGGGTGGCCGTTGGGGCGGGTCGAGTGGCCGTGGCGCTATGGGTGGGCGTGGTCGTGAAGGTGGGGGGCGGCTCTTCCGTAACGGTGGCACTGGCGCTGGCCTCAGGCACGGCCTGGGCCGGCGTGCTGGTTGGGATCGTGGCGGGCGCTGTTCGCGTCGGAGAGGGCGAGGCGACAGGCCGGGTAGCGCCGGCCTGTCCCTCCACAACCTGGACGGCTTGCGTCTCCAGGCGCACTTCGAACGTGCCGCAGCCCGCCAGCGCCAGCGCCGCCAGAACCATCCCCAGCCCACAAGCGAAACGCACTAAAGGTTCTCCCAGAAGTCCCCAAAGTAGCGCAGGTAGTAATAGTAGTAGATCTCGCCGCGCGGGCCGCGCAGGTAGCAGTTGGGGCTGGGGTAGCTGGTGCCGGGATAGGCGGCGCATTGCAGGGTGGCCTCGTAGGCATACTCGGCTTCGACCGCCCAGCCGAGTTCGGCGCGCAAGCCGGGCGGGTATTGAGTCGCCTCGCCACGCCAGAGCAGGCCGAAGCCGCTGACCGGCTCGGTGAGGCCGGTGGGCGCGCCGCCCACGCGGTTGTCAACCGATCCACCGGGCGTGATGGTCAGCGGGCCTACGACCTTCACCAGCCGGGCCGCCTGATCGGGATGCGGGCGATTGAGAAAGACCAGAAAGGTGTTGGTCTGGCTCAGCCAAATCATCAGGCCGCGCTCGAAGCGCTCCGCGGCGGCCAGGGTCACCAGGGGTGGCGCTGCGGGGCAGGTTCCAGCGGGCGCGTTGGCAAAGAACCAACTGAGCCCGCAGGGCGTCGGGATGGGCGTTGGGGGCTGGGTGGCGGCGGGCGGCGGAGTGCGCGTGGGCGCCGGCGTCCCGGGAGGGGCGGGGGCCGGCACCAACAGCACCTGCCCGGCGTAGATGCGGCTGGTGGTCAGCCCATTGGCCGACATCAGCGCGGGCACCGTGGTGCCGAAGCGCTGCGCGATGCGCCAGAGGGTGTCGCCCGGCTGGACGACGTAGCGCTGCAAGCCTGGTGTGGCGGGCGGCTCGCTGCCTGGGCCGGGGATGGTGAGCAGTTGCCCGGCATAGATCAGGTTGGGATTGGGGAGCGCATTCGCGGAGACGATGGCCGAAACGGTCACGCCAAAGCGGGCGGCGATGCGGTAGAGCGTGTCTCCGGGCTGCACCACGTAAAGGGTGTCGGCGAGGGCGGAGCGCGCCGCGCACAGCACCAGCAGGGCCACAATGATTAACCAGGCGAGTCTTTTCATGGACGCCTCCTTCCTGGTCATCAGTGTAGCCAATACCTGTCACGTCTGAGACGGCGGGAGGTGCCGGTTTGGTCACATGATGCAACGGATCAGTTGCATCACGCGCCGCGGCTGATGGGCAGCCGCACGGTAAAGACGGTGCCATGCCCCTCGCGGCTGCGGACCGTCACGCTGCCGCCGTGGCGCAAGATGATGGCCTTGGCGAGGGGCAACCCCAGGCCGCTGCCCGGCACACCGCGCGCACCCTGCGCGCGATACAGCTCATCCCAAATGTGCGGCAGTGCTTCGGCGGGAATGCCGGGGCCAGTATCGGCCACTTCCACCACCACGCTGCTGCCGTCCTCCAGGGCGCGGACTTCCAGCGTGTCGCCGGGGCGGGTGAACTTGACAGCATTGTCAACCAGGTTGTGAAGGGCCAGGAGCAGCAGGTCGCGGTCAGCAGCAATGGCAGGCAGCGGCCAGGGCGCCTGGGGCAGGGTGAGGGCCAGCCGCCGCCCGCCGGCAGCGGCTTGATCGGTGCTCACATCTATCACCTCGGCCAGCAGTTCGGCGATATCCACCGGGGACTGTTCCAGGGGGCGTTGTTCCAAATCGGCCAGCTTGCGCAAGTCGGCCGTCAGCCGGCTGATGCGGCCCACCTGGGCGAGGACGCTGGCGCGGGCGGCATCGGCGCCCTGGCTGTCCGCCGGGGTGCCGCTGTTGGGCTGCATGAGCGCCAGACCGGCTTGAATGGCGGTCAGGGGATTCTTCAGTTCATGGTCCAGGCGCTGGAGAAAGCGGCGATGATCGGCAGCGGCGGCGTGGGTGACCTGGGCGACCGCGCGGGCACGGCGGCGCGCGGACCAAGCCGCCAGCGCCAACCCGGCCAAAATCAGGCCGGACAGGGCGAAGCCGGTGAGCAGCGTCAGGGTGGCGCTGTCCATGATGAAGTGAACATTGGAGGGCGGGGCGGGCGCCTGGTTGAGCACGATAGCGGCCGCGAGGCCGGCGCCCGCTGCGGCGGGGAGCAGCGCGGCCAGCCACGCCCACCAGCGCCTCATGTCGCCGCCTCCACGCGGCCGATGAACCGGTAGCCCTGACCCGGCATGGTTTCAATGAAGCGCGGTTGAGCGGGGTCATCGCCCAAGGCGCGGCGAAGTTCTGACATGCGGGTGTCCACGGTGCGGGTGCCGGTGGGATACTCCCAGCCCCACACCGCATCCAGGACGCGTTCGCGGGTGATCAGCTCATCCGGCCGGGCCATGAGGTATTCGAGCAGGGCCAGGGCCTTGGGCGTGAGGGGCACCTCGCGGCCCTGCCGCCAGGCGCGCCGCGCCACACGGTCCAGGGTCAACTCGCCGCACACGAGGCGGGCGGCCGTGGAGAGCGAGGGCTGGCCGGGCCGCACGCGCCGCAGCACGGCGCGCACACGGGCTACCAGTTCGTGGGGGTCGAAGGGCTTGTTGAGGTAGTCGTCGGCCCCTTCTTCCAGGGCCATGGCGCGCTCGGTGGCTTCGCCCACCTGGGTGAGCAGGATGATGGGCGTGGTGACGCCGGCCCGCCGCAGTCGGCGCAGGGCCTCGCGCCCGTCCAGGCGGGGCATCAGGACGTCCAGGATGATGAGGGCGGGGCCGAACTCCGGCGCGAGGGCCAGGGCTGCATGGCCGTCGCGGGCCACGCGCACATCAAACCCGGCGCGCTCCAGGAACGGCGCCAGGTTGTCCGTGATCGCGACTTCGTCGTCCACCAGCAGCAAACGGGGCCGGTCGGTCATGGTCTGGGAGTCTACCCGGTGGGCACAGGGCCGTCAACGCGCCAGCCCTTGCCAGTTCGCGCCGCCATTGGTAACATAGTTTGGCAGGGTTTGGTCTGTAAGTGTATTCTAATGTGTCCACGATATAGTGTCCCCATGCGATCACGTCGTACCGCGCTAAAGCTGGCAGGCCTGGCCGCCCTGGGCGCCCTCATTCCGCCGCATGATTCGCGCCGCCGGTTCGCCAGCCGGCTGATTGACGCCCGCGTCCAGCAGCAGATTCTGCCGCCTGGCGAATGGCCAGCGGGCGAGAAGTTGGGCCGGGGTGCGCTGGGGTGGGGGGCGCCCATCCTCACCCGCCCGCATCCCGAAGGCCGCCAGTTGGGCTACGTCTATCCCGACGATGTGGTGCGCACGGTGCGCGAGGTGGTGGGCCTGGGCATGGCCTACCACACGCACGTCTGGTTCGAGCTGGAGGAGGGGTACGTGTACGCACCCCACCTGCAGCCCGTGCTGCACCTGCCGCAAACGCCGCTCCAGGCCGTCAATGGCACAGTGTGGGGCGAGGTGGTGACGCCCTGGTTCAAGCCGTGGGTGCGGGGCAATGCGGGACTGGTGGAGAGCACGGACTTCCAACAGACCCTGTATTACAGCATGGTGTATGGCATTGCCGAAGTCCTCGCCGGCCCCGACGGACAGCCCTGGTACCGGGCCACCACAGAAACCGGCCTGAACTTCCATGCGCCAGCCAGTATTTTTCGGATTATCACGCCGGAGGAGGTCGCGCCGATCTCGCCAGAGGTGGACCCGGCGGAAAAGCACATGGTGGTGTCGCTCGAAGACCAGGCCCTCACAGCACTGGATGGCACGCGGGAGGTGTTCCGCGCGCGGATTTCGTCGGGGGCGAACTACCTGGCCGAGGATGGGGTGACGGTGCTGAATGGCACGCCCACGGGGATGCAGTATCCGTGGAATAAGCGCTTTGCGCGGCACATGCAGGGCGGCACCACCGGGGCCGGCTATGATATTCCGGGCATCGGCTGGGTGATGACATTCAACGCCAATGGGGCGGCGGTGCATTCGACCTTCTGGCATAACGATTTTGGCATTCCCAAGTCGCACGGGTGTCTCAACTGCCGGCCGGAGGATGCCAAGTGGCTGTTTCGCTGGGCGGCGCCGAGCGTGCCCTACGAGGCAGGCGAGGCGCAAATGCGCTGGCCCGACTATGGCACGACCGTTGACATCCGCGCCTGAGTTCTATGGACCCCAATAGTATCCCACTAGGCCTGGCCTTTTTGGCCGGATTGGCGTCGTTCGTCTCGCCGTGCGTCCTGTCGCTGGTGCCCGCCTATGTCAGCTATCTGGGCAGCCGGGCCGTGGTGACCACGGGGCAGACAGTGGAGAACCGCTGGGCCACCTTCACGCACGGGATCGCTTTTGTGGCGGGCTTTAGCGTGGTCTTTGTGGCGCTGGGGGTCACGGCCAGCGCCATCGGCGCGCTGGTGTATGACCTGCAGGGCATCCTCACGCGCATTGGGGGCGTGGTGGTCATCATCTTCGGGCTGCACACCATCGGGATCATCCACATCCCCTTTCTGGAATACGACACGCGCCGCCACCAACTGCCCGACGCGCGGCTGGGCTACCTGTCCTCTGCCTTGATGGGCGTGTTCTTCTCGGCGGGCTGGGCGCCGTGCGTGGGCCCGGTGCTGGGCGCGGTGCTGACGATGGCGCTCAGCAGCGACGGCGTCAACCGCGGCGCGATCCTGCTCACGGCCTACTCGCTGGGGCTGGGCGTGCCGTTTTTGCTGGCGGCGGCGGGGCTGGGCAACGTCAGCGCGCTGCTGCGGCGGTACAGCCGGCAAATGCGCTACGTCTCCATCGTGACCGGAGTGCTGCTGGTCATCATTGGGTTCATGCTGTTTACCAACACGATGACGCGGTTTGCGTCCATCGCCTCCTTCGCCGAGTTCCAGGCCGACATTGACTTGTGGGTCGTCAACTTCTGGGCCTGGATCACCGGGCAACCTGCTTCCGGCGCGGCGCCATGAGCGCCTGGCATCCCGCTCAGTGGGGCTGGACTTGGGCGTTGGCCCGCCGCGCCAGATGACCCCCGAACCAAGCGTCCCGTCACAACCGCCGCTATCGCCGCCCAACTCTTCCAGGCCGGCGCTCATCATCATGGGCCTGGGCTTGCTGTTCGGACTGCTGGCCGGCCTGGTGGTGTTTGTGGGGGTGCCGGATTGGGCCGTGGGGCTGGGCGGCGTGGGCGCAGGCCCAACCAGCACGCCCGCGCCGGCGCCGGTGGTGGGCGCGCCCGCGCCGGATTTTGCCCTGAGCACGCTGGACGGCACCGAGGTGCGGCTGGCGGACCTGCAAGGCCAGGTGGTGCTGATCAACTTCTGGGCGACGTGGTGCGGGCCGTGCCGGCTGGAGATGCCGGCGATTGAGGCGGAGTATCAGGCGCGCAAGGCACAGGGCTTTACGGTGCTGGCGGTGGATTTGGATGAGCCGGCCGACGCGGTGGCCGCCTTTGTGGATGAACTGGACCTGACGTTCACCGCGCTGCTCGATCCCGGCGCGCGGGTATTCGATTTGTACCGGGTCCGCGGCTACCCCACCAGTTACTTTGTCAACCGGGATGGGATGATTGACCGCCAGCACGTCGGCTACATGAACCCAGGCCAATTGGCCGGGTATCTCGATCAGCTTGGATTAGGAGAATAGCCCCGCATGGCCGACCTTCCGCCTTCACCTACGCCCGGCAAGGTGCGCGCCACGGGACGCACCCGCGACTTCGTTATCGCCGTCGACCGAGCCATCCTCGGCATCAGCCGCCACTGGCTGCTGTATCTCACCCTGCTGGTGTTCATTTATGTGGGATTGCCGTTCCTGGCGCCGGTCTTCATGCAGACCGGGGCCACGGGGCCGGCGCGCGCCATCTACGGGATGTACAGCGGGCTGTGCCATCAGTTGGGCTATCGGTCGTGGTACCTGTTTGGGGAGCGGGCGGCTTACCCGCGGGATATCTTCGAAGCCTATTCCGGTATTGACCCAGACCTGCCGGAGAGCTTGCTGGTGGCCCGCAACTTTGTGGGGAACGAGCGCATGGGCTGGAAGGTGGCTTACTGCGAGCGCGACGTGGCCATCTATGCGGCGATTGGCGTGTTTGGGCTGGTGTATGCGCTGCCGGGCGTGCGCAACCGGGTGAAGCCGCTCAACTGGCTGGCCTACGGGCTGATCGGGATTGCGCCCATCGCCCTGGATGGGTTCTCGCAATTGTTCAGCCAGTACCCGTACAGTGCGCTGTCGTTTGGGGGATTCTCGCCGTTTGCGTGGCTGCCGTACCGGGAAAGCTCGCCGCTGCTGCGCACCCTGACCGGCACGCTGTTTGGATTGGCCAACGCCTGGCTGGCGTTTCCCTATCTCGAACAGTCCTTCACTGAAGTCCGGCGCGACTTGGAGGCGAAGTTCCAGCGCGCGGGGCTGTCGCTGTAACGCGCAGATCTGAGACGCGGCGGCGCCGCGTCTCTACAGCCGGCAAGGGTAAACTATTCCCCGCCCCACAACACCACCTCGGACGGCTCGGCGCTGCCGCCGGTGGGCTCCACGCTGACGCACACCCAACCGCCGGTCACGAAGGGCACGTCCAGCCACTTCATCCCCCAGCCGCTGGCCGTCACGTCCATAAACCCGGCGCTCATCGGCCCGTCATCCGTCACCACCCAGGCCTGGTAGGTCTTGTCGGCCGCGAGGGGCTCCAGGTGGCGCACTACCAGCACCACATCCTGCGAGTCGTGGTCCACGTAGGCCTGCCCGCTGGCGGACGGCATGGGGCCGCGGCCGCCCAGGGCAAATGAATCGGTCTCGGGGGAAGAGATGAGAGCCACGGCGCCGGTGCTGCCGCGCACCTGACGCTGGAGGGTGCTGATCTCGCGCGTCAGGTAGACATTCCAGCCGGCCAGCACCGCCAGCGCCAGGCTGAGGCCGGCCAGCACCCAGCGCGGCAGGGCCAGCCAGTTGGCGGGTTGGCTGCCGGGGCGCGCAGGGTCCGAAGGGGCCGAGCCAACGCGGGCCAGAAGGCTGGCCTTGAGCCTGGGATCCGGCAGATGGGGCGGGGTGGCAGCGGCCACGGCCAGGACCGTGCGCTCCTCATGCTGGGCCAAAGCGCGGCAGGCGGCGCAAGCAGCCAGGTGCGCGTCCACCCGCGCCAGTTCGTCCGGCTCGAGGCCGCCCAGCGCGTGCAATGCCAACAGATCGTCAACGTGCTCGTTCATTCCAGGTCTTCCGGGCGCAGGCCAAGCTGGCTGAGCTGGGCGCGCAGGTTCTGCAGAGCCAGCCGGGCGCGGGTGTGGACCGTGCCCTCCGGCCAATCCAGTTTGCGAGCGATCTCGCGGCGGGTGAAGCCGCGGAAATAGGACAACTCGATGACCATCTGCTGCTCGCGGCTGAGGTTGGTCATGGCGCGGCGGACGAGGGCGGCCCGCTCGTTGGCGGCCGCCAAGGCTGGCACGTCCGGGGCCAGGTCGGGCAAGGTTTCTTCAAAGGATGGACGCTCATCGCTGCCCGGATTGGGTTCCACCGCCTGCGGCCGCGCCTGCAAGCGCCGCAGCTGGTCAATACAGATGTTGCGCGTGATCCCCATAAGCCAGGCCCCCACGCTCCCCCGGGCGCGCTCGAACAGGCGCGCCCGTTCCCACACCCGCACGAAGACCTCCTGCAGCAGGTCCTCGGCCATCTGCGTCTCGCCCAGGATGCGCAGGCACAGGCCGTACACCCGGGGCGCATGCCGGTCGTATAGCTCGGCGAGCGCCTCCCCGTCCCGACGCGCAATCTGGCGCATCAGGTACTCATCCGGCCGGCTGGCGAGGTTCACCGGCGCATCACCAACTGGCTGAGACTATCTACGGATAGGGCGGGGGGCTGCATTGGGAGATCGGTCTAGAAGGCGCGAAACTTCCATTCGGCGCCGATGAGGGTGCCCAGCACCTGGGTCTCCCGGATCGCCATTGGCTCGCAGGTGAAGATGTCGCGGTCCACGACCACCAAGTCAGCCAGCCGGCCGGGGCCCAGGCTGCCCTGCCGGTCTTCCATGTAGCCGGCGTAGGCGGCCCCCAGGGTGAAGCCGCGCAAGGCCGTTTCCACGTCCAGCCGCTGTTCCGGGTACCAGCCATCCGGGTCGGGGGAGCCGTCTGCCCGGCGGCGGGTGACGGCGGCGTGCAGGCCCCAGAACGGGTTGAAGTTCTCCACCGGGCTGTCGCTGCCAAAGGCCAGGGGCGCGCCCGCGTCCAATTGGGTGCGCAGGGCGTAGGCGCCCGCGCTGCGCTGGCCCCAGTAGCGGTCGGCCATGCGCATGTCGCTGGTGGCGTGGATGGGCTGCATGGAGGCGACGACGTTGAGCCGACCCAGCCGCTGAAAATCATCTGGGTGCAGGATTTGGACGTGCTCGCACCGGTGGCGGAGGGGCAGCTGGCCGCGGCTGGCTTCCTCCTGGCGGATGGTGGCGTAGACATCGAGCAGGTCGTGATTGGCCTTGTCGCCGATGGCGTGGACGGTCATGGCGAGGCCGGCCTGCGCCGCCTGAGTGGCGAAGTCGTACAACTCTTCCTTGTCGGTGACGCTGATGCCGAAGTTGGCGGGCTCACCCTCGTAAGGCTCGATCATCAGGGCGGTGCGCGGGCCCAGGGCGCCATCCAGGAAGACCTTGACATTGCCCAGCCGGAGCCAGTCATCGCCAAAGCCGGAGCGGGCGCCCAGGCCGATGGCCTCGGCAAGGTGGCGCACGGGGATTTGCTTGACGACGCGCAAGCCAAGCTGGCCGCGCTCCTTGAGCAGTTGGAAGGCGAGGAAGCTGCGCCGGCCGTCGAAGTCGTGGATGCCGGTGAGGCCCACGCGCCAGGCATTCTCCATCGCGGGCAGCATGGCCTGGGCCACCTCTTCGGCGGTGACTTCCGGAATGATGCGGCTTACCAGGTCGATGGCGGTCTCGAACAGGATGCCGGTGGGCTGGCCCTGGCCGTCGCGCTGGACCTCGCCGCCGGCCGGGTCGGCTGTGCTGGCCGTGATGCCGGCCAGCCGCAGGGCGGCGGTGTTGGCCCAGGCAGCGTGGCCGGACTTGGCGGTGAGCAGCACCGGGTGACCGGGCGCGGCGCGGTCCAGGTCGGCGGCGGCGGGAAACGCGCCGCCCCAAGCGTTCTGGTTCCAGCCGAGGCCGGTGACCCATTGACCGGGGGGCGTCTTCCGGGCCTTGAGGGTGACGCGCTCCAGGCACTCAGCCAGGGTGTCGGTCTCGGCATCCACGTTGAGCAGGCCGCGGGCGTACCAGTCGAAGTGCAGGTGGGCGTCGATCAGGCCGGGCAGCACGTGGCGGCCCTCCAGGTTCACCACCTGGCCGGCGGGCAGGCCGGGGAGCAGAGCCCGCATCTCGTCGTCGCTGCCGGAGGCCAAGACGCGGTCGCTGCGCAGGGCCAGGGCGGAGGCGACCGGGCGGGCGGGGTCGAGGGTGCGGATGCGGCCGTTGACGAGTAGCAAGTCGCGCATGGCTAGAGGGGGTACAGTTCGCCGTACTTCTGCCGAAGGTAAGCGATGTAGGGCTCAATGGTCAACGGGCCGCCGGTGATGCGCTCGATTAGCTCAGGCGCGGTGTACTTGCTGCCGGGAGCGTAGATGTTGGTCTTGAACCACTCGTGCAGGCCGCCAAACTCGCCCTGGGCGATCTCGTCCGGGATGCTGGGGCGGGCCTGGAGCGCGGCGGCGTAGAACTGGGCGCTGAGGATGTTGCCCAGGGTATAGCCCTGGAACGAGCCGCCGATGACGCCCGCGAACCAGTGGACGTCCTGCAAGGCGCCGTCGCGGTCGTCGGGGGCGCGCAGGCCGAAGTCGTCCATGAAGCGCTGGTGCCAGGCCTCGGTCAGGTCGCGCACGGCCAGCTTGCCTTCCAGCATCTCCAGCTCGAAGTCGAAGCGGAGCATGACGTGCAGGTTGTAGGTGACCTCGTCGGCATCGGTGCGGATGAGCGAGGGCTGGACCTTGTTGACGGCGCGGTAGAACGTGTCCAGGGGCACCTTGCCCAACTGGCTGGGGAAGGCGGCCTGAAGCTTGGGATAGTAGTGAGTCCAGAAGCGGCGGCTGCGGCCGATGATGTTTTCCCACAGGCGGGACTGGCTCTCGTGCACGCCGGCCGAGGTGCCGCCGGCCAGGGGCGTGGCTTCGTAGTCGCGGCTGATGCCTTGCTCGTACATGGCGTGGCCGGCCTCGTGCAGGGTGCTGAACAGGGCCTCGCTCAGGTCGTTCTCCTTGACGCGGGTGGTGATGCGCACGTCGCCGAGGGAGAACTTGGTCATAAAGGGATGGTGGGTCTTGTCCTGCCGGCCGCGCTGGAAGTCGTAGCCGTAGGCCTCGATGATCTGGCGGCCAAAGGCCAACTGCTGGTCCTCGGGGAAATGTTGCTTGAGGCAGCTATCGTCGGCGGGTGGGTGGGCGGTGATGGCCTGCACGATGGGCACCAACTGGGCGCGCAGGTCGGCGAAGAGCTGGCGCACGCTGGCGGTCTTCATGCCGTAGTCGGCGAAATCGATGAGGGGGTCGGCGAGATGATCGTAGCCGGGGAAGAACTCGGCCAACTGGCGGCTCAGGTCCAGGGTCTTTTCCAGGTTGGGCCGGACGGCGGCGAAGTCGTTGGCCGGGCGGGCGACGGTCCAGGCCTGATAGGAGGCCGCGCCATGCTCGTTGAGCAGGGCCACAAAGGCGGCCGGCACCTTGACATCGCGCTCGTAAGCACGGCGGGTGACGCGGATGAGGCTGGCGTCGTCGGAGTCGTAGGGCAGGCTGGCTTCGTAGGGGCGCAGGTCTTCCAGCAGGCGGCCGACCTCGTCGGCGGTGAACTTCTCGTGCGACAGGCGGCCCAGGGTGGCAAGCTGACGGCCGCGGGCCTCGGCGCCGCCGGGGGGCATGTAGGTGGTCTGGTCCCAGTGCAGCACGGAGGCGGCCGAGTTCAGGTCGTCCACCTCCTGGAGGCGCTGTTTGAGTTCGGCAAGCTTTGGTTCCATGAATCCTCCAGGTCTGGTTTACTCGTCAAAGAGATAGGTGGACTCGCCGTAGAAGCGGATTTCCTTGGAGCCGAGCTTGCGCTGCAGCCACGCTTTCAGGCGGTCGTTCTTGGCTTCCAGGCTGTCGGGCGAGCGCAGCTCGCGGAGGGGATAGTTGGTGCGGAGCACGCGGCCCTGGATCAGGTGGCGGGTGAGGCCGGTGGGGAGGAGCTCGCCGTCGCGGGCCAGGGCCATGACTTCGGCGGCCTCGTAGTTGGGGAAGATGACCAGGCCGGTCAGGTCGGCATACAGGCGGCGGGCCTCGTGGACGTTATCGGTGGCGGCCCGGTAAAGGCGGCCGCGCGTCTTGTAGGTATCTACCATCGCGTTCAGCAGGTCGTTCTGCTCGTGCAGGGTGCGGGCGTCGGTGCGGGCGGCGAACACGCGCCCATCGGCGGCGATGGTGTAGGCCAGCAGTTCGCGCCGGGCCAGGCCGGCGCGGGCATGCAGGGCGTCGATGCCAAAGATATCTACACCCGGCAGGTCATGGATGCACTCCAAGTAGGCTTCTACCTCGATGCCGCAGATGAGGTGGTGCCAGGTGCTGAGGGTGACCGGCGGGTTGGTGTAGGGCACCACCTGGACCAGCACGTGCGGGTAGCCCAGCAGGTGGAGGGCGGTGGTGCGATTGGCGCCGTCGAGGACGACGAAGCGCTCCTCGTCGTCGTCTTCCAGGGGGGCCACGATGGGGGGGTTCTTGAGCAGGCCCTCGGCCTCCAGCCGTTTGGCAAGCGGCTCGGTGCGCTGGACGTCGTTGAACTCGTGCTCCACCAGGCTGGCGAGGGGCACGATCCGCAGGTCGGGGGTCTCGGTGCTTTCCTTCGGGTGGACCTGCGAGGCGCTCATTGGGTGTGGGAGGCGAGGTAGTCCAGGATATCGATCTTGGTGAGGATGCCGGTGACGCGGCCGGCCTCCATGACGACGGCCACCTGGCGGTTGACGAAGACGGACATCAGGCCCTCCAGGGGAGCGTCTGGCCCAATTGTTGCAACGTCGGTTCGCACCAGGTCGCGGATGTTGTCGTCTGGGCCGTGCGAAGGGCCCAGGACCATATGGTTGAGCAGGTCCACCTCGTTGACCAGGCCCACAAATTCGCCATCCGAGCCGACGACGGGCATCTGCGAGATGTCATGTTCCTTCAGCTTGCGGATGACGGCGGTGCAGCGGTCGCTGGGGGCGGCGGTGATCAGGTCGCGCCAGTCCTTGATGGCCAGCACGTCGGCCGCGGTGGCGCCCGCCCAGGCCGATTCGAGGAAGCCATTCTCGCGCATCCAGTCGTCGTCGAAGACCTTGCTCAGGTAGCGCGAGCCCGAGTCGGGCAGGATGACGACGACCAGCCGGTCCGGCCCGAGGTTGCGGCAGTAGCGGAGGGCGGCGGCCACCGCCGTGCCGGACGAGCCGCCGCAGAAGATGCCTTCTTCGCGCACCAGCCGCCGGGTGATGAGAAAGGTTTCCTTGTCGCCGACCTGGACGACTTCGTCTACCACCGACAGGTCGAGGGCCGAGGGCAGGAAATCCTCGCCAATGCCCTCGGTTTTGTAGGTTTTGGGGTGAGGGTCGTCGGGGACGCGGCCGAGCTTGTGAGTTTCGAAAAGCAGCGAGCCCACCGGGTCCACACCGACGATGCGGATCTTGGGGTTGCGTTCCTTGAGATAGCGGCCGATGCCGGTGATGGTGCCGCCGGTGCCCATGCCGATGATGACGTCGGTGACCTGGCCAGCGGTCTGGTCCCAGATTTCGGGGCCGGTGCTTTGATAGTGGCTGCGGGGGTTTTCGGGGTTGTGGTATTGGTTGGCCAGGATGGAATTGGGGGTTTCTTCAACGATCCGGTCAGCGACTTTATAATAGCTGCGGGGATCGTCGGGGCCGACGGCGGTGGGGGTTATGACAACCTTGGAACCAAATGCGCGCAGGAGACGTATCTTTTCTGTGCTCATCTTGTCGGGCATGACGAACACGGATTTGTAGCCCTTGATGGCGCACACGATGGCCAAACCCACGCCCGTGTTGCCCGAGGTGGCCTCGACCACGGTGCCACCCGGCTTCAGCCGCCCTTCTCTCTCGGCGGCTTCGATGATGTTAAGCGCAATGCGGTCCTTGACCGAGCCGCCGGGGTTGAAAAACTCGATCTTCGCCAGCAGGGGGCAGCGCAGGCCGCGCGCGATCCGGTTGAGCCGCACGAGGGGGGTCTGGCCGATGGTGCCGAGAATGTTGTCGTGGATCGCGGCGCGTTCCGCCAGCAGGGGGATCGATTCCATATGCGGCTCCGGGATGGCAGCGTGTGAGGGGTGAAGATTACCACAGTTTAGAATGGGGCTCAAGAAACGTCGAGAAAGGATTGTGATACCGCGATGAAGAAGCTGCTGATTGTATTGGTTATCGTCGCGCTGGCGCTGCCGGCGGCGACGCCCGCTTTCGCCGACACGACTTACGTCGTCCAAAGCGGGGACACGCTGGGCCAGATCGCCGCCCGGTTTGGGGTGACGGTGCAGGCCATCATCAACGCGAATGCCATTGCGAATCCCAACTTGATCTTTGTGGGCCAACGCCTGACGATACCCACGGGGAGCGGGCCGGCGCCCACACAGCCGCCCAGCACCGGCGGCACGTACGTGGTGCAGCGGGGTGACACCCTGTCCCGGATCGCCCTGCGCTTTGGGGTGAGTGTGCAGGCCATCATGTCGGCCAATGGGCTGACGAACCCGAACCTGATCTTCGTGGGGCAGCGGCTGGTGATCCCTGGAACCAGCGGGGGCACGCCGCCGCCCACCCAGCCGCCGGCCACGCAACCGCCGGCCACCGGCACGCCCCAGCCGCCATCCACTGGCACACGCTACACGGTCCGGCCGGGGGACACGCTGACGCGCATCGCGGCGCAATTCGGCGTGACGGTGCAGGCGATCATGACGGCCAACGGGCTGACGAATCCCAACCTGATCTTCGTGGGGCAGGTGCTGACGATCCCGGGAGCGGGCGGGGCGACGCCCACGCCTACCCAGCCGCCCGCGACGGGCACGCCCGCGCCAACCCCAGCCGGACAGCCGGCCTGGGAGCTAGGCGGGCAGGTGAGCAACTTCACTAACCCAGACCAGATGAAGTTCGCGGGCATGTGGTGGGTGAAGCGGCAGGTGCACTGGGCGCCAGGCGCGACGGCGAATGACAGCCTGATCGTGGACGCCCACAACCGCGGCTTCAAGATCCTGCTGAGCGTGCTGGGCAACCCGGCGGACATCGCCAACGGCGCGAACTACGACAGCTATGCGGTCTTCGTGGGCGAGCTGGCGCGGCTGGGCGCGGACGCGATTGAAGTCTGGAACGAGATGAACATCGACCGCGAGTGGCCGACGGGGCAGATCAGCCCGGTGTCGTATACCGATATGCTGCGGCGGTCGTACCAGCAGATCAAGGCCAAGAACCCCAACACCCTGGTGATCACGGGCGCGCCTGCGCCGACCGGGGCGGAAGGCGCGTTTGGCCTGGACCGGGTGTGGAACGACAGCCGCTACATCGCCGGGCTGGCGGCGGCCGGGGCGGCGCAGTACGCGGACTGCATCGGGGTGCACTATAACGAAGGAATCATCAGCCCCACGCAGTCCACCGGCGACCCGCGCGACAACTACTACACGCGCTACTACTCCGGGATGGTGAACACCTACTGGAACGCCTTCGGCGGCACGCGCAAGCTGTGCTTTACGGAGATCGGGTACCTGTCGCCGGAGGGCTATGGGCCGCTGCCGGGCGCGTTTGGCTGGGCGGGCAACACCAGCGCGGCCGAGCACGCGCAGTGGCTGGGCGAGGCCGCCAACCTGTCGAAGAACAGCGGGCGGGTGCGGCTGATGATCGTCTTCAACGTGGACTTCACGCTCTACGGCGATGACCCGCAGGGCGGCTATGCCATCATCCGGCCGGGCGGGACGTGCCCGGCGTGCGACACGCTACGGCAGGTGACGGGAGGCCGGTAGGCGGGCAATTGGTCAACAGGTCAACCAGTAAGCTGGAGACTTGAGAGACACGACACCCCGGCGGAGAACCCGCCGGGGTGTTTGTTGGGAGGCGGGGTTACAATGACGGCATGAAGACGCTCATTCGCAATGTGGACGTGCTGACCCTGGACCCGGCGGGCACGGCGCTGCACGCCGCGGCCATTGCCATTGACGGAGGCCGGATCGCGGCCGTGGGCGAGGCGCCGCCGGACTTCGCACCGGACGAGGTGATTGATGGCTACAACCACCTGGCCATGCCGGGCTTCTTCAACGCGCACTGCCACGCGCCGATGACGTTTGAGCGCGGATGGGCGGAGGACCTGCCGCTGGACCGCTGGTTCAACGAGCGCATTTGGGTGGCGGAATCGGCGCTGACGTCGGATGACGTGTATTGGGGCGCGGCGCTGGCAGCGTGCGAGATGATCCGCGGCGGCACGGTGGCGTTCAATGACCACTACTTCTATATGGACCGCGTGGCGGAGGTGGTGGAGCAAGCGGGTATGAAGGCGGCGCTGACGTGGTGCCAGTTTGGGATTGGGGCGGACAAGGAAGTGGGGGCGGACCTGGCGGGCGCGCTGCGGTTTGTGGACCGCTGGCAGGGCGGGGCAGGGGGACGGATCCGCACGATGCTGGGGCCGCACTCGCCATATGTGTGCCCGCCGGAGTTCCTGCGCGAGATCAGCGCGCTGGCGCGCGAGCACGGGCTGCCGCTGCACATCCACCTGGCCGAGTCGGCGGAGCAGGTGCAGAACTCGCTGAAGGCGCACGGGCTGACGCCGACGGCGCACCTGGAGGCGTGCGGGGTGTTCGACGGGCCGTGCGTGGCGGCGCATGCGCTCTATCTGACCCCGGACGATATCGGCATCCTGGCGCGGCGCGGGGTGACGGTGGCTCACTGTCCTATCACCTACATGAAACTGGCGATGGGGGTGAACAACCTGGGCGAACTATTGAAGGCGGGGGTGAACGTGGCGCTGGGGACGGACGGGGCAGGCTCCAACAACGACATGGACATGAAGGCGGTGGCGCGGTTCACGGCGCTGCTGCAAAAGCACCACGCGCGCGACGCGGAAGCGCTGCCGGGCGACCTGCCGCTGCGGATGGCGACGGCCAACGGGGCGCGGGCGATGGGGTTCGGCGAGTCGGGGGTGCTGGCGGCGGGGCGCCCGGCGGACCTGGTGCTGTTCGACCTGGACCGGCCGCACTTGTATCCGCGGCACGATGTGGTGGCGAACCTGGTGCATGCGGCCAGGCCCAGCGACGTGACGCACGTGATGGTGGACGGGAAGCTGCTCTATCGTGACGGGGACCTGCTGACGCTGGATGAAGAGAAGATCAAGGCGGAGGCGGAGCGGCACGCGAAGCGGATGGTGGGGCAGAGTATGCGGATTGTGAGAGAATACAGGGCGTAGTCTTATTGGCCGAACATCTCCAACAGGACGGGGTTGATCGCTTCCCAGACGGGGAGTTGAACTGCACCGCCGCCCTCGGTGGTGAAGGGCTGGACCATGTCACCCTGGATGACGCGGCTGTCAAGATCATCGGGGCCGACGCGCAAGAGGGTGGGGGCCAGGCGCAGGGCCAGCAGGGGGTCCACATCGGTGTCAATTGATTCGTTGATGGCGGCAAGGACGGCGGGGAGGCGCGGCCACGCGGCGGGCTTGAGCATTTGGGTGAAGAGCGCCTGGATGACTAACTGCTGGCGCTCGGCGCGCTGAAAGTCCGACGAGCCGTGGCGGATGCGGGCGTAGGCCAGGGCCGCCTCGCCGTCCATGTGCTGGGGGCCGGCCTGGAACTCGACCACGCGGGTGCCGTAGTCGTAGGTGGGATACTCGTAGTCGATCAGGGGCTTGGGCACATCAATATCCACGCCGCCCATCGCGTCCACGATGCGGACGAACCCCGCCAGGTCAATGCGCACGTAGTGGTGCACGTCCACCCCAAAGTTGGAACGGACCGTTTCCATCGCCGCTGCCGGGCCGGTGCCGGGCTCGTC
Source organism: uncultured Anaerolineales bacterium (assembly GCA_964497615.1). Taxonomy (GTDB): domain Bacteria; phylum Chloroflexota; class Anaerolineae; order Anaerolineales; family UBA6663; genus CAZCEC01. The sequence goes on along the minus strand of CAZCEC010000015.1, from coordinate 4,117 downwards.
GTTCTCCGCGAAGACGTGGGCGGTATTGACGCGGCCGAGGTAACCCCAGGGCAGGGTGACGTAGAGGTCGCGGGGGATGGAGAGCATCCCGACATAGGGGGCGTCCGGGTTGACGGTGGTCAGGATCATCGTGTCGGTACGGACGATGAAGTGCGTCTCCTGCGGGCGGCGGTCGAGGCCGAGGACGAGGATGTTGGTGCGCGAGGGCGGCAAGACGAAGACGACGGCCAGCAGGGCGGTGAGCAGGCAGAGCGGGCCGCCGATGAGAGCCAGGATGTAGCCGAGGATAAAAGAACGCCCACGCGCGGGCTGGCGCACGTATCCATAGTAGACATCCTGGGCCGGCGCGAAGGGGCGCGGGGTGTAGGCGGTGAAGGCTGGCTGGACGGTGGATTGGACCTGCGCGGGGGAACGGGCTGAGCGGCGCAGGGGGCGGCGCGGGTTCATGCCGCGCATTGTACCCCAACAACTTGACGATTCGCGGCGGTCGGGCTACAATTCCAACCCAGTCAGCCGGCAACGGGCGCAGTCCCCCTGGGGGCTGTCGTCTTGTGAAGCGGGCTGTTTTTGTGTCTCACAGACGGTAGGGCATGTTTCAGAACCTTTCGGGCAAGCTCCAAAATACCTTCGACCAGCTCACCCGCCGCGGCAAGCTGTCGGAAGCCGATGTAGACCTGGCGTTGCGCGAGGTCCGTTTGGCGCTGCTCGAAGCCGATGTGCACTTCTCGGTCGTCAAGAGCTTCCTCGACCGGGTGCGGGCGCGGGCGGTGGGCGCGGAGGTGTCGCGGGCGCTCAACCCCGGCCAGCAGGTCATCAAGATCGTCAATGAAGAACTGGTGACGACGCTGGGCGAGCCGGGCCGGCTGAACCTGAAAGGCCCGCAGCCACGTGTGATCCTGCTGGTGGGCTTGCAAGGTTCGGGCAAGACGACGGCGGCGGCGAAGCTGGCGAGCAAGCTGCGGCAACTGGGCGAGCGCACCCTGCTGGTGGCGGCGGACTTGCAGCGCCCGGCGGCGGTGCAGCAGCTTCAGACCCTGGGCGAGGCGATTGACGTGCCGGTGTTTACGGCACAGGCCGCGCCGCCGGAGGTGTGCGCGCAGGCGGTGGCGTTCGGCGAGAAGCAGGGCAAGACGGTGGTGATCCTGGACACCGCTGGCCGCCTGCAAATCGACGACTCGCTGATGGATGAACTGACGGCCATCCGCGACCGCACCAAGCCGGTGGAAGTGCTGCTGGTGGCCGACGCGATGACGGGCCAGGAAGCGGTGCGGATCGCCGAGGGCTTCCACAAGAAGGTGGGGCTGACGGGGCTGATTCTGACCAAGGTGGACGGCGACGCCCGCGGCGGCGCGGCCATCTCGATGCGGTCGGTGACGGGGGTGCCGATCAAGTTCCTGGGGACGGGCGAGAAGACCGACGCGCTGGAGAACTTTGAGCCAAGCCGGCTGGCGTCGCGCATCCTGGGCATGGGCGACATCCTGGGCCTGATCGAAAAGGCCGAGGCGAACCTGGACCGGGAGAACGCCCAGGCTGCGGCGGAGAAGCTGGTCTCCGGCCAATTCACCCTGGAGGATTTCCTGTCGCAGATCAAGGAAGTGCGCAAGATGGGGCCGATCGGGCAACTGCTGGGGATGATCCCTGGCCTGAGCGGGCCGAAGATGCAGATTGACGAGCAAGAGGCGGAGAAGACGTTCAAGCGCACGGAGGCGATCATCTTCTCGATGACGGTGCGCGAGCGCCGGAACCCGGACGTGCTGAACGGCAGCCGCAAGCGCCGGATCGCGGCCGGCTCCGGTGTGACGGTGTATGATGTCAATCAACTGGTGAAGCAGTTCAAGGACATGCAGAAGATGATGAAGCAGCTTGGCAGCAGCCGCAAGGGCATCCCCGGCCTGCCGCGCTTCCGTTAGCCCTTTAAGGAGAGAAGGCATGGTTCGAATTCGTCTGCGGAAAGTGGGCTCCAAGGCCCAGCAAAGCTTCCGGATTGTGGCCGCCGAGCGCGAGCATCCGCGCGACGGGCGGTTTCTGGAAAACCTGGGGAATTACAATCCACGCACGCATCCGGCCACGATTGTGGTGGATGAGGCGCGGGTCTATCATTGGCTGAAGAACGGGGCGCAGCCGAGCGAGTCGGTGGCGCAGTTGTTCAAGGTGACGGGCACGCTGGAGCGGTTCGCGCGCCTGAAGGCGGGCGAGGCCATCGAAGTGCTGACGGCCGAGGCGGAGGCCGCGGCGGCGGCGCGCAACGTCACCCAGAAGACGTCGGCGGCGGCGGCCAGCACGCGGCTGTCGAAGAAGAAGAAGGCGGCGGCGGCCAAGGCGGCGGCGCCGGCTGAGGGGTAGTTGCTGCATCAAAGAGAGGGCGAGATGCGCGAGCTGGTCGAATATATGGTCAAGTCGCTGGTGGACGACCCGCACAGCGTCTACGTGACAGAGGAAGACGACGGGGGGGAGATCTTCCTGGAACTGCGCGTGGCGCAGGAAGACATGGGCCGGGTGATTGGCCGGCAGGGCCGGGTGATCAACGCCATGCGCACGCTGGTGCAGACCTGCGCTTCGCGCGACGACCGCCGCGCCTCGCTGGAAATCATCGAGTAGCCTTTGGCTGCCGCTCAATCGCCCAGCCTGCTCGCCGTGGGGCGTGTGCTGCGCCCGCACGGCGTGCGCGGTGATCTGCTGCTGCAAAGCCTGACTGACTTCCCCGAACACCTAGGCGAGATCGAGACGGTCTATCTGGGCGAGACGGCCGCGCCGCACGCCGTGGCGGGGTTCCGCCAGCACCGCGGCCAACTGCTGCTGACGCTGGCGGGGGTCGCGGACCGTGACAGCGCGGACGCGTTTCGGGGCCAACTGGTGCAGATTCGGCGGCAGGCGGCGGCGCCCCTGCCGGCGGGCAGCTATTACCACCACGACATTCTCGGTCTGAGCGCCATCACCGACGAGGGGGAGCGGCTGGGCGAAGTCGTCGAAGTCCTCGAGACAGGCGCGAATGACGTGTACGTGGTGCGGGGGGAAGGGGGCGAAATCCTGCTCCCGGCCATCCGCAGTGTCATCCTCGAAATCAGCCTCGCCAAGCGGCAAATCACGGTTCATTTAATCGACGGTTTGCGATAGGGCGGCCCTTGGGGGGTTGACACCCCGCAAACCACTATGTTATTCTGCCCCGGCCCTGACCCGCGGGGCGGAGGGTCGTGTGGATCGCCGCTATTGGATTGGCCTGAATCTAGTCAAAGGCATTGGGCCGGTCAGGTTTCGACGGCTGCTGGACCATTTTGGCGACCCGCAGGCGGCCTGGCAGGCTCCGCTGGCCGACCTGGCGGCGGCCGGGCTGGACCGGCGCTCGATTGAGTCGCTCGAACAGGTGCGGCGCGGGGGGCAATTGGATGCCGCGCTGCAGGCCATTGAGCAGACCGGAACCCAGGTGCTCACCTGGGACGACGAAGGTTATCCGCGCAACCTGCGCGAAATCGCCCAGCCACCGCCGGTGCTGTACGTGCGCGGGAGCCTGAACGCGGGCGATGAGTGGGCGGTGGCGATGGTGGGGACGCGCAAGGCCAGCGCCTACGGGAAGGAAGCGGCCCGCGAACTGGCGGCGGGGCTGGCGGCCAACGGCGTGACGGTGGTGAGCGGATTGGCGCGCGGAATTGACGAGACCGCGCACCGGGCGGCGCTGGAGGCCGGGGGGCGCACCGTGGCGGTGCTGGGCAGCGGGGTGGATGTGATTTATCCAGGGGAGAACCGGAGCCTGGCGAAGGCCATTACGCAGGCGGGCGCCATCGTCAGCGACTATCCGATGGGCACGGCGCCCGAAAGCGCCAACTTCCCGCCGCGTAACCGGATCATCAGCGGGCTATCCAAAGGGGTGATTGTGGTGGAGGCGGGGGAGGTAAGCGGCGCGCTCATCACTACAGACTTCGCGGCCGAGCAGGGCCGGGAGGTGTTCGCGGTGCCGGGGAGCATCAAATCGCCCATGGCGCGCGGGACGAACCGGCTGATCCAGCAGGGCGCCAAGCTGGTCACCGGGGTGGCCGACGTGCTGGAGGAGCTGAACCTGGCCCTGGTCGACGAGCTGCGGGCCGCCCGCGCCGCGCTCCCCACCGACGCCACTGAGGCCCGG
>CAZCEC010000014.1:84988-109799 GCA_964497615.1 uncultured Anaerolineales bacterium | reverse complement strand
CGCTGCACCGCGTTCATGTACGCGCCTCAGCCTCACTGGTGCGCCTAACACTCAGGACCAAGATGGTAGAGCGCCGCAAGCGATCCAAGACCCAAAAGACCGGTCCGGTTGCCAGGCGGGCCGGCAGAGAAGTGAATACCATGTGCAGCGGGCGCGAAAGCCAGCGCAGGCGACGAGGCCAGGATTGAGCCCAGAAACCCAAACTGTCACGCACAGCCGCATGACTGCTGCTGATGCAGGCCTCCGCGTCGACCTTCAGGCCGATATCGCGCAGCAAGTTGTGCAGGCTCGGGCGCGGAAATAGATAGAGGTGGCGCGGTAAGTCCCACCCCACCCAGAACCGGCCGAATAAGCGCGCCTCGACGCTTTCGACATTGGGCACGGTAAAGACAAGGCGTCCGCCTGGACGGAGCAACTCCAGGGCGCGCCGCAGATCGGCGGTCGGGGATGGCACATGCTCTAGAACGTTCCAAAGCGTGATGACGTCGAAGGTGCCTAACGGCAGGTTGCTGTCCGAGAATCGGCCGTCATGCACCTCAATCTTGAGCGCGTCACGCGTATAAGCGGCGGCCCGTTCGTTGGGTTCCAAACCCACGACCTGCCAGCGACCAGACCGCAGGGCTTCCTCCAGAAACGCCCCTGTCCCCGATCCAACGTCGAGCATGCGGCCGCCGGTGGGGTGGGAACGCTCAACAAACCGAAGCTGCTTCCACATGCCATAGCGGCGGTCGAGTTGTCGCCAACGCGACGGCTCGTCACGGATGAGGCCAGCATAGGCACTGTAGTCACCCTCGTAGTAATGCTTAAGGGAATCCCAGATCAGGCGCGGGTTTTGACGAATTAGCCCACAGACCTGGCACTGCACCAAGCGAAACTCGCCCGCGAGACCGAGCAGCCGGTCGGGCCCGGTGAACAACAGACGCTCGTCACCTGATCCGCAGCCATCACAAGGCGCGGTTTCCCACATCAGCTCAAGTGTCACGTTTCAAAGCCTCGTGTCTGGCAGCGTGCCGGCCGACAGTGCCAGCCCGGCGCGCAGGCCCTGCAAGAAGGGCGGCAGCGCACGTCGATTTCCTTTGATGAGCTCACGCGCCATCACCCAAGCAACGAAAGCATACATGGCGGCAGACGAGAACCTCTGGTCGGTACGAAAGAACAGAACGGCATTCTTGCCGAGCAAATGCCACTTGGCGGGCGCGTCTTCACCAAGTGTCTGCGAAACCTTATGAGCGATCACGGCCTCCGGCACGTATCCAATGCTAAAGCCATGGGCGCGGACACGGATACAAAAATCGTAGTCCTCCCAGTAACTCTCGTACCGAACATCAAAACCGCCTATAGCTTCCGGCACTTGCCGGCGCATGGCAAGCGCGCACCCGGTGGCATACTCCAGCGGCTGGCTAACACTATAGGCCGGCCCATCAGCGCGCCGGAAGCCGCGCATAACCACCGAGGGCGGCAGTGACCGCCAGCGCGCCCCGGCCGCCCACAGAATGCCGGGCCGGTCGGCATAGGTGATTTTAGGAACAGCTACGCCCCAGTGGTTCAGCGCCTGTCCCAGGTGAGTCAGCGCTCCATCTGGCACGAGAGTGTCATTGTTGAGCAGCACCAGCCCGGCCACAGATGAGCGCAATGCTTCACGCATGCCGGCATTGAACCCGCCGGCATAACCCAGATTGCGCGGCAATTCCAGGAGCGTGATACCCGGCCAACGCGCTGCCAACGGCGCCAACGTATGGTCATGAACTCCGTTGTCAACCAGGACAATGGGAAGGTCGGCGCCATCGGAGGCATTGCGGATAGATTGAAGACAGGCTTCCGTATCAGCCACACGGCCATAGTTAACGACTATGGCTGCGAGGTTCAAGGCTGAATCCTGTGGCATGGCTTGCGCCCATTGAGAGGGTCAGGGTCTCATTTCCGCCCGGCGCACGCGCGCCAGCAGATGCCCCGCTTGCCCAGCGGTGAAGCGCCGGTCCACCTGGAAGCACAGGCCGGCCAGCCAGCGCGCCAGGGGCGATGAGACGGCATCCACCAGACGCAGGAAGGCGAACAAGAAGCGAAACAGGCCCTCGTTCCACCACCGCACGTCGAGTTCGAGGCCGGGCGGCAGGCGGCCGCGCAGATCGGCCAGGGTGTAGCCGTTGCGCACGTGCCCAAAGCCCCGGTTGGCGCGGGCGGTGAGGAAGGCCGGGAAGATTTTGAAGCCGGCGGCGGGTGTGCTAATCCACAGGGTGCCTTGCGGCGCGAGGGCGCGCACCAGCTCCCCCAGCACGGCCCGGTCGTCGTCCACGTGCTCGATCAGGTCGAAGGCCAGCACGGTATCAAAGCCCGCCGAGACGACCGGCACGGCGCGCGCGTCGGCGCGCACCAGGCGCACGGCCGGGTCGGGACAACGCGGGTTGAGGTCCACCGCCGTGCGGCGGGCGGCGCGGATACGGGCCACGATCTCGCCGTCGTCGCAGCCCACGTCCAACAAGCGGTCGCCGGGCGCGACGCGCAGCCAGTCGCGGATGATGAGCCAGCGATAGTAACTGGCAAAGTGCAGGCGGCCAGGACCGCGTTGTTCAGCCAGCATAGACCTGCGCCCAATCCCGCGCCAGCTTGTCCCAGGCGAAGGCGGGGGCCAGCACGCGCGCGCCCGCCACCAGCCGGGCCCGACGGTCAGGACTTTCCAACACAGACAACAGGCTATCGGCCAGGGCCGCCGCATCCCCTGGACGCACCAGCACGCCGGCCTGCCCGCCGCCCAGCATAGCCGCCCGGTCGCCCACATCGCCGGTGACGACGGGCACGCCACACGCCAGGGCTTCGACGAGCTTGAGGGGGCTGCGGGCGCGGGCGGTGTCGTCGGCGTGGACGGGGTCCACCACCACGTCGGCGGCAGTGTACAGCGCCGGGGCGGCGGCGGCCTCCACGCGGCCCGTCATCACCACGGCTTCGCCCAGGCCGCGCGCTTCCACTTCGGCGCGGACACGGTCGAAGTCATCGCCGCCGCCGGCCAAGCACAGCCGGGCGCCGGGCAGGCGCGCCCGCACCAGCGGCATCGCATCCAGCAGGAGCAGCACGGGATGGTTGGCGAGGCTAAAGGAGCCCAGGTACAGGATCATCGGTTTGTCCGTCAGCCCCCAGCGCGCGCGCGCTGCCGCCGTCTGGTGAGGCGGCACAGACGCAAAGCGCTCGGGATCGTACCCGTTTGGTATCAGCACAATCCGGTGGGCGGGCACGCCCAGCCCCTGGCAACGCTGCGCAAGAAAGGCAGTATTCACCGTGATGGCCCGCACCAGGCGCGGCAGGCGATCCTCCCACCAGCGGACGATGCGCTGCTGCCACGCGCCGGCAAAACGGTTGGACACGGCCTCATAGTCGTCGCAATCCAGATAGAGCCGCACACCCGGCCGCAGGCGCGCCGCCAGCCAGCCGGCCAACCCGTTCATGGGCTGGGCCTTGGCGATGTGGATGACGTCCGCAGAGGACCGCAGCGCCGCGGCAGTGAGCGCCAGGGCCGCCCGCATGGTCACCCACAACAACTGGACCGGGCTATAGTAGGTCTGCGTGTTGCCGCTGCGCCGGACGTGCATGGGGGCAACGTACGCAACGCGCACCCCATCGCGCTCGAAGCGGCGGGCCGGCAGGCGGTCCCAGGCCGGGTGCAGGGCCGCAATCTCGACGCTGTGCCCCTGCGCCTGAAGCTGGCGCGCTACCGGCCCATAGCGGCCCAAACCCGACGGACTTTCAAGGTCCTGGGTGAGCAAAAACAGAATGCGCATGCGTCGGGGCCAGGCCGGGCGAGAACAGCGGGGCCATTATACACTAGCGATCTGGCAGTCCCCCCTGAATACCGTTACAATGCCCGCGTGGTGAACGCCCTCAAACGAGCAGCAGAATACGCCCAAGGCGGGAGGCCGGGCTGGGCCGTTGGCGCGGCGCCGGCGTTGATCTTGGCCGGCTGGGGGATGGCGGCGATCCTGTGGGCGGGACCGGAGTCCTTTGTGTGGGCGGGGCGCAGCCTGGCGCAGGTGGGGGGCGCGCTGGCCGTGGCGGCGGCGCTGTGGCTGCTGCCCGGGCTGGCGGTGCTGCGCTGGCTGTGGCCGGGCCGGCAGGATGGGCTGACAAGGCTGACCCTGGCGTTGGGGGTGGGCGTGGCGCTGCCGCCGCTGGGCCTGCTGCTGTTCGATGTGGTGGGCCTACCCTGGGGCCGGTGGACGACCGTGGCGTATGTGGGCGCGGCGGTGGTGGGGCTGGCGGCGCCGCGCGGGCGCATCGCAGTGAGGCCCAGTATTGCGGCGGCAGCCAAGCACATCCTGCGACGTGGTGGGGCGCTGGCAACAAGCTGGCCGGGCGGGCTGCTGGCGGGCCTGACCCTACTGGCGGTGGTGGGCCGACTGTACCTGGTGCGCGACCTGCCGGCGGGGCTATGGGGCGATTCGTACCACCACACCATGATCACCCAATTATTGGTGGACAATGCCGGGCTGTTCACGTCCTGGCTGCCCTACGCGCCTCTGACCACCTTCACCTATCACTTCGGGTTTCACGCCAACGCCGCGCTGTGGCATTGGCTCAGCGGGCTGCCAGTGACCCAAAGCGTGCTGGTGGCCGGGCAGATGCTCAGCGCCGCCACGCTGCCAGCCGCCTACCTGTTGGCCGCGCGGCTGACGGGCAGCAAAGCGGCGGGTGTGTGGGCGGCGCTGCTGACTGGATTCATCAATGTCCAGCCGGCCTACTACTTCAACTGGGGCCGCTACACGCAGTTGACGGGCCAGGTGATGCTGGCGGCCATGCTGCTGGCGTGGGTGCGCGCCCTGGAACGGCCACGCTTCGAATGGCGCGCGGCGTCGCTGGCGGCGCTGCTGACGGCGGGGTTGTTTCTCACCCATTATGTGGTCGCCGTGTTCGCGGCGCTGTTCTTGGCGGCCTACGCCGTGGCGCGGGTGGTGGTGCGGCCACGCTGGCGCACCGCGGCCCAGATGGCGGGCCGGGGCCTGGCGGTGGGGCTGGGAGCGATGCTCTTGGCCGTGCCGTGGCTGGCGAATACGCTGGGCGGGTATCTGGTGCGCAACACGGCGGGCTTCGTCAATGGCGGGGTGGAAGCGGCTCGCATCGCTGGCTATGCCAGCCTGCCCCCGGTGCCGCCGCTGATGCTGAAGAGCTACATCCTGGCGCTGGCGGCGGCGGGATTGGTGGCGGCGCTGGCGCGGCGGCGGTGGCGCGCGGCGGTGCTGGCCGCCTGGGCCGGGCTGATGGTGTTTGCGGTCGTGCCGCACCTGGCGGGGCTGCCGGGGTCGGGCATCATTGACCACTTCGCGGTGTACATCACCCTGTACCTGCCGCTGGCGCCGCTGGCGGGGTATGCGCTGGTCGTGGGCCAGCACTGGGCGCAGCGTTGGGCGCCCCGGCTGGCCGCGGCGGGCGCAGGCGCGGTGGTGATCGCCGGGAGCGTGTGGGGGTATGGCTGGCAACTCGACAACCTTTACGCGGCGCAGCACCAGCTTTTCACGCCCGCCGACGCGCAGGCCGTGGCATGGATCACGGCCAGCACTGAGCCTGAGGCGCGCTTCTTCGTCAACGCCTTTCCGGCGTTTGGGGGCACGTTGGTGGCCGGATCGGATGGGGGTTGGTGGCTGCCCCTGCTGGCTGGGCGCGAGACCAACCTGCCTCCCATCACCTATGGCAGCGAGCGCGGCCCGGCAGACGACTACTATGCGCAGGTGAATGGGCTGGCGGTGGCCATGCGCGGGCAGCCGCTGAGCAATGAGAGCGCCATCACGATTGACCTGACCCAGCCGGAAAACCATGCGCGGCTCATCGCGGCGGGCTACGACTACGTCTACTCCGGGGCGCACGCGCAGCCGGGGCCCGGCGCGGGCGACCACATTGACGCCAACCTCCTGCGTGCCCGGCCCGACCTCTTTGCACTGGTGTATGACCAGGGCGGCGTGCAGATCTTTGCGGTGCGCCCGGCCAGCCCATGAAGCTCGCCGTCATCGGACCCACCTATCCCTTCCGGGGCGGGATCGCGCACTTTACCACTTTGCTGGTGCATCACCTGCGGCGCACGCACGAGGTGCGCTTTTTCTCCTACTGGCGGCAGTACCCGGCGTGGCTGTTCCCAGGCAACACCGACCGCGACCCCAGCGAGCAGGCGCTGCGCGAACCAGCCGAACTGACCCTCGATTCGTACAACCCACTGTCCTGGTTCCGCACGGCGCGAGAGATCGTGGCCGCGCGGCCGGATGTGGTGCTGCTCCAGTGGTGGACGCCCTTTTGGCTGCCGATGCTGACGGTGATTGGGCTGAGTGCGCGGCGGGCGCGGCTGCCGGTGTTGTTCTTCTGCCACCAACTGGTGGAGCCCGACAGCCGGCCGGTGGAGTGGCAGGCAGCGCGGCTGGGGCTGCGGCTGGGCGATGCCTTCATTGCCGTCACCGCGCGCGAGCACGACCGGCTGCGGCGCGCATTCCCAAAGCGCCCCGCGGCGCTGGGCCATCTGCCGGTGTTTGAGGGTTTTCCGCAGAGCCAGATGGAGCAGGCGGCGGCGCGGCAGGCGCTGGGTCTACCGGACGAGGGGCCGGTGCTGCTGGCGTTTGGCTTTGTGCGCAAGTACAAGGGCCTGCGCTATCTGCTGCGCGCCCTGGCCCAGGCGCCGGTGGCCCACCTGGTGATCGTGGGCGAGTTTTGGGAACCGGAGGACGAGTACCGCCGCCTGATCGCGGAGTTGGGGCTGGAAAAGCACGTCACCCTCCACAACCGCTATGTGCGGAACGAGGCCATCGAGCCGTACTTCGCCGCCGCCAACGCGCTGGTGCTACCGTATCTCTCGGGGGCGCAAAGCGGAGCGGGCATGCTGGGCCTGCACTACGCCCTGCCCATCATCGCCACCGACGTGGGCGGTCTGGCTGAAACCGTGCGCGACGGGGTGAACGGGTTGATCGTGCCGCCGGCCGATGTCGAGGCGCTGGCGCAGGCCTTGCGGCGCTTTGTCGGCGAGGGGCTGGAAGCGCCCATGCGGGCGGAGGCCGCCCGCGCCCGCGACCGCCTATCGTGGGCGGCGCTCATCGCTACTATCGAGGACATGTGTCATGAGCTCAGACGAGCCGGGCATCCGCCTGTCGGCGCTGGTGCCGGTCTACAACGAAGTTGACACAATCGAGATCATCGTCGGCCGTCTGGAGCAGGTGAGCGTGGTGCGGCAGATCATCGTGGTGGATGACGGCTCGACCGACGACACCGCGGGCGTGGTGCGGCGGCTGGCGGAGGCCGGGCGGGTGGAGGCACACTTCCACGGGCAGAACCAGGGCAAGGGGGCGGCGCTGCGCAATGCGCTGCGGCTGGCACGCGAGACCTACCTGGTGATCCAGGATGCCGATCTGGAATATGACCCGCAGGACTTCGTGCGAATGGTGGCGGCGGTGGAGCGGACAGGCGCGCCGGTGGTGTATGGCTCGCGGTTCAGGGGGGGGCAGCGGACCGGGATGCTGTGGACACACTATCTGGGCAACCGCCTGCTGACCCTGGCCTTCAATCTCATGTACGGGCAGCGGCTAACCGACATGGAGACATGCTACAAGCTGTTCCGCACCGACCTGCTGCGGCGGCTGGGGATCGACCACGACCGGTTCGACGTGGACCCGGAACTGACGGCCAAGGTGGTGCGGGCGGGGCAGAAGATCGCCGAGGTGCCAGTCTCGTATGCCGGGCGGCCCTACCTGGCGGGCAAGAAGATTAGGCCGAACGATGCGTTGACGGCGGTACGGACCCTATGGCGCTACCGGCGCTGGCGGCCTCAGTAGACCTGGATGGGCGCGGCGCTGCAATAGGTGGCAGTGTTGGGCGTGATGGTGATGCGGGCGCAGAGATAGTACGTGCCGTTGGGCACGCTGCTGGTGTTCCACCAAAAGCTCATGTCCGCCTGAGGGAGGGTATCAGCCCCGCCAGTGGCGCCGGCCTTGAACGCGGCGATGGGCAGCCGCACGCGATACTGGCCCGTGGGGGATGGGGCCGACCACTGCTGCGCGGGATGCTGGGTGGGGTTGGAGAGCGAGGTGGTGTAAAAGTAGTCCACGTCGTCCACGTCGCCGGCGGGACGATTGAGGTCCACCTGCACCAGATAGGGTATGCCGCCGTCCACCCGCTCCATGGCAGTGAGTTTGATCCAATCAATCTGCTGGCGAAACGTGCCGCCGTTGGAGATGGGGTCCCGGCCGGTGACGTTTTCGTTGGGGTCCAGGCGCAGTTCCTTAATGGTGCCCGAGGCGGCCCAGGAGGGCGCGGTGCCGGGACATTCGCCGGCCTTTTCTTCCGGTGAGCCGTTGTAGCTATCGAACAGGTCAATGGTATAGGTGCGCCAGCCGATGTCGAAGGGGATGTCCTGGCTGACGAGATGGCAGCGGTAGGTGGGGCCGCTCCAGCCGGGGATGGCCCAGATCCAGCGCATCACCATCCCGTCCGGCATGTTGGGCCAGGGGTAGTTGGGCGATGGCCAATCCCACTGGGTATTCATGCGGATGCTCAGATAACGGTACTGGCCGGAGACGAAATCAACCGGCGTGTTGAGGAAAACCTGCGAATCCGAGCCGGCCGGCAGTGGGCCGGGATCGGTGATGACTTCCAGCATGTTGTTGGTGATCGAGGTGATATTGTTGTAGTGAGCCTCAACATCATCCCCGGCGGCAAAGTCCCAGGCGTTGCCGCCAGCCGCCGTGGCGTAGTCGGCGCCGCTGATGAAAGACGGCGTGACGAAGTGGGCGATGGGCGCCTGGTTGACAATTAGGGTGTCCACGTTGGCGTTGGTCACAAAGCTGCCCGCCGTATTGAACAGGCGCACCGTGTAGGTGCCGGGCTGAATACCCTGCACGTCAAGGGTCTCGGACCCATCATCGTTGAAATCGCTCTTCACCAGGATGTCGCGGGTCGTCCCCTGGGGGCGGAGCCGGATACTGTCCACGTCATTCCCCGGCGACCAGTTCACAGTCGTGTTGACGGCGGCGCAATCGGTGAGGCGCACCCAGTCTACTTCATACGGCGTGTTGGCGTATTGGGTCGGGTCGATGCGCAGACCCTGCCAGGTGCTCGAGGAGTTCCACGAGTCGGGGCTGCCGCCGATGGCATCTAGCTGCCAGGAATACAGCAGCCACTGATTGTCCACCGTCCAGTAGCCGCCGGACTGCGCCCAATCGCCACTGTTCAACGCGGCATCCTTGAACCACAGGAGCTGCGCCTGGCTGTCGGACTGCTGTTCGTCGATCCGCATGGCCGTATACAGGCAGCGATAGGTGGCGGAGTTGATTGGCTGCAGCGCGCCCATGTTGGCGCTTTTGATCATGTCCTCATAGCCGGGAAAGAGGGGGGAGAAGTGCGTATCGCCGCTGTTGGAGACAGCCGAAAAGACGCCGCCCGAGACCGAGATGTTGCGTGTATCGTAGGACTGCCCGGAGCGATTGAGATAGATGGACACATCGCCCAGCGAGTCCATATCCCACGGGTCGCGCAGGACCTGGGTGGCGAAGTCCTTGCCCTCGGCAACGACGACCGAGCCAGAGGGGGAAGCGGGTTCTGCCAACGCAACCTGGGGCCGGACGGAAATTGGACCGGTACTCACCGTGACAAGCAGGAAGAGTAAACCAAAACCTAACCGAAGCATGATTGTGTCAGGATCCCTCCACGACTGGGCCGTTACGCAAGACATTTCGGTAGATTGTCCGAAATCGACGCCCGACTTCAGGCCAATTATAACGGATTTCTACCTTTTTGCGTCCTTCTTCCCCCAAGATTCTAGCCCAGCGAGGATTACGTAACAATAGGACTATTGCCTCAGCAAGGTTAAGATCATCCTGAAATGGCACCAACAGGCCGTCGCGCCCGGCTGAAACCACCCAGGGGATGGCGCCCCGGCGGCAGCCCACCACCGGCAGGCCGCAGGCCCAGGCCTCCAGGAAGGCGATGCCGAACGATTCGTAGCCGGTGGGATAGGCCAGCACATCCAGGGCGCGGAACAGGGCGGGCTTGTCAGCCTCATCGAAATTGAAGCGGACCGTCACCTTGCGGCGCTGGGCCTCGGGCCAGGCCTTGATCTCGCGTTCCATGAAGTTGGCATACAGGGTGCGGGCGCCGGCCAGCAGCAGGTGCGCCTCCGGCACGGCCTGCCACACCTGGGGCATGGCGCGCAGCAGGGTGTCCACACCCTTGTGCCGGCCCATCTGGCCGATGAAGCCGACCACCGGGCCAGCCCCCAGCCCCAGCCGCGCCTTGGCCTCCGCCGGTGTTAGGCCGGCGAAGCGCTCCGCGTCCACGCCGGTGCCGATGGCGGTGACCCGCCTTGGGTCCGCGCCGCGCTCGATGACGTAGTTGGCTTCGAACTGGGTATTGGCGATGTAGTGATCGGCCTCTCGAATGGCCGCGTAGATCATGGGGCGGTCGAAGCCCCAGCGGTCATCGGGGTGTAGGCCGCCGTGCAGGACGACCGGACGCCCGGATTGTTGCGCCCCCCGGAGCGCGGCGAACATGTGCAGCAGCGGGAAGGATGACGCGGCGATCACATCGGCCGGATGCTCGGCGATGGCGCGGGCGAGGCCCGGCACCAGCGGCCCGCCGGACCAGGCGCGCAGGTGCTGGTTGCCGGGCAGGCGCAGGCGGTGAGCGGGCCCCTGGAGCAGGCGAATGAGCTGGCTGAGGCGGCTGCGGACCGGGAAACGCCGCACGCGCACGCCGTTCAATTCGCTCCAGCCGGCGGGCAGGCGCGGCAGGCGCGGGGTGTAGAACGCCTCGCCGCTGTAGCAGTTGGTGGTGAAGACCGTCACTTCATCGCCGAACTGGCGCACCAACTCCTCCGAGATGCGCTGGATGAGCCATTCGGTGCCGCCGATGGCGGGGGCATAACCCTGGGTGACGTGGAGAATACGCAAAGCTAGAACCCGGCCGCCTTGAGCCTTAGGAATTTCCAGGCGCGATTGAGCATGGGTCCCAGCCCCTCGGTGCTCCACAGGTACAGGGCTTGCGCGAACGGCCCCCGCTGCTGTTCAGCCACGGGGGCGCGGTCTTCCCGGTCTGGTGCATAGCGGCCGCTGAGGCAATAGCGCCGCAGGGGCTCAGCCACGGTGGTCCAGGAGAACTCATCCTTCAGCGGCGCGAAGGCCGGGGCCCACTCGGCCCTGGGGCGGGCGAGCATGGCGATGAGGGCCTCGGCCACGGCGGCCTCGTCATGCGGCGGCACGACGCAGCCCAGCCCGCGCTCGCGCACCCACTCGCTGGTCACATCGCCTTCGGTGACAAGGACAGGTAGCTGAGCCCAGAAGTAATCGAGCACGCGGGTGCGGATGGAGTAGCGCGTTTCCACGTGGACGGGGTGCAGAACGACGCCGACATCGGCCTCGCCTAAAAGGGTCTCGCGCTCAGCGTAGCCTAGCCACTCGATGAAGAAGACGCTTTTGTCCATTTCGCCCATCTGCTGGGCCAGGCGCTGGCAATCCTGCACCACTTCGTGCTGGGGCACGGTGGGGTTGGGGTGGCGCGTGCCGAGGAAGACCAGCCGGGCGGCCGGGTGCCGGGCGAGAATTGCGGGCCAGGCGCGCAGCAGGGTGACGGGGTCGAGCCAATTCCACATCCCCCCACCCCACAGGACGATGCGGCTATCTGGGCCAAAGGCCGGATGGACACCGCGCAGGTGCGAACCGCCACGCAGGGCGCGGTCGGGAAAGCCAATGCCAACCACATCGATCAACTGGCGCAGGGTGGGGTCTTGCCGGAAGGTGCGCGGGTTAACACGGCCGTTGGCGGCCAGCACGCCCATCCACAGGTCGCGCTGGCGGTCGCTGCCGCAGATGAAGAAGTCGCCCAGGCGCGCCAGGCCGTTGACGATGCGAGTGGCGTGCTCGCTGGCGTTGTCCTGCGCGGACAGAGGCTGATCGAGATAGTATTGCAGGTTCTCCAGCATGAAGGGGTCGTAGAGATCAACCACCAGGCGGGCCGGGCTGTGAAACAGATGGGGGAACTTCTCGACCATGTAGCCGGAGACAAGGGCCACGTCGGCGTTGGCGGCCAGCACCGGCAGGCTGAGGGGACGCGTCTCGTCGTAGGTGACCAGCTTGAGGCCCGGCTCGTCGAAGTCGAACGGCGCGGGGGCGGCCAGGGTCACGTCGCAATCGGCGGCGAGGGCGCGGGCCAGCTCCAGATAGCGCATGCCCGGGCCGGCCATCTTGCTGGCCACCAGGTCGTTGCTGGCGATGAGCACATGCGGTCGCGCAATCTGCGGGTCGAGTTCGGGCATCGGATGGGTCCGGGCAGACAGGATCAGCGGATAGTAGTGTTGTTCGATCAGGCCCCCATCGAGGCGGGGCAGGCCGTGCCGGTCCAAAGGGCCAGGCCAGGCCGCGCTGCCTTCAAACAGCGCAGCGTCATCACGCTGGCGCCGGGGCTGGAGCGTGGCACGGGCGCGGCCGAGGGCCGGCCAGGCGCGGGCCGCATCCGCGTAAGCCCGCA
The DNA here is from genome assembly GCA_964497615.1 of uncultured Anaerolineales bacterium. Lineage (GTDB taxonomy): Bacteria > Chloroflexota > Anaerolineae > Anaerolineales > UBA6663 > CAZCEC01. Next base: position 97,325 of record CAZCEC010000014.1, on the reverse strand, counting down.
GGTAAGCGCCCGCCTCGCCCCAGCGGCCGCGCCGCAATGCGCCGAGCATATTCGCCCGATCCTCGCGCCAGTAGCTCCGCACGAAGCGCCAGCGGGCCGCGCCCAGCAGCTTGAGGGCAAAGCGCAGCCGGCCCACCACCACCCGCCGCAGTTTGAAGGGCGTGAGCGCATCCGGCAGGCCGGTGGGCGCGCGGCTGCCGAAGGCATGATACACCACGGCGCGCGGAGCGGCGGCGACCTCATAGCCCAGCAGACGCGTCCGGAAGGACCACTCCGAGTCTTCGTAGTATAGGGGCAGGTCCTCGTCGGCGGGGCCAACGTCGTCCCAGACGGCGCGGGGGATGAGGGTGGCTGCGAAGCAGGCGGAAGGCACATGGGTCCAGTCGTCGAACTGGCCGAGGTCGAGATGGCCGAAACCCAGGTCGCTGCCCCAGGATGTGTCGCGCACGAAGTTGCCCAGGCCATTGATGAAGGCGGGGGCCCAGGTGAACTTGAGCATGGCGGCCACGGCACCGCAGCGGGGCGTGGCGCGGGCGACGGCCAGCAGTTCGGCCACGGCGGCGGGGGCCAGCTCCACATCCGGATTGAGCAGCAGCAGGTATTGGCCGCGCGCCAGGGGGACGGCGCGATTGATGGCGGCCGAGAGCGAGGTGCGCTGATCGAGGCGCAGATACTGGCTGGGGATGGGGCTGTGCGGAAGCCACTCGGCCAAACCGTCGGTGGAGGCGTTGTCCACAAGAAGTATGTCGAGGGCCGCATGCGTCTGCGCGGCCAGGGTGGGCAGGCATGCCTTGATCCAGTCCAGCGAGTTGACGGCGACGATGATGACCGAGACGACTTCATCCGAGGCAGCGGCCCTTGCCCCAGGGCCGGCGTGTAGGCTGGCGTCGCCGGTGGAAGCAGGCGCGTCGCCGCGCGCCAGCAGCCCAGCCTCAGCCAGGCAGGCGAGGGCGGTCAGGATGAGGGTGGGCCGCCAGCCGCTCTCGCGCAGGGCGGCAACCACCTCGGCGGGCGTGCGGCCATGGGCGGCGCGCCACACGGCAAGCAGACGCTCGTCCACCGCCACCCGGCCGCCAGACGGGGTGGTGAGGGTGGGGCCGGTGGGCAGCCGGTCCGGCGCGACGCCGGGAGGAATGCGATAACGCAGCATGTTGACTATACTGGCCTAGATGTTGACGAGTATCTGGCGCCGGCTGTCCGTGGCAAGGCGCGCACACGGGGGATGGTTCTGGCGCGAGGTGCTGGCCCCGTTCGTGATCATTCGCGTCCTCCTGGTGTGCGCGGCCTTCCTTTCGTTCGCGTTTCCGGCCAGCCAGACCTACCCGGTGGCCGCCGCCGCCGCGCGGGGCTGGCAGTTCACGCCGCAGCGCTGGCTCGACATCTGGGCCCGGTGGGACTCAGGCTGGTACCTGGACCTGGCGGCGCATGGCTACTACCTGCGCGGCGAGGCCACAACCGTACAGAGCAACGTGGCCTTCTCGCCGTTGTACCCGGGACTGGCGGCCGCGCTCGGCGCGCTCGTCCCGCGCGGGTTGCGCTCGGAGGCGGTCCATTTGGCCGCCGGCCTGCTGATCTCCAATCTGAGCGGGTTGGCCGCGCTGGCATTGCTGCGCCAACTGTGCCTGGCCCGCGGGCTGGACCCGGCCCTGGCGCGCCGCGCGGTGCTGTATCTCCTGTTGTTTCCGTCAGCCTTCTTGCTGTCGGCCTTCTACACCGAAGCGCTGTTCCTGATGCTGGGCCTCGCCGCCTTCTATGCGGCGGAGAAACGCGCCTGGGCGGCGGCGGGCCTGCTGGGCGCGTTAGCCACCCTGACGCGGCCCCTCGGCGTGCTCATCCTCGCGCCGCTGGCCTGGCACGCGCTGGCCGCCGCTGAGCGCCCATGGCGGCGGTCCGGGCGAGACCTCCTTTGGCTGGGGCTAATCCCCGCCACACAACTGCTGCACCTGACGGCACTCTACCCACTCACCCAAGACTGGCTGGGACCGGTGCTCGCGCAGCAGGCCTGGGCCCGCAACCCGGCCTGGCCATGGGACTCGATTTTCAGGCCCGTCTTCTTTGCCTGGCACATCACCCCGATCGACACGGCGCTGGCGGTGGGCAGCCTGGCGCTGTGCGCGCTGACGCGCCGGGCCACGGGCGCGGGGAGTTATGCCATCCACGCGCTGCTGCTGATCCTGCCATCGATGCTGACCGGCTCGCTGTTGTCCTTCAGCCGGTTCATGCTCGTCGCGTTTCCGCTGTTTATCACGCTGGCCTGGATCGGGCGGCATCCCTGGCTGGACCGAGCCATCCGCGTGGGGGCGCTGGCCGGGCAGGTCGCCTTCATGGCTGCGTGGACCCGGTTCTATTGGATTGTGTGAGCCGCACCAGCACATCCAGCCAGCGCTTACGGCGGCTGCCTTCCGGCGCCAGGCCAGCACGCCAGCGCCCCAAGGTGTGCGCCAAACGCCAGGCCGGGCTGGCATGAATTTCCTGCAGTTCGCGGCGGCGTTCGACTAGCTCTTGCACCTGTTCGCGCAGCTCGCCAATGTGCGCTTCGAGGGCGCGCTGGCGCGCAGCCACCACCGCGGCCACGTTCACAAACATCTGCTGCTGAACCGCCGAGACGGGGGGGCGGTGGGCAGGGTCCAGCACCGCTTCATACAGCGCGCGCCACTCCGCCGCGCCGCGCGACATGAGCCAGTGGTCGCGCACCGTCTCGTGCGCGCCGAGCGCCAGGGCGTACCGGCGCTGAGGGGACTCTATCAGCTCTGCCAGGCAATGCTCCCACTCGGCCTCGCCGCCGGCCAGCAGCCCGTTCTCGCCGTGGCGGACAATGCGAGCATAGGGCGGCAGGCGGGCGTATATACCGGGAATCCCCAGGGCGGTGTACTCCAGAAACTTGATGTGGCTCTTGGCACGGTTGAAGGGGCCATCGTGCAGAGGGGCCACGGCAATGTCGCAATCTTGGACATTGAACAGGGCGGCCGTCCGGGCGTAGTCGAGTGGATCAAGCTGAGTCCAATTGACACCGGGCTGGCCCCGCAGGATGGCGGGCGGCGGCGCGCCCCAGAAGTGCAAGCGCAGGCGGCCGGCGTAGCGCTCCACCAAACGGGCAAGGCACGGGGCGATGAGGTTCAGGTCGGGTTGATGCGAAGCGCCACCCATGTAGCCGATGACACACACGCCGGCCGCGCCGGGGGCGGGCGCGGGCCGCGGCGGGCGCAAGGTCCATAAGCGGTCGTCCAGATAGTTGAGCCACGTGTGGGTGTTGGGATTGAATTGGCGGTGAACATCAGCGAGTTCTGGGGTGGCTGCGACCACGGCATCCGCCTGGACAATTGCGCTCAGGAAGCTGAAGAGGTGGTCGCTGTAGGCTTCGCGCAGGGGGTGGTCGTCGGGCAGGTCGAAGAGCAAATCGTCCGACTCGTAGATGATGGGCTTGCCGAGGGCGCGCGCCTGGCGAATCACAGCCTCGAAGCCGGCAAAGCGAGGGAAGTCGCGCTGCAACACCACGATTTGCGCTTCGGCGATACGATCGGGCCAGACTGTGTCGCCGTCGTTGCCGGGGATGACTTCGACACCGGCGGCGGCGGCCGGGCCGCGCACACGCACGACAGGCAGGGCACTGTCCCACGGGTCGGCGCTGAATAAGATCAGGCGCTCCAGGCGCAGGGCCGGGGTCATGGGGCGGTGGCCTCCGCGTTGCGCGGGGTAGCGGGCCGCAAATGCGCATAGCGCCGCGGCACTCGCCACGGCCAAACCGCAGGGGCCAGGCTGGCAAAGACCGCGCGCGGCGAGGCGCGGCGGGCGGCCTGCACCCGGCGGCGGGCGCGCAAGGCCTGGGCAGCGGTGGCCCACCCAGCCAACCGGCCACGCAAACCGGACAGCGAACGCTGGCCAACCAGGGTTTGGGCGAGTGACAGGTTGTCGTACAGCAGCAGGAGCGGGCCAAAGAGCAACAGGTAGGGCGAGGGGTAGTTGGTCAGCAGCAGGTGAATCTTATTGCGGGCCAGCAGATAGGTCTTGAGGGCCGAGCCCTGGCGCGCGGTGCCGGAATGAACGTGCAGCACGCGCGCGGCCGGGGCCAGCACCGCCTCCCAGCCCAGCCAGCGCGCCCGCCAGGCCAGGTCCACATCTTCCAGATACATGAAATAGGCGTCGTTCAGACCATTTAGCGCCAGGAGCATGGAGCGCCGGTAAAGGGCGGCCCCGCCGCTGGCCCCAAAGACCGGGACGAGCGCCGCGCCCTGGGACGAAGCCGGCTCGCCGCCTGCGCGGTCCCAGGTGACGCCGCAGCGATCCACGCACACGCCGGCCGAGTTCACCACCTCCGGCCGGTCGGCGAAGAGCATAAGCGAGGCGACGCTGCCGATGCGTGGATTGGATTGGGCGGCGGCGACCAGCGCAGCCAGCCAGCCCGGCTCCGCAAAGGCATCGTTGTTCAGCAGGGCCACATACTCGCCCGACGCGGCGCGAATGCCCTGGTTATTGGCGGCGGCAAAGCCCAAGTTGCGGTCGTTGAGGATGAGGCGGACGTGCGGCGCGTGTACCCGCACCCAGTCCGCGCTGCCATCGGTGGAGGCGTTGTCCACCAGGATGATCTCGCTGGGCGGGAGCGTCTGCGCCCGGAGCGCCTCCAGACAGCGGGCCAGAAAGCGTTGCCCGTTCCAGTTGACGATGACAACCGTGACGGTGGGCGCCGATGCACCTGAGGTGGTCATTTGACGTTGAAGTAGGTGCGGATGTCGCGCAGCAGGCCGGCGGGACCGCGCGCGCGCAGGCTTTGCCACACCTTGGGCAGCAGGCGATGGTCGAGCGGCGGGCGGCCACTGGCGGCTTGCCGGTCGGCGGCGAGAGCCGGGCGCAGGGTGAAGACGCCGAGCGCGGCCGCCACCTGCGACCAGCGCAATGAGGCGGCCAAAGCGTGCGCCGCCGCCTGGCGTTCAGCGCGAGCTTCGGGCGTCTCGGCCAGGCAGGCGCGCAGGGCGGCCGCCACCGCCGCCGGGTCGTCCGGGGGAACGAGGCGGGCGAGGCCGCGCGCTGTCAGTTCAGCAGACAGGGTATCGCCGCGGGTCAGCACCATCGGCAGGGCCGCCCAGACATAGTCCAACAGCCGGGTGCGGAACGAGAAGCGGGTCTCCACATGGTCGAAGTGGAGGCTCAGGCCCACGTCGGCGTCGAGGAGATAGTTCGCGCGCTCAGCGTACGGGATCCAATCCTCACCAAAGAACACGTGCTTGCCGGTGAGGCCCAATTCTTCGCTGAGGCGCTGGGCGGCGGCGGCCTGCCGCGCGGGCGGGACGGCCGGGTGCGGGTGGCGCAGGCCAGCGAAAAACAGGCGCGCCCGGGGCACGTCGCGGACCAGCACCGCCAGGGCGCGGATGGCGGTCAGGGGATCGAACCACTCCCACATCCCCCCGCCCCAATAGATGACAAAATCGTCCGGGCCGATGCCGGGCACAATGCCCTTGAGGCCGTGGCCGGCGGCGGCGGGCGGCTCATCGGGCAGGCCGAAGGGGACCACATCAATCAGCCGGCGCAGGGCAGCGTCAGCCGCAAAGTTGTGGGGATTGACCCGGCCTGCGCCGGCCAACATGCCGAGCCAGAAGTCGCGCTGCTGCTCACTCGCACAGATGAAGAAGTCGCCGCGGGCCAACTGATCGGTGAGGACCGTGAGGTCCACCCGCTGGAGGGCGGCCTGCTCCGGCAAGGGCTTGTCCGCGTGGATCTCCAGGTTCTCGAACAGGAAAGGATCGTAGAGGTCCACCACCAGGGGCTGTGAGGCGCGGGCCAACAGGGGATAGTGGCGGAGTAAGTAGCCGGCGGTAAGAACGACATCGCTGGCGGCCACAGCCTCGGCCAGGCCCTGCCCATCGGTGCGCTGGAAGGGGACGAGGGTGACGGAGGTACTCGAAAGCTCAATGGGGCCGGGCGCCGCCAGGGCGACGGGCTGGCGGGCAGCCAGGGCATGGGCCAACTGCCAGTAGCGGATGGCGGGGCCGGACATGCGCTCGCCCAGCGCTTCGTGGCTGACAATGAGCAGGCGCGGGTCGGCCACACCAGGCGGAGCGGCGGCGGGGTTGGGTGGGGCGGCAATGACGGGCCGGCTCTGGAATGCCGGCGAGGCGGGCGGCTGGGCCGGCTGGGCGGCGAGCTGGTCGCGCAATTCGACGCTCAGGGCGCGCAGGTCAAGGTTCTCCTTCCACAACTGCCAAAAGCGCCGCTCGAAGCCGCGCACCACCCGGTGCCAGGGCTCGCGATTGCGGCGGAAGCGCACGGCCCAGGGCGTGAGGAAGGAGGCGTCGAAGTCCACGTCGCGGACGAAGCCGTGGCGGGCGAAAAGCTCGGCCCAGACCTCGGGCGGCTGCACGTTGAAGTGCGTGGGTTCGCCGTAATCGTTGGGGGTAGAGGAGAACAGTATGTCGTCGGCCGTCTGGCAGAAGTTGGCGATGGCCTGCTCGGCATCGGCGGCGGGCATGTGCTCCAGGACCTCGATGCAGACGATCAGGTCGTATCGGCGCTCAAAAGGCTGGGTGACGGACCCCACCCGGCAGAAGGGCTGCATGTCTGGACGGACCTGGCTGATGGCATAGACCGACAGATCAATGCCAAAGGCCTCCACGCCCCGGTCGCGCAATGCCTCCACCAAAAAGCCCATCGCACAGCCTGCATCCAGCACCGAGGCCGGTCCAATCTCGGCGACGATTTTGCCCGCTAAGTGGTTGAACATGTCCAGCCAGGCGGGGGTGCGGGCATAGGGTTCGCCGCAGCCATGCTGGTAGTAATAGGCGTCGTAGAAGCGGGCGTCGTTGCGCGGCAGAGTCATGCGGGCCTGTCCGTGGAGGCATGCTCCCAGGCGCCGTGCAAAGTCATCAGGCCGTAGCGTTCGCGCGTGCCGCCCTGGTGGTTGGAGACACGAAACGAGTAGAGCCGGTCGTGGTAGTCGTAGGTCTCAGCATGGTCGGTGCTCACGGCAGCCACGGACACATGATACAACCCTTCCAGGAGGGGCAGGGCCGGCACGGTGTAGCGGACGAGGCCCGGGCCGTGCACGGTGGGCAGGGTGAGGCCGGCGAAGTCGGTGTTTGGGCCGCTGACGTGCACGCCATCGTTGCGCCAGAAAGCCAGGCCAAAGACCGGCGCGAGCACGGGTTGGTCGGCGGCATATTCCAGTTCCATGACGAAGGGCTCGCCGGTGGCAAACACCTGGCGCTCTTCGCCATCCGCGCCGCACAGGCGCACACGGGTGACGCGGAGGGCGCGGTTGCCCCAGCGCACGCCGGGCACGGGCGCGTCGCCGGCCTGCGCCAGGCGCCGCTGCTCGTCATCAAAGACCTGGTTGAGGTATTGGCGCACGACGCCATCGGTGGCGCCATCGGCGCGCAGGCGGCCGCGCTCGAACCACAGGCTGCGGGCGCATAGTTCGCGCACGTTCTCCAGGGCGTGCGAGACGAGGAAGATGGTCAGGCCGGTCTGGCGCAGCTCGGCGATGCGGTCGAGACACTTGCGCTGGAAGTGCTGGTCGCCCACGGCCAGCACCTCATCCACCAGCAGGGCCTCCGGCTCCAGGTGGATGCTGACGGCAAAGGCCAGGCGGGCAAACATGCCCGAGGAATAGTGCTTGACCGGCACGTCCATGAAGTCCGCCAGTTCGGAGAAGGCGACGATGGAGTCGAAGCGGCGGCGCATGGCCGGCCGGTCCATGCCCACCAGGGCGCCGCTCAAGAAGACATTGTCGCGGCCGCTGAGATCGGGATGGAAGCCGGTGCCGAGCTCCAGCAGGGCGGCCACCCGCCCATTGACGGCCACGCGCCCGGCGGTGGGCATGATGACACGGCTGATGAGCTTGAGGATGGTGCTCTTGCCCGCGCCGTTGGCGCCGACCAACCCCACGCTCTCGCCGCGCTCGATGGCGAAGGACACGTCGCGCAGGGCCCACAGGTCCTCGCGGGAGGGGAGCGCCGAGGGGCGGCGCGCCAGGCGCAAGACGGCTTCGCGGAGGGACCGCGGGCGCTCGTGGCGCAGGCGGTAGCGTTTGCTCACCGATTGGAAGGCAATGATGGGCGTCATGCGTTCGGCGGCGGTTTGGCGGCGCCGACTGCGGCCAGATATTGACGGGCCGCCAGCCAGCCGACCGCCCAACCCAGCAGGCCAAACATGCCAGCCGCGGCCGCGATGAGCCACGCGTACAGGGCTGGCACACCCAGCAGGCCAGATTTATCGGCGGCCAGCCGGCGCAGCACTTCGCTGGCGGCCAAGGCCGCCCCTGGGCGGTAGTACAACTGGAACTTCAGGTCGGCCAGACCGGGCGCCTCCGGCCCGGGGGAGGAAAGCGCCCGGCCAGCGGGATAGGTGTCGCTCGAACTGCCGCCCAGCGTGATGGCGTTGCCGGGACTGGCGCGGGGCGCCTCCAGGCAGAAGTAGGCGGGCACACCAGCCGGCAGGGCCAGCGGCTGAAACTCGAAGGGCTGGTAGGCGTTGTCGCGGACATCGGCCATGTCAATCTCAACCACTGCCCAGTCGGCGGCGAAGGGCGCGGCGCGCACGTGCAGGAGCAAGGGGCCTATATTCTGGCGGGCATAGGTAGCCAGCCATACCTCCACCCGGTACAGGCCGGCGGCATGGGCCGTGAAGGTTTGGCCCACACAGCGGTCGGCAGTCAATTCGCCCACGGCCATGTCATTGACGTCCGGGCCAGCCGGACCGTGCAGCGCCGCGCGGCTGCCCGCCAGCCACGCCGCCACGACCAGCAAGGACATGCCCGCCGCCAGGGCGGTCGGCAGGAGCACGGCCCATGGCCCGCCAGCACGCCGGCTCATCAGCATGGGGACCGGCCAGCCGCCTGAGCGGCGGGCCTAGCCTGACCGGGCAGCGGCGGCCCAGGCTGGGGGCAGGTGCCGTGAGATTTCAATGCCGTCAAACGTCTTGGTGGCGCGGCTCCCGTGCATCCGGGCCCAGGCCGCCATCCGGGCCACCCCCTCGCTGAGCGGCACATTCCGAGCGAGGTCGCCGAAGACGGACTGGGCCTTGGCGTGGGCGGAGTAGGCATGGGCGACCTCGTGCCGAGCAGGGAAGTGGTCCACCCGCAGTTCGATGCCCATGGTCTGGGCCACCACCCGGGCGAGTTCGTTGACGGTGTAGGGTTTGTCCGCCCCAACGTTGAAGACTTGATTGTAGGCTGCCGGACGCTCGACTGAGCGGGCAATCACGGGCGCCACATCGTCAATGTGACTGAAAGCACGGGTCTGGGTGCCGTCGCCGAAGATGGGGAAGGGCTCGCCGCGCAGGGCGTTGTTCATGAAGATGCCGATGACGTTGCGGTAGCGGTCGCCGATGTTCTGGCGCTCGCCGTATACGTTATGCGGCCGGAAGATGACGTAAGGCAGGCCGAAGAGGGCGTGCAGAGCCTGAAGATCAAGCTCACAGGCATACTTGGCGATGCCATACGGGTCTCCGGGCCGCGGCACGGTGTCCTCGGTCATGGGCACCTGGCTGCGGCCATAGACGGCGATGGAGGAGGTGAAGACGAAACAACGCACCGTGCCGGTATTGACGGCGGCATTGGCCAGGGTGACGGTGCCCAGCAAGTTGTTGGTGTAGTTGAAGCGGCGGATGTGGGGGCTGAGGATCTCGGCGGCGTAGGCGGCCAGGTGATAGACGTAGTCAAATTGGTGCTCGGCAAACAGCCGGTTCACCAGGGCCTGATCGACCACGCTGCCTTCAACCAGCCGGGCAGGCGGGGTGACGTTGTCGGCAAAGCCGCCGCTCAGGTCGTCGAGCACCACCACCTGGTGGCCGAGGCGCAGCAGTTCATCCACGACGTGCGAGCCGATGAAGCCCGCGCCGCCGGTTACCAGACTGGTCGTCATTTAGTCTCCTGGGGCGGGTCTAGCAGCCTTCAACATAGATCGTGTGGTTCTCAAATACCTGGAGCGTGATCTGCCCCGGCACGGAGTCCTGATCCCAGCCGGCATCGTTGTCCACGATGGGGTTGGCGACATTGCCGAGGTGGTCCACCCGGCGCACGCAGGCGAGCGGAAAGGTCAGATTGGCAACCGGCTGCGTGGCCCAGACCGCCCACTTGGTCTTTTCCTGCCACATGGAGAACACATACCCGGCGAGGCCTGGACTGTTGACGGGGCCCACGTAGTAAGCGCCCGTCATTTCGTGCACCAGGGTCGAGTAGGCGTGGTAGGACGGCTTGGGCGTGTTGAGATCGCCGTTGAAGAACAGGCCGTGCGTCTCTAGCGGGCTGCAGCACTGGCCATCAAAGACCTGAAACCAGTCCATCTGGGCCAGGCCGGAGGCCAGGCCGTGCAGGTACATCTGCGCCAGGCGGCGGGCCTGCTGCTCCGGGGAGCTGCTGGGGGGCATCCCCGGCGAGGTGGCGGCGCTCCAATAGCCCATCTCCGGCACCAGCAGCGGCAGGTGGCCCACGCCGCGGGCGGAGAGGATGCCGCGTATCTCCTGGGTCTTTTCGTGAATGTCGGACCAGTATTGCGGGCTGATGGGGTAGTAGTGGAACGCCACGGCGCCAATATAGGCGGTGGCGCCGCCGGGCTTGGTGTTGAGCCGATCAATCACCCGGCCCAGGAAGTCGCGCTTGAAGGCTCCGTCGCCATCGGGCGGACCGAAGGCATCGTAGGCCACGCCGCCGGGCAAGACCACGGCCTGAGGGTTGGCGGCATGCACGACGTTGGCGAGGCTGGCCAGCATGTCGGCATAGCCTTCGGGGTCGTTGCCCCACAGTCCCCGGTCGCCGGCCGCGGCGGCCTCCACCCAGTAGTTGTCGGGCTCCATGTAGATAGCCCAATATTTGACGACCGGGCTGCCAGGAGCGTCTTGGTATCCGTCGCCGTCGTACCGCTCAGCCGCGGCAGCCGCCACGGCCAGCAGGTTGGCCGTATTGGTCACCGGCCCACCCGCATACGCGGCGGCCCAGGCCGGGTTCCAAGAGAACATGGCATACAGGCTGATGCCAGCGGCACTGGCATTGGCGGCCTTGGTATCGAATTCGGTCCAGTTGTAGGTATGGACGCCGGACACCGGCGCGCTCGGCTCAATCTGGGCCCAGCGGAAGTAGGTTGACGCCCAGCGCGCCCCAGCCGCCTGCATGTGGGCGAGGCCAGTGGTGTTGGTGATGCCGTAGTAGAACGCGACGCCAAACGGCGACACGTACCCAGGGATGTACGACCGGGCGACCAGCGGCAGATAGATGGCAACGGCGCTGCCAGCCGGCGCGGGCGGGGCGGCCAGGACGCGCGCACGAGGCGCGGCCCGGTGGCCCCCAACAGTGTCGGCCGAGACCCACACCGGTCCGGCCGCGATGACGAGCAACATGCCCGCCGCAAAAAGTGTTCGCAATCGACTCACGGATACCTCCCAGAAATCGGGTCTGCGTCGTCGCCTGCACCAGACCAGCCAGCTCTACACGCGATAGAAGTACGGCAGGGCGACACCCAAGAGTGCGGCCACGTCTAGCACCGCCAGCACCACCGTTACCAAGACCGGGACCAGGGGCTCCGCCCGCGCGGGCAGGAGCGCCGCCCAACCGGCCGCCAGCAGCGTGGCCAGGGGCGCAATAGCCCCAAAAAGGTAGCGCCCCTGGTAATAGGAGAGGCCATCGGGCGAGGCCAGAAACCAGGCCCCCAACACGCCGGCCGCGCACAGGACCGCCATCCCAAGGATGACCGGCGCCAGCCCCGGCCGGCCACCGGGCCGGCGCGTGCGCCAGAGCTGGACGGCCAGCCCCGCGACCGCCAGACCGGTGAGCGCGAAGCAAAGAGTATACCAGCCGTCCGGCAGCCAAACGACCACCCATCCAAATGTACCCCAGAAGGTGCGGACGGTATCCCCCATGACCCGCAGGAGCAGACCGTCGGCCATCAGCGCCGTCGAGCGGGTGTCAAAGTCGGCCCAAAGCTGAAGGCCGGCGGTCAGCATCCGGCGCAGGTACTCGAGCCGAGGCAAATACATGGCGGCCAGCAGCGCCAGCGCGCCGAGGGCCAACAGGGCCGCGGCCGCTACGGTGAGCCGCCGCCAGGCCGCGCGCACCCCGCGGGCCGGCCAACGCCGCCAGATGAGCATTGCGCCGGCCAGCACCAGCAGCGGAATGAGGAAATAGGCCGTGGCCTTCGACAGGATGGCGAAGACCGCCAGACCCCCTGCCCCAATGGCCAGCCGCCAGGAGAAACGCGCGCGCGCCAGCCGCACCAGGCAGTAGAGGCTGAGCGTGGCTGCCAGGGCGGCCAGGTTGCCGTCGTTGACACTGGCGTTGATAAACGTGTGCTGCGGCAGCAGCACCACCACCAGGGCGCTGGCGGCGGCTACAGCCGGCCGGCGCGGCAGGGTCAGG
>CAZCEC010000014.1:22203-84978 GCA_964497615.1 uncultured Anaerolineales bacterium | reverse complement strand
AAGTCGTCAGTACGACCAGCGCCCCAATCAGTACCGAGGCCAGCCGCATGGACATCAACTGCACCTCCACCGGGGCGGACCGCAGCGGCCACACGGCCGCGACAAAGGGCAAATAGCCCAGGGAGCGGCGCTGAAGGATGAGGTCGTAGGCAAAGGGAGTTTGGTTGAGGGCTGTGGGCAGGGGCTGGGGCGCAGCTTCGCCGCGATGGTCCCAGGCGCGGTGGCGAGCAAGTGAGGCCAGGATTTCTGTTTCCAGTTCGGGGGGCGCTTCAGCGGCGACGGGCAGCCGGCCCAAATCTGCGGTCAAGCGGGCATAGACAAAGTGTGCCACCTCATCCGGGGCCTGCCAGGGCGGCATCAACGCTGCGTATAGGCTGCCATGCAGCAGCGCAAAGGCGAACAGCAAAAGGCGAAACTTGCGCATGGCGACAGCACGGAATTGTACCAGACCGGCCAGCACGGTCAGGCCGCGCCGAACTCCGGCGCGAGCGGCGGGGCGGCGACGACGCGGTTCTTGCCGTTGCGCTTGGCGGCCAACTCCGCGTTATCGGCGGCGACGAGCAGTTGATCGGCGGTGAGGGCGTCGATGGGGAAGCTGGCCACACCGAGGCTGAGGCTGTAGCCGGGCAGGGGCACGCCGCGCGGCAGGTCGGGGGGCGCGCCCAGCTCGGCGGCTTCGCGGATGCGCTCGGCCAGGGCCAGGGCGCCGGCTTTGTTGGTGTGCGGCAGCAGCAGGGCGAATTCCTCGCCGCCGTAGCGCACCGGAAGATCGGGATCGCGCACATTGGCGCGCAGGATATCGGCAATGGCCTTCAGGCGCTCGTTGCCGGCCGGGTGGCCGTAAGTATCGTTGTAGTGTTTGAAATTGTCGATATCCATGATGACGAGCGACAGGGCGTAGCCGTAGCGGCCCGCGCGGTGGCACTCAACCGCCAGAGCTTGCTCGAAAGCCCGCGGGTTGGCCAGGTTGGTGAGGCTGTCGGTGACGGCCAGGCGGCTCACCTCGGCATGCAGCCGCGCATTGTCAATCGCGATCGCCGCCGTGTTGGCGAAGGTCTCCAGGACGCGCAGGTCGCCAGACGTGAAGGCTACCGCGGCCGTCGAGTCCAGGCTGATAGCCCCCAGCGGCGCCCCGGCCACGCCTTTAGGCGTCAGCGGCGCCACTATGGCGGAGCGAATGTGGTCCATCTCTGGGATCTCGCCGAGCGGCAGGATCATCGGGCCGGCGGCCACATCGTTGATGAGCAGCGGCCGGTTGCCGCGCAGGGCCTGCGCGGTATACCCCTGGTCTGGGCCAAACTCCAGGCGCGCCACACGCGGATCGGCATAGCCGTACGCGGCGGCCACGCGCAGGCGCGACTGGGTGTCGTCGGCCAGGATGATGGTGCCCTTCTCGGCCCGCGGAATGGCCGTCAGGGCCGCGGCCAGGATGTTTTGCAGCAGCAGGCCCAGGTCCAGGGTACTCAGCAAGGCGGCGCTGGCCTCCAGCAAAGCGTCGCGCTCGCGGAGGTTCTCGTGCACCGCGGCATGCAGGCGAGCATTTTCGAGGGCGACGGCAGCCTGGGCGGCCAGGCTTTGGGCCAACTGGAGATCGGCGTCGGTGAACGGCGGATCGCCGGCATCGCGCTGGACTTCGATAAGGCCGAGGACATGATCGCCCGTGAAGAGGGGCACCATCAGGCCCGCCGCGTGTCCGAAGCGCCGCAGGAGGTCCGCCTCGGCCGGGTCGGCGGCGGGGTCGTTGACGCGGGTAATGACCGCCAGGCGGTCTTCCAGTACCCGCCGCGTCGTCGGGTAGTCGCGCAGGTAGTAGATGCTGCCGACTACGTCCACGTCGCCGTCGGTGTGACTGGAATAGTCGAACAGAGTCACGACCCGGTCCAGCTCGCGTTCCCAGATGGACACGGCACAGGCGGCCGAGTGCAGGGCCGTGGTCAGATGGCGCGCAGTCGCCATGAGGACAGCATCCTGAGACAGGCCGACCGCGAGGTCGCGAGCCGCCGAAAGCAGAAGGCGCTGTTCTTCGCTGCGGCGCTGCTGCGCGGCAAACAGGCGGGCGTTCTGCAAGGCAAGCGCGGATTGGCTGGCGAAGATTTCCAGGCGCGCGGCATGAATGTCGGTATAGAAGTTCGGCTGGTCTTTGCCGAGCACAAAGCAGGCCAACACCTCGCCCTGGGCAATGGCGGGGGTGCCGATCCAGGCACGCAGGTCAGGCAGGTCTGGCAGGAAGTGCCAATGCGGATCGGCGGCGGTATCGGCGATGAGGACGGGTTGACCGGTGCCCACCAGGCGAGCCAGGTTGGGGGTGGCGGCCACATCCCAGGTGGCGGCCCCAATGGCGGCGACGGCAGCCGGACCAAAATGATCGTAGCCGCGCTGGCGGGCGACCCAGGCCTGACCGGCATCAAAAAGCATGACGCAGGCGACATCGCAGGGCACCACCCGCTCCAATTGCGTCAGCAGCCGGTCAAGCACAGTCTCAAAGTCAAGGCTGGCGCTGACGTTCACGCTGGCTTCGCGCAGCGCCTCGTTCAGCGCGCGCTGCTCACGCTCAGCCTCAAAGAGGCGGGCGTTGATGAGCGCCACCGTGACCTGGCCCGCCAGGGCATTCAACAGGCTGACATCATCTGGCGTCAGGCGGTGATTGGGGTCGGACTCGATGTTCAACGTGCCCAGGACCATGTCGTCCTTGAGCAGGGGCACGCAAATCTCGCTGCGGACTTCGTAGTGTGCCTGGAGGAAGTCCGGGTCTGCGGTCACATCGGGGACAAACTGGGTTTGGCGGGTGCGCACCGCCCGGCCGCTGACGCCGCGCGAGGTGGGGATAGTGGGAATGATCAACTCATCCGGGTAGCCGACCTGCGCCTTGAGCCGCAGCAGGTCGCCATCCAGGATGTAAAGGCTGACGTACCGGTAGCCGATGGTGTCGCGGAGCAGCGCCACGACATTGGCGATGATGCGGTCGAGTTCCAGCGAAGCCACCACGGCCTCGGAAACCGATTGCAGGGCCAGCACATCGCGCAGCCGGTCGCGGGCGGCGGCGTAGAGGCGGGCATTCTGCAGGGCCGTGGTGACGTGCTGGGCCAGGGTCTCGTAGGCGACGACGTCCGCCGGGCTGAAGGCCTCGGGCTGATCGGTCTCAAGATACAGCACCCCCAGGAGGCGCCCTTCGCGCAGCAGCGGCAAAGCCAGGGCCGAGCCATGGGCCCGCCCCTCCGGATCGAAGTAGTGCGGGTCCCGGCTGACATCGTTGGCGAGGTAGGTGGCGCGCGTCTCGGCTGCCCGGCCGGCAACACCCGCGCCGATCTTCTGGCGAAAGCCGATCGCGACCGCCATCTCGATGGTCTTGGCGAGGGCCGCCACTTCCAGTTCATCCGAGGCCACCGGCAGCAGCACAGCCGCTTCCACGTAGCCAAGTCGGTTGACCATCGCGTCCACGGCGCGCTGCAGGAGCACCGGCTCGTCCAGGGTGTCGGCCACCTGCTGGCTAACTTCCGACAGCAGGGCCAATTGCGCCGCCCGGCGGCTTTCCGCCTCGAACAGGCGGGCATTCTCCAGAGCAATGGCAGCCTGGTCGGCGAGAAGTTCCAGGACGCGCAGTTCGGATTCGGGAAAGTCGTGAGGATGGTCGTAAGCGACGTTCATCACGCCGCGCACGGCGGACCCGATGCGCAAGGGCAGGCCGACGATGGCGCCGCCCCAGCGCCAGTTGGCGAACAGGGGATTGGCATTGACGTCCGGCACCACCACGCGCTGACCGGTGCGAGCCACCGTTTCGGTGAGGCCGCCGCGCCGGGCAGTTTTGAAGGCCTGCTGCTGATCGCCGTTGGCCCACAGGGCCGCGCCGAAGGTCAGGCGTTCGTTCTCGTAGAGGAAGAGGTGGGCGTCGCTGGCCCCTGCCAGGGTGAGGGTTTGGTGTAGGATCGCTTCCAGCACGGCGCGCGGTTCGAGGCTGGAGGTCAACTGCAGGCTGGCTTGCCGCAGCGATTCAAGCTCAGCCTGGCGGCGGCGGGCAGCGGCCAGCGCCTGAGCGCGCGCCAGGGCCAGCGCAATCTGGCGGCCGGCCTGCTCGGCGGTGGCGATTTCCTCGGCCGTGAAGGTGTGCGGGTTGTCAAAGGCAATCAGGGCGGCGCCGAGGCGCTGCTCGCCCGCCATCAGGGGCACGCCCAACAACGAGCGGGTGGTCAGGCGGGCAGCGAGGCCCGGCTCGAAGAAGGGGGAGGCACGTATATCAGGCACGGGCAGGGCCGCGCCGCTGGAGAGCACGGTCTCGGTGAGGGAGGGCTGACCGGGCGGGGGCGCGGGACGCACCTGGAGATACAAATCGCGCAGGGCGGCGGAGGCCGTGGCCGGCCGCGCCGTACGGCGGGCCTCGTCCCACAGGGTCAGGTAGCAGCCGTCGGCGCCGATCAGGGCGCCCAGCCGGTCGGCCAGAGCCTGGAGGAGGAGGTCCAGTTCGGAAATCTCCAGGGCTACGTGGGTGATGTCGTTGATGAGCGCCAGGTCATCGGCGCGGCGGCGGTGGGCGGCATAGTGGCGGGCATTGTCAAGCGCCGCGGCGACCTGCCCGCCCAGCACGTCAGCGGCAGCGGCATCCTCGGCGGTAAAGCGGGCGGCGCGTGAGCACTCGCCGATGACCAGGGCGCCAAATGGCCGGTCATCCTTGCGCAAGGGTACCAGCAACGATGACTGCGCTTCGCCAAAGTGGGACAGGCCCGGCGGAAGATTGGCCGGGGTGAGGACGGAGGACGAGAAGCGCTGGCGGCCAGCCGATAGCGTCTGGGCCAGGAGGGCGCCCGGGGGTTCGCTGCCGTTGCTGAACAGCGCGGCCGTCGACTCTGGCCCCAACGGCCGGCCCAGGTCGGCCACACGCTCAAGGCGGGCCGGCTCGGCCTGCTCCAGCCACACTTCCACGCGATCCGCCTGGAAGGCCTGCCGGGTTTCGGCGCAGATGGCGGCCAATACACGGGGCAAATCCAGGGTGGCGCTGACGGCCACGCCAATGCGCCGCAGTGCCTCGGTCATCTGCTGGCGCTGGCGAAGCTGGGCGAAAAGCTGCCCGGTCTGCAGTGCGGCGACCAGCAGGTCGGCCAACGATTCGATCGTCCGCACCTCGGCGGCGTGGAAGGCCTTGGGGCGGATGCTGCCGGCAATGAGCACGCCGACCACGATGCGCGCCAGGCGCATGGGCACGGCGACCAGACAGGCCAACTCGGCGCCGGGCACCTGCGTGTAGCGGCGGTCGGCCTGGGTGTCCGTGATCCAGCAGGTTTCGCCGTGCTCGACGACCCAGTCGGCGACGCTTCGGCCGGCTTCGGCCTGATCCACGTACAGCCCCGCCCGCGACTGCGGCTCCAGCCCGTTCTCGCCTACCAGGTAGATGGCGGCGGCTTCGAACCCAAAGTCTGCGCCCAGGCGGCGCACGGCTTCGTCGGTCAGGCACTGCGGGTCATCCAGCCCGGTGAGGGTGCGGGCAAAGTCGTTCAGCAGTTCGGTCTGGCGGGCACGCTTGCGCTCGTCCTCCAGGGACCGGCCCAGGCGGCGGTTCTGCTCCGCTTCCACCGCGCGCAGGCGGCGGGCCTCGGCCAAGGACTCGTCGATGCGGTGCGCCGCCTGCCGCAGGAGGCTGGCGGCCAAGGCGAAGATGCCAATGCGAACGAGGGTGTGGGCGCCGAACGCGGCCGGCTCCAAGGGGCCAAACAAGCCGCCGATCTGGAAGAGCAGCAGCGCCACCAGCATAAGGACGCAGATGACGCCAGCCCACACAGCCGCGCGGCCGCCCAGCAGCAGGCCAGCGCTGATAATGACAATGACATACGCGCCGACGACGATATTGAGCACGCCGGTCCCCGTGAAGAGGCCCAGCGTGACGACGCCAAAGATGACGACCGGGAACAGCCGCCCGGCCCAGACAATGCGGCCGGACCACAAGAGCGTGTACAGTCCGGCGCAGCCAAGCGCCAGCCAACCGCCCAGCACCAGCAAGTAGCCGGCCTCCGGCTCCGGCGCCAGCCAGCTAATAAGGGGCGTGAGCACGACGGTGACCGCAATGGATTCGCGCAGGATGGGGGCGAGCATGCGGGCCAGGCGCGCCTCGGGTTCGGCGGCGGCGGCGGGCGTGCCGGTGAGCACGCGGCGCAAGGGCGCCAACGCGAAGCCGGCCCAGGCCCACCGGGCCAGCAGATAGAGCGCCAATCCCGCGGCGCAGACGGCCAGCGCAACGCGGAACGCGTCAATCATGCGCGCGCCGCCTCCTCGGGCCCGCTGGAGGCTGGCCAGGCAAAGCGCTGCCAGACAAACTGGTGCGTCACTTCGAAGGCGGCCTCCAGGCCGCCAAACTCGCCCGCCGCCCAGGCGCGGAGCTCGGCCAGGCAGCGGTCGAAGAAGCCATCCGGCACGTCCCAGGTGTAGGACCAGGTGCGGTGCTCGATGGTCTCGATCTGGCGGGCCAGGGTGCGGGTGACGGCCCATTCGCCCACGACCTCTTCCGTGAGGCTGGCGCCCGACGCGACAAGATGGGCTTTGATGTCGTCAAAGTCGTGGGGCAGCGGGTAGTGGTCCAGCCAGCCGGCGGCGCGCACGATATCGGTCCAGCGGTCCTTCAATCGCGCGCCGGGCGAATCGGCTGGCCGCCATTCGTAGCCGGTGAGGTAGCAGCCGCCGGGCCGCAGCACCCGCCGGACTTCGTCCAGCGCGGCGCGCCAATCGGCAATCAGGTGGAGGAGGTGCACGGAGACAACGGCCTCACACGTGCCCGCCGCGAAAGGCAGGCCGGCGGCGTTGCCCTGCACCAGGGGCGGGGCGGCAGCACCGGGCGGCAGGACGTCCCGCAGACGCTGCATCATGGCCAGCGACAAGTCCAGCCCGCACACCGGCACGCCACGCGCCAGGAGGGGCCGCGCGATGCGGCCCGTGCCCACGCCTACTTCAAGGACGAAGGAGACCGGCCCGAGCAATTGGAGGGCGGAGTCGGCCACCTGATCGGCGATCCCGGGCGGAAAACCCCGCGTTTCGTCGTAGGTCTGTGCTGCCCGATCAAAAGAAACGCTATGCATGTCGTGAATGCAGGGACGCTCCGTCTAGGGGCTCTATTTTACGACGATTCCGGAGAATCGCCGGGCGGGCTGCGGCCAGCAGACCAGCGAACGATTTGGCGGGGCGGACAGGCCGGGTACAATTGTGTCAGGATCTTTCCAGGATGGTTCCGACACCCTCGCACGCCGCGACCGATGAAGCGCGCGACCTGCAGCTTGTGCTGCTGGCCAGCGGCGTGAGCGCGCTGGCGCTGGGCGCAATTGGGCTGCTGGCCCTGCGGACCTCGGTGATCCAGGTGCCGGGCTACCCAACGCTGGCCCTGGCGGCGGTGAGCGCGCTGACGGCGATTGTGGCCCGCGCCGGGCTGATGGCCGGCTGGCCGCACCGCACGCTGGCGTGGGTCGTGCTCTCGCTCAACACGGTGTATGTCACTGCGGCCATTCACTTCACCGGCGGGCCGCAGACGCCCATGCCCGGCCTGTACCTGCTGATCATCGTGGGCGCGGCGTTTGTGCTGGGCACGGTGGGGGTGGTGTACCTGACGGCCGGCGCCTTGCTGGCGTATGCGCTGCTGCTGGGGCTGGAATACGCGGGCGCGCTGCCGGTGATTGAGATTTGGAACATGCCGTTCGACGCCCGCGAACACGGTTGGCTGCTGGCCGCCAACTGGATGGCCGTGGCGGTGCCGGCAGTGGTGACGGCCTATCTGAGCGCCTCGCTGGCGGCGCGGCTGCGAGCGCGCAATGCCGAACTGCGCCAATCGGAGCAGGCGCGCAAGGTGCTGGTGGAACTGATGGTCCACGACCTGCGCAACCCGCTGACGGTGCTCGTGAGCACCCTGGAATTGATACAAGTATCCGCCGG
This sequence comes from uncultured Anaerolineales bacterium, assembly GCA_964497615.1. Lineage (GTDB taxonomy): Bacteria > Chloroflexota > Anaerolineae > Anaerolineales > UBA6663 > CAZCEC01. The sequence goes on along the minus strand of CAZCEC010000014.1, from coordinate 77,079 downwards.
CAAGACGCTGCCCGCCGATCTGGTGGACATGATCAAGAATGCCCGCCGGTCGGGCACAGTGATGGCGGGGCTGATCAGCGACATGCTCGACATCGCGCGGCTGGAGGCCGGCCAACTGACGCTCCGGCCGCAGCCGCTGGACGTGCCAGCCCTACTGCGGGAGGCGGCCACGCAGGCCAAGGTCCCGGCTGAACAATTGCGCTTGAACCTGGTCGTCGCACCGAACGGGACGCTGCCCGAGGTGGAGGCCGACCAGCAGTTGATTCAACGCGTGCTGGCCAACCTGGTGGGCAATGCCATTACGCATACACCGCCGGGCGGCACCATCACGCTGGCGGCCCAGCCGGAGCCGGCCGGCCACGTGACCCTGAGCGTAAGCGACACCGGGCATGGGATTCCGGTGGAACAGCAGCAGCGCATCTTTGAGAAGTTCGCGCAGGTGGAGCGGGGCGGCACGCGGCGGCGGGGCACCGGGCTGGGGCTGACCTTCTGCCGGATGGCGGTGGATGCGCACCGGGGGCGCATCTGGGTGGAAAGCGTGCCAGGCGCGGGCAGCACCTTCTACTTCACGCTGCCCGTCAAGCTGCCAAAGGACGGGAGTTCACGTCACTAGCGCGTGAGCAGCAGGCGCAGGCCAGCGGCGCTCAGGCCAGCGGCGACCCCCAACAATCCCCACAAGAACACATAGGTAACCACGGCAGAGGCGGCGCCCGGACCGGGGCCGGCTGCGAGCACCAGGCCGCCCATCAGGCAGCCGGCAACGGCCCCTCCGGAGACACACCAACCGAGAAGGGAGACCAGTTCCGCTCCGAGCGGATTATCTGCGGGCAAAGACGAGTCCGGCCCCATACTGATTCATACGAGGCCGGCCCGATACCGGTAGCGGCGCGTGACCGCGCGGCGCGGAGGCGCGCGGCGGGGGCCGCTAGCCAGTAACGGCCGCGTCGGTGATGGCAAGGGCGGCGTTGATGATCTCAAACGCCTCGCGCAGTTCGGCCTCGGTGATAGATAGGGGCGGGTTGGTGAAGAAGTTGTTCCAGTGGATGAAGGTATACAGGCCTCGCTCCTTGAAGAACGCGCCCAACTTGGCCATCTCCGGGCTGGTGCCGTTGAATGGGGCGAGGGGCTCCTTGGTGCGGCGGTCCCGGACAAGCTCCACGATGCCAAACAGGCCAATGGAGCGCACATCGCCGACGGAGGGGTGCTCGGCCTTGAGATCGTCGAGCAGGCCGGCCATGATCGCCCCCATGCGCTGCGTGTTGCCAATCAGGTCGTCTTCCTGCATCACCTGGAGGTTGGCGATGGCGGCGGCCAGCGACATAGGGTGGGCGTTGTAGGTGAGGCCGCCCTGGAAGACGTGGTCCTCCCAATAGTCGGCGATCTTGTCGCTGATGGCGACCGCGCCCAGGGGCATGTAGGCGCTGGTGAGGCCCTTGGCCATCGTCATCAGGTCGGGGACGACGTTCCAGTGGTCCGCGGCAAACCAGGCGCCGGTACGGCCCAGCCCGCACATCACCTCGTCGCAAACCAGCAGGATGCCATGCCGGTCGCATATCTCCCGCAGGCCCTGGAGATAGCCGTCGGGCGGGATGATGAGGCCGTTGGTGCCGGTAACGGTCTCGATGAAGATGGCGGCGATGGTTTGCGCGCCTTCGTACTGGATGACCTCCTCGATCTGGTCCAGGCACTTGCGAGCAAAGACCTCGTCGCTGTCGCCTTCGTGGTAGAGCGGGCTGCGGTACTTGTAGGGATCGAAGACGCGGATGATGCCGGGCAGGCCGGGCTCGTTGGCCCAGCGGCGCGGGTCGCCGGTGAGGCTGATGGCGCCGCCAGTGGCGCCATGATAGGAGCGGTAGCGGGTGATGATCTTGTGGCGGCCGGTGTAGCCGCGGGCCAGCTTGATGGCGTTCTCATTGGCCTCCGCGCCGCCGAGGGTGAAGAAGAACTTGTTCAGGTCGCCGGGGGCGAGGCCGGCCAGCATCTGGCCCAGCTCGGCGCGCACGCGGGTGGCCATGCCGGGGCCGGCGTAGACCAACTCCTCGGCCTGGGCCTTGATGGCGTCGATCACGCGCCGGTCGCCGTGACCGATATTGACGCACATGAGCTGCGAGTTCATATCCAGGTAGCGCTTGCCGTTGGCGTCCCAGAAGTACACGCCCTGAGCGCGCACCATAGGGATAGGGTTGACCGCCGCCTGGGCCGACCAGGAATAGAAGGTGTGCTTCTTGGAGAGGGCGACGATTTCTTCAGCGGACATATCAGTTGACATAGACGACTTCCTTAACAAAGACGTGAACCGTGATGCGCGAAACGTGATGAGTGGCACGCACTAATCATGCGCCCATCACGAATCACGTTTCACGAAAGATCAATCCGACTCGCTTCAGCTAGAGCACCGGCGCGTGCGCCGAGCGCTTCTGCCACATCCCCCCGCCCGGCTCGCCGTTCCAGGTGTCACCGTCCACCAGCAGGTTGCCGCGCAGATAGACCTTCTCCGGCACGCCGGTGATCTCCCAACCTTCGTAGAGGCTGTAGTCGGTGCGTTGGTGGGAGGTCTTGGCGCCCATGACCTTGGTAGCCTTCGGGTCCCAGATGACGACATCGGCATCCGCACCGACGGCCAGGGTGCCCTTGCGCGGGTACAGGCCAAAAATCTTGGCCGGGTTGGTGCAGCACAGTTCCACCAGCCGGTTGAGGCTGATGTGGCCCTTGCCTACGCCATAGGACCACAAGATGGGCATGCGGTCCTCGATGCCGGGCACGCCATTGGGAATCTTGGCAAAGTTGCCGGCGCCCAACTCCTTGCCGGGCAGCTTGAAAGGCTCGCCCTCGTACTCGATGGCGGTGGTCCCGTCATAGAGGAACGGGCAATGGTCGGTGGAAACGGCCTGGAGTGAGTTGTTGCGCACGGCCTCCCACAGGGCGGCGTTGTCCTCAGCGGTGCGCATGGGCGGCGAGCACACCCACTTGGCGCCGTCCGGCTGGCGCAGGTTGTCAATCGTGAAGAAAAAGTATTGGGTGCAGGTCTCGCCCATCACGGGCAGGCCGTGGGCGCGGCCATAGGCGATTTGGTCTACCGCCATGGCGTTGGTGACGTGGACGACGTACAGCGGCGCACCGGCGATGCCGGCCAGCGCCACAGCCCGCATGGTGGCTTCGGCTTCGGCCCAGGCAGGCCGGGTGAGGGCATGCCACTCCGGCGAAAGATGGCCGCGCGCCACAGCGTCGGCTACCAGCACGTCAATAGCATCGCCGTTCTCGGCATGGACCATCACCATCATGCCCGCCTCAGCCGCCTTCATCAGCGACTTGAACAGCGTCAGGTCATCTACCTGCAGCACGCCTTTATAGGCCAGAAAGACCTTGAGGGTGGTGACGCCTTCCGCCGCCAGGCTGGGGATCTCGTCCATCACCGCCGGGGTCAGGTCGGTGATGCCCACGTGGTAGCCAAAGTCAATGACGGCCTTGTGGTCCGACTTCTTGTGCCAGTTGTCGAGGGTCTGGCGCAGGCTGTCGCCCTTGGCCTGCATGGCGAAGTCCAGGTGCGTGGTGGTGCCGCCAAAGACCGCGGCCTTGTGCCCACTGTAGAAATCGTCGGATGAGTAGGTGCCGCCAAAGGGCAGTTCCAGGTGGGTGTGCACGTCGATGCCGCCCGGCAGGATAAACTTGCCGCGCGCATCCACCACCTGCGCCCCGTCCGCCGGCAGGTCCTGGCCGGTGAGGGCGATTTTCCCGTCCACCATCAGCAGGTCGGCCGGGTAGGTTTCGGCGGCGGTGACGAGGGTGCCGTGCTTAATCAGGGTTTTCATGGGTCCTCCTGAAGATGCTTTGATTATAGGCCAGAAAACCTGCCAGTCCATCGGCGCCGGAGGTGTGCCCGACCGCCAACAGCGCGGCCACCGCCTCGGCCAGGGCGCGAGGGCGGGTGGCGGCAGGCTCGGTCAGCGCGGCAAAGAGCGCGTGCCAGGGGGCGGCGCACTCGCCGCGCGCCGCGGCCTGGAGATAGGCGGCGGAGAGGGCGGTAGTGAGCGGCGCCATCTGGGCGGCGATGGGGCCGCACAGCTCAGCACGGCCAGGGCCGTATAACCCGGCCCAGACCGCCAGGAAGACCCCGACGGCGAAATCATCGCCAGCCGGGGTGAGGCCGCCGCCAGCGCCGGCCAACCGGCGTGCACCTCGCGTGGCCTGCGCCTCATCATGGCCGAGAAGGCCGTTGAGGAGGTCGGCGGCGCCAGCCAGCACGCGAGCGGCCAGTGCGGGCGGGAGTGAGGCGGGCGTGTTAGGTGAGTGGAGTTCGAGGAGGCTGGCAGGAGGCGGGTTGGCAACGGAATCTGTAACAGATGTAGTGGATGGCGGATTGAGAGTTGAAAACCCTGGCAGACTGGACACGTCGGCGGCACATGCATCGAGCGTCCCGGTAGCGGGACGCGGTGGCCGGAGGCCTTCAGGCGCGAATTCCATTCGCTGGCCGGCTTGGGCCGGGCGGTCCGCACCGAGAGCCAGTGCAGCCAATTCTTCCATGCGTTCAGCATCAGCCGCGAGCGCGGTGCCCACGGCGGCCCAATCGGCCAGCGGAGGCCAGGGTTGGGCATGGCCCCACTCGATGCTCACATCGCCGATGACGACTTGCTGGTCGTGGAAATGCACGGGACTGGCGGCGGTGATGGCTTCGAAGGGCGACGGGACACCGGGCTCCAGGGCAAGGGCAAAGGGCGTCATCCCGCGCTCGTGGGCAACGATGGAGAGGACCTCGCCGGAGGCGTCGATGAGGTTGAGGGCCCGGTCGAAGACGTTGAGCACGCGGGCCGGGCAGGCGCGGGTAAACCAGGCACGGGCGGCCGGGGCGACAAGAGCGGCAGACAGGACACGCGACGATGTCATGCTCAAATGGCGGTAGAGACGGCCCGGCGGGCCGTCTCTACCAATTGATAGCGTGGCGGCGCACGAAATCCACAATGGTAGTGGGTGGGCGGCCCAGGAGCCAGGTGAGAACATTCGGATTGCCCTCCAACCCATAGGCCGCGTAGTAGGCGAACATGGCCTTGAGGGTGGCGCGCTGATACTCGCCCAGGCCGGCGGCGAGAGCGCGGGCCTCCCAGGCCGCGACGGGTTCCTCGGCGGCGCGCACCCCGCGCCCCAGCGCGTCGCTGGCCTGGGCCGCGACCTCAGTCTGCGAAAGGGGCAGTGTGCCAACCAGTTCATAGGTGGCGTGGCTGTGGCCCGGCTCGCTCAGGACGCGGGCGGCGGCCTCGGCTATGTCCACCAGGGCGACGAGGCTGAGGCGCGTCTCCAACGGGTAGGGCACGGTGAAGACGCCATCACGCACGGCGGCGGGCAAGGTATTCTCCATATACGGCGCGGGCTGAAAGATGGCGTAGTCCAGCCCAGACTCAAAGAGAGCGGCTTCGACGCGCAGCTTTTGCCAGTGATGGGGCATGGCCTCGGTTTGCGGGTGGAGCACCGAGTGATAGACGATGCGCCCCACCCCGGCGGCGCGGGCGGCGGCGATGACGCCCTGCCCGATGGCGAACTCGTCCGGGTGAACGTTGGGGCAGATGTGATAGACGGCCTCCGCGCCCAAGAAAGCACGTGCCAGGTCGGCCGGGTCGCGCAGATCGCCGGAGACGATGGACTGCGCGCCGCGGGCGGCCAGCACGGGGGCGTCCTCGGGGCGGCGCACGAAGGCGCGCACAGAAGCAGCACGCGCGGCGAGGGCGCCGACGAGGGCGTGGCCGGTTTTGCCGGAGGCGCCGGTGACTACGATGAGCGCGTGAGCTCCCACAGGCGGCTGGGGCTGAGGGGTATCTCCAGGATTTCCAGGCCCGGCAGTTGCAGGGCGTTCTCGATGGCCTGCGCGAACAGCGGGCCGACCGGGATCGCGCCGGCCTCGCCCGCGCCCTTGGTGCCGAGCGGGTTGAGGGGCGAGGGCGTGACGGTGTGGCCGGCGATGACGGCTGGCACGTCCAGCGAGGTCGGCAGCAGGTAGTCCATAAAGGTGCCGGTTAGGAGTTGGCCGTTCTCATCGAAGACCAATTGCTCGTAGAACGCATTACCGATGCCCTGCGCCACGCCGCCCTGCACCTGCCCCTCCAGGATGAGGGGGTTGAGCACCGTGCCGCAGTCGTGGACGACGACATACTTCTTGATCTCGACCGCGTAGGTCTCCGGGTCCACTTCGATGATCATGGCGTGCACGCCGCTGGCGGTGGCGCCCATGGCCGGGCCAAAGTAGTTGGTGGCTTCTAGGCCGGGAATGCTGCCGGGCTTGACGGCGCCGCGCAGGGGGTTGGCCTGGGCCGCCAGGTCGCCCAGCTTGATACTGCGGCCGGGCACGCCCTTCACGCGCACCTCGCCGTCCACCAACTCCAGGTCGTCCTCGGCGGCCTCGAAATGCTCAGCGGCGAGCTTGAGGGCGCGTTTACGCACGTCCTTAGCGGCCTCGTTGACGGCGTTGCCGGCCACCACCGCGCCACGGCTGGCGAACGTGCCCGAGCCCCAGTAGAACTGATCGGTGTCGCCAGTGACCACTTCCACGTCGCGGACGCTGACCCCCAATTGATCGGCCACCAACTGCGCATAGCTGGTGTAGTGCCCCTGGCCTTGTGTGCCAATGCCGCTGACCAACGTCACCTTGCCGCTGGTCTGCACCTTGACGCGCGCGCCTTCATAGGGGCCGATGCCGGTGCCTTCCACATAGGCCACCACGCCGATGCCCACCTGCTTGCCTTCGGCGCGCAGGCGCGGCTGCTCCTCGGCCACGAACTGCTCATAGCCGATCAGCTCCAGCGCCTTGTCCAGGATGGGCTGGTAGTTGCCGCTGTCGTAGGTCAGGTGGGTGAAGTCCTGGTAGATAACCTCGTTGTTGTAGGGAAAGGCGTCGGGCGGGATGAAGTTGCGGCGTCGAATCTCGATCAGGCTCAGGCCCAGCTCGCGGGCGGCGATATCCAACATCCGCTCGATGACGAAGACGCCGTGCTGCCGGCCCGCGCCGCGATAGGGCGTGACGATGGGCTTGTTGGTGAAGAGTGCCTTGAACTCCGAGTAGTAGTGGGGGATGTGATAGGGGCCGAGCAGGGTGCACTGGCTGTTGAGGGGCACCGTCAGGCCATAAGGCGCATACGCCCCGGCGTCGTGCAGAAAGACATCGTGCACACCGAGCACATGCCCCTCGGCGTCGAAGGCGATCTCAACGTCGTGGATCTGGCTGCGCTCCTGCGTGGTGGCGACAAAGTTCTCGGCGCGGTCCTCGATCCACTTGACCGGACGGTTGAGCTGCATGGCGGCCCAGGGGACGATCACTTCCTCCTGGTAAAACATCATGATCTTGGGGCCAAAGCCGCCGCCGATGAACGGCGCCACCACCCGCACCTGGTTTTCCGAGAGGCCTAGCATCCCCGCCAGCCCGTTGCGGATGGGGATGGGGGCCTGGGTGGTGTCCCACACCATGAGCCGGCCAGCGCGCGCGTCCCATTGCGCCACGATGCCGCGGTTCTCCATGGCCGCCGCCGCACCGTGATCGTAGTGGAGGCGGCGGTTGAGGACGAGATGGGCGTTGGCGCGGATTGAGTCGTAGCTGCCCTTGCGCTGGACGACGTGCGCGGCCAGGTTAGAGTCCAGATCGTCGTGGACGCACGGGCCATCGGCGGCGGCCGCCTGCTCCAGGCCAACCACCGGCGGGAGGGGCTCGTACTCAACCATGATGTCGGCCAGAGCGTCCTCGGCCAGGTAGCGGCTATCGGCAATGACAACGGCGACCGGCTCGCCGACATACCGCACCTTGTCGCCGGGGCGGGCCAGGGGCACCTGGGTGCGCTGATTGAAGATGATGCCGTCCACGGGCGGCGGCGGCACCAGGAGCGGGCCGGGCTTCCAGTAGTCGCCCAAGTCGGGCGCGGTGTAGGCGGCCACGACGCCGGAGCGCGCGCGCGCCGCGCTCACATCCACGCTGAGCAGGCGGGCGTGGGCGTAGGGGCTGCGCAGGAAGGCGGCGTGCAGCATCCCCGGCAGGTCCACGTCGTCCACGAACAAGGCGCGGCCGGTCAGCAGGCGCGGGTCCTCGTTGCGGGTGATGGGCTGGCCGAGGTAGCGGGTTTCCATGCCTTACTCCGCCCAGGCGACAGCGCGGCAGAAGGCGGCTTCGCCGCCCTGGAACTTCCACGGGAAGGCGCCGAGAGTAATGCGGCGATTGTGCAGTTCCTTGAGGCCGATGTCGCCGCCCAGGTTCTCCACGTGGACGCAGTCGTGGGGGAAGAGGGCATTGTGGGTGAGCTGGTAAGCCGCGTCCGGGAACAGTGACTCAATCTTGTCCGCGCCGAACTTGGCCACCACGCGGGCGCGCACCTTCTGCCAGTGCTCCAGGCCGCCGCGCCCCAAGAAGCGGCCGATGGGCAAGTTCATCGGGTGATCGGTGGAGATCATGTCCACGCCCCAGACGTGGATCTTCTTCTTGAGGAGCCAGTCGCAGATGCTGTGGTGTGGGCCGGGATGGCGCTGGATATAGCGCTCTTCGTCGCCGTCGGGGCTGAGGAAGGAGTACTTGTGCCAGCCGGTGTGGATGAAAAGGATGTCGCCCTCGCGAATGTCGGCGCGCTCTTCCAGCATCTCCGGCGTGAAGAGGTCGAGGTCATCCAGCACGTCGCTCAGGTCCACGATGACGCCGGGGCCGTAAAGCCACTCGATGGGCAGTTGGTCAATCGTCTTGCCCGTGGTGACGAAATGGCGCGGCGCGTCGAGGTGGGTGCCCATGTGGTTGGAGGTCATGATGTACTGGGCATTGACCCCATGCTCCGACTTGCGCTTGATGTACTTGACCTCAAACGGCGGATAGAAGGGCCAAAAGGAGCAGTCGGCATTGAGGGGTTGGGAGAGATCGTAGATTTTCATGAGCATCCTTTCAGTGAGCGGCCGCTGCCAGCGCCAACTCAGAGCTAGAGACCATAGCGCTCCGCGTACGCCAGCAGGGCGGCCTCGAAGATGGCGAGGGGCGGGCGCACCAGGCCCGCGCCCACCTGCCCCACGCCAGCCTCGCGGTGGGCGATGCCGGTGTTGATGCGCGGGGTGATGCCGGTCTCGATGACTTTGCGGATGTCGATGCCCACCGGCGTGCCGCGAAACTCCAGGGCTGGGACGGTGAAGGTCTTGTGTTCGGCGACGGTGATCTCGTACATCTCCAGGGTGGCGTTGAGGGCGTCGCGCGGGGTGCTGCCCACGAAGGTGACGATGGCCGGGGCCGTGGCCATGGCAAAGCCGCCGATGCCGGCCGTCTCGGTGATGGTGCTGTCGCCGATATCGGGGTTGGCATCGGCGGCGGAGAAACCGGGGAACCACAGCCCCTGGGGCGTCTCGCAGGGGGCGGTGAACCACTGTTCGCCCAGCCCGCTGACGCGCAGGCCGAAGTCGGTGCCGTTGCGGGCCATGACGCTGACAACGGTGCTGCCCTCCACGCCGTGCGCCGCGTCGGTCATGGCCTTACAGGCGGCCATGACGGGGTTGAGCACACTGAGGGCGTTGTCGCCGATGAACTTCAGCACTTCGCCGGCCAGGGCCTTGTCGCCCGCGGCGGCGGCCACCAGCGGGGCCAGCCACTTGAGGAACAGGAGCGAGCCGGCCTTATTGCGGTTATGGCCCTCGTCGCCCATGTGCAGGGCCTCGGCCAGCAGGGCGCGCACATCCAGGCCGTCGGGGCTGAGGGCGATCGCCTCAGCCAGCAGCGGCCCCATGACGGTGTTCATCCAACGCAGACGGCCGAGCACCTCGGGACTGTAGGCGCCGTAGCGCAGGACCTTGCCATAGCCTTCGTTGAGGTTGGAGTAGGCCCGGTTGCCGTGGGTGACGTTTTCGACTTCATAAACCAGCATCGAAGCCGAGGTGACGCCTGCCATTGGCCCGACGGTGGCGTGTTCGTGGCAGGGCGCAAAGTCAATGGCGCCGCCGGCCGCCAGCGCGGAGGCTTCGCTTTCATCCTGGGCCAGCCCCTCGTAGAGCAGCGCGCCGATCACGGCGCCGCGCAGGGGGCCGGACATGCGCGCCCACTCGATGGGCGGGCCGGCGTGGAGGAGCAGGTTGGGCCGCATGCCGGGGATAACATCCCGCGCCGGCACAAGACGTTTGAGCATGGGCCGGGCCGACATCATCCGATCAACAGCTTGCTGATTGGCGAGATCAATGTCCATGACGGTTTCTACTTTTTCTTCATCTTGGCGAGAATCTCCATCAGGCGCTCGTTGCCGGCGGCGGGCGGCCTCCACTCGACGTGCACGGCGGCAACTTCCTGGCCGGTGAGGCTCTCGTAGAAGGACTCCAGCCCGACGTTGATGGCGGCGAACGGTTGGGGGGCCAGCTTTTCAAGCGGCACCGGCACAGGCAGGGCGGCCGGGGGCTGCGCCAACTGGCGGGCCACGTGCTCCACGGCCTCGGCGGTGGTGTGGCAGACGAGGGCGCCCGCCTCGGCGAGGCGCTCGGATTGGGCCGCCAACCCCTGCGGGTCTTCGTCGGTGCCAACGACCAGCGCAACGACCTGGAGATCGGCGCGCTGCGCGCGGACTGCCGCGATGGCGGGCGCCAACTCGGAGGCCGGGTCGGGGTGCGCGCCCTCGCCCAGGACGACATCGAGCAGGATCAGGCCCACGTCCGGGTCGGCTGCCTCCTGGCGGAGGCGGCGCAGGCGCAGGTCGTTGTCCATCATGGGGTGCAGCCGGCCGACGGTGAAGACGTCCTCGCCAAGGTCGAGGATGGTGTGGGCCTGGCTGCGCAAGGGGTCGGGCAGGCGCTGGTTCTCCGTAAGCGGCGTATTGCTATAGAGCGGGGCCAGCACGGCCTGGAGCGCCAGCACGGCCTCGTAGGCCAGGGTGCCGCCAGAGAACAGACCGCGCAGAAATCGAGCAGGGGGAGTGGGGGCTGAAGGTTGAGGTCCCGGCTCCATCTTCAAGGTTCCAGTCCCCAATCTCAGCAGGCCCACCGCCTGCTCGGCGGCCTCCGCCAGGGTGCTGGCGAAAAAGATGTTGCCGATGCTGCGGCCGGGCGGGGGCAACCCGATGAAATCAACCACGACGGGCTTGCCGGTGGCCTGAGCGGCGGCCAGCAGGCGCGTAGCCGCCTCGGGCGCGGGCGGCTTGGAGACGATGACGATCACGCGGGTCGCTGGGTCGCGCGCCAGCAAGTCGAGGGACTGGCGCGCGGTGATGGCGCCCACTGCGGTCTTCAGGTCGCGCCCGCCGGTGCCCAAGGCATGCGAGATGCCGCCGCCCAGGGCATGGATGTGGCTGGTGACGGCCTGCAAGCCAGTGCCGGAGGCGCCCACTAGCCCGATGCCGCCCGCGCGCACCCGATTGGCAAAGCCCAGCCCCACCCCGCCGACGATGGCGGTGCCGCAATCCGGCCCCATGACGAGCAGGCCCTTTTCGAGGGCGGTCTGCTTAAGGGCAACTTCGTCGTCCAGAGAAACGTTGTCGCTATAGAGAAAGACGTGGCGGCCGAGATCGAGCGCCTCGCGGGCCACGCCCGCCGCGTAGCGCCCCGGCACCGAGACGAGCACCCAGGCCGCCTCGGGCAGTTGGCGGACGGCGGTGGCGAGGGTCTTGGGCCGGAAGGTCTCGCTGGCGGGCGCGGAGCGGCGGGCCAGCAGAGAGTCCACCTCGGCCAGGGCGGCCTGCGCGGCGGCCTCGGTTTCGGCCTTGACCACCAGCAGCAGGTCGTTGGGGCCCGCGCGTTGGACATCACCCGTGATCAGGCCGCTCTGATCAAGCAATTCGCAGTTGGCGGGCGTCGCCATCACCACCCCGGCATCGAGGACGCCCGGCAGGTACAGCAGCGAGCGCTGAAGCTGCATCAGCACAGCCGAGTCGTAATAGGCGCCGGGGCGAATCTCGCTAACGGTGGCGATCATGACGTTGGTCCGGGCCCAGCCTCGATCCTGTTCTTGGTGCAAGCGTAGAACTGCGCCACCAGCTTCTGGCTGACCGGCCGCATCAGGCGCGAGGCGACGCTGGCCAACTGGCCGAGGACCGTCACCTCGGCGGTCCAGGCGAGGAGCGTGGCCCCCTCGGGTCCATCGCTCAGCCGCATTTCGCCGGTGACATCGGCCGCGCTGCCGCCGGGGGCCGTGCCGTGGGCGCGCAGGCGGGCCAGCGTGGGCGCTTCGCGCGCCAACCACTCGGCCTCGCCAATGAAGCGCGCCATGATCGTGCCGAAACCGATGCCGACGGTGGCGCGAAACTTCCGGCCCTCGTCAAAGACCTCGACCGCGGTGACGCCCGGCGCGCACTGGCCCACCTGCTGGGGATCGGTCAGGTAATCCCACACTCGCTGCCGAGGCGCCAGGATGAGCACTTCGCCGCTCAACTGCATCTTAGCATCCTACCTTACCGCGCCCGCCGCCTGCCCCGCCGACCAAGCCAGCAGCGCTTCGTCTTCGTGCCAGCGCCCGATCACTTGAGTCCCCAGGGGCAGGCCATTGGCAGCGCGGCCGGTGGGGAGATTGATGGCCGGCAGGCCGCTGTGCGTCCAGGGGAGATTCATCACGGGGTCGCCGGTGCTGGCGAGGCCCTCGGGCGCGAGGCCGGGGGCAGAGGGCGCCAGCCAGGCGTCGAGGCCGTGCTCGTCCATCAGGGCCGTCAGTTCGCGGCGCAACTGCTCACGGCCGGCGAGAGCGCCAGTCAGTTCGGCGTCTGAGACTTGCTGGCCCCGCTCGATCAATTCCACCGTTTTGGGGTGGTAGAGATAGCGGTATTTCGCAAACCACGCCGAATGGATCTGCGCTGCCTCGGCGGCGACGATGAGGTTGTGACGGGCACGGATGGCCTCGAAGTCGGGCATGGCCGGCACGCGCCGGACTGAGTAGCCAGCCGCTTCCAGTTGGCGCAGCACCGCACCGAAGTGCGCCCGCGCCTCCTCGCCAGCCTGCGCCAAGTAAGGCCCCTCGGGCACACCAAACACCGGCCGGCCTTGGGGGCTGACCGTTTGCCACTCGTGGCACAGCAATTCGGCCACATAGGTGATACCCGCGCCAGGCGGCGCGAAGACCCCCACATGATCCAGCGACGGCGAAAGCGGGATAACCCCGCCGGTGGAAACCCGGCCGAAGGAAGGCTTGTAACCGATCACCCCGCAGAACGCCGCGGGGCGGATGACGGAACCAATGGTCTGGGTGCCCAGCGCCAGGGGGCACAGCCCCGCTGCCACTGCCGCCGCCGAACCGCTGGACGAGCCGCCGGGCGTGTGCGTCGCGCCGGTGGGGCTGTGCGGGTTGCGGGTGGGGCCGGGACCAAAGTAGGCGAACTCGGTGGAGACGGTCTTGCCCAGGATGAGGGCGCCGGCCCGCTTGAGAGCCGACACGGACTCCGCTTCTAGCCCGGTCAACTCCTCGGGCGGCAGCTTGCTCCCGCCAGTGGTGGGCAGGCCGTCCACGTGGAAGATGTCCTTGACGCCCACCAGCACCCCGAACAGCGGCGGGCGCGAAGCGGTGTCTGGGAAGCGTGCCTCCAGGTCGGCGGCCTCGCGCTGCAAACGCTCGAAGCGCCCCGGCTCGGGCATGAAGGCGTGGAGCGAGGGCTCGACCTCCGCGAAGCGCGTCTCGGTCTGATCCACGTATTCAGCGAGGCGCGGATGGCCGCCGCGCAACGCCTCCGCGAGGGCGGGCAGGTCTTGGGGGATCGTCATGGCGCTGGCGATGGCGGCTCTCCCTCACCCCGACCCTCTCCCGCTGGGAGAGGGGGCGGCGGCGCGCTCGGCAGCCAACTTGACGGCGGCGACGATGTTCTGGTAGCCCGTGCAGCGGCACAGGTTGCCGGAGATGGCTTCACGGATTTCGGCTTCGGTGGGGGTGGGATTCTCCTCCAGAAACGGCAAGAGCGTCATCAGGAAGCCAGGGGTGCAGAAGCCGCATTGGAGGCCGTGCGCGTCCCAGAAGGCTTGCTGGAGCGGGTGCAGATGCTCCATGTCGGGCGCGAGGCCCTCGACCGTCAGCAATTCATGACCATTCGCCTGGACGGCCAGGGTGAGGCACGAGCGAGTCGGCTGGCCGTCAAACAGGATGGTGCAGGCGCCGCAAACGCCGTGCTCGCAGCCCACGTGCGTGCCGCTGAGGCCGAGGTCGTGCCGCAGGAAGTCGCTGAGCAGCAGGCGCGGCTCCACACTTCGCTCGTACACCTGCCCATTGATGGTAACGCGGATAGGGTGCAGGTCAGTCATGCGGGCCTCGCGGCGGCCTGGCGGGCGCGATGCGCGGCCGTGGTCAGGGCGCGGCGGGTGAGCACGCGCGCCAGGTGGCGCTGATAGTCCGGCGTGGCGTGGACGCTGCCCATTGGCTCGATCTCGTGGGCGGCGGCGTGCTCGGCGGCGGCGGTGAAGGCGGCGGCGGAAGGCGGCTGGCCGGCGAGCAGGGCCGCGGCCTGGGGCGCCTCACGCGGCCCCTCCCCGGCGTTCAAGTACACCAGTCGGGCCTGCTGGCAATCGCCATTCTCGTCCAGGGTGAGCACGGCCGCAACCCCTAGAATGGCATAGTCGCCGCGGCGGCGGGCAAACTCCTCGAAGGCCGTGCCGGTGTGCGCGGGCAGCGGCGGCAGCGCGACCTCCACCAGCATTTCATCGGGGGCGAGGGCAGTGGTGAACAGGCCCTGGAAGAAATCGGCCGCCCACAGCCAGCGCTCGCCGCGCGCCGAGCGGGCCAGCAGCCGGCCCTGGAGCGCCACCACGATGACGGGCAGTTCCGCGGCGGGGTCGGCGTGGGCCAGGCTGCCGCCCAGGGTGCCGCGATTGCGAATTTGTGGATGCGCGACGTGCGGCATGGCCTCGGCCAGCAGCGGGGCGCGTTCGGTCACCAGGGGGTTGCGCTCCACGCGGCGCTGGCGCGCCAGGCCGCCCAGGCGCAGGCCGCCATCGGAGGCCCGCTCGACGAAGTCCAGGCCGGGAACGCGGTTAATGTCCACGATCAGGCTGGCCTGCACCAGCCGGAAGTTCATCGCCGGGACCAGGCTCTGGCCGCCGGCCAGGAACTTGGCGTCGTCGCCGTGCTCGGCCTTGAGGGCCAGGGCGGCGTCGAGGGAGTCGGGCGCGGCGTAGTTGAAAGGAGCGGGCTTCATATCCCGTCAGGCGGCCGGGTTGGTAAGGTCGCCATACATCTCGGGCCGGCGGTCGCGGTAGAACTGCCAGGTGTTGCGCACCTCGCGCACCAGGTCCAGGTTCATGTCGGCCACCATCATCTGCTCTTGGGTGTCGCTGGCCTTCAGCGCGCCGCTTTGCGTGTCGGGCAGGTATTGGCCGCGCGGGTCGCAGAAGTAGGTGGTGCCGTAGTAGTCGTTGGGGCCGAACTCGGCTTCCTTGCCCACGCGGTTGATGGTGCCCACGAAGACCCCATTGAAGATGGCGTGGGCGCGCTGCTCGATCTCCCACAGGTGCATGGACAGGCCGCGCGACGTGGCGGAGGGGATGAAGATCATCTCCGCACCGTGCAGCCCCAGCATCCGCGGCCCCTCGGGGAAGTGGCGATCGTAGCAGATATAAACGCCCACCTGCCCCACCGCGGTGTTGAAGACCGGGTAGCCCAGGTTGCCGGGCTTGAAATAGAACTTCTCCCAAAAGCCGTTCACCTGGGGGATGTGCGTCTTCCGATACTTGCCGAGAAAGGTGCCGTCGGCGTCAATGACGGCGGCGGTGTTGTAGTACACGCCCGTCTGGTCTTCCTCGTACATGGGCACGATCAGGACCAGCTTCAACTTGCGCGCCAGGTCCTGCATCAGCCTGGTCGTTGGCCCGTCGGGGATGCGCTCGGTGTAGCTATAGAACTGCGGGTCCTGCACCTGGCAGAAGTACGGGCCATAGAACAATTCCTGGAAGCACATCACCTGCGCGCCCAGGCCAGCGGCCTGCTCAGCATAGGCCACGTGTTTATCAATCATGGATTGCTTGTCGCCGGTCCAGGTGGCCTGGATGAGCGCGCCGCGGACGGTTCGGGGCATGAGCACCTCGCTGCGGTGATCGTCCCTCCCGGAGTCCCCCGGCTGCACAGCCCGGAGGACTCAGGGAGGGGTTGGTGGTAATGGAACTAGTCGCCGCCTTCGTTCAGCTCGACGGTGATCGGCGTGAAGCCGGCGCCGGTGGTGTCGCCCTCGACGCCGGCCAGGGCCTGCGCGGCCAGGTCGGTGCGGTAGGCGCCGGAGTCGGGCGCGGCGGTGAGCACGGCGCCCTCCAGCGAGACATCCACGGTCTGCTGGTAGAGGGCCGGGTCCATCGTGCCGATGCCCAGAGGCGACGGCCAGATGAGCTTGTTGACTTCGTTCAACTGCCAGCGCATGTGGCTCTCGCCGAGGGTGGGGCCGGCATCGAGCACGTGCTGCACGCAGGCATCGAAGTTATCGCGGCAGAACATCCAGCCGCGATAGGTGGCGCGCAGGAAGCGCACGGCCACATCTTCGTTGCCGGCCTGGCTCAGCCAGCTCTCGGTGGTCCACACCGCGTCCTGCAGCATGGCCGTGCCGACTTCATTGTAGTCGATGACGTTCAGGTCTTCCGGCTGGTACAGCTCGCCGGTGGCGGGGTTGATCTGCTCCAGAACCTGGGCGTACTCGTTGTAGGTCATGGCCTCGGCGGCGTCGATTTCGTCGCTCAGCAGCAGGGTCATGTCGAACGGCTGAATCTTGATGGTGCCGTCGTCGGGGTTCTCGGGGTCGATCCCCTCGGCACGCAAGGCGGCAAACACCTCGTGCTCATTGCCGAAGTCCCACACGCCCACGCGCTTGCCGCGCAGGTCGGCCACACCATTGATGCCCTTCTCGACGAACGACACCGACAGCGTGCCGGAACGCTGGTAGACCTGGCTGATATTCACCAAGTCGGCGCCCTGCTCGCGCGACTGGAGCGCCTTGGGAACCCAGGCCAGGCAGAACTCGGCGCCGCCATTGGCGCACACCTGCTGGGGCACGATCTCGGGCGCGCCTTCCAGGATGGTCACGTCCAGGCCCTCGGCTTCATAGTAGCCTTCGGCCAGCGCAGCGTAGTAGCCGGCAAACTGGGATTGGGCCACCCACTGAAGCTGGAGCCGGACCGGCACCATCTCGGCGGGCGGCTGGGCCGTGGGCTGGGCGGGCGCCTGCGTGGGCTGGGCCTGGGGGGCGCTGGTGCTGGTGGGGCTGACCTGCGGCGCGGGGCTGGCGCAGGCGACCACGATCACGGCCATCAACATCAAAAACGTTAGAAACTTGCGAAGCGGGCGATTCATACAGGTCTCCTCCATCGACGGAATTGGTTGGGTACAACAGCAGGATACAGCGAATCGGGCGATTTGACGAAGGGCACGGCCTCCTTTGCTCAGGGCGCGCTGTCGGGGGCCCGAACCGAGACGTGCCAGGGCATGACTACGCGCTCAACCAATGCCACCACCCAATAGAACACCAGGCCCACCACGCTCACCAAAAGGATGGCGGCCCAGGTGTTGGCGAACCGGAAACTGGCGGATTCCTGCGTGATGTACTTGCCGACGGTCAGCCGGTCCACGCCAAAGAAATCGGCCACCACCGCGCCGATCATGCTGAGGACGGTGGCGACGCGCAGGGCACTGAAGACGAACGGCAGGGCGTTGGGGATGCGCAGCGCGAACAGAATCTTGAAGTCGCTGGCGGCATACGAGCGCATCAATTCCAGCGCGTTGGCGTCCACCAGGGTCAGCCCGCGCACGGTGTTGATCATCACCGGGAAGAAAACGATGACGGCCACGATGGTCATCCACGACAGGGGGTTGCTCTGGCCAAACCAGTTGAACAGGATGGGCGAGAAGGCCACGATGGGCACCGAATTCGCGGCAATGGCGAAGGGCATCAGCGCCTGGCGCAGCATCACCCAGCGCGCCGTCACCAGCGCCACCAGCAGCCCACTGAGGCTGCCGATGAGAAAGCCGCCCGCCGCGCTGCGCAGGGTGCTGAACGCCCGGCTGGCGAGAATCGGCCATTGGTCCACGAAGGCCTCGACGATGCTGGTCGGCCGGGGCAGCAGGAACTCCCGAATCCCGAAGACGCGCACAGCCACCTCCCAGGCGGCCAGCAGCAGCAGCGCCACCAGCACGGTGGGGATGTAGTAGGCGATGCGGTCTAGTGTGCCGCGAGCGCGGGAGGAGACGGCGTCGGAAGCGCTCACTGTGCGCCTCCGGGTTGCTGTAGTGGCGACTTCAGTCGCCGGGCCACATTGCGCAGGGGGGAAGCGACTAAAGCCGCCCCGACGGGAGGGTTAAGCGCCATAGGCCTCGCGCAAGCTCTCACGCACCTCGGTGACGGCGGCAAAGAAACGCGGGTCCTCGCGCGTCTCGAAGGTGCGCGGATGGGGCAGGTCCACGGTGACGACCTTGGTGATACGGCCGGGGCGGGCCGACATGACCACCACCCGATTGGAGAGGAAGACCGCCTCGGCGATGCTGTGGGTGACGAAGATGATCGTGCCGCCGGCCTTGCTCCAGATCTTGAGCAGCTCCATGTTCATGCGCTCGCGGGTGAACTCGTCCAGCGCGCCGAAAGGCTCATCCATCAGCAGCAGGGCCGGCTCGAAGGCCAGGGCGCGGGCGATGGCCACACGCTGCTGCATCCCGCCCGAAAGCTGCCAGGGGTAGTGGCGCGCGAACTGCTCCAATTCTACCAGTTTGAGCATGGCCAGGGCGCGCTCGGCGCGCTGGCGGGCCGCGTAGCCCATCACCTCCAGGGGCAATTGCACGTTGCGGCTGACGGTGCGCCATTCATACAGGGTAGCGGCCTGGAACACAAAGCCATAGTCCCGGTCGAGGCGCGCCTGGCTGGGCGGCTTACCATTGACCAGCAATTCGCCGGTGGTGGGGGCCAGCAGGTCCGCGATCAGCCGCAGCAGGGTGGACTTGCCGCAGCCGGAGGGGCCGATGAGGGACACAAACTCATTGGCCTTGATCTCCAGGTTGATGTCCTGCAAGGCGACCATGCTCTTGCCGCCGGTCTCGAAGGACTTGGTGACCCCGCGCGCTGAGACGGCGGGCGCGGCCAGGACTGTTTCCACTTGCGAGGGTTTGCGAACGTCGGTCACTCAATCTCCTCAACTGTGCCACACGGCCCCCGAGACGGCGCGCCGCGCCGTCTCTACCGGCGGGCCTATTCGGCCTGGGCGGCGGGGCCGCGCCGCACCACCAGGCGCTCGACCAGCGACACTGCGGCGAAGAACAGGATGCCCACGAGCGAGGCCATGAGAATCGTGGCCCACAACTTTTCGGGCTGGGCGGCATAGTTGCCGCTGGCGCGCAGGATGGCAGCGGCCAGACCATCGGACCGGCTGGAAGGCAGTTCGCCCACGATGGCGCCCACCACACTGCCGGTGGCCGAGACCTTGAGCGCGGTGAAGATGTAGGGCACGGCGGCGGGCACGCGCAGCTTCCACAGCACCGCCCAGCGCGGGGCCGCATAGGAGCGCATCAACTCCACGGCCGTGGCCGGCGGCGAGAGCAGGCCGCGCAGGGTGTTGATGGTCACCGGAAAGAAGGTGAGATAGGCGGAGATGACGGCCACCGGCACCCAGCCCGCGCCCAGGGCGGTCACGATCATCGGGGCGAGGGCCAGGATGGGCACGGTCTGGGAGGCGACGGCGTAGGGGAGCAGCGCCCGTTCGAGCAAGCGCGAGTGGGCAAAGAGGGTCCCCAGGATGAAGCCCAGCAGACTCCCTGCCACGAAGCCGGTGAAGGCCTCGCGCCAGGTGACGAAGGCGGCCTCGCCCAGGATGGCCACCAGCAGGTCGGGGCCGTTGCGGCGGGCCGGCTGGAGCAATTCCTCCACGATGGCCTGCCAATGCGGCATCTTCCACGGGAAGTCGGTGAGGGGCAGCGCGCCGCCAGTGGCCTGCCCCAGGGCAATATACAGTTCCCAGAACAGCAGCAGGGCCGCGACCACGATGGCGGTGCCCATGGCATTCGACACCCGGCCCTGCGCGACAAAGAGCACCGCCAACACGAGCGCCAGCCCGGCCAGCACCAGCCAGTACCACGCGCCAGCCTCCGTGGGCACGGTGACCAGCAAGCCAACATAGCACAGCATGGCCCAGAACAGACTGCCACGCGCGTGCACCGGCCACCGCCACAGGCTGAGGAGGGCACTGACCGAGAGCAGCGCCGCGCCGCTGGCCAGCCCCACCAGCACCCAGCGCGCCTGCGCCAATTGCGCCTCCGGCGGCGCATCGGCGCGGCCCGCCAGCCACAGCGCCAGTTGGCCGGGAGTCGATTCGACCAGGCCAGGGTGATCCAGCGGCGCTGAGTAGAAAGACCAGCCGAGGAACACCGCGACGAGGAGCATGGCGGCGGCCAGCGCGGCGGGCACCCAGCGGGCCACGCTCAGGCCCGCCGCGGGAGTGGCGGCCGGTGAGGACACTTTTTGCGGAGCGGGGTGCGTCATCTCAGCCATCGGGATTGCGCCGGCCCCTCAAGGCCGATCTGGTCAGCATCATCCGCCAGCGGGCGCCGGCTCTGGCAGCAGGGCGGCGGCGGTGGGGACACCGTTCTCATCCCAGCCGCGCAGCCGGTAATAGTCGCGCATCATCAGGGGCATGTCGGGCAGCACGCCGGCCGCGGTGCCGGTGGGCCGGGGCTCGTGCTCCAGGCGGTGCGGCAGCCGGTCGTCGGCGGCGGTGACGCCCAGGCGGACGTTGATGAGGCGCTTGTAGTTGAAGATGCGGGCGCCGGTATCGAGCAGGTCTTGCGCCGTCCACTGCCAGCCCATCGCGCGGTTGAATAACTCGACCGTTTGGGCCGGAGTGTACGAGCCCTTGGTGATGAACTTGCACAGGCCGCCGGGGTTATAGATGCTCATGTAGTTCTGAAAATCCACCGCCACCTGCGCGCCGACGGTGGAATCGAAGCGCTTGCGTTCGATCCAGGCCTCCGGCTCGCCCTCCTGCCAGCCGGGCCATTCCAGGCCCACGCCGCGCCAGTAAGAGATGGCCTCCAGGTGGCAGGCGCCGCGGCTGGCGGTGGCGTAGTTGGCGGCCATGCTCACAAAGCCGCGCGGGTCGTGGTAGGGCATCTCCAGCCCCTTGACGTGCATGGCGAACTTGTCGCTCCCCTGCCCCAGCCGGGCGGCGGCGGCGCGCGTGCCCTCGGCCAGCAGGTCGCCCAGATGCTGCCGAAGGGCGATAGCGTGGATCATGGCGATGATGGCCTCGGCGTCGCCCCAGTTGAGGGCCAGGCCGCCGGTGTCGGCGGTAGTGACGATGCCTTTCTCGAAGCACTCAAAGGCAAAGGCCAGCACGCTGCTGGTCGAGATCGTGTCCAGGGTGTAGCGGTTGCACAGGTCGTTCATGCGGGCGATGGCGTTGAGGTCGTCGCACTGGAGGTTGGAGCCGAAACCGCACAGGGTCTCGTACTCTGGCCCTTCGCCGGCCACACCCGCGTAAGGGCCTTCCTTGACCTCGACTGCCTTGCCACAGCCAATGGGGCAGGCGAAGCAGAAGGTGTGCTTGGTGAAGATGGTCTCGGCGATGGCCTTGCCGGAGGTCTTGACCGTGCCGTCGAACCAATTGCCGCCGCGCCAATTGCGGATGGCGTTGTCGCCGAACTTGTCGGTGGTGGGGTGGCCGCCAGCCGTGCCGACGAGGTGCAGGGCTTCGGCCGCGCCATGGTCCATGATGTAGTGATTGCTGGCCTTGACGTGCGCGTGGAAGCCCTTCTGGTCGGCGTACTGCGGCTTTTCGCGCCCGCGCACCACGATGGCCTTCAGGCGCTTGCTGCCCATCAGCGCGCCCATGCCGCCGCGCGCCGCCAGGCGCGAGTGGGTGCGCCCGCCAGTGGCGATGCCGGCGATCTTCACCAGGTTTTCGCCCGCCTGCCCAATGGAGGCGCAGCGCGCCTTGGGATCGGTCTCGGCGAGCAGTTGATCGTGCGTATCGAACTGGTCCTGGCCCCAGACATGGGCGGCATCGCGGAACTCGACCGCGTCGCCGTTGATCCACAGATAGGTTGGGGCCGCGCAGGCGCCGGTGAGGATCAGGCCATCCCAGCCGGCGAAGCGCAATTCCGCGCCCCAGTGGCCCCCCAGGTTGGCATCGTTCCAGATTCCGGTGAGGGGCGAGCGCCCGCACCAAGACGAGCGGCAGCCGGTGGGGGCAAAGGTGCCAGAGAGCAGGCCGTTAAGGACGATCAGGGGGTTGCGGGGGTCCAGGGGGTCAATGGCCGGATCGAGCAGGTCGCCAAATTCCTCGACCAGGATTTTGGCGGCCAGGCCAGAGCCGAGGAGGAAGGCGCGCACCTCGGCCTCGCCGATGGGCCGGACGCTGGTCTGGCGGGTGGTGAGGTCAATGCGAAGGATCTTTCCGGCGTAAACGTTGGGCATCCGCGAACGCTCCGAGGAAAACGTGGGTGTTTCGATTCTAGTAGAAGCGGGGGCAATGTCAAATTGAGGTCATATGACCAACTTCCCAGTGACCTATTGCACATTGCCGCTGGCAGTTGAACCGGATATGGTACTTACAGGAGCAAGCCAAAACGCAGAACGAAGTGGAGACTCGTCTATGTTGTACTTGATCCTGTTGCTGGCGGCGGTGTGGGCGGTGGTGAGCGGCGTGGCGTGCCTTTCGGTGTGCGCCGCGGCCGCCCGGTTCAACCGCGAGGCTGAACAGATGTAGCCTCACCCCCTTACGGGGGAAACAGGATGGCGCCGCGCGGCGGGAGCAGGGGCAGCCACGGGACCATGTAACAGCCGGAGGCCGGCCCCCCAAACGGCGGCAGCGCGCTGCTGATAAAGGGCGACACCCACTCGACACCCACCTGGGCCCGGGGCGGTCCGCGCAGCACGAAGCACACCGACATCACATAGCCAAACCCCATCGGCCAATCCAGCATCACCGGCTGGGCGGCCACGCACACCACGCACGACAGAATGCACACCACCAGCACCCCGGCGACGACCGCCAACGCCCAACTGCGCGTCTTGCTCATCAGCCTAATTGTCGCATGAAACGGGGGCTTGTCACGGACGACGGACGACGGACGACGGACGACGGACGACGGACGACGGACGACGTAAAGTGTCGAGCCAACCGCGGACCGGTGTCAACCGGTCGTCAGGACGATGGCATTTTGGGCGGGGTCGCGAAGGAGGCTGCCGTCGGGCGTAGTCTCCGGGGCCAGGCCGGCATGGCGGGCGTGGTCGAGGGTGCGCTCCAATTCCGCCGCGCTGGGCAGCACGGCGTTGAAGTAGCGCAGGCCGAGCGCGCCGGGCGGCGCGGGCGGCGCGCCCTCCCCCACCCAGGTGTTGTAGCCGATGTGGTGGTGATAGCGGCCGGCGGAGACCATGCCCATGCGGAAATCGCGGGCAATGCCCATGTCGTCGAAGCCGAGCGCGCCATGATAGAACTGGCGCGTCACCTCCAGGTGGCTGACATACAGGTGGACGTGCCCGAGCGTCGTGCCGGCGGGCATGGGCTGGTCCAACTTGTCGTCAGGGCGCAGCTCGCGGAACAGGTCTTCCGCGTCCAGCGGGTCGCGCCCATCACTGGGGCGGCCGTCGGCGCGCTGCACCACGGCCTGCCCGTTGACGAAGCCCATACTGCCATACTCTGGCGTGTCGGCATACAGCTCGATGTTCTGGCCCTCCGGGTCGTCCAGGTAGGTCGTCTGGGTCATCACGTGGTCGGTGGGCGCGTTGGGGTAACGCATCGCGAACAGCCGCGCCAGGGCGCGGGCCAGTTCGCGGCGGCTGGGGAGCAGGATGGCGAAGTGATACAGGCCGGTGGTGCCCCGGTAGCGCCGCGCGCCGGACTGCTCGGTGAGGCGCAGGATGTCGTGCGCGCCCGCGCCCATCCGCGCCGTGCCGTTCTCGCGCCCGTGCAGTTGCAGGCCGATCACCTTCTGGTAGAACTCGATCTGCCGGTCCAGGTTCGCCACGGTAAGGTGAACGTGGCCGAGGCGCGTGGCGGGGTCAATGCGAAACACATCGGCGGCCTGATCAGACATGCTTTTCCTCCATCAATCCACCTAACCGCTCGACTTCCGACTCAATCGTGGCGGCCACAGACTCGGGCTCTGCTCCTTCCGGCACCGTCACATAGCGCCAGTCGCCGCGCTCCTTGACGGCACGCCCCTCCTCCCCGTCCTGCCCGAACAGTACCCCCACATTGCCCAGCGCGCACAGCAGCGCCAGGTCAAGCTCGCCGCCGCCGGTGCGCTCATACTGCCGCTCGGCCCGCAGCCCGCGCTCGTACAGCGCCTTCCAGAGCCGTTCGCGCTCGTCCGACTGAACGATCAGGTCATTGAGTTCGGTTGCCGCCAATAGCTTTTCACCGGTGGTGTAGAGGAACGTGATCCGCCGCCACGCGCGCGACGGCACCGGCCGCGCCAGCCGCTCGAGCGGGCCGATCTGCACCTTGTAGTACATCTCATTCGCGCGTGGATGGTCCGGCTGGGTGCGCAGGAGTTCGGCCCGCGTCACCAGCTCATGGCCCCGCACTGGCGCGATGTAGTTGATGGCCCACTTCTCGTCCCCAAACTTCGCTGTCTGGTAGAAGGCGAGGTAGTCCACCGCCACGGTCTTGGGCGCGCTCTTCAGCGGGATGCGGTACCATCCCAGCACCCGCGCAATCTCCAGGTCGCGTTTGTCCTTGAGGATGGCGACGAGGACAAGGTCGGAGGCGTTCATGTGCTGGGCGCCTTGGGGCGGCGCAGGGCAATGGCGAGTCCGGCGAGCAGGGCGACGACGAACGCGCCGAGAAGCCAGGGAGCAAGACTACCGCTCGAAGAACCGGCAGGCGTAGGCACAAGCGTCGCCGCGGGCGCGATAGCCTGGGTGACGGCGGCCACTTGGGTGGGCTGAGGAACAGGGCCTGTTACAGTCGGGCGTTGAGTAGGGCGCGGTGAATTGTCCGTCAACGTCGCTGCGGTTGGAGTAGCTGGATTGCTTGTCGCTGTCGGGAGAACAGGCACTGGGGTAAACGTGCGCACGGGCCAGGGCGTTAGGCTGGCCATTGGCGTTTGCGCAACTTGGGTCAGACTCAATAGACTCTCGGCTGGCAACATGACGCCGGCCTGTGCGAACACAAAATCCCGGTATGCCTGCCGCAACTCACGATCATTCGGATCCAACTCAATCGCTCTCAGATATTGAGCTTGAGCGACCTGTGCCATGAGCGGGCTATAGAAACTGTACACGTCTGTTGGCCGGTCAGCGCGATACGAACCAATCAGATCGCTATAGACAAGCGCCATATTCATGTAAGAGGTGGATGTCGGCGTATCGATGATGGCACGCCGCGCGGCGAGTACGTCCTGCCAAACAATGGGATTGACCACCAGAACCCGCAGGTCGTCCGTGCTGGTAGGTTCAAGTGCCTCAAAGTGCCAGCGCAAGTCATAACCATCAGTCGTGTAGCCGGGCAGCGTAAAGCGCGTATCAACGAAGTTCTCCTCCGCCAGATATTGAAAGCGCACTATCAGGTCGGCTTGACCGATTGGGCCTGCCCACCCTGCGCCGGTGGCTAAGATGTAGGAAATGCGGGCGGTTAGTGCACCTTCGGGCACAATTGGCATTTGATAAGTCACCCGCGCGGAGGTGTCACCGGGTGGAAACGTCATGTCCCATACCTGCCAGGGTTCACCGTCTATATCGGCTGTGCGGGTAGCGACCAAGACATTATCCTGGTAGGCCTGTAGCCCGAATATCTCCGGGTAGTTAGGGCGTGGCGAGTCAGGTGGATCTTGCGTCAGGTAAAGCGGAAATCCAACCGAGAGAGCCTCGGTTTCGCCTGTCGGATTGTTAAATCGAAAGTCCGCGGTCACTTCGGCGATGACGGCTTGCCGTTCGAAACCATAGCTCGTATCGGAAAATTCGAATACATCAATCAGTACAGTCTCGCTGACCATCTGAACACTGGTCAGCTGCGTTGGGCCAGCTCCTCGACCATCGGAGCCCCCGGCGAATGGGTCTGGCGCGATATCCGCCTCTGCCCGCCCCGCCCCCAGCCACCCCGCGCCAATGACGCCCAGCGCGATGACGACCACAACCCCAAACCACCGGGCGACGCGCGCGTTGTACCGTTTCATCTGACCTCCTGCTCTCCACCACCTATCCGCTGATCTGTTGCCTTATTCGTTGGCGCCTGACTTGCATCACTCCCAACGCCACGCCCCCCGCCACCGCCGCGCCCGCCGCGATCCCCGCCAGGGCCGGCGGCGAGGCGATGGCCCCACCCCACCCCACCATCAGGGGCAGCCCGCCCAACGCAATGGCAAGCCCCAGCCCAAGCCCCGCCGCCGTCGCGGGGCGCTGCGGCATCAGGCGCAGGGTCGCGGCCAGCGCGGCGGGCGTGGCGGATTGCAGCAGCGCCACGCCCAGCATGAGCACCCAGATGTTGCCGGCGCTGACGGTGAGCAGAACGGCGGACCCACCCAGGGCCAGCACCGTCCAACGCCGCCAGCCCAGGCGGTCGGCCAGCGGGCCGCCCACAATCTTGCCCACGGCCGCGGCCACCGCCAGGAGCAGTAACAGGTCCACACGGGCTTCCAGGACGTATTGCAGGGTCGTCCACACCAGCGACCGCAAAGCGATGGCGGCCAGCAGCGCGATCATGATCAGGTCGTGGCGCTCGAAGACGGGCTCATCGTCGCTGGCGGAGACGTAGGGCAGGGCTGGGTCCTTGAGCAGCAGCACCAGCCCGGCCAGCACCGCCAACCCCAGCAGGAACGGCCAGATCACCAGCATCCCGCGCAGCGCCAGGAACCCGCCCAGCGCCAGCCCCACCACCCCCGGCGCAGCGAACAGCCCTGGCCCGCTGGCCTTGCCGCGCGTGGCGCACAGAGCCAATGCGCCTCCCGCCACGTGAAACACGCCGCTCCCCGTGCCCGCCAGCGCCACGCCCACCCACGGCGCGCGCCCCGCCAGCACCAGCCCGCCCGCCAGCAGGCCCAGCCCCGCCAGCGCCATCCAGCGCGGCCTGCGCCAATGGTCGGTCACAACCCCAAACACTGGCTGGCAGGCAAAGGCCAGCAAGTTGTAGAGCAGGACTAGCAGCGCCACTTCGCCGATGGGCATCGCGCGCGGCAGCCCGCCCAGCAGCAGCCCCGCCGCGCCGTCCGCGACGCCGTGGGCGAGACCGAGGGTGATTGGCAGTAGCAGACGTTTGGTGTCCATGCGCGCAGACTCCTCCTGAGAGGTCGGAGGACAGAAGTCGGAGGTCAGCGACCTGCGCTTCCGATATCTGACTTCTGACCTCTGACTTCTAGCTTCTGTACTCCAGTATCCGCGCGTCCATCTCCGGCACCAGCTCCTGATGTTCGATCCACCATGCGGGATCAAGCTGGGCGTCAAGCTCCTCGACCGTCTTGCCCTGCTGCTCGACCCAAGTGTAGTACTTTAGATTGTGCCACTGGCGGCGCTGGTCAGGCGTGCCGTCCTTGATCCAATCGGTCGCCGCGCCGTGGAAGATACCTTCGACATAGACCTGCGCGCGGGCGCCGTCCATTGCGCCGTAGTCGCGGGCCATGTCCGCCATCACCGAGTGATAGCGGTCAATGGCGTCGGTGCAAATGGTGACGATCACGTCATCCTTGCCCAGACGGTAGTGCTTGGCCGTCTTGATCGCCCCCAGCAAGTTGCACACGCCCGAGATGCCGAAGATAGTGGCCAGGCGCGCGGCCGCGTCGGCTGGTACGCCGTAGCGGTCCACCAGCGCGCGGAGGCCTGCCGGGTCCGTAAGCACCTGTAAGCCCTTCTTGCAGGCGATGTCGTCCAGGCACATGATGGCGTCCATGTTCAGCACGTTGTGGATCCACGTCACGTGCTTGTCGCCAATGCCCTGGATATCATGGCCGCCGTAGCCGTTGTTGTAGAGGGTCGGGCACTGAATCGGCTCCAGGCCGACGATCCGCAGGTCGGGGAAGACCTGTTTGAGCCGGTCGCCCGCCGCAATCGTGCCGGCGCTGCCCATCGCGGAGCAGAACGCCGCCAGCCGCCCCTGCCCCACGCCCTGCGCCTTGAGCACCTCAGCCAGCTCCACAATGGTGTTGCCGGTGACGTGATAGTGGAAGCGGTAGTTGCCCATCACCTCGAATTGGTTGAGGATGCGAATATTGGGGTCCTGCCGCAGCTCCCAGGTCTTATCGTAGATCTCTTTGACGTTCGACTCGACGCCGGGGGTCTTGATGATGTGGCCGCCGTAGCGCTCGATCTGCTCGAAGCGCTCGCGGCTCATGCCCTCCGGCAGCACCACGATGGACTTCGCCCCTACGCGCCCGCCCACCCACGCCCCGCCGATGCCGTAGTTGCCCGTGCTGGGCCACACCACGGTGTGCTTCTCCACATCGGCGTGGCCGAACAGCAGGGCCTCTGCCAGCACCGAGTAGGCCGCGCCCACCTTGTGCGCGCCAGTGGGGAAGTCGCGGCCATACAGCACCACGATTGGCGCGGCCACGCCCGTGATCTCCGGCGGGATGACCTCATACTTGATGGCATCATCCGGCCCGCGCCAGGTGATGTTGTACAGGTTGACGGGGTCGAGCGGATCGTCCGCCAGCGCCCGCACCGCCCGCGCCCGGACGGCGGGGTCGATCCTGGCGGGGTGCAGCATTTCTTCAAACGTGGGGCCGAGCCGATAGGGAGCGTGTGACATGTCGTGATCCTCGTATCAGACTTCCTGAATGAGCACCTGGCGCCGTTCGCGCGCCGAGCGGCGGCCGGCGTCCAGGATGCGTTGGATTTGGAGCGCTTCGTCGAGCGTGGGCAGATCGGGCGCCGGGCCGCCGCCAATGGCGCTGGCCAGCCGGTCGAGCAGCACCGGCAGCCCGCCCAGCAGGCCCGTTTCGCCACGCGTCTCTTCCAGGTAGGGCGTGGGCGGGAACAGGGGGCGCGAGGTCGTTGCGCCCATGGTCAGTAGTTCACTCTCGTCGCCAAAGCCGTGGATGAGCAGCGAGCCTTTCGCGCCGTGCAAGGCCAGCTCGGTGCGGACAACGGCGACGGCGGCGCTGAAGCTGAAGGTTGCCAGCAGCCCGCTTTGCAGACGCAGCGCCAGCACGCCCGTGTCGTCGGCGGGCGCGGCGCCGCCGGGCTGCGGGGCCGCCTCGGCGCGGGTGGTCAGGGTCGCATCCACCGACACGACGGGCCCAAACCAGCGCGTCACCAGGTCGATGGCGTGGACCAGAAAGTTGGCCGCGATGCCGCCGCCATGCTCGGCCGCCCACATCCAGGGGAGCTCGTTGGGGCGTTCGGCCAGGGCGCTGGTATAGAAATCCATCTGCACGTGCCGCATGCGCCCCAGCCCGTTCTGCCCCAGCACGTCGCCCACATGCCGGATGGTGGGCACAAACCGCATCGGATAGAGCACGGCTCCCACGCGATCGGACTGGCGGGCCAGGTCGCTCAGCACGCGCGCATCAGCGGCGCAGCCCACGTAGGCCACCTCCACCAGCACATGCTTGCCCGCCGCCAGGGCCGCGGCCGCATAGCCAGCGTGCGACGGCGGGGGCGTGGCAATGACGACCAGATCGAGCGCAGAGGCGATCAGCTTGCGCGGGTCGGTATACCAGCGGGGGATGCTTTGTTCCTGCGCCACGGCCTCGGCCTGGCCCGGCGTGCGCGCACAGACCGCCACCACGTCGAAGCGATGGTTGGATTTGAGGGCCGGCAGGAGCACCTGCGCTCCGTACTTGAGGCCAAGGAGACCAACGCGGATAGCCATGCGGCTAGTCGCGCGCCAATGTGACCAGCGCCCGAAACGCCCGGTGCGCCGTCACCATGTCGGGCGCGGTGTAGCCCAGGCGCGTGCCGCTCAGGCGCTCGGTGCCCGGCATCAGGTAGGCGCGGTCCACGTGCTGGGTGAGCACGAATTCGATTTCCAGCCGCACTGGGCGCGCCAGCGTGAACGGCGCGGCGGCGCGGCCTTCGCGGAAGCGGAGCACAGCGCGGGCGGCGGCCTCGCAAATGCGCTCGCGGGCCTCGGCCAGGGGCAGGCATTGGGCGGCATAGCGGCCGGTGGCGTTCTTCACGACCGCGATCTCCAGCGCCTGACCCAGCAGTTCCTGCCCTTCCAGGCAGGCGTGCTGGTCGCCGGTGAGGGCGATGACGGGCGCGCCATATTCGGCGGCCAGCGCAGCGTTGAGGCCGATCTCGCCTACCAGCCGGTCGTTAAGGTAGACGGCCCGCACGCGCGTGTCGGACCAGGTGTGATCGAGGATGGCCTTCTTGGTGCCCGAGAGCGCATGGTAGCCCACCAGCATCACCGCGTCGGGGCCGGGCTTGTCCTCCAGGCCCTCCAGCATGGAGAACGGCGAAGGCGAGCCGGAGTTGAGCCGGGCGCGGGGGTCGAGGTCCTCAATCAGGATATTGCGGGCATCGCCGTGACCGTCGCTGACCACGACCTCGTCCACACCGCCCTCGAAGGCGCCGGTGATGGCGGCGTTGACGTCGCCCGTCATCAGCGCGCGGCCGCGCGTCTGGTACTCGGGGTGGCCGGGCTGCGTCTGCACCCAGTCCACGATGCCTGAGATGCCTTCCATATCAGCCGAAATGAGCAGCTTCATCGTTGGGGAAAACCTCCGCCCCATTATCGCCGGTGCGCCGCGAAACGACAATCAATTAAGGCCGCAGCCACCACCCCCGCAGCCGTCCCAGCCAGCGCCGGCCCGCCGCCAGCAGCGCCGCCCCGCCGCCCACCTGGAGGGCAATGCCCAATGCGGCGGCCTGCCCGCGCGCCACGCCCGCCGCCGCCTCGCCTTGGGCCACCTGGTCGGCGGTGACCAGGCCGGCCAGCACCGCGGCCAGGGTCCAGGCCAGCGCCGCCCCCGCAATGGCCCCGCGCCGGCCCAGCCGATAGCCGCTGACGCCGAGGTAGAAACCGGACAGTCCGCCCGTCACCGTGCCGACCAGCACGCCCACGATGGGGCCCAGCAGCGCCTGGCGCACATCCCCGCCCAGCAGCGCGGCATAAGCCACCACCCCGTCCCAGCCGGCGGCCAGCGCCATCACGCCCGCGGCCACGAGGATGCCCACCCCCAACCCCAGCAGGCCTCCCAGCCCGCCCAGGACCGCCCCAAAGCGCTCGGCGCTGCGGCGGTCGGGCAGCGGGCCGGCCGCGCCCTCGCCCACGGTGGCCGCCACGCCCACACCCACCCCGCCCACCAGGGCGCCCAGCCAGCCATTGCCGAACGCCTGCCCCAGGATGCCGCCCACGCCAATACCCAACAGCCCGCCCACCACCGCCATCGCGCGGAAGCGGTTGCGGGCCAGCCAGCCCGCCGGACCGCCAACCGCCGCCGGCACAGACCCGCCCGCCCTGGCCCGGACTGGCATTAAGCCTTGCCACGGCAGGGTGCGGGGCAGCGCCGCGCCGCAGTAGGCGCAGAAGTGGTCGCGGATGGGGAGAGTCTTCTTGCAGTTGGGGCAGGTATGCATCGGCTACTGCCTCAACCCGCATCGCGGGCAAAACTTCGCCTTACCCGGTATGCCTCGCCCGCAATGCGCGCAGCGCTTCTTGCCCGCCAGCGCCGTCGCGCAGGTCTGGCAGTAGATTTCAGCGCCGGCGTTCAGGGTGCCGCACTGGGAGCAGGCCACCATAACGGCCGGGGCCGAGGCCGCGGCCGGCGCGGTGATCTGCTTGAGCAGGGCCGCCAGCCGGGGCGTGAGGCCCGGCGTGGAGGGTGAGGCCGGCGGCAGGGGCGACTGCGCTGGAAGGGTTGAGGGCCGCGAGGCGGGCTTGGCCTGGGCGGCCTGGCGCGCGGCGAGGTCACGGGCGGCGGCGTCGCGCGCCTCGCAGTCGGGGCACTGGCGCAGGTGGCGGCCGTAGTAGTGGCCGTGCTTGCACTGCGTCAGCGCCTTCTCCGCGCCGGAGATGGCGCGCTCCCAGGCTTCGGGCGTGGGGCGGGCGGCGGGGCGGGCGTGGCCGTCCACAAAGCATTGGCGGACGAGGGCGATCAGGTCCGGATGAAGAATGTCGAGCGGGGGCGCGTGGCGCGGCGGCGCGATGGGGGCGCTGAGTGCAGCGCTGTGGCCCGGCCAGCGCGCGTAGGGCCAGTGCCCATCACGGATGCGATCCTCGACGGGGGGCGGGTCGCCGCCGGCCAGCCATTGGGCGCGGAAGGGATGGTTGCCGTCCATCAGCAGTTGAAAGATTAGCACCGCCAGGCCGAAGCGGTCGTGCTCGGGCTGGCGGGGAACTTCGGCGAAGGTCTTGCCCTGCAATTCGGGCGGGGTGTATTCCGGCTTGCCCACCGGGCAGGGGTGCAGCACGGGCTTGGCCCCGATGCGGCGCTGCACCTGGAACGAGTCAGCATCGATCATGGTCACCAGCGCCGAAGGCGTCACCATGATGTTGCTCTCGTTAATGTCGCCGACGATGTAGTTGCTGGCGTGCAGCGCGCCCAGCGCGGCGGCCAGGTTGCGGGCGGTGCGATGCAGGTACTTGCGGTTGAAGGCCGGCAGCACCTTGGCCCGGCTGCGGGGGTTGAACACCATCAACAGCGGCACGGCGTTGTGGACGTGGACCATCTCGTAGCCCACCAGTGCGCCTCTGTCGTCGTACAGCAGGGCCTTGGGCCAGGCGATGGAGGCGTGGTTGAGGACGGGCGAAGGCTCATCGGGCGGGTGCGCCTGCATCCAGGCCAGCTTAAGGTCGTAGCCCTCGCGCGGCGCCCCGTGATAGAGCTTGACCAGCGAGGCCGGCCGCTGGGGCACTTGATAGACGGTGGCCTCACCGCCCCGCCCCACCGCGTCGCCCAGGGTGAGCGGCTGCCGCTGGGCGTCGTAGACGATCATGCGGGCTGGGCCGGCGGCCAGGCCACCGCCAGCAAGAGGGTCTTGTCGTCGTCGGTGCGGGCCGTCACGCGCTCTGAGGCCAGGAAGGTGGCCAGGTCCGCGGAGCCTGCGGCCCCATCAAGAACGCCGTAGGCGAACGACAGCAGAGGATTGAAGAACGGGGCGTGAGGCTGCTGGCGGGCGAGGTCGAGCACCAGCCGCAGCAGCCCGTCGGTCATCACTGCCAGCGCCTGCACCGGCTCGGCAAAGACCGAGAGCGTCACACGCTCCAGGGCATCGGCCTGGGTGAGAAAATTGGTTTCGTTGGCGTATTCGCCTTTTTGAGGCGCGGCCACGGTGAACCACTCGCCGCCCGCCAGGGCCACGATCACCCCATCGCCCAGTTGGGCCGCCGCCACGCCCCCTTCCGAAAGGGCGGCGCACACCAGTGTCGTGGCATAGGCGCGTGCGCTCAAGCCGTCCGCCTGGGCCTGGGCCAGCACCGCCTCGCGGGCCTCGCGATAGGCGGCGGCCAGGAGGGCGCGCCAGTCCTCGTCGGCGAGGGGCCAGCCCGGGGCCAGCCCGCGCGCCAGCGCGCCCAGCAGGGTGTCCACCGCCAGCCGCGCGCCGTCCTCGGAGCGTTCGGCGGTGCCCGCGCCGTCCGCCGCGGCCAGGATCACTCCGCCCGGCAGGAGGCGGTATCCATGCGCATCCTGGCAGGGCAGGCCGGCGCGCAAGTGCGAGGTGCCCACCGCCGAGGCGGCCAGCACACGCCACGGGGAGGCAGATGCAGCGGGCACGGCGGCTAGGTGTCCACCTGGGCCCAGCCCACGGGCGGCAGGGGCGCCTGCTCGCCCGGCTTGGAGTGCGCCACCACCGACAGGCTCTTGGACAGCCACTGGAATAGCTCACCGAAGGCCAGCCCGCGCAGGTGCAGCGGCGGGCGCACGCCGGAGAACTGCTCCAGGATTTTCATGTCGGCCCCCTCCACGCCGACGGCGAAGAAGAGTACCCCCTTGCGGCCCTCCTCCTCGCGCAGTTGCAGGGCAGCGGACTGCCATTCGTCGGTGGGCTTGCCGTCCGTCATCAGGAACATCCACGGGCGGAAGTAGTCCACACTGTTCTGCTTGTAGATTTCCTTGCGGTCGCGGAGGAGCTGCAAGCCCTGGCGCACCGCCGCCCCCATCTGCGTGTCGCCCCCGGCGGTGAGGATGGGCGGCTCGAAAGCGTCCACGGTGACGAAGGGCTGCGAGGCATCGAAGGGGGTGCTGGTGTCGGCGCGCACGTCCACCGGCCGCACCGGCCCGCCGAAGGGGATGATGGCGACCTCCACCCGCAGCGCCGCCAGCCGGTCGGCCTGGATGGCGTCGCGGAAGGCGTGCAGCCCCTCGTTCAATTCGCGGATAGGGTTGCCCTGCATCGAGCCAGACGTGTCCAGCAGCAGCGTCACCGGGCAGCGCGGCTCGGGGTTATCGGCGAATTCAGCCTGATCGAGGACGGTGAGGGCCATGGGCGGTTCCTTTCAGTCGGATACCCATGAAGTTTACACTATGCTGGGGATAGCGGACGCAAGCGTGGCTTGCAGCCCGTGTGCGGCGCGGCATTACTCCCCTGTTCCAGTTGCCGGCCACGCCAGGCTGGCGAAGCCACGGACCAATCAGATCCCTAACCGCCGAGCGCTGCCCGCACGGCCTCCAACGTCGGCTCAATGACGGCGGCCGCCCTTACCGCCCGCGTTGCCGCGCGCACGTCCTTCAGGCCGTTGCCCGTGTTGAGCACCACAATGGTCTCGTCGGAGCGCACCAAGCCACGCTCTACCGCCTGCACCAGCCCCGCATAGGCCGCCGCCCCGGCCGGCTCCGCGAACACCGCCTGCCGCCCCAGCGCCGCGATGGCGGCCAGGATGTCGTCATCGCTCACCACCACGAAAGCCCCACTGGTCTCACGCACGGCCCGCACCGCCCGCACCCCGTCGCGGGGCAGATCCACCGAGATGCTGTCGGCCAGGGTGTTGGCGGCCACGGGCGTGATGGTCTCTGTGCCGGCGGCCCAGGCGTTGGCGCAGGCGGCCGAGCCGGCGGCCTGCACCCCGAACAGGCGCGGCATCCGGTCGATCCACCCCAGCGCGGTGAGGTCCTTCAGCCCCTTATGCACCCCGCTGAGGATGTTGCCGTCGCCCACCGACACGAAGATCGCGTCCGGCGCCGCAAAGCCCCCCACCCCGCGCGCCCGACCCAACTGCTCGCAGATCTCGTAGGCGGCGGTCTTCTTGCCTTCCAGGGTAAAGGCGTTGTAGCCGGTGTTGCGGCAATACCACCCGAACTCGCGGGCCGCCTGGATCGAGAGGTCAAAGGCCGCGTCGTAGTTGCCACGCACCAGCAGCACCCGCGCGCCGAAGATCAGCAGTTGGGCCACCTTGCCCGCCGCCGCGTCCTCCGCCGCGAAGATCCCGCCCGCCGGGGCCCCCCCCGCGCCCATGCCCGCCACCCTTGCCCGGCGGCGCGTTCTCCGGCGCGAAGATCACGGCCGGCTGGGCCGCCGCCGCCGCCATGCCCGACAGCGCTGCCCCCGCGTTGCCGGTGGAGGCCGTCACCACCACCCCCGCGCCAATCTCGCGCGCCCGCGCCACTACCACCGCCGAGGCCCGGTCCTTGAACGACGCCGTCGGGTTGCGGCCGTCATCTTTGAGATAGAGGCTTTCCTTGAGTTGATACAGCGGCGTCCACCCCGCCGCCCGGAGCGGCGTGCCCTCCAACCCAGGATCGTTTACAGGCAAGAGCGGCAGATAGCGCCACAGCGAGCTTTCGCCCCGCGCCAGGTCCACCGGGGAAAGGTGCTCGCTCAGGGCGGCGTAGTCCAGCACGATATCCAAATTGCCCAGGTCGCCATGCTGCGGGCAAACGTAGCCGGCAAAGTCGGGCGCGTATTCCATCCCGCACAGCGAGCAGCGATAGCCGAGGAAGTGGGTCATGGTCTGGCCTATTGGTCCAGACCTGCCAGGTTTGCGATCGCGACTGCCAGCCGCGGGGGTGCAAACCTGGCAGGTCTTGGTTGAGTTAAGCGCCTAACTCCAGCCTTGCGCGGCGCTTGCCGGCCTCATCGGGAGCCAGCCGTTCGGCCTCTGCGAAATCCGCCTGGGCCTGTTCGCGCCGGCCCAGCGAGCGCGCGACGGTGGCGCGCCAGTAGTACAGGTTGTGGTCGTTCCGGCGCAGGCCGATGGCGTTGGTGAACTCGGTGATGGCCTCCTCGCGGCGGCCGGCCTGCATCAGGTTGAAGCCCAGCAGGCTGTGCATCTCACCGCGCAGGTCGGGCGAAAGACCGCCGGAGAGGGCGGCCCGGGCGGCGCGCTCGGCCGGGCCGCTGCGGCGGCGCTGGAACTCCAAGTGCGCGCGGGCCGCATTGAGCGTTGGGTCGTTGGGGTCCAGGCGGGCGGCGCGGCGCAGAAAGTCCTCGGCCAGGGCGGTGTTACCCTGATGCAGGTGCTGCAAAGCCATTTGGGCCAGCGGTGCAGCGGTGGACTGCCCCTCGGCGGCGGTCTCCATCTGGCGCACCGCCTCGGCCTGGGCCGGGTGGCGCTCCAGGCGCAGCCGCGCCGCCCAGGCGCTGCGGTCCAGCCACAGCAGGCCGCCTAGCAAAGCCAGGTGCGCGCCAGCCATCAGATAGGCCCACGGGACAATGTTGAAGTTGTAGATCGTCACCCAGTCGCCGAAGCCGACGAAGGCCGAGAGCACCGGGTACCACACCAGAGCGTAGAATGATTGCTGCTTAGCGAAGCTCTCGATGATCTCGGCCCAGATGCCGCGTCGCACGACCAGCAGCAGCGGGATGGCGGCCAGCCCCAGCGCAATCGAGACCAGATTGCCCGCCACCGAAATCCACCAGTCCTGCAGCGCCGTGAAGTTCCCGGCCGGGATAATGTAGCCCCAGAACACCCGCCACTGGAACTCGACCACCTCGCCCCCGACCTGCCAGGTGGCGACGGCGTGCCCGCCCTCGTGCAGAAACACGCCCAGCGGGATGAGCACGAAGAATGCCAGGTTGTTGGCGAGCTGCCGGTCGGCGCGGGTGATGTCCGCATCCCAGAACGCGCGCCAGCCGCGCACCAACTGCGCGATGACCAGCGCGCCCCGGAAAAGATAGAAGATGGAGAAGAGATCGAAGACCGACGTAATCAAGGAGCAACTACGTTTCGGGATACTCGACCGGCCGCACGCGGGCCATGATCTCTTCCAGCAGCGCCTGCATCTCGGCCTGCACGCGCGCCAGCACGTCCGCCAGGGGCACGCTCTCGCGGTCGGCGCGGTCGCGGCGCTTGAACTCCACGCCCCCTGCCTTCAGCGACCGTTCGCTCACCGTCACCCGCAGGGGCAGGCCAATCAGGTCGGCGTCCTTGAACTTGACGCCGGGGCGCTCGTCGCGGTCGTCGAACAGCACCTCCACGCCCGCCGCGCGCAGTTGGTCGTACAGGAGGTTGGCCTCGCGCTCGGCCGCGCCGGAGGCCTCCGCCAGCAGCACCAGGTGCACGTGGTAGGGCGCGACGGTGATGGGCCAGCGCAGCCCGTCGGCGTCGTGGTGGGCCTCGGCCACGCACGCCAGCAGTCGCCCGCTGCCAATGCCGTAGGAGCCCATGATGACGGGCTTGGCCTGCCCCTCCTTGTCCAGGAAGGTCGCGCCCAGGGCGGCGGTGTAGCGGGTGCCCAGCTTGAAGATGTTGCCCACCTCCACCCCGCGCGAGACGCGCAGGGCGGTGCCGCAGTTGGGGCAGGCATCGCCCTCCCCGGCGGCGGCAATATCGGCGATGATGGCGGCGGTGTAATCGCGGCCATAGTTCACGCCGCGCAGGTGGTAGCCGGCCTCGTTGGCGCCGCTCACCAGGTTGGGCGAGGCGGGGATGGCATCGTCCACCACCACCAGCACGTCGCGCAGGCCGATGGGCGAGGCATAGCCCGGCACCGCGCCCACCGCCACGATCTCGTCCTCACGCGCCGGGCGCAGCTCCTTGGCCTTGAGCGCATTCGCCAGCTTGGTCTCGTTCACTTCCATGTCGCCGCGCACCACGGCGAAGACGAACCGGTCCACGGTGTGATAGTCCGCGCCTTCGCCCTCACCCAGTGTGGCGATCATGAAGACAGCCTTGGCGGTGCGGGCGGTGGTGACGCCGAGGTACTGCGCCAGCGCCTCGATGGTCTTGCAGTCGGGCGTGGCGACCTTCTCCATCGGCGCGGGCGGCTCGGCCTCGGCGGCAGTCTTGCGGAAGCGTGCGATCTGCCGGTTGGCGGCGTAGCCGCAGTTGTCGCACAGCAAGAGCGTGTCCTCGCCGATGGGCGTCAGGTACATATACTCATGCGCCAGGCTGCCGCCCATCATGCCCACGTCGGAGCGGACCGCCACCGACGGCAGAGCGCAGCGGTTGAAGATGTTGAAGTAGGCCTGGTAATGCGCCCGGTACTGCTGGTCCAGGCTCTCCTCGTCAGCGTCCAGGCTGTAGCTGTCGAGCATGGTGAACTCGCGCACGCGGATCAGCCCGGCGCGCGGGCGCGGGTCGTCGCGCCACTTGGTCTGGATGTGATAGACCAGCATCGGCAACTGCCGGTACGACTTCACGTCGCGCCGGACGATGTCGGCCACCACTTCCTCGTGCGTCATCGCCAGCACCATATCGCGGCCGTTCTTGTCCTTCATCCGGCCCATCTCGGTGCCGATCTGATACCAGCGCCCGGTCTCTTTCCAGATGTCGGCCGGGTGGACGACGGGCATGGTCAACTCCTGCCCGCCGATGGCATCAATCTCGTCCCGCATGATGTCTTCGATCTTGGTGATGGCGCGCTTCGCCAGCGGCATGGCGGTGAAGATGCCGGCTCCAAGCTGCCGGATGAAGCCCGCCCGCACCAGCAGTTGATGGCTGGGGATCTCCGCCTCCGAGGGTGCTTCGCGGAGGGTTTGGCCGAACAGATGACTCATTCGCATCATAGTTGTCTCACAGTCCGCAGTGGAGGTCAGGCGCCGCGCTCGCCGCGCACGTAGGGCAGACCCAGCGCGGCCGGCGCGCCCAGGCGCCGGCGCAACGCGCCGCGCGACCCAATGATGAGCACGATAATGGTAAAGGCGTAGGGCAGCATTTGCAGGAAGAAGCCTAGGTAGATGTTGTAAAAGAAGGGGTTGCGCAGGCCCAGGATCGTCGCCGGCCCCTGCACGTCCAGCACCAGCCGCCGAAGCGCACCGAAGGCATACGACCCGGCCGCCGCCCGCCACGGGTTCCATTGGGCGAAAATGACCAGCCCGATCGCGATCCATCCCTGGCCCGACGTGGTCTGCTCACTGAACCAGCCGGGCGATACCGCCAGGCTAATGGTGCCGCCAGCCAACCCGGCCAGCATGCCGCCCAGGAACACATATTGATATCGCAGCCGGTAGACGTTGATGCCCATCGCGTCGGCCGCGGCCGGATTCTCGCCCACGGCGCGCAGGTGTAGGCCAGGCCGGGTGCGGTAGATGAAGAATGAAGCGGCCGGCAGCAGCAAATAGCCCAGGTAGACCATGATGCTCTGACTGGTGAACAGCACCCGGCCCAGCAGCGGGATGGCTGAAAGCACCGGCACGCTGAAAGCCGGCAGCAGCGAAATAGTGCCGGCGCGGCTAAGCCCCTCGCCAAAGACCAGGCTTAGGCCAATGCCCAGGAAGGTGAGCGCCAGGCCGCTGACCACCTGGTCGGCCTGGAAGTGAATGGTAACAATGGCGTGCAGGCTGGCCAACAGGCCCCCAACCAGCATGGCCGCCAGCAGCGCCAGCCAGCCGTTGCCAGTGCCCACGGCCACGCTAAAGGCCGTCATGGCGCCCAGCAGCATCATGCCTTCGACGCCCAGGTTCAGAATGCCAGCCCGCTCCGAAAAGATGGCGCCAATGGTGGCAAACAACAGCACCGTGCCGCTGGCAACCCCGGCGTGCAGAATGACGAGTGGGTCCACGTGTCAACCCGCCTGCCCGGCATTGCCGGCGTTTGCGCGCACCACTCGGACGCGATAGCGTAGCAGCACCTCGCTGGCGATCAGCGAGAAAAGGATGATGCCCTGGATTAGGCGCGGCACGCCGGACGGCTGTATCTCGCGGCCGGCCAGGATCAGCCCGCCAAACAGCACCGATACCGGGATCACGGCGATGGGGTTGAGTTTGGCCAGCCAGGCAATGATGATGCCGGTAAAGCCGTAGCCGGGCGATATGGCGCCCTGCAGGCGGTGCACCACCCCCGAGATTTCGGACATGCCGGCCAGGCCAGCCAGGCCGCCCGAGAGCATCAGCACCACGACCGTGTTGCGCGAGATGTTGATGCCCGCATACTGGGCGGCGCGCGGGTTATCGCCGATCAGCCGGATTTCGTAGCCCCACAGGCTACGGTACAGAATGTACCAGACGATGACCGCCGCCACCAGCGCGAACACCAGCCCCAAGTGGGTGGTCAGCCCGCGGAAGAGCGGCACTTGCCGCGCGAAGTCGGCCAGGCGCGGCAGCCAGGCCGCGCGCTCGAATGTGCGTGTCATCTGAAAGCCGCCCTCGCTCCACACGCCAAAAATGAAGTAGTTGGCCAGTTGGATGGCGATGTAGTTCATCATCAGCGTGGTGATAATCTCGTTCACGTTTAATCGGGCTTTGAGCAGGCCGGGTATGGCGCCCCATAGCGCCCCAAAGAGCACGCCGGCCATCAGCATCACAGGAATAAACACCCAGCCCGAAGCGCCGGCTGGCACGAGGCCGGCCAGCACCACCACACTGGCGCCCAGGGCGCCCATGTAAAACTGGCCTTCCGCGCCGATGTTCCACAGCTTCATCTGAAAGGCCACTGAGCAGGCTAGGCCAACCAGGATGAGCGGCGTGGCCTTAACCAGGGTGTCTGAGAACACACCCAGGTCGCCAAAAGCCGCCCGGGCAATGTGGCGGTAGGCCGCCCAGGCATCACCGCCCACCAGCTCCAGCACCAACGCGCCCAACAGCAGCGCCACCACTATCGCGCCCAGCGAGACCAGCGGGCTCAGCCAGCGCGGCACTTCCAGGCGGCGCTCGAAGCGCAGCTCATACGGAAAGCGCCAGCGCGACGTGGGAACAGCGGTCTTAGGAGTAGTCATCGCTTGCCGCCTGTCATCATCATACCAATGCTCTCGGCGTTGCGGTCCTCAACCTCGCCCACAATCTCGCCCTCGTAGATGACGGCGATCCGGTCGCTCAAGGAGAAGATTTCATCCAACTCCTCAGAGACCAGCAGGATGGCGGCGCCGGCTTCGCGCTGCTGCAGCAGCAGCCGGTGCACCCCCTCAATCGCGCCCACATCCAGCCCGCGCGTGGGCTGCATGGCCAGCAGCAGCTTCGGCTTGCCCGATAGCTCACGCGCCAGGATCACGCGCTGCAAGTTGCCGCCCGAAAGGGTGCGCGCCATGGTCTCGACGCTGGGCGCCACTATCTGGTACTCATCCTTCAGCGCCACCGCATTGCGACGCGCCACGGCCCTGTCCAATGACCAGCCGCGGGCCAGCGGCTGCTGGCGATACTTCTTCATGATGACATTGTCGGTGATGCTTAAGTTGGGCGCCGACCCAACATGGTTACGGTCTTCGGGCACGTAGGCCACGCCCTTCATAATCACTTGGCGCGCGCTGCAATTGGTCACGTCTTCACCGTTAACCTTGAGCCGTCCGCCGCTGGCGCGGCGCAGGCCGGCGATCACCTCCGCCAGCTCGGCCTGGCCGTTGCCCGCCACGCCCGCCAGCCCCAGGATTTCGCCCGAACGCACGCACAGCGACAGGCCGCGGAGGGCCGGCAACCCCTTGTTATTCTCGGCCGTCAGGCCCTCCACCTCCAAAACCGGCTCGCCGGGCGCTTGCGGCGTCTTGTTCACATCGAACAGCACGGTGCGGCCCACCATCAGGCGCGCCAGCTCTTCCTTGGTGGTGCCGGCGGCCGGCAGGCCCTCCGCGGTGACCTTGCCATGTCGCAGCACCGTAATCCGATCGGCAATCGCCATGACCTCGTTGAGCTTGTGGCTGATAAAGACGATGGACTTGCCCTCGGCGGCCATGGCCCTCAAGGTATCGAACAACCCCTTGATTTCCTGGGGCGCGAGCACGGCCGTCGGCTCGTCCATGATGAGCACCTGCACGCCACGGTACAGCATCTTCAGGATCTCGACCCGCTGCTGCTCGCCGACCGATAACTGCCAGATCTTGGCTTGCGGCACGACCTCCAGCGCGAAGCGCCGGCCCAGCTCGGCCATGCGCTTGTCGTAATCCGCCAGGCGGATCACAAAGCGCGGCTCGCTGAGCCCCAGCAGGATGTTCTCGGTGACGGTCTGGGACTGGATTAGGGTGAAGTGCTGGTGGATCATGCCCAGCCCGAGCGCGATGGCATCGCGCGGCGAGCGAAAGCTCACCGGCTCGCCGCGCACCAGGATGCTGCCGGCGTCCGGCCGGTACAACCCTGCCAGCACGGTCATCAGCGTGCTCTTGCCCGCGCCATTCTCGCCCAGCAAGGCGTGGATTTCGCCCGCGCGCAGGTCGAAGTTGACGTGATCATTCGCGATCACGCCCGGAAAGCGCTTGACGATGCCACGCATTTCAACCGCAAGGTGCGTTTGCGACATCAGTTCGATCCCCGCAGCCAATCAGCACCGCCCCCGCCCCAAGGGCGGGCGGGGGAGGTGTTCCGTCTGGATCTTCTAAAACACGCCCAGGCTAGTTGCCCAGGCTGGGCAGTTGGGCGGTGATGCCCTCGGCCCACCAGTACATACACGTATTGCAGGGCGACCCAAACTCCGCGAAGCCGTCCAGGTCCAGTTGTTCCAGCGACTGGCCTGGGGCCAGGATTTGGTTGCCCTGGTTGTCGTTGATCGGTCCCTTGAAGACATCAAAGCGGTTGAATTCGCCGCGCAGGGCGGCCGCCAGCGTGTCGCGCACCAACTGTACATCTTCAGGCGGCAGGTCGGCCACACCGGGCTGCGGCGTCTGGCCCTCCATGAAGCCGTACAGGCCCATGCCCTGGGCCGCCGAGTCGAAGTACTGGAAGCCGGGCACGTACGTGCCGGCCTGGGTGTCGCGGGCGATTTGAGCGTAGACCGGCCCCCAGGTCCAGTACGGGGCCGTCAGGCAGGCGTCGTTCTTGCAGGCGTCCACGTGATCGTAGTTGACGCCCCACTTGCCCTTTTCTTGGGCCACGTCGCCGGCGGCCGGCGTGTCGGCGCCGGTAAACACCACCTGCACGCCCGAGTCAAACAGCGAGGCCGCCGCTTCCTTTTCAATGACCGGGTCGTGCCAGGTGTTGATGAAGCGCACGTCCATAGTGCATTCGGGGCAAGTCACCTTGGCGCCCAGCATGATGGCATTGCCCAGGCGCAGCTCCTCCGGGATCGGGAAGGTGGCCATGTAACCCAGCCTGGGATTGCCATCCAGCTTGGCGCGCGAGCCTGCCAGCATGCCGGCCAGGTATTTGAAGACTTCCATTTCACCAAACATGTTGCCAAAGTTGGTGCCGTTGGTCTTGAAGCCGGTCAGATGGACGAACATGGCATCCGGGAACTCGCTGGCCACGACTTCCATCGCGTCGCCGTAGCCGAAGGAGGTGCCGATGATCAGGTCGAAGCCCTTGCGGGCCAGGCTGCGAAACACCTGCTCTGAGTCGGCGCCTTCCGGCACCAGCTCGATGTAGGCCACGTGCGTGTCGGGCACATTGTCGCGCACGTACAGCAGGCCATCGTAGTGGGCCTGGCTCCAGCCGCCGTCATCGTGCGGGCCAATCAGCACCATGGCCACGTTGAACATGTCTTCCTGCACCGCCGGGATCTGAAAGCCGCCGACAGTCTCGGGCGTGCCGGTGGCCGCGCCCGCTGGGGCGCCGGCCGGCGTGCACGCCGCCAGCACCAGGCTCGCAGCGAGCAGCAGGCCCACCAGGCGTGTTGTTTTGCTTGACATCTCAGACTCCTCCTAATGGTTGTTTCAATGCGTTACGACCGTTGGTTTGGCGGGCACAATTCAGCAGTGAACACCACCTCCTTTGTGGGGCAGCCGGTTCAGGGCACGATCCAGGTTCCGGTTTCGCCTTTCAGGGCGCGCCCGAGGTTCTCGGGATTCGTGATCAGCGCTTGCTGTCCGCCGCGCTCCAGGAACGAGATGACGGCGTCGATCTTGGGGCCCATGCTGCCCTTGGCGAAGTGCCCCTCGGCCTGGTATTGCCGCGCCTCTGCCAGCGTCAGCCGGTCGAGCCAGCGCTGATTGGGCTGATTGAAGTTGAGCGCCACCCTTTCGACGGCGGTGGTAATCACGAACACGTCGGCGGGCAGGCTGTTCGCCAGCAGGGCCGAGGCGTAGTCCTTGTCGATGACGGCCTCCACGCCCACCAGTTCGCCCTGTTCATCCTCCAGCACCGGGATGCCCCCACCCCCGACAGCGATC
Organism: uncultured Anaerolineales bacterium; assembly: GCA_964497615.1. GTDB lineage: Bacteria > Chloroflexota > Anaerolineae > Anaerolineales > UBA6663 > CAZCEC01. The sequence continues at coordinate 32,954 of CAZCEC010000014.1, read as the reverse complement.
ACCACAAACCCCTGCTCGATGAGCGACTGGATCGCGTCGCGCTCGACGATGCGCTGGGGCTTGGGCGAGGCCACCACGCGCCGCCAGCCGCGCCCGGCATCCTCGACCATCGTCCAGCCCTCGGACTGCATCTTGGCGCGCGCCCCGGCTTCGTCCATGAAGGAGCCGATGGGCTTGGTGGGCTTCTGAAAGGCTGGGTCGTTCCGATCTACCAGCACCTGGGTGACCACGGTGACGGCCTGGAGGGACAGGCCGCGCCGCCCAAACTCGTTGTGCAGGGCCTTCTGGAACATGTAGCCGATGGCGCCCTGTGTGTCGGCCCCGCACGAGTCGAGCGGAACCTCGTGCAGTTCGTGGCGCGACAGCTCTGAGCGGCGCAGGATGAAGCCGACCTGCGGGCCATTGCCGTGGGTGATGACGACCCGCCAGCCGTCGGCGATCATGCCGGCGATGTGGCGCATGGCCTCCGCCGCCGCGTCGTACTGGTCGCGCACCTGGCGGTGGGATTCGTCCTTGATGAGGGCATTGCCCCCCACGGCTACGACCGCTAGTTTGGACAAAGGCGTCTCCTCTCCCATCGGACGAAGGACGAAAGACGAAGGACCAATCCGCGTTGGCCTGATTGCTTCGTCCTTCGTCGTTCGTCTTTCGTCCCAGGTGACGTCTCAACTCATCGTCAGCGCCATCACCGCCTTCTGCGCGTGCAGGCGGTTCTCGGCCTCATCGTACACCACCGACTTGGGCCCGTCGATGACTTCATCAGTCACTTCCAGATTGCGGTCGGCCGGCAGACAGTGCATGTAGATGGCCTCGTCCGTGGTCAGGTCCATGCGCCGCTGATCGGTGATCCACGAGCGATACTTCTCGATCAGGGTCTTGCCTTCTTCCTTGGCGGTCGTCGTCACCAGCGGGCCCCAAGACTTCGGGTAGACCACATCAGCGCCCTTGAAGGCCTCATCCATGTTGTCAGTCACGTCGAAGCCCACCTGGTAGCGCTTGGCGTTGTCCCGTGCCTGGTCCATGATCTCCGGCATGAGCTTGAATTCCGGCGGGTGCGCCAGCACCACGTCGCAGCCGAAGCGCGTGAGCTGCAAGATCAGCGACTGCGGCACGGAGATGGGCTTGCTGTAGGAGGCGGCATAGGCCCAACTGACCACCACCTTGCGGCGGCGCAGGTTGCGGCCATGCTTCTCCATGATCGTCATCACGTCGGCCAGGCACTGGAAGGGGTGATAGACATCGCACTGCATGTTCAGCACCGGCACGCGGCTGGCGCGGGCGACGTCGTTGATGTACTGGTTGCCGAACTGCCAGTCGCACTGGCGGATGGCGATGCCGTCGAAGTAGCGGCCAAAGATCTCGCCGATCTCTTTGGCGGTGTCACCGTGCGAGATTTGCGTCGTCTCGGAATCGATGAAGGCGGCGTGGCCGCCCAACTGGGCCATGCCCGCCTCGAACGAGCCGCGCGTGCGGGTGCTGGTGAAGAAGAACAGCATGGCCAGGACTTTGTCGCGCAGATAGGGGTGCGGCTCGCCCAGGGCGCGCTTGCGCTTGAGGTCCCAGGCCACGTCGAGCACGGTCTCGACTTCTTCCTTGCTGAAGTCAAGATCGCCGATGAAATCGCGCCCGCGCAGATTAGTTTGCATATGTTCTCAGCCTCCCGAGAGTATTTTACAGGGGGTCTGGCGGGAAGCGCAAAGCCGGCTCGGCGCCGGGCGCCCTTCCCGCCTCACCCGCGAATTACGGAAATGTGCTTGAATTGATTGACGTCCACCAGGCCCAGGTCGGACAGGCGCAGTTCCGGGATGACGACCAGCGCCAGCAAGGTAAGCTGCATATTCGCGTTGTGCAGGGCGCAGCCGCAGGCGCGATATTCAGCCAGCACCGCCTGGGCCTTGGCCGCCACCACCTCGGCCCGCTCGTCGCTCATCAGCCCGGCGATGGGCAGTTCCACCACGGCCCGCACCAGCCCCTCGCGCACCACCAGCATCCCCCCGCCCCGCGCCGCCAATTCGTTGGCCGCCAGGGCCATGGCATCGTCGTCGGTGCCCACCACCAGCATGTGGTGCGAGTCATGCGCCACAGTGGAAGCGATGGCGCACGGCACGTTGAAGCCAAAGCCGTGCACAAAGGCGGTCTGCACGCCGCCGGTGCCATGGTGGCGCTCCACCAGCGCGACCTTGGCCACGTCCTGCGCGCGGTCGGGGTGGACCTGGCCGGCATTCACTCGCAGGGCGTGGACCCGGTGCTGAGTGGGAGCTTGATTCTCGACGATACCGATGACGTTGGCCTCGACCGAACTGCCGGGCGCGGCCCCGGCCGGCGCCGCCACCGTGAAGTCACTCGCCGTCAGCGCCCGCCCCAGCTTCACCGACTGCCGGTAGGCCGCCGGGTACTCAAACGGCTTCAGGTCCACGCGCCACACCCCGTCTTCAGCAATCACCTCCCCGGCCGCGATCACGACCTCCGCCCGGAAGTCTGCCAGGCCGCGCGTGAGCACGATGTCGGCATACCGGCCTGGCGCGATCTGCCCCACATCGCGGCTGACGCCGAAATGCTCGGCGGCGTTGAGAGTCATCATCTGCACTGCCGTCATCGGCTTCAGCCCTTGCGCGATGGCGTGCCGCAGGACGTGATCCATGTGACCCTCGTTGATGAGGGTGCCGGAGTGCGAGTCATCGGTGCACAGCACAAAGTGGCGCGGGTCCAGCCCGCCCTCGGTGATGGCCTTGACCTGCGCGGCCACGTCATACCAGGCCGACCCCAGCCGCAGCATGGCCCGCATCCCCTGGCGCACACGCGCGGCGGCGTCCTCGGCGCGGGTGCCTTCGTGGTCGTCCGCCGGCCCGCCGGCCGCGTAGCCGTGGAAGGGGCGGCCCAGGTCCGGCGAGGCGTAGTGCCCGCCGATGACCTTGCCCGCCCGCATCGTCTCGGCCATCTCGGCGTGCATTTGCGCGCCGGAGAGGAAGACGCCGGGGAAGTTCATCATCTCGCCCAGGCCAATAATGTTGGGCCACGTCATCGCCTCGCGCACCTCATCCGGCCCGATGGTCGCGCCGGGCGTCTCCAGGCCGGGGGCCGAGGGCACGCACGACGGCATCTGCACCCAGACGGTGATGGGCTGCTGCGCCGCTTCCTGCGCCATCATCCGCACCCCCTCCAGCCCGTAGACGTTGGCGATCTCGTGCGGGTCCACGAACATGCCGGTGGTGCCGCGCGGCGCGACTGCGCGCACGAATTCCGTCACCGTCACCATGCCGGACTCGACGTGCATATGCGCGTCCAGCAGTCCCGGCACCAGGTAGCGGCCATCGGCTTCGATGATCTTCGTCGCCGGGCCGATGCAGTGCGCGGCATCCGGCCCCACGTAGGCGATGCGGCTGCCGTTCACCGCGATGTCGGTGTGCGGGATGATCTCGCCCGACTGCACACACACCCACTGCCCATCGCGGACGATGAGATCGGCGGGTGCGCGGCCCATCGCGCAATCCACGAGTTCACGGGAAACTTCGGGCCAGGGTTGGCGTTTTGGCATGCGTTAATCCCACTCTTCGTAGTCACTACGCAATGGCTGACATATGGGGCACTCGACCGAAGTACACGACTCGCCGAACCGGCCATGTTGGCACCCCAATACCCATCGTATCACGCCGCCACCATAGCCTTCGCAATCCGGTTGTGCCGTTCAATTACAGCCGGCACGTCAATCGTCGTCACCCGCCCCTCCCGCACAATCACCTGGCCGTTGATCACTGTGTAATCGGCCCGCTGCGGCGCGCAGAAGATCACCGCCGCCACCGGGTCGTGCAGCGCCCCCGCATAGTCCAGCCGGTTCAGGTCAATCGAAAAGAAGTCCGCGCACATGCCGGGCCCCAGGCTGCCGATGTCATCCCGGCCCAGCACCGCCGCGCCGCCCAAGGTCGCCAGTTCCAGCGCCTGCCGCGCCGTCAGCGCATCCGGAGCGCCCAGCACCCGCGCCAGCAGCAGCGCCTGCCGCGCCTCGCCCAGCATGTGGCTGCCGTCGTTGCTGGCCGAGCCATCCACCCCCAGCCCCACCTTCACGCCTGCCGCGCGAAACTTCGCCACCGGCGCGATGCCCGACGCCAGCCGCATGTTGGACGACGGGCAGTGCGCCACCCCGCAGCCGGTGCGGGCGTACATCCCGATCTCCGCGTCGTTCACGTGCACCGAGTGCGCGAACCACACATCGTCGCCCACCCAATCCAGGGTCTCCATGTAAGCCGCTGGCCGGTGCCCAAACTGCTCCAGGCAGAACTGCTCCTCGTCCACCGTCTCGGCCAAATGCGTATGCAGCCGCACCCCCAGCGCCCGCGCCAGCGCCGCGCGCTGGCGCATCAGGTCCGGCGTCACCGAGAACGGCGAGCACGGCGCCAGCACAATCCGCAGCATCGCCCCCCGCCCCGCGTCGTGGTACTGCTCAATCAGCCGCTGCGAGTCGCGCAGGATATAGTCTTCACCCTCCACCACCCGGTCCGGCGGCAGCCCGCCCTGCGATTCGCCCAGGCTCATCGAGCCGCGCGAAGCGTGGAACCGCACGCCGATCTCCTGCGCGGCGCGAAGCTCGTCGTCCAGCCGGCAGCCGTTCGGGAAAATGTACAGGTGGTCGGAGACCGTGGTGCAGCCGGACAGCGCCAGTTCGGCCAGTCCCGTCAGGGTCGAGACGTAGATGGCCTCCGGCGTCAGGTTGGCCCAGATGGGATAGAGCGTCTTGAGCCAGTGGAACAGGTTGGCATCCTGCGCGGCAGGCACGGCGCGGGTGAGGGTCTGGTACAGGTGGTGATGGGTGTTCACCAGCCCCGGCAGCACCACATGGCCGCTCAGGTCCAGCACCTCGTCGGCGGCGGCGGGCAGTTCGGAAGTCGGCCCCACCTGCTCGATGACACCATCGCGGACGAAGAGACCCCCGCCAGCGATCTCGCGCCGGGCGGGGTCCATCGTCACCAAAACGTCTGCGTTGCGGGCCAGGAGGGTCGGCATGGTCAGGCTCTTTCAGCGCTGTACGGCCGGCAGCCACGCCAGATGAGCGTCAGCCGGGAAGCCAAGCTGATACGTGTCCACCGCCACGCCCGAGGTGTTGACGAACTGAAACTTGATGTGCGTGTCGCTGGCTTCTATCAGCATGGCGCCGTGCTGTGCCCAATAAGTCATCTGGCTACCCACGATGGGCTGGGTGAAGGGCGGCCCCACGGGGTAGAGCGTCGCGCCGCCGCTGCCATTGACAAAGTACACGATGCCTTCGTGCAGGATGCGCTCATAGTTGTGATCGTGCCCAGCGAACACGGCCTCCGCGCCCCAGGCCGCGTACGGCCATTGCAGCTCCGGATAGCTGCCGTGCAGCCCCGACGACAGCGGCGCCTGATGCATTACGACCATCTGCCAGGGCGCGGTGGAGGCCGCCAGTCCCTGCTCCAGCCACAGCGCCTGAGTGGTGGAGATCTGCGCGCCGCGCAGGATTGGGTCGGCATCCACAATGAACCAATGCACCGGCCCCCACTGAAAGTCATAATAGCGCTCGTTGCCTGGCAGGGTGAAGTAGTCCACATACGGCTGGGCGTTGCCTGCAAGGTAGTCGTGGTTGCCCAGGCTGGGGAGGAAGCGGTTGACACCCCCAGGCGCGCCCGCGCCATACGTCCCAGTATACGGGTGAATAAGGCCGTGGTAGAACTGCCCAATGTTGGCGTCAATCGTCTCCGCCGCGCCGTTCGGGTAGTTGTTGTCCCCCGTCGTCACGACGTAATCCGGCGCCCAACCCGCCACCAGCGCGGCCACGCTCGCCTCGCTTGCGGCCTCGGCTGGGTCGCGCTCCGCCGCACCATAGTCGCCAATCACTGCGACACGAACGGTGTCCTGCACCAGCGCGGCGCCTGTGGGCGGCTCCGGCGCGGCCCCGGCTCCAAGCAGAGCGCCCAGCGCTGCGATCAGGCCCGCGTAAGCGCCGGCCCGGAGATCCATGCGACGGCGCTCCACCCGGCCCGGACGCCAGTGCCGCCTAGCCCCGTACCTCGTCGGCCAGTTCCGCGCCCCGCACCGTGTTGCGCAGCAGCATCGCAATCGTCATCGGCCCCACCCCACCCGGCACGGGCGTGATGGCGCCGGCCACCTCCTTCACCTCGTCGTAGGCTACGTCACCCACCAGCCGGTAGCCGGATTTGCGGGTGGCATCGTCCTTGCGGTTGATGCCCACGTCGATCACGAAGGCGCCCGGCTTTACCCAATCGGCCTTCACCATTTCGGCCCGGCCCACCGCCGCGATCAGGATATCGGCCTGGCGGCAAATGGCGGGCAGGTCGCGCGAGCGCGAATGGCAGACGGTGAGGGTGGCGTCGCGGTGCAGCAGGAGCATCGCGGCGGGCAGGCCGACGATGTTCGAGCGGCCCAGCACCACCGCATTGGCGCCCTTGAACGTCGCGCCGGCCTCCTCCAGCAGCACCATGCAGCCGGCCGGTGTGCAGGGCACGAATAGGGGCTTGCGGCCCTTCATCGCCAGCCGCCCGATGTTGATGGGGTGAAAACCGTCCACGTCCTTTTCCAGGCTGATGGCGGCCAGCACTTTCTCTTCATCCAGACCGTCGGGCAGGGGCAACTGCACCAGGATGCCGTGGACGCGCGGGTCGGCGTTGAGCTGGGCCACGAGTTCTTCGACTTCGCGCTGGGTGGCAGTGGCGGGCAGTTCGTGCCCAAAGGATTCGATGCCGGCTTCGGCGCAGGCCTTGCGCTTGCTGCGCACATAGGTCTGGGAGGCGGTATTGTCGCCCACCAGCACCGTCGCCAGACCGGGCTGGGATTTGCCCTCGGCCAGCCGCTGGGCCACATCCGCCGCCACTTGCGCGCGCACCTTCGCCGCAATTGCTGTTCCGTCAATGATATTCGCCGTCATGGCCTGCTCCTGGGACATAATATCGGATTGTTCGGGTCCGTTTAGACCCGGCTGTCCCCGGCATTATCACGCAAAGCGGCGGCCAGCAACAGTGATATTGGTCATGTTACGGGCGCCAGGCCGGCTGATAGTCCAGCGCCGGATCGTTCGTCAGGCGCGTCACTTGGCTGCCGGTGAACGTCATGCGATAGATGTCATGCTGCGCGGCGTCGCGCCAGGATTCGAACACAATCCACTGCGAATCAGGCGACCAGGCGGGATCGGCATTGGGGCCGCTGGTGGTCAGTTGCAGGGCGCCAAACCCAAGCTGATCCCAGCCCGCGATCCAGACATTGGTGCCCACCATGAATGTGATGAATTGGCCGTCGGGCGACCAGGCCGGGTAGCCGGCGTCCACATCGCGGGTGACGGTGTCGGGATTGGCGCCGCCGCCTGCAAACGTGCCGTCGCGAAACATCCAATAGATGGTGGGCCGGCCGCTGCGCGAGTTGTTGCGGAAGGCCAGCCGTTCCCCATCCGGCGACCAACTGGGCTGGCTGTCGCCGGAGCGCTCGGCGCTGATGCGCGTGGCGCCCGCGCCCTGGTCATCGGCGACGAAGATTTGCGGCCGCTGCTGGTCGAGGAACACAAAAGCCACGCCGCCCGCGCTCCAATCCGCGTCGAAGGTCCCGCCCAGCAGCGTGATGAAGGGCCGCAAGCCGCTGCCGTCCGGGTTGATGATGTAGATGGCGCTGCCGGGATACTGCTCGCGCTTGGCGTTGCAGGGCGTGGTAAAGAGCAGGTGCTGCCCGTCCGGCGACCAGGCCGGCTGGCAGGCGCCGTCCTGCACATCCGTCACCTGGACCTGGTTATTGCCGTCGGCATCCATCAGGAATATTTGCGGACGGCCGGTGCGCTCGCTCACAAAGGCGATCTGGCCTGTGACGCCGCCGCCAACGGGCGTGGCGGCAGGCGGCGGCGTGTCGGTGGGGGCCGCAGGCGTGTCGGTGGGCGCGGGCGTGGGCGAAGGCTCCGCGGTGGCAGTGCCGGTTGGCGCAGGCGTGTCCGTCGCGGCGGGTGCCGCCGTATCGCTGGGCGCGAGCGTAGCGGTTGGCTCGATGATCACCGCGGGTTCGGTGTCGGTGGGGGGCGCGGTGGTGGCGGTGGGCGTGGCCGCGGGGCTGAACACCCCCATCGCGTACAGCACCCCCCCGCCCCCCACCACCAGCACCAGCAGCAGTCCCAGGATGCCAAGGAGCATCAACGGCGACCGGCGCGGCGCAGCAGCGGGCACGGCGGCTGGCGTGCCGGGCGCAGCGCCGCCAGCGGCGGGCTTCGAGATCACCGTCACGCCGGCCACATCGGGCGGGCGGTGCACGGTCGCCACGGCCGCCGCTTGCGCGGTGCGGTCGTCACGCCCGATGGAAGCCAGAAACTCGCTGGCATTGCGGAAGCGCTCGTCCGGCTTGAGCGCCAGCGCTCGCTCGATGGCGGTCGCCACCATGGGCGACACCTCCGGATTGAGCGTCCGCAGGGGAATGAGCGGGGTCTTGCCGAGGGCCCGGTCCAGGCTGTCGGGCGGCGCCTGGCCGGCCAGCAGGGCATAGAGCGTCGCGCCCAGCGCATACAGGTCGGACCGCGGATCGGTGCGGCCCGCGCCGTACTGCTCGGGCGGCGAGAAGCCAGGGCTGAGGGCCTTGGCCCCGGCGGCGGTGGCCTGGGCGTCATCGTGCACCTTGGCCAGGCCAAAGTCCACCAGCACCGCGCGGCCCTCGGGCGTGATCTTGACGTTGCCAGGCTTAATATCGCGGTGAACGACAGGCTGCGGGCGGGAGTGCAGATACACCAGCGCGTCCAGGATGTCGCGCGCCCAACGCAGCACCTCGGCCTCGGGCAGCGGCCCCTTGTGGTCCAGCAGCTTCTGGCGGGCATCCACGCCGGCCACGAAGTCCATCACCAGGTACTGGCCCTGGTCAGGGATCACAAAGTGGTCGGTGACGCGCGGCAGGCTGGGGTGGCGCAGAGAAGCGAGCAGGGTGGCTTCGCGCCGGAACTGCTGGGCATATTCAGGCGAAACGAACAGGTTTTCCTTGATCGCCACGTCCACGTTCAGGTTTTCATCGTGGCCGTGATACACCGCGCCCATACCGCCGCGGCCCAGTTCGGCGCGGATTCGATATCGATTGTAGAGTAGAGAGTCAGGGGTGAGAGCCATGGCGGGCCGAAGTATAGCGTAGTCCCGCAAGATACGTCGAGGCCAACCTGGCCGAGTTCATTGACAATGTGCAGCGCTACTGCCCGTGGAGCGCCACGCTCATAGAGGTAGAAGATCGGCGCTGAGACGCGTCTACTGCATCCGCAGCGCCTCGCCCGTTTGATCCACGAGGCGTTGCAGCCGTTCAGCCAGGCTCACCACTTGTGGCGCCGCCCCCGGCGCGCTGTCGGCCAGGGTCCGGCGCAGTGCGTCCAGGCGCGCCCGCAGCGCCGCGTGCCGCGCCGCCAGGGTTGCGTCAGTCTCGGTTTCGCCGGCCGCCACCAGACGCGTCAGACCGATGTGGATCGCCGCGGCCACCAAGGGAGCCGCCAGCACGCCCGGCAGTCCAAAGCCTTCGCCTAGCCCGACGAGCAGCAAGGCCACGAGCAATGAGCTGTGCTGCCGCCGGCTGTATAGGCGCGGCTCGACCCCAAACTCCAGCAGCCCGAAGATGAGCAGGGTATACAGGCCAGCCAGCACCACCAGGCCCGTCCCCTGAGTGGACGCCACGAGCAGCACCGGGACAAGCGCCAGCACCGCCCCCAACCAGGGGATCAGCCAGGCCAGCGCGGTTAGCACCGCCAGGAGCGCTGGATAGCGCAGACCTAACGCCCAATAGCCCAACCCCAGCAGCACACCGGCCAGCAGGCTTTGGGCCACTTCGCTGCGGAGGTAGGAGCCAACGCCGTGCTCGATGGAGCGCCACAGTTCGCGGGCCCGGGCGCGGCTGTCGGCGGGCAGCACCGACAGCCATAGCCGCTCGGTGCGCGCCTGATCCGCGCCCCAATATACGCTGAGCATGAGCACAAGCGCGGCGCTGCCCAGCCAGTCGAACACGTTGAGGGTGACGCCCAGCAGGCTCCGCCTCAGCGAGGTGCCGGCCGGACCGGCCAGAGCGGCATACAAATCGGGAGGGGGAGGCAGCCAGGCCGCCACCGCCTGCTGCGCCGCGGTGCCCTCTTCGGGCCAGGTGCTCCAGGCGTGCTCATAGGCAAGCGTGAAGCTGTCCGCCAGGGCGCCCACATCGTCAAGCACCGGCCCAGCGGCCAGCCCGATCACCGCCCCTAGTAGCCCCAAGACAAGCAGGTAGGCCGTCCCTTGAGCCAGCCAGCGCGGCCAGCCCCAACGCAGCGGGTGGGTGACCAGGGGCCTGATAGCGGCCGCCACGGCCAACGACAACACGAACAGCACCGCCACCGCGCGAAAGTTCCACAGTACCAGTGCCGCTGCCAGCGCGCCCACGCCCGCCGCCGCCGAGAGCGCCAGCCTCTTCATGCCGCCTCTTCACGCCCATCCAGGCTGGCCGGCCTGGCGGGGAGCGCCGGCGCCGTGGCCTGCGCCAGCAGCGAATCCAGGTCGGCGGCCATAGCCTCCAAGTCATCTTCCAATGGATCGTCGTCGCCAGCCGGGTTGGCGGCGTTGGCCAGCAGTTGCTTCCGGGCATCGAGCGCCAGTTCCTGGGCCTCTATGCGCAGCACGCTCAAACGGTCGCGTCCCGCCAATGGGCCGGCCGTCCCGTTTCCATTCCGCACGTAGCGATCGAGGAGCAATTGGGCTACAGCCGCCAGCGGGATCGCCAACGCGTTGGCGAGCGGCCCGACCAGCGACACCGACGAGAAG
>CAZCEC010000014.1:17980-22193 GCA_964497615.1 uncultured Anaerolineales bacterium | reverse complement strand
CAAACAAGCGGCCCAATCCCACAACGGCCAGGAGCGTGACCACCGGGTTGACGCCCACCGCTTGCCGCATCACGCGCGGGACCAGCACCGCGTTTTCGAGCAGTTGGATGGCGGCCGTCGCCGCCAGGACCCAGACCACCGCCGATGGACTGACGGTGAACGCCACCACTACCGCCGGCAGCGCCCCCAGGGCCGGCCCCACCACCGGCACAGCCTCAAGCAGCCCTGCGGCCAGCCCCAAGAGCAGCGCATTGGGCAGCCCGACGGCGGTGTAGGCCCAAAAGGCCAGCGCGCCGACGATGACGCACAGCAGCGCTACCCCGCGAATGTAGCCGCCCACCCGCGCCTCCGACTCCATCAGCAAATGGCGGGCGCCCTCGCGCCGGGCCGCCGGCAGCAGGCGCAAAAGTGACCGCAGCACCCGCTCGCGCTCCAGCGTCCAATAGAAAGCCAGCAGCAGCACAGCCGCCAGGAGGAACAGGCCGTCGCCGGCCAGCCCGAGATAGTGCATGGCCTGCGCGACCGCGTCCAGCGTCTCGCCGGTTTGCCCCGCGGAGGCGTCCATGCTCAACGTGAGTGGAAATTGCAGCGCCAGTCGCTGCAGCACGCGGCTGGGCGAAGTGTGCAGCGCCAGCATGACTTCCGTGTAGAAGCCGCCCAGGGCCGCCAGGATGCGCGGCCCCTGCTCCACCACCACTGGGGCCAGCATGAGGATGACCGCCGCCGCCAGACCAAACAGCCCGACGTAAATCAGGATGACGCCCAGGCCGCGCGGCACGCCGCGCCGCTGCAGCCAGCCCACCGTCGGGCCGAGAGCTGTGCTGATGACGACTGCGGCGAACAGGCTAAACAGGGCCTGGCGGGCCGCAAACAGCAGCCAGAACCCCAACCCGACGACCAGCACGACCACGGTGGCGCGGAACACTGCGGCCGGTGTCCAATCTTGAACAGTGGCCGGCATGATGGTCTGGGGCTCGTCTCTGCGTGAATTCATGGCTCACCTCGCCGCGCCGCAACACAAGCGCCCCCTTCAGCGCCAGGGTGCTGGCGCCGAAGGGGGCCAGGCCAATCTGAATTGACCCTCAAGGCGTGGGTTACCGCAGCGGCGTGGTCTCGTAGTCGCGCAGCCGGGCCATCACCTCATCCTCAGCGCGCTCGCGCGTCCAGCCATAGCGCTCTTGCAGGATGCCCACCAGCTTGTCCTTCTTGCCGGCGATGCGCTCCAGGTCGTCATCGGTAAGTTCGCCCCACCACTCGCGCATCGACCCCTTCAATTGCTTCCACTTGCCCGCGAATACATCGCTGTTCATCGTGAACACCTCCTGAAATAGCAGCCAGAGCTGCGCCGAGTTGCGTACGCAAACACGATAGCCCGGCCGGATGGTGCGGGCTAGCGGCGGCGGCCTGATGCGGTTGTCGGGCGGGCGCGCAGGGCGGGGTCCGAAACAGTCCTACAGGGGTGGCGGAGGCGAAGGAATGGGCGGGAGGGCTTAGTTGAGGTGCCCCGCCTTCGGGTCGAAGGCGGGGCCATCATCCAGGGCGCCGCCGGCGCCATCGTCGCCGTCGTCGTCCTCAAAGTCGTCGTCGTCGAACTCCTCGTCGAAGTCCTCGTCTGCGAACACGTCCTCGTCGAGGTCCAACGCCTCAGCCAGCGCGGTGCGCAGGAAGACGTAGCCCTTGAAGTCGTCGTCGGCATCGGCCAGGGTCACCTCATTGTCGGAGGCCACCAGTCCCACGACGGCCGTAGCCCCCCCGGCCTCCTGCACCAGCGCCCACCCCACCAGCGGGGAAATGATCTCTTCGTCCCCGTCATCAAATGTGGCCCCCCACCCCTCCGAAGGCATGATCTGCACAATCTTGCGGTCAGCCATGGCTACCTCCTGAACCTAAATATCCAGATTCTTCACGCTCTTGGCGTGGGTCTGGATGAAACGCCGGCGCGGGTCCACCGCCTCGCCCATGAGCATGTCGAAGGTATGGTCGGCCTCGGCGGCGTCCTCCACGGTCACTTGCAGCAAGGTGCGGTTTGCCGGGTTCATGGTCGTTTCCCAGAGCTGCTCCGGGTTCATCTCGCCCAGGCCCTTGTAGCGCTGGAGGCTAGCCTTTTCGGCCGCGCTGCCGCCCATGTCCTTGAGCGCCCGGTCCTTCTCCGCGTCCGAATACACGTAGCGGATGTCTTTCTTGTATTCCAGCCGGTACAGCGGCGGCTGCGCGATAAACAGGTGACCCTCCTCGATCAGGGCCTGCATGTAGCGGAAGAAGAAGGTCAGCAGCAGGGTGCGGATGTGGCTGCCATCCACATCGGCGTCGGTCATCAGCACCGTCTTGCCGTAGCGCAGGCCCTCCAGCGAGAAGTTGTCGCCCACGCCGGTGCCCAGCGCGGAGATGATGGCCTTGACCTCGTTGTTGCCCAGGATCTTGTCCAGCCGGGCGCGCTCGGTGTTCAGGATCTTGCCGCGCAGGGGCAGGATGGCCTGGAAGTGCCGGTCGCGGCCCTGCTTGGCGCTGCCTCCGGCGCTGTCGCCCTCGACGATGTACAGTTCGCACTTGGACGGGTCGCGCTCGGAGCAGTCGGCCAGCTTGCCGGGCAAGGTCAGGCTCTCCAGCGCGCTTTTGCGGATGACCAGGTCGCGCGCCTTCTTGGCGGCATCGCGGGCGCGGGCGGAGGTGAGACACTTCTCGACGATGGCCTTGGCCTCGCGCGGGTTCTCCTCCAGGAACTGACCGAAGGCCTCGCCCAGCACCTGCTGCACGTAGGTCTGGACCTCGGTGTTCATCAGCTTGACCTTGGTCTGCGACTCGAACTGCGGCTCGCGGTGCTTGATGCTGACGATGCCGGTCAGGCCCTCGCGCGTGTCGTCGCCGGAGAAGTTGGGGTCGGCATCCTTGAGCAAGCCGCCCTTGCGGGCATAGTCGTTGATCACGCGCGTCAGCGCCGAGCGCAGGCCGGTCAGGTGCGTGCCGCCGTCCACCGTGTTGATGGTATTGGCGAACGAATAGACCGACTCGTTGTAGGCGTCGGTGTACTGCACCGCCACCTCGATGCCCACGCCGTCCACCTCGCGTTCGACGTGCACCACCGGGTGCAGCCGCTGGCGGTTGCGGTTGAGGTAGCGCACGAACGAGGTGATGCCGCCCTCGAAATAGAAGTTCATCTCGCGGCCGTCGCGCTCGTCCTGGAAGTTGATGGTGACGCCGCGCGTGACGAACGCCTGCTCCCGGAACCGGGCTACCAGCGTCTCGAAGCGATAATCCAGCCCCGGCTCTTTGAAGATCTGCTTGTCGAACTTGAAGGTCTGGATGGTGCCGTGATCGTTGGGCCCCGCCTTGCCGGTTTGCTTGACGGTCCCCTGCGGGATGCCGCGCTCGTAGCGCTGGGTGTAGCGCTTGCCGTCGCGCCGCACTTCCACTTCCATCCACTCAGAGAGCGCATTCACCGCCGAGACGCCCACGCCGTGCAAACCGCCCGACACCTTGTACCCCCCGCCGCCGAACTTGCCGCCCGCGCCGATGATGGTCATCACCACGTCGAGCGTCTCCATCGGCTTGCCGCGGGCGTCCTTTTTGGTGGGATGCGGCCCCACCGGAATGCCGCGCCCGTTATCGGCCACGGTCACGCTGCTGTCGGGATGCACGGTGATGCGGATCGTGTCGCACGCGCCGGCCAGCGCCTCGTCGATCGAGTTGTCCACCACCTCATTGACCAGGTGGTGCAGCGCCTTGATATCGGTGCCGCCCACGTACATGCCGGGGCGCTTGCGGACGTGCTCGATGCCCTCCAGCGCCTGGATCGACTCGACGCCATATCCGGCCGTCGTCACGTCTTTGTTAGCCATAGCTTTGCAACTCCATCCCAGAAATAGAATTACGACTTGGGCCGCAGGCCGCGCCCGCCCGCCTGGGCCCGCGCCGCCAGCCCCCGGCGCACTTCCATCCACCACCGATACCGGTCCTGATAGAACACAAAGGTCGCCGCCACGAGGGCGGTCGAAATCAGCGCATGTCCGGCCACGCCCAGCAGCAGCAGCCACGAGTCGTCGGGCGGGATGTTCCACACCAGCGACAGGCCGTAGTTGACGATGACGATCACGACGAATAGGCTGGCCGCCTGCGGCAAGCTAAACTGCACCAGCCGGGCGCTGTCCCACAGCGCGCCAAACAAGCTTCGCCGCTGGAGCAGCATCGCGTAGCTGAAGCCCGCGCAGGCGGCGTT
>CAZCEC010000014.1:0-17970 GCA_964497615.1 uncultured Anaerolineales bacterium | reverse complement strand
ACACCCACAACAACAGGGTCAGCCCGCCCACCCACACCAGCGCCCCGATGACGGGACTGAGGAAGGTGATGACGCCGGTGAGGATGAGGATGGGTGTGCCCAGCACCAGGCAGATCACCAGCGCCAGCGCCCCCAGAGCAGTCAGCCGTGCCCAATCGCCCCACACCTGCCGGAAGAGTTGCCCCCAGCGCACCTGCTTGTCGCGCACCTGCTGCGCGATGCCGCCGAAGTAGAACGTACCCAGCAGCAGCCCCAGCAAAACGAACACCCCCACGGCCAGCAGATATTGGCCCAGGCTGGTGACATGCCAGAACACGGGCGCACCGGCCGGCGAGAGATCGGGAGCACGGCCCGCCACCAGGCTGGGCAGCCCCAGCGGCGCGGTGCTCAGAAACGAGAAGACGTTGAAGTGCGCCCCAAACGCCTCCACCATCTGGATCAGGGTCTGCGCGTTTTGGCGCGTGACGGCATCGGCCCCGGCGGGCTGCAGCAGGCGTTCCATCGTCTGCACGACGGAGGGCACCAGCCGCTGCACGGAGAGATGGGGCCCCAGCCAGAGGAACAGGTCCAGCGCCAGTGGCGGCAGAATGAGCTCGAGGCGGGCATTTACCGTCTCAAAGCCGGTGACCAGGGAGCCGATGACGCCTTGGGGCGGAGCCGGCGCTTTGAGCGGCACTTGGGTCATGTTGCGTTGATTCTACCATATCCGTAGCCCAATCATCGGTTGAACAGCCTGCACGGCAAGGGTAAAATCGACCGCATGGAACAATTCATCATCGAAGGCGGCGCGCCGCTCACGGGCGTGGTGCGGCCCGCTGGCAACAAGAACGCGGCCCTGCCCCTGCTGGCCGCCAGCCTGCTCACCGCCGAGCCAATCGTGCTGCACAACGTCCCCGACATCCGCGACGTGCACGCCATGCGCGACATCGTCTGCGAGTTGGGCATGCAGGTTGAGCCGTTGGGGGCGCACACCTGGCGGTTGCACACGCCACGGCTGTCGGGGCAGATGCCCAGCCCCGACCTGTGCCGCCGCATCCGGGCCTCGATGCTGGTGGCCGGGCCCATGCTGGCGCGGCACGGCGAGATTCAACTGCCCCTGCCTGGCGGCGATGTGATTGGCCGGCGGCGGCTCGATACCCACCTGCTGGCCCTGGAAGGCCTGGGGGCGAAGATTGATTTTGAGAACGCGCACTTCCACATGCAGGCCGACGGGCTGCGCGGCGCGCCGCTGCTGCTGGACGAGTCCAGCGTGACTGCCACCGAGAACGCCATCATGGCCGCAGTGACGGCGCAGGGCGTGACCGTCATCCGCAATGCCGCCGGCGAGCCCCACGTCCAGGACCTGTGCCACTTCCTCAACCTGCTGGGGGCGCGCATCAGCCACATCGGCGCCAATCACCTCGTCATCGAAGGCGTGGCGCGCCTGGGCGGCGGCGAGTTCACCATTGGGGCTGATTACATGGAGGTGGTGAGCTACATCGGCGCGGCGGCCGTGACTGGAGGCGAGTTGCGCATCGAGAATGCCGGGGTGGCACACCTGGACATGATCCGGCTGGTGCTGGGCAAGCTGGGCGTGACGTGGACCACCGACGGCGACGACGTGCTGGTGGCCGGTGGCCAGGACCTGGCCGTGGTGCCCGACCTGGGCGGCGCCATCCCCGAGATCAAGACCAACGTCTGGCCTGCTTTCCCCACCGATCTGACCAGCATCGCCATCACCGTGGCGACGCAGGCGGCGGGCACGGTGCTGTTTCACGACTGGATGTTCTCGGGCCGGATGTACTTCACCGACAAGCTGGTGAGCATGGGCGCCCGCATCATCCTGTGCGACCCGTATCGCTGCCTGGTGCAGGGGCCGAACCAGCTTCAGGGCGAGAACCTGGAGTCGCCCGACATCCGCGCTGGCATGTCGCTGCTGCTGGCGGCGCTGTGCGCGCGCGGCACCTCGGTGATCCGCAACATCGGCCAGATCGAGCGCGGCTACGAGCGGATTGACGAGAAACTCCAGGCGCTGGGCGCGCAGATCAAGCGTGTGGACGCGTAGCTACTCCCCCTCGGCCAGCAGCTTCCGCACGCTCTCCCGCAGCGTCATCTCGGTGGTCACCAGCCGGTAGGCGTTCTCGGCCAGCGCCCGGCGCTCATTCTCATTCTTCAGCAAGTAAAGGATTCTCTCCGCCAGCTGCTCGGGCGGCGCGACGGCGTAGTGCTCGCCCGCCCGATAGCGCGAGACGTGGCTCTCGAAAGGCTCCGACACCACCAGCGCCCGGTTGCCCGCCACGGTGTGAAACCGGAACGTGAAACCGCTGATGTGCGCGCTCGTCTTGATGTTGAGGACGAGCTTCGTCCGGTTGAGCACACGCGTGCGCTCATCGCCAAAGATGAAGGGCCGCTCCACCCCGTCGGCCACGTACATCTCTACGCCCTGCCGCCGCAGCGCCGCGCGCACCTGGTCAATCGTGGCCGACCGGCGGCCATCGCGGCGCTTGCCCATCCACAACACGTCAATATCGCGCTCGAGGTTCAGGTCCGCGTGCCAGGTGGGCGGGGTGCCCCAGGGGACGAAGCGGGCCGGCACACCCAGCCGCTGATAAAAGGCCGCATGCCTTTCGGACACGTCGGCCTGGACACTGAGCCAGCCCCGGCGCAGGGAGCGCAGTGAATCGCCTACATAGCGGAACTTGTGCAGCCGGCGCGTGGCCCAGGCCAGGGGCGGCAGCGCGGCCAGCCAGCGCCCGCCAGCCGAGGGGCCGTGGCGCGCCTCGCCCAGCCAAGAACGGGCCAGGCCCAGCCCAGCGATGACGGACCGCGGGAGGCGCGCGTCCGGCACGCCTTCGAAGTTCCAGTGGACGAGGCGCGGCGGGGCCGCCCGGGCGCCCACCTGCTGCGCGATGGGCCACCAGCGATTGTGCGGCGCGAAGGTCAACACAACGTCAGCCGGCTCGGGCACCGGCTGATCGTATTCGAAGAAGGTAACGGAATGGCCGAGGCTGAGCAGTTCGGCGCCGATGGCGTCAGCGTTGCCATCGGCTGGGCCCCACTTGACGAGGGCCACCCGTGGGGCGGCGGGCGCAGGCACGCGGCGGCAGTTGCGCGCGCTAGTCTTTCAGCGTCGCGAGGCACTCGATCTCAACCCGCGCGCCCTTGGGCAGCGCGGCCACCTGCACGGTGGAGCGCGCGGGCGAAACGGTTGGGAAGAACTCGGCGTAGATGGCGTTCATCCGGCCAAACTCGCCCAGGTCGGCCATGAAGACAGTGGTCTTGACGATGTGATCCAGGCTGCTGCCGGCGGCGGCCAGCACAGCCTGGAGGTTGGCCAACACCTGGCGCGTTTCGGCCTCGACGCCGCCCGGCACGATCTCACCCGTGGCCGGGTCGATCCCCACCTGCCCCGCGGTGTAGACCATGCCCCCCACCCGGCGCGCCTGCGTGTACGGCCCAATCGGCTTGGGCGCCTGATCCGAATAGATGACCTCGGCAATTGATGACATGCACTTACCTCCCAGTGATCAGCCTCACGATGACCGGGGCATTCTAAGCGACAGTCGGCCCCCGGTCAAAACTAGCCCGGCACCACCACTCGCCCCGGCGTGGCCCCGGTATGCTCCCCATCGCGCAGCACCGGCACCCCGTTCACCAGCACATGGCTCACCCCGGTGGCGTATTGCTGTGGCTGAGAGAAGGTGGCGTGATCCTGTACCGTGGCCGGGTCGAACACCACCACATCCGCGAAGTGCCCCGGCGTCAACCGCCCGCGCCGCGTCAGCCGCAGGCTGTCGGCGGGCAGTCCCGCCATCTTGTAGATTGCCAACTCCAGGGGCAGCACACCCTCGTCGCGCACATACTTGCCCAGCACGCGCGCAAAGGTGCCATAGGCGCGCGGGTGCGTGCTGGCCTTGAGGAACACGCCTTCCGGCGCCATCGAGCCCGAGTCGGAGCCAAAGCTCACCCATGGCAGGGCCACTTGCTTGCGCACGTTGTCCTCCGACATGGTGCGATAGACCGTGCCTACGCGGCTGTCATCCTCGATGACCAAGTCAATGATCGCGTCTTCGGGCGACTGGCCGCGCAGCGCCGCCACCTCGGCCAGGGTCTTGCCGGTCAATGGTTTCAGCGCCTCATTCTTGAAACCAACCAGGATGACGTTCTCGGCGGTGCCGGCGTTGTAGTAGGTGTTTTCCCAGGTGTCGCCGGGGGCGGCGATCTCGCGCCGCAACCGGTCGCGGTTGGCGGGGTCGCGCAGCCGCTCGATCCAGGCGCGGTGGCCGCCCTCCTGCACCCACGGCGGCATCGAGGCATCCAACCCGGTGGAGCAGGCCGGATAGGTGTACATATCCGCCGTGACGGGCAGGCCCTCCGCCCGCGCCGCCTCGATCCGGGCAATCGCCTGGTCCATCTTGGGCCAGTTGTCGCGCCCCGAGGCCTTCAGGTGATAGACCTCGGCCCGGCAGCCCGCCTCCCGCGCGATGTGCAGATGCTCCTCGAGAGACTCGAGAAAGCGCTCGGCCTCGCTGCGGATGTGCGAGATGTACAGCCCATCGAACTCAGCCACCACCTTCGCCAGCGCGATCAGCTCGTCCACCGGCGCGAAGCAGGCCGGCACATAGATGAGGGACGACGACACGCCCACCGCGCCGTCGGCCATCGCCGCCCGCGTCAGCCGCACCATCTCAGCCAACTCGTCCGGAGTCGCGGCGCGGTCTTCGTAGCCCACGGTGTGGATGCGCACCGTCGTTGCCCCCAGGAAGGAGGCGATATTGCACGACACCCCGCGCGCCGCCAGTTGATCGAGAAACTCGCGCAAGGTCGTCCAGGTGACGGGGTACTTGATGTCGCCCTGCCGCGCTGCGAGATCGGCCTTCATCTCATCGTTTAACGGCCCCGCCGACCACCCCTCGCCCATCACCTCCAGGGTCACCCCCTGGCGGATGTCGCTCTGCGACCGCCCGTCCGCGATCAGCGACTCGGTGGCCCAACTAAGCATGTTGATAAACCCTGGCGCGATGGCCTGCCCCTGAGCGTCAATCTCCAGCACCCCGCGCACGTCCCTCACCTCGCCCACCCGCGCCAGCGTATCGCCCTGGATTGCGACCCCGCCCTCGATGGGGGCCTCGCCCGTCCCATCGTAGATCACCCCATTCCGAATCACGACATCAAACATGCCCGGCCTCCCAAATCGATCCTTCGTGCTAATTCGTGCACTTTTCGTGGAATTCGTGACTAAGGTTTTTCCCGCCGGCGCCCCGTTCGCGTCACCAGCCACTCCACTAGCCGCGGCGCCATGCCGTTGGCCGCGAAGAACACCCGCAGCAGGAATGGCAGCACCACCTCGCGCCGGTTGCCTTCGATGCCATCCACCACCGCGCGCGCCACTTCCTCCGGCGACACCACCCGCAGCACGTCCGCCACACGCGGCCGGCGCTCCCACGTGCCCGGATTGTTCGCCCAGTAGTCGCTCGATGTCTGGCTGGCAACGACAGACGTGACACCTACCCCCGTGCCGTTCAAATCAAGCCGCAGCGCCTGGGTCCAGCCATACAGCGCATAGCGCGCCGCCGCGTAACCCGCCGCGCTCGGCCACCCGCCCCGCACCACCGGCGAGTTGATGTTGACGATGTGCCCGCGCCCCGCCCTCAGCATCCCCGGCAGGCAGCGCCGCGTGACGAAGAACGCCGCGAAGTACGGCGCCCCCATCATCGCCACGACCTCGGCCGGCGCGGTCTCCTCAGTGTACAGCCACCGCCCCGCCCCCGCGCTGTTCACCACGATCTCCGGCCGCACCCCCCGCGCCTCCAGCGCATCGAAGACCCGGTCCACGTCCCCCGCCTCCGATAGGTCCGCCGGGTGCGCCTCGGCCTGCCCGCCCGCAGCCGCGATCTCGCCGCTCACCGCCTCCAACCGCGCGGCATCCCGCGCCAGCAGCAGCACCCTGGCCCCGCGCGCCGCCAGCGCCCGCGCCGCCGCCGCCCCAATTCCGCGCGACGCGCCCGTCACCACCGCCGTCGTCCCCGCTATTCGCATCCGCCCTGCCCCATCCCGTAGAGACGGCCCGGCGGGCCGTCTCACGCTGTTCCACCCTCATGCCCCCGCACCCCCCGCGCCCTCATTGCCTTCGCCGTTCCTTTTTTCTGCTTCGTGCCGCTTCGTGTTCTTCGTGCGTTCGTGGTTACTCCGCGACCAGCCGTTCCCGCAGCCGCCCCACCCCCCGCAGCACTTCATCGCGGTTCCCCGCCCTCGTCATCCACTTTGGCAGCCGCTGGGCCAGCGCCTGGTTGCGCCAGCCATGCGCGCCGCGGCGGTGCTCGCGCAGACCCGCTCCCACAAAGTCTTCAATGAACGCCAAGTGGTCAGCGTTGTAGGCCCACAACGTCTCGCCGCAGCACGGCGTTTGCAGCCACAGCGGCAGGTGAAAGTACCAGTCCACCGGCCCGCCCATCGCCACCACCCCCGGCGGATACTTCGACGTGTCCGCCGCCATCAGCATCCCCGGCCCGGCCTGCTCCCAAAACTGCGCCAGCCCGCAATGCGGGCACGTCAGCGCAATCCGCCGCGCCGCGTCCTCGCTTGCACCCCGGTCGCGCACCACCGCCCGCCCTTT
This sequence comes from uncultured Anaerolineales bacterium, assembly GCA_964497615.1. GTDB lineage: Bacteria > Chloroflexota > Anaerolineae > Anaerolineales > UBA6663 > CAZCEC01. The sequence continues at coordinate 11,375 of CAZCEC010000014.1, read as the reverse complement.
ACACCGCGGACACACGACCAGGAACTCGTGGCCGAAGTCGAGCAGCGTCTCGTTCGAGGATTGGAAGCGCATGCCAGGTGCAGCCTCACTCCGCCGAGCCGCCTTCCAATCGCTTTCGGCGCATCTCGGCACGCACTGCCCTGACCTCACCATTGATTTCTTCGTCGGTAAGCTCTGCGGAGGGTGGCCCGGATGAGAGCCAAGCGATCAACTCTTGCAGGCTATGATCTGCCTCCCATTTTGAGTTCTTGGCTGAAGACGCCGTGGGGTCGGTCATTGATTCATCTTCGATATTCACGCGCCAAGCATAGCATGAATATCGGTGGAATGTCGCCCGCCGCCCGCGCCTTGACCCTGCTCGAAGCCAACCGCGCCGTCCTTGAATCCTACGAACCCCAACGCTATCACTGGGACTGGCCGTTCGATTAACGCAACCGGGGCGCCCTTCCGAGCGCCCCGGCCTTGCGACTCCCCTCTCCCAGCGGGAGAGGGGCGGGGGTGAGGGAGAGTTGCAGCCCCCTACACCACAATACTCACCAGCCTCCCCGCCACGTACATCACCTGCTTCGGCGGCCGCCCTTCCAGGTAGCGCACTGCCCCTTCCGTCGCCAATGCCGCGGCCTTCACTTCCGCCTCGTCCGCGCTGGCCGGCACCTGCACCCGGTCGCGCACCTTGCCGTTCACCTGCACCACGATGGTCAGCATCGCCTCCGCCGCCGCGGTCGCGTCGTACGCCGGCCACGCCTGCTGGTGGATCGAGTAGGGCTGGCCGCGCCGCTCCCACAGCTCCTCGGTGATGTGCGGCGTCACCGGCGCCATCAGCTTCAGCAGCGTGGTGATGGCCTCATTCCACACCGGCGTGCCCTCCAGCGCCTCGCGCTGCTTATACAATTCGTTGGTCAGCTCCATCAGCGCCGAGATGATGGTGTTGAACTCGAAGTGCTCCATGTCGTGGCTGACCTTGCGGATGGTCTGGTGCACCACCCGCCGCAGCGCGGCGGCCTGTTGCGCGGTGCGTGTTCCGTCTGCCGCCCCTTCGTCCTTCGTCTTTCGTCCTTCGTCCGCCGCCGGCTGTGCAATCACCCACACCCGCCCCAGCCACCGCACCACGCCCTGGATGTTTTCCGTGCTCCACGGCCCGCCTTCCGACCACTCGTAGCCAAACAGCAAATACGCCCGCACCGTGTCCGCGCCATAGGCCCGCACCTGCGCGTCCGGGTCGATGACGTTGCCGCGGCTCTTGCTCATGCGCTGGCCGTCCGGCCCCAGGATCTGGCCTTGGTTGCGCAGTTGCAGCATTGGCTCGCCGCCCTCGGCGATGCGCATGTCGCGCAGCGCCTTGTGGAAGAAGCGCGTGTACATCAGGTGCATCGTGGCGTGCTCGATGCCGCCGGTGTAGGTGTCCACTGGCATCCAGTAGGCGTACTCCTGCGGGTCGAATGGGCCCTGGTCGTACTTGGGGCTCAGATAGCGCAGGTGGTACCACGACGAGCACATGAAGGTGTCCATCGTGTCGGTGTCGCGCGTGGCCGCCTGCCCGCAGATGGGGCACGTCGTCTGGCTCCAGGTGGGGTGCAGCTTCAGCGGGCTTTCGCCGGTCGGCTTCCATTCCACGTCCATCGGCAGGGTCACCGGCAGTTGCTCGTCGGGCACCGGCACCTGGCCGTGCTCCGGGCAGTAGATGATGGGGATGGGCGCGCCCCAGTAGCGCTGCCGCGAGATCAGCCAGTCGCGGATGCGATAGGTGATGGCCCCCTTGCCCGCGCCATGCGCCTCCAGCCACTGGATCGCGGCCTTGACGCTTTGGCCCTCGCCCTTGCCGGCTGGGATGCCGTTGATCGGGCCGGAGTTGACCATCACCCCGTCGTGCGGCCAGGCTTCCGTCAGTTGGTCGCCGCTTACGCCCGCCTGGTCCGGCGGCTGCACCACCACGCGCACCTCGATGCCGAACTTGCGGGCAAACTCGAAGTCGCGCTGGTCGTGCGCGGGCACACCCATGATCGCGCCCGTGCCATAGGTCATCAGCACGTAGTCGGCGGTCCAGATCGGCACGCGCTCTCCGTTGACGGGGTTGACGGCATACGCCCCGGTGAAGACGCCGCTCTTTTCCTTTTCGGTGGACTCGCGCTGGATGTCGGTCTGCCGGGTGGCCTCGGCCACGTAGGCCTCCACCTCCGCGCGGCGGTCGGCCGTCGTCAGCTTGGCCACCAGCGGGTGCTCCGGCGCCAGCACCATGAACGTCGCCCCCCACAGCGTGTCCGGCCGGGTGGTAAAGACCTCGATGGGGTCTTCCTGCTCCGACAGGAAGGTGACGTTCGCGCCTTCGCTGCGGCCAATCCAGTTGGTTTGCAGCAGCCGCACCGGCTCCGGCCAGTCAATCCCCTCGAAGTTCAGCAATTCATCGGCGTAGTTGGTGATGCGGAAGAACCACTGCTCCAGGTTCTTCTTGATGACCGGCGTGCCGCAGCGCTCGCACACGCGGTTGTCGCCCACCACCTGCTCGCGCGCCAGGGTGGTATTGTCCTTCGGGCACCAGTCCACCGCCGCCATCTTCTTGTAGGCCAGCCCGGCCTTGACCAGTTGATTGAAGAACCACTGCGTCCAGCGATAGTACTCCGGGTCGGCCGAGACGGCCTCGCGGTCCCAGTCCCAGCTTGCCCCCATCGAGCGCAGTTGTTTACGCATGTTGGCGATGTTGGCGTAGGTCCATTCGGCCGGGTGAATGCCGCGCTGGATGGCGGCGTTCTCAGCCGGCAGGCCAAAGGCATCGAAGCCGATGGGGAAGGTGACGTTGTAGCCGCGCATGCGCAGCCAGCGGGCGCGCGCATCCGACGGCGTCATGGCGTACCAGTGGCCGATGTGCAGGTCGCCGCTGGGGTACGGCAGCATCGTCAGGAAGTAGTACTTCGGGCGGTCATGGTCCACCACCGCCCGATACAGCTTGTCGGCCTCCCAGCGCGCCTGCCACTTCGGCTCGATGGTCTTGGGGTCGTAGCGCTCCACGCGCGGCGGGCGAGCCGGCGCGACCGCGGACGGGGCAGCGGCTGGCGCGTTGTGCGCGCCGTTGCCGCTGTGCTGCCGCGCGGTCTTCGCCGTAGACTTGCGCGGGCTGGCGTTGCGAGCCGGGGCCTTCTTCGCCATAGTCTTGCGCCCGTTGACGCGAGCCGGCGCGGCGCGTTTGGCCGCCGCCGTGCGCTGGCGCGGCGCAGCCCTCTTCGCGGCGGCCTTGCCAACAGGCCGCTTGGCCGCCGCCTTCTTCGCCGCCGGCTTCCGCGCGGCAGCTGTCTTCACAGCAGACTTGGTCGCCTTCTTGGCGGCCGACCTCTTTCGTCCTTCGTCCTTCGTCTTTCGTCCCGCCTTTTTCTTCGTGGCCATTCTGGCCTCCTGTGTGCAATCTGGTGAACGGCGCATAAAAAGAGCCGGCTTCGCGGCCGGCCCTGATTGCTGCGCCGAAGGGGAACTGCGCCTATCGGCGGCGGCGGTCTGGGTTACGAACCGGAAGGGGAATCGGCTGCAAGGTCTTGGGCTTAAGCAACGGTCCCAGACCATTCAGCTTCTCAAGCAGCTCGCGCAGTTGATCCATCACCGACTGCCGCTTGCCTTTTGGCGCCATCCTGACCTCCTGACCCAACCATCCCCCGCCAACACCATTAAACAAAATACCCCTTCTTCCGATTCAGGGACGAAGGGGCAACTCCGTGGTACCACCCTGCTGACGCCGGCCATCGGGCCGAGCGCCGCTCATGTGCGCTGTATCGGGCGCGCCCGCCGGGGCTGAGGATCGAAGATCGTTCACCACGGCGCTCACCGGCGAGTTCGACCTGAGGGCTGCCTGGAGCCCGGCCGGGCTTTCACTGGGGAGCGCATTGCTGCTCCCTCCCGGCTCGCTGACGGCTGGTCTACTACTCCGGATCAACGCTTGAAGATCTGCGGCCAAAGGCCGTTGTAGGTGGACCCAGAGGGATTCGAACCCTCGACCTTCTCAATGCCATTGAGACGCGCTCCCAACTGCGCTATGGGCCCGGGCATTGCTGTGGACCTGGAGGGATTCGAACCCTCGACCTCTTCAGTGCGATTGAAGCGCTCTCCCAACTGAGCCACAGGCCCGTGAACAGTTCGGAAATTGTACCTGAGGAGCGAAGGGTATGTCAAGCCAGGCACAAAACGTGCACAGCCTGACGCCATGTATCGCATCCTGTCCCTCGACGGCGGCGGCATCCGCGGCCTGCTGACTGCTATCCTGCTGGAACGCCTCGAAAGCGCCCTGCCCGGCACCCTGGCCCAGGTGGACCTGTTCGCCGGCACCTCTACCGGCGGCATCCTGGCACTGGCGCTGGCTGCCGGGCACACCCCCACCGAGGCGCGCGACGTGTACGAAAAGCAGGGCCGGGTGGTCTTCGCCGACACGGCGCTGGACAACCTCGCTAACCTGGGCCACGCCCTCGGCGCGCAGTACTCCGCCGCCCCGCTCAAGCGCCTGCTCACCGCGCAGTTTGGCGATCTGCGCCTGGGTGACCTGCCGCGCAAGGTGCTTATTGCCGCTTTCGACCTGGACAACGGCCCCGATCTCCCGCCGCCCATCCGCACCTGGAAGCCCAAGTTCTTCCACAACTTCCCCGGCCCCGACTCCGATGGTGACGAACGGGTGGTGGATGTGGCCCTGCGCACCAGCGCCGCGCCCTCCTACTTCCCGGTCTATCAAGGCTATGTGGACGGCGGGGTGGTGGCCGGCAACCCCAGCATGGCCGCCCTGGCCCAGGCCCTGGAACCGAACACCGGCGGCCAGGCGCTGGCCGAGGTGTCGCTGCTGTCGGTGGGCACCGGGCGCAACGCCCGCCACCTCACCGCGCATAACAGCGATTGGGGCTGGCTTCAATGGGCGCCGCACATCATCGACATCGTGCTCGACGGCACCAGCGGCGTCGCGGATTACGAATGCCGCCAACTGCTGGGCGACCGCTATCACCGCCTCAACCCCCTGCTCCCAGAGCGCATCAACCTGGATGACGTGGGCAAGATTCCCCGTCTGGCCGAGATCGCCAGTCGCGTCATGCTGGAGGACACCCTGGCCTGGCTCGGGCCTGCCCCCGAACCAGCGGGGATCGCGCTGCGCTGGGCAGGCCAGCGCCAGGAGGCCATTCTCCCCGCTTGACGATGGCAGTATAATTCCGCCTGGTATCATCCGATTTCGGCCGGCAGCGCCGGTCCACTAACCAACAAGGAGTCTCGCCATGCCCAAGGTCGTCGCGTTGGATAAGATCACCGATTCTGCCCTCGCCGCGCAGCGCGGCAAATGGCAGGCCGTGAAGGCCAAGCACGCCGCCGCCATCAAGGCCAAGAAGCTCAACTTCAACAAGAATCTGGGCGGGATGCTCGACAAGCGCAAGGCGCCCTACAAAGCCATCCGGGCCTGGAAGAAGGGTGACTCGCTCCTGTTGGTCCGAGGCCACCTCAACACGATCAAAGCCAACGCCAAGAACATCGAGGCGGCCGTCAAGGCCTATCAGAAGTTGATCGTCGGCCTGGGCGACCCGGCCGAGAAAGAACTGCGCGGAGCGTTGAGCGACATCAGCGTCAACGTCGTCCAGGTGGACAAGGACTACATCGATTCCAAGAAAAAATAGCCGTTTGACCCCCGCCTTCTCCACGGACCAATCCGACCGCGCGCGCAAGCCGGCGCGGTTGGCGGCCTGCCCCTCGCCCGCGCAGGCTGGCCTCCGGTTGTCGCGGGCCTGCACCCGAAGCGAAGCGCAGGGGGTTCAGCCGCTGCGCTTGGCACAGGCGGCCGGTTGCGTTGGGCAGCAGAATCGCTATACTTTTCCATGCCGTTTGCCGTTTGCCGCTCCCATTCCGTAAGGAGATCGCTGCTATGTTCCAAGCTCGCCCCATCAGCCTCAAAACCGAAGTCTGGGACCGCATCGCCAACTTCCTCAACGAGGAAGCTGCTAAAAACCGGGGGGTGATGCAGAACACCGCCGAGTTCATCGAGGAAGCCATCGTCGCCTACCTGGATCAAAAGGAAGGCGGGGGCGGCGGCGACGAAGACTCGGGCGACATGGATATGGACATGGACCTCGACCTGGACAGCGATTCGTCCGGCGACGAGGAATCATCCGACGATTTGGACTTGGACCTGGACCTCGGTGAGGACTCATCCGAAGAAGAGTCGTCCGATGAAGACCTGGACCTAGACCTGGATTTGGATCTGGACGAGGACTCCTCAGACGAGGATTCGTCCGGCGAAGAGCCGTCCGACGAAGACCTGGACCTAGACCTGGACCTGGGCGAAGACGCCGAGGAAGAGGTCGAAGAGGAAGAAGAGGAGCCGGAGCCCGCGCCGCCGCCCAAGAAGAAGCCCGCCAAGAAGGCGGCCAAGAAGGCCGGCAAGAAAAAGAAGAAGTAACCCGCTCGTCCCGGCGCTCCGCCTGGGACCTGCACCCATGCGTTCCGCTTCCGGCGGCAGCCCTGCACCCAGCGGCTGCCGCCGGCTTCGTTAACCATGACGCCGCTTTCGCTCCTGGTCATTTTCTGGCTGATCGGCTTGTGGGTGGCCGCCCAACTGCCGCTCACCGGGCTGGCCTGGATGGCAGCAGCAGCGCTGGCCGTGGTTGGGGCCGCGCTGGCGTGGCGCCGGGCCGAGTGGCGCTGGCCGGCGGTCTGCCTCGTCGTGGCGGCGCTGGCCGGCGCGCGGCTGGCCTGGGCCCGCCCCGCCCCGGACGATCCCGGAAACATCGCCGCCTATACCGGCCTGGGTACGCTCACCGTCGAGGGCGTGGTCGCGGGCGAGGTGGACCTTCGCCAGGAGGAGGCCCGCCTGCGCGTGCGTGTGGAGGCGCTCACCCTGCGCGGCGGTGAAGTGATTGAGCCGAAGGGCGTCCTATTGATTTGGGCGCCACGTTATTCCCTCGGCCGCCAGGAGGCCATGGGCGACCCCGAGTTCAAGTACGGCGACCGGGTGCGCGTCATCGGCCCGCTGCAAGCCGCGCCCGTGTTCGACAGTTTCGACTACGCCGGTTATCTGGCCGGGCGCGGCGTGGCCGCCCTCATGCCCGACGCCGCGGTCGAGTTCGTCGAAGCGGACCAGGGCAACCCCCTGTGGGCAGCGCTGCTGAAGGTGAAGGCGCGCGGGTTGAGGGTGCTGGCTGGCAGCTTCCCCGAGCCGCACGCCTCCTTGCTGGCCGGCATCCTGCTGGGGGTCGAGACCGGCATACCCAACGATCTGGAAGATGCCTTCGAGGCCACTGGCACCAGCCACATCATCGCGATCTCCGGCTTCAACGTGGCGATTTTGGCCGGACTGCTGGGCGCGGCCACTCGCCGCTGGCTGGGGCCGCGCCGGGGCCTATGGCTTACCCTGGCCGGCCTGGCGCTCTACACGCTCCTGGTGGGCGCGGGCGCGTCGGTCGTGCGAGCCGCGCTGATGGCAGGGCTGGCGCTTCTGGCGGGACAGGTGGGCCGCCAGGGCCATGCCCTTAACGGCCTCGCCGCCGCCGCCTGGCTGATGACGGTCCTCAACCCCCTCACCCTGTGGGACGTTGGCTTTCAACTAAGCGCCGCCGCCACCCTAGGGTTGGTGCTCTATGCCGACCGGCTGGAGGCGGCCTTCCTGCGGTTGGCCGAGCGCATCGTGCCGCCGGGCACCGCCCGCCAGGCCACGGCCCTGGTGGCGGAACTGCTGCTCGTGACCCTGGCCGCGCAGATCACCACCCTGCCCCTCATCGTCTACTACTTTCGGCAGCTTTCCTTCATCTCGGTGGCGGCGAATGCGCTGGTGGTTCTTGCGCAGCCGGCCTTGATGATCAGCGGCGGCGTGGCGCTGCTGGCGGGCCTCGTGTGGCCGGCGCTGGGCCAGGTGGCGGCCTGGCTGGCGTGGCCCTTCACCGCCTACACCATCGCCGTGGTGGAGGCGCTGGCCCGGGTCCCCGGCGGCGTGCTGTATCTCGGCGCGGTGACGCCCGCGCTCGTGGCACTCTACTATGCCGGCCTCTTGGCGCTCACAGCGCGGCTCGACCGGCCGCCCGCGCCATCACCCGCAGCGAGCCGGCACCCTCACCGCGCGCCCGTGGGCGGCCTGTTGCTGCTCGGCAGCGCCGCGCTCGTGCTGTGGAGCTGGCTGTTGAGCCTGCCGCCCGACGATGGCCGCCTGCGCATCACCGTGCTGGACATTGGCGCGCCGGCCGAGGTGCGCGGCGGCGGCGAGGCAGTGCTGCTGCAAACGCCGGGCGGGGCCGCCGTCCTCATCGGCGGCGGGCCGGGCGACCTGACCCTCGCGCGCGCCCTGGACGGCACCTTGCCCCTCTTCACCCGCCATCTCGACCTGCTCGTCATCGCCTCTCCCAGCGACCAACACTTGGGGTCCTTGCCCGGCACGGTGCGGCGCTATGCGGTTGGCCGCGTTGTGCTCACCGGCGCGCCCGGCGGCTCGACCGCTTATCGGGTTCTGCTCGACCGGCTGCAAGACCAGCAGGTGGAGATCTTCAGCGCCGTTGGCCGGCCCACACTCGATCTGGGCGGGGGCCTCGCTCTGCGCGTGCTGGCAGATGGCGTGCTGGGCAGCGTGCTGCGGCTGGAATGGAATCGCTTCTCGATGATCATTGCGCCGCGCGTGGACGCGGAAGCCGAAGCGGAACTGGTGGACCTTGGGTTGGCGCAGCCCGCCACCGCGCTCCTCCTGGCGCGCTCTGGCTCAGCGGCCGCCACCAGCGATGCCTGGCTGCGGGCCATCAACCCCTACGTCACGTTGATCTCGGCTGGGGCGGGACAGCCCGGCGCGGCCGCCCCGGAAGTCTTGGCGCGGCTGGCAGGCCGCACCGTGCTGCGAACAGACCTCCACGGAGATATTCGGATTGAGACGGACGGAGTGCAGTTGTGGGTGACGACCGAACACTAATGGCCAAGTTCTGCGTCAGGTTCTCGAGCACATGACACTTGAAACCGTTGCCCAGAGGCTCAGCGGACTGTTCGCGCTCGCCGTTTTGGCAGTGCTGCTCATCGGGATCTGGCGCGGCCGCCAGCGCCAGGCCGGTCGCACGACTGGAGGCCAGAGGGGGTGGCTGCTGTCGGGGTGGACCATCCTCGCCGCGACCGTGCTGTTCCTGGGTCTTTCTTGGCTCGGCTGGACTCCTCTGCCGTGGAAGGTCTCGCCGGCCGGCCGCCTGTGGATGCTGGCGCTCGGGGTGCTGCTCTATGGCCCCGGCTTGGTCCTGTTACTTTGGGGCAGGCTGGCCCTTGGCAGCAACTACTTCGTGTCAACCAGTCTCAGCGCCCGGCTGTTTGCGGATCACCAACTCGTGACCACCGGACCGTATGCCTTCATCCGCCACCCCATGTATGCCGGTCTGCTGCTGGCCGCCTGGGGCAGTATGTTGATCTTCGCGACCTGGACCACGGCCGCATTTGCCGTGCTCGCGCCGGTCGTGCTCCTGCGTGCCCGGCCCGAGGAGGCCGCCCTGGCCGAGGAATTCGGCGAGCGATGGCGGGCCTATTGCCGGCGCGTTCCGGCCTTCATTCCGCGCCTGCGACGCGGGCCCCAGCAAAGATAAGTGATGGTGCTCAGGCCGGCTCTAGATGCCGCTCCCGCAGCTTGTAGTCGTACCGTTTGTCCAATTCCAACTCTCGTATGATGCGCACGCCTTGCGCCAGCGCTTCGCCCTCCAGGTTGCGCAGGGGCCGGCGCAGCGCCCCCACCGGCATGCCCAGCGCCCGCATCAGCGACTTGACCGCCACCGGGTTGATGGCCGAGTAGTTAAAGTGCAGCAGCGGCAGCACGCGCAGGTAGGTCTGCCGGAAATTCTCGGCGTCCTGGAAGGACTTCCACGGCGTGGAGATCACGGCCATCTCGGCCGGGATGACGTTGCCGCCCATGTTGGCGGTGCCGTGCCCGCCCAGGCTCATGGTGGGCACCACCAGGCCCAGGCTGGGCGAGTCGCAGCACATCACGGTCACATCCGGCCTGGCCCGCAGCACCTGCGCCACCTGCCCCACCCGCTTGGTCGATTCCTTATGGATGACGTAGTTCGGATGCTTGAAGATGCGCAGCAGGTGATCCCAGTGCAGGTCAGTCTTCACCCGCGGCGGGTTGTTATACAACCCCAGCGGCAACTCGGTGGCATCGGCCACTTCCAGGAAGAAGCCTTCGATGTCGTCTTCTGAGCCGCACAGATACGGCGGCGCGGCGATGACGGCCCCGTCGGCGCCGTTCGCATCCGCGAAGCGGATATTCTCAACCACCTGGTCGATGGTATTGCCAGTGCAGCCGTAGAAGAACTTCATCCGGCCGGTCTTCATCTTGGCCGACTCGACCACAATGCGCTTCTTCTCTTCCGGCGTCAGCAGGCTCGGCTCGCCGGTGGAACCCATGAACAGGATCGCCACCGTGCCATGCTGCTCCTGGAACGCGAGCAGCGCCCGGAACGCGCCAAAGTCCACCGACCCGTCCTCGTTGAAGGGGGTCACCGTCGCAACGAAAGAACCCTCAATCCGCATCTTCGCCATGTGGCCTCCAAACTTGACTAGAGTAACCTACGGCCTCACCGCCCGCCTCGCATGCGCCCGGGCGTGGTCCAGGTAGGCCTGGTACGCGGTCGCCGTAGTGACACGCCGGTGCGCCACCTGCGTGCCCTCCACCCACGACATCGCCACCCCGCCCTGGCTGCTGGGCCGCAGCAGCCACGAGTTTTCCGGCATTGTCCCGAGGAGCGCCTCGGCCTGCTCAGTCTTCAACCTGGCATGCCACGCCGCCGACTGCATCATCTCGTTCACCTGCACCGGGCCAAACGCGGGCGGCTGGGCTTGCCTGGGCGGCGCCTGGCGCGGCGGCGCCTGGCCGGGCCGCACCATCTTGGTCCGGTTGCGCCGCGCAAGTTCCATGAAGTTCTCATAGTTCGTCCGCTCATTGAGGCGGGCATGCACCACCTTGCCCTCGTACACATACGAGGCGGCCACCACTCCGGTACTGCTGGGCCGCACCAGGAACGCGCCATCGGGATGGCCCCGCAGCAGCGCCGCGGCCCGCTCGGTGGTCAGCCCGGCATGCCAGGCCGGGTGATTCTTCAAATCTTCCAATTGCTGCGGATCCGTCGCGGTCGTTTCGGTGCTCTCGTTCTCCGTGTTCTCCTTCTCACCGCTCGGCGTGGCGGTTGAGATCGTGGACAGTTTGTCAGGCGTCAGCAATTTCTTGCGCTCCAGCGCCTGCGCCCCAATCTCCACGATGGGCACATGCGTCACGCCGCCGCCCTTGTTGTGGCTCAGGTACAGCCCCCGGGTGCCGTTCTGCCACACCAGCCAGCTTCCATCCTCCTGCCCCTCCAGCAGCTTCGCGGCGCGGCTGGTCGTCAGGTTTCCGGCGCTGTACTTGCCCCAGGTCGACTCCTGGC
>CAZCEC010000013.1:79786-110957 GCA_964497615.1 uncultured Anaerolineales bacterium | reverse complement strand
GCCGCCGAGACCGCCGCCGAGCGCGCCGCCGCCCGGTTCGTCCTGGCCGAAGTGCCCCTCGCCGCCCTGCGCGCTTGCCCCGCCGCCCCCTACGAAAGCGACGAAGTCACCCGCGTCATCCAGGACGGCGTCAACGAGACCATCTACGCCGAGATTAAGGGTTGGACGGTCGGCGAATTCCGCGAGTGGCTCCTGGCCGACACCACCACCGGCGAGATGATCCGCCGCATTTCCGCCGGCCTCACCGCCGAGATGATCGCCGCCGTCGCCAAGCTCATGTCCAACCTGGACCTGATTTGTGCCGCCAGCAAGATCCGCGTCACCGCCCACTGCGCCAACACCATCGGCCTGCCCGGCACCCTCTCCAGCCGCAACCAGCCCAACCACCCCACCGATTCGCCCGAGGGCATCCGCGCCAGCATCTACGAGGGCCTGTCCTACGGCTCCGGCGACTCCGTCATCGGCATTAATCCAGTTGACGACTCCTACGGCTCCGTTGCCCGGCTGCTGGAGATGACCCACGGCATCATCCGCGATTGGGCCATCCCCACCCAGAACTGCGTCCTGTCGCACGTCACCACGCAGATGAAGTGCCTTCAGAATGGCGTGCCCATCGGCCTCGTCTTCCAGTCCATCTCCGGCTCCCAGCTTGGCAACGAGTCCTTCGGCATCTCGGTCGGGATGCTCGACGAAGCCAACGCGCTCGCCAAGAAGTATTGCGTGCCCACCGGCCCCAACTACCTCTACTTTGAGACCGGCCAGGGCGCCGCCCTCTCCGCCAACGCCCACCACGGCTGGGACCAGCTTACCCTGGAGGCCCGCGCCTACGGCCTCGCCCGCCGCTACGCCCCCTACCAGGTCAACACCGTCGTCGGCTTCATCGGCCCGGAGTACCTCTACGACGCCCGCCAGATCCAGCGCGCCGGGCTGGAGGATCACTTTATGGGCAAGCTCACCGGCCTGCCCATGGGCTGCGACGCCTGTTACACCAACCACGCCCGCGCCGACCAGAACGCCATCGAGAACCTGGCCGTCATGCTCACCGCCGCCGGCTGCAACTACTTCATGGGCGTGCCCATGGGCGACGACGCCATGCTCTCCTACCAGTGCACCTCCTACCACGATGCCCCCACCCTGCGCCAGCTCTTCAAGCTGCGCCCCGCGCCCGAGTTCGAGCGCTGGCTGGAAGACCTGGGGTTGATGCGCAACGGGGTGCTCACCGACCGCGCCGGCGATCCGACCTTCTTCCTGAAAGAGGCCTGATGCACGACAGCGAAAAACTCGAACTGCGCCGCGCGATGGCGCGCGCCCTCAAGGAGGCCCACGTCCTCACCCAGCCCACCTTTGATCAGTGGACGCGCCAGATGCTCATCCGCCTGGACCAGATGGAGATCAGCCTCCAGCGCATGACCCTCCAACTCGAAGAAATGAAGCAGCGGCTGGAGGAGACTGACCGGGCCCAACCCAAAGGAGAGCCCCCACCGACCAATGAATAGCGCCTCCTGCGTCCCTGCAGAGGGACGCGGCGGCCACAGGCCTTGAGGCGCGAATTCTATTCGCTGGCCCGCCAGACCACATGAACGACTCCCAAATCGCCGCCCTCGTCGACGCCGTCCTCCGCGAACTTCGCGCCGCCCGCGCCGCGCCCACGCCCGCCGGCCAATCCGCGCCCACGCCCACCCCCACGCCTCCACACCCCCACACCTCCACACTTTCCCTCGACCTCCCCGACCCCACCACCCCCGCCGCCCGCGCCGTCCCCGGCGTCGCCAATCCCCGCGACCCCGAGGCCCTGCGCGCCCTCATGGCCGCCACCACCGCCCGCATCGGCGTCGGCCGCGCCGGCCCGCGTTACCGCACCACTGCCCTCCTCCGCTTCCAGGCCGACCACGCCATCACCCAGGACGCCCTCTGCCGCGACGTGGACCAGGCCCTCCTGGACGAATTGGGCCTCTTCACCGTCCAGACCCGCATCACCGGCGGCCAGCAGGAATATCTCCTCCGCCCCGACCTGGGCCGCCAGCTCAACGACGACGCCCGCCGCCTCATCGCCGAGAAGTGCGTCCCATCGCCCAACCTCCAGCTCGTCGTCGGTGACGGCCTCAGCGCCCTCGCCGTCGAGGCCAACGTGCGCGAGATGTTCCCCGTCCTCCGCCAGGGCGCGCAGGCCGCCGGCCTCACCCTCGGCACGCCGTTCTTCATCCAACACTGCCGCGTCGGCGTCCTTAACGACATCGGCGAATTGCTCTCGCCCGATGTCGTCATCCTCCTCATCGGCGAGCGCCCCGGCCTGGGCCGCGCCGAGTCCCTCAGCGCCTACATGGCCTATCGCCCCAAGCCCGGCCACACCGACGCCGACCGCGACGTCGTCTGCAACATCTTCAACAACGGCGGCACCAACCCGCTGGAGGCCGCCGCCTTCACGCTCCAGATTGCCCAGAAGATGATCCGGTTTGGGGCGAGTGGCGTGAAGTTGAAGCTGGCGCCGGGCTAGAAGTCAGAGGTCGGAGGTCAGATGTCGGATGCCAGTCTGTGTGGACTTAATCGCGTGGGGCAAGCGGGTTAGGTATGCCAATCACGTCGTATCGGGACCTGGAGGTGTACAAGCGTTCCATGCAGGCGCTGGTGACGGTGCACAAACTCGTGCTAGCCTTTCCGGACTTTGAACGTTTTGTCTTGGCCGATCAACTCCGACGGGCCAGCAAGTCCATCCCGGCCAACATTGCCGAGGGATATGGGCGGCGACAGTCGACGAAGGATTTCAAACGCTTCCTGGCGTTGGCCCTTGGCTCAGCTAACGAGGTCATCGTTCACCTGGAGATAGGCCGCGAACTGGAATATATCGAGCGCAAGCGATTGGATGACCTCATTGAGGAGTACACTGTCATCTGCAAGATGCTCTATCGGCTAATTGAAAACTGGCGGACTTGGCCCACCCCTCTGGCAAAGACGCCAACCCGCGGGGCAGACTAGGTTTTTCTGACTTCCGACATCTGACTTCTTCTACAGGATACCTCCATGCCCATCCTCGACCCCATCCCCGCCACCGCCCTCGCCGTTCGCCTCATCTCCAACGTCGACCCCAACCTTGCCGAAACGTTGAAGCTGACGCCGAACCAGAAATCCCTCGGCCTCATCACCGCCGACAACGACGACGCCCTCTACGTCTCCATTGACGAGGCCACCAAGATGGCCGACGTCGAAGTCGTCTATGCCCACTCCTTCTACGCGGGCGCACGGCACTCGTCCGGCAAGCTCTCCGGCGAGATCATCGCCATGCTGGCCGGGCCAAACCCGCCCGAAGTCCGCGCCGGCCTGAACGCCGCCCTTAGCTACCTCCAGACCGAAGCCCTGTGGTATTCGGCCAACGACGACGACTCCATCGCCTTCTTCCCGCACCTCGTCTCGCGCACCGGCAGCTACCTGTCGGGCCTCTGCGGCATCCCGCTGGGCGACCCCATCGCCTACCTCATCGCCCCGCCGCTGGAAGGCGTGTATGCTCTCGATGCCGCCCTCAAAGCCGCCGCCGTCCGCATCGTCAGCTACACCGCCCCGCCCTCCGAAACCAACTACATGGGCGTCATGCTCACCGGCGACCAGCCCGCCTGCCGCGCCGCCGCCGTCGCCTTCCGCGAGACGGTGCTGGAAGTCGCCCAGAACCCGATCAGGTATTAGTGTTCATCACTGAATCCGAACTCCGCGAACTCTGGCAGAACGGCCGCCAGCCCCTGCCCGTCTTTCCCCCTGGCACGCGCTTCTCGCCCGCCGCCCAGGACTTCCTCAAGGATCACAGCCTGACCGTCCAGTTCGCCGCCCCGGAACCTGTCCTGCCCGCAGCGGCTGTCGGGCCGCCTGCATTGCAGACGCGTCTCACCGCGCTCCACACCCTTACCGCCCTGGCCGCCGCGCAAGCCAGGCACTTCCGCCTGCTCGCCCTCGCCGCCCAACTGGATGCGCTGGCCGGCGAACTGACCTCCTCGCCTGCGCGCCCGCTGTCCCTTCCGTCGCCCCTGCTCCCCAGCGCCAACCCGCCCCCTTTCACCACCGACCACCTTATCCCGCACTGGCTTCGGTGGCTCCGCGCGGAGGCCGGCACGCTCGCCATGTCGGCGCGCGAGCAGGGCGAAACCGGGCGCGCCCTCTCGGCCCGCCTGGAGGACTACTGCACCGCGCTCCTGGCGCTGGAGCGCCGCTTCCTGTCGGGCGAGTTGGCATGGACTGTTACCCCCGGGTGAACCAATGACGATTACCGCTGCCGATCCGTGGGCCGCCGGCCAGCCCTATGAACAATTCATGGGCCGCTGGAGCCGGCCCATCGCCCGCGCCTTTGTCAGTTGGCTCGCATTGCCGCCCGATCTCCACTGGCTCGATCTGGGCTGCGGCACCGGCGCGCTCACCGAGACGATCCTGGGCGAGGCCGGGGCCGCGTCGGTCGTCGGCGTTGACCCGTCCGAGGGTTTCGTTGCCTTTGCCCGGCGCCGCCTGCCTGACCCTCGGGCCGCGTTCTTCGTTGGCGACGCGCAGAACCTGCCGCCCTTGGAGCGCCCCTTGCGCGCGGCGGTCTCCGGCCTGGCCTTGAACTTCATCCCCGACCCCCTCGCCGCCCTGCGCGGCCTCACCCAGGCCCTGCAGCCCGGCGGCACGCTGGCCGTCTACGTGTGGGACTACGCCGGCCGCATGGAAATGCTGCGCCACTTCTGGGACGCAGCCGCCGCGCTCGACCCCGCCGCCCTGGCCCTGGATGAAGGCCGGCGCTTTCCCCTGTGCCAGCCCGAGGCACTGGTGGACCTGTTCACCCGCGCCGGCCTGCAAGACATTACCGTCCGCGGCCTCGAAATCCCGGCCGCGTTCGTCTCCTTCCATGACTACTGGTCGCCCTTCTTGGGCGGTCAGGGGCCTGCGCCCGGGTATGTCGCGCAGTTGCCGCCGCCCGCCCGCGCGGCGCTCGAGGCGCACCTGCACGCCGCGCTGCCCGTCATGCCGGATGGCACGCTCACCCTCATCGCGCGCGCCTGGGCCGTGCGCGGGAGCCGGCCGGGCTGAAGCTGGTGCGTTCTGCGCCCCTGGCTATACTGCCCGCCCTGGAGAAAGGACCAGCCCCATGCTGCTGTCGCAGCGGCTCCGATTAGTCAGCCGCATCTGTTTCTACCTGCTCTGGATTCCCTTCATCACCCTCTTCATCGGCATGGCCGGCATGCCCAACGGCAGCTACGACTGGGTTGAGCTTCCACTCCTGGCGCGTTACTCCCTGGTCGGCGTGGGCGTCTTTGCCGCCGGCATCTTCGCCTCGCTGATCGCCTCGCTCATCGTTGGCAGCCTCGCCAATCGGAGCGTGCTGGCCCGCGGCGTCCGCGCCGAAGCCGTCGTCCTGTCCGTGTCCGAAACCGGCACCTACATCAACCGGCAGCCGCTCGTCCGCCTCGTGCTGGAGGTTCGTCCCTCGGGCGGCCCCCCGTTCCAGGCCCAGACCGAAACCGTCATCTCCCTGGTACAGATCCCGCAGGTGCAGCCCGGCGCCGCGCTGCTGGTGAAATACGACCCGGCCACCCAGGCCGTGGCCCTGCTGCCCGCCAGCCAGCACTAGGCGCCGCCCCTCTTTAAACACACGGCGGACGAGCGATTTGCCCGTCCGCCGTTTTTCATTGTCGCCAATCGCCGCGCCTACCGGCTCACCAACGGCAAGAACAGCCGGAATGGCGCCAGCGCCAGCGATTCGAACGCGCCGATGTCGCACCCGGCGTTAATGGGGCGGCTGTTTCCGGCCTGGTCCGTGGCCGGGCAGTTATTGGGGTCGGCCGCGTTGAGGCCGGGGCTCAGAAATAGCAGCTCATGCACATATGTCCCGCTGACCAGTTCGAGAGACGACAGCAGCGGGCTGACGTTCGATAGATTGCCCACCCCGGCGAACATACAATCGTCCGTGTCAGTTATCAGATTGTAGCTGGCGGACTCCAGATCGCCGCTGCAATCATCGCCGGTCGCGCCCGAGTTGAAGGCCACCAGGCTCGAGTTCAGCGTGAACACCCCCGAGTCGAAAATGCCGCCGCCGCTAGAGTTACCGGAATTACCCACCACGGTGGCGTAACGCACGGTGGCCGTGCCCTCATTCCAGATGCCGCCACCGCCCGCATCGCTGCTGTTGCCGCTCACAGTCGTGTTCAGCAGATTGAGGTTGCCCGTAGTAGTGATGCCGCCGCCCGCCTGCGCCGCGGTGTTGCTGATAATGGCCGTGGCCGTCACCGTCAGCGTGCCCGCGTTCGCCAACCCGCCGCCGTCGTGGCTGGCTGTGTTCAGCACGAAGTTCGTCTCACTGAGGTCCGCCGTTGCCCCGGCCCGGTTATTCAGACCGCCGCCGCTCCCGTTCTGCGTCGAGTTGCCATAGAGGTCAACGCCCTGAAGCAGCACGCTGCCGGCGTTGTCGATCCCGCCGCCTGCCGCGCTGCCCGGCCCGCCGCCGCTAGTCGTGTTGCCGCTGATCTGCCCCCCCAGCCCCACCAGCCGGCCCGTGCTGAAGACATTGGCCCCACCGCCCTGGAAGGCCGTGTTGCCGCTCACCACGCTGCCGTGCGTCAGGGTGAACGTGCCAAAGCCCGCCAATCCTCCGCCGTAAGTGGCGTCGTTGCCGGTCACATCCGTATTATCCAGCACCACCCGCGCCCCCTGGCTGCTGGTCGCCACACCCCCGCCTTGGAAGCCATCGTTGTCATGAACCACGCTATCGGCCACCGTCAGGTCGTTGCTCGTGACGACGCCGCCGCCGCTGGAGCCGCTCTGGTTGCCTTGCACCGTCACATTCGCCAGGTGCAGCGGCCCGCCGCTGCGGATGCCGCCGCCGCCGCTCGTGGCGGTGTTGCTCAACACCTGGCTGCTCCACACCTCCATGTCGCCCAGGTTGTTGAGGATGCCGCCGCCCGTGTCGGCCTGGTTTCCCTGCCACAGGCCGGTCGTCAGCAGTGCCACCCCATCGTTGTACAGCCCGCCGCCTCCCCCGTCGCTGGCAGTATTGCTCATCACCGTGGTCGCCGTCATCGTCAGATAACCAGCCGAGACGAGCAGGCCGCCGCCGTCGTGGGCCACGTTCGCACGCAGGGTGCTGTCCAGGATCGTCAGGTGGCCGCCGCTCATGATGCCGCCGCCCAGCCCCATTGTGATCGGCGTGGTGTTGCTCAGGATCTCGGTATCGCTGATCACCATGATCCCCGGCGTCAATTGGTCCAGCGAGTTCAGGTTCGTCAGCGCGCCCCCGCGCCCCTGGCCCGGCGTCGTGCCATAGGCGGTGTTGGAGTATATGCTGCTGCTGTGGATTGAGACTGTGCCGCCCTGGTTGGCGATGGCGCCGCCGGTGACGCCCGCAGCGTTATAGCTCATGTAGGAGTCATACACATTGAGCTCGCCGCTGTCGTTGAAGATGCCCCCGCCCCAGCCGCCCACCGTATTGCTGAAGACCCAGCTCACGTGCATGTCGAGCTGCCCCTCATTCAGGAACGCGCCGCCGTTATTGCTGTTCCCGTTCATCCAGATCATCCCGCTCACCACCACCGTCGCCGTCACCGCCACGTGCATCAGCCGGTCGGTCCAGCCTGGCTCGCCCGTGATGATGGTGAAGCACAGGAACCCGCACGGCCCGGCGGGGTAGATCGTCATGTCGGCGGTGGCCAGCAGGTCGCCGTTCACGTTGTCGGTCAGGGTGTATGTGCTGCCCGTGGACACCTGGATTGTCGCGCCGGGATTGCTGTTGGCGGCGATGACGGCCCCGCGCAGGCTGCAATCTTTGGCCGCCCCCGTGCAGGCTGAGGCGATCACATCGTCGGTGCGGTCCACCACATACACGGGGGGCGGGCCGCTGGGCGCGGCCTCGGTGCGCGGCGCCGCCGGCATCCCGGCCGATGCCGCCGCCAGCCCCAGCGATAAGCCCAGCCGCAAAAGTCGTGACAAGAATGATGCGCGCATAGCCTTCTCCGATTTGACTTTCGTTAGTGGTTGATCAGTGGCAGGTAGATATGCTCGCTCAACTCGGCAAACACCACCAGCCCGCCCTTGCCGTCGGCCACGTAGACGTGGCCAAAGGCCATGCTCACGTCCTGGGCATAGCCGGCGGTTAGGTAGCTGCGTACGAATGCCGGCTCGGTCGGGTCGTGGATATCCAGGACCTTCAGGCCCCCATAGCCGCCGGCGACCAGAGCGTAGGCGCCGTACAGGGCTACCGCCTCGCCGCTGCCGGCGCCGGTGTGCCCCGCCTGGACCGGCACGCTGGGGTTGGCAATGTTCACCACCTCCAGGCCAGACGCGCTCAGCGCCACGAAGGCATGGTTCCCGCGCACAGCAATGGCTTTGGCGCTACCCAGGGTGGCATAGGTCGCTACGAGGCTGGGCGAGGCCGGGTTGGCGATGTCGATGATTTGCAGCCCGGCCTCGTCGTCCGCCACCAGCGCCAGGGTGCCTGTCACAGCCACCGCCGTCGCCCAGCCCGGCGTGTCGACGTGCCCTTTCAGGCCCGGCGCTGCTGGATTACTCAGGCTGGCGATCACCAGCCCATTGTCGCCATCAGCGACATAGGCGTAGCCGCCCCTTACAGTCACATCCACCGCAGTGCCCGCGGTGTCCAACGGAGTACCTTCGACGAAGATGTTGGGATTGCCGAAGTTCAACACCCGCAGCCCGGTCGTGCCATTGGCAACATAGGCATAAAAACCCGAGGTCGCCACATCGTGGGCCCGAGCCGAACCCAGCGTTTGCTTGGGGGCGGCAGGCGCGGATGGATCGGCGACATCCAGCAGCGCCACGCCAACGCGATCGTTCGCCAGGAACGCTCCCGGCCCGGCCTGGGTATTGGCGATCGTGACACCGAGAGCGCTCTCCGCCAGGCCCGTCCCGCTAAGCAGCACCGGCGAGGCTGGCGCGAGCAGGCTGGCGATCACCAACCCGCCCTCGCCCTGTGCCAGGAATAGGTCGTTGCCAGCCAGCTCCAGGCTCCACGTCACGCCAGTCGCGCTCAGGCTGGCCCCCACCGTGGGCGAAAGCGGGTTCGAAACGTTCAGGACGCGAATACCGCTGCCTTCCGTCACATAGGCGTAGTTGCCCTTAACCTCCACATCCAGGTAGGCTCCGGTCTGGGCCTGCTCCACCAGGCTGGCCAAGGTCGGTGTCGTGACATCCACGACTGCCAACCCCGCGTTCGAATCGGCGACGTACAGATAGTTGCCGTGCTTGCTGAGCTGTGTGGCATAACCGGCGGTCGGCACGATCTGAATCAACTCGGGGTTGGCAGGGTCGCTCACGTCGAAGACGCGCACCCCCCCGTATCCCGCAGCCGCATACAGATAGGTGCCGTCCACGGCCAGGCCGTGCAGTTCAGTGTGTGGCAGGCTCTTGAGCAGTTGCGGCGCGGCCGGGTTGGCCAGGCTGAAAATGTGCAGGTTGTTGTGTTCGGCGATATACAGGTATCCGCTCGCTGCCACCACCTCCTTCGGCCCCTGGACCGACAACTTGACTGCCGCCGCCTCCACCGGCGCGGCCGGCGTGGCGATATTGAACACCCGCAGCCCGGCCTTTGCCGCGGCCAGGTAGGCATAGTCCCCGGCTACTGCCACGGCCTCCACCAGGCCCGGCAGTGCCGCGCTGCGGCCCACATACTCCGGCAGCGCCGGAACGGAAACGTCGTAGATTTCCAGCCGCGGCCCGCGCCCCACGTAGGCGTATCCGTTCTGCACCGTCACGCTCAGCACCGCGCCGCCATACTGGCCCACCTGGGCGAGCACCAGCGGGCCGGCCTGCGGTGCGGCAGCCGGCGCGGCCTGGGTCGTGGGTGCCTTCCCCGTGCCCGCCATCACCAGGCATGCCATCAGCAGGGCGGTCATCAGCCGCCAGCCCGCGCGAAAGTGATTTGCGAACAACATCTTGCCCTGCTCCTTGTGTCTCTCGGCGCCCGCCGTCACCGGCCCATGAGCGCAGCCAATCCAAATCCCGCGATCACCAGCCCCGACACCCGGTTCACCCACATCATTCGCGCTGGCGTCAGCCAGCCGCGCATACGGCTGGCCCCCGCGCTCAACACCACCCACCACAGCGCCGACCCGCAGAAGATGCCCGCCACCAGCAGCCCCGCCGCGGCGCCGCCCTCGCCCGCCGCCAACCCCACCCCCGCGAAGATGGCCGCGAACGACAGGATCGTGAGCGGATTAGTAAGCGTCAGCGCCAGGGTGGAGAGGTACGCCCCCGCCCATCCCCGCGCCTCCGGCGCCGCCGCCGGATGCGTTGGGCGGCTCACCAATGTGCGCAGGCCCAGCCACACCAAATACGCCCCCCCTGCCAGCCGCAGCCCGCCTTGCTGGGCCACCAGCGCCTGCGTCGCCAGGGTCATTCCAAAAGCCGCCAGGCTGCCATACACCGCATCCGCCGTGGCCGCGCCCAGGCCCGAGGCCAGCCCCAGCCACATCCCCCCCGCCAGCGAGCGCCGAATGCACAGCACCCCAATCGGCCCCACCGGCGCCGCAATCGAGAAACCCAGCACCAGCCCGCGCCACAGCAGTGCCCAGTCCACTGTTGGATGTTAGCGGCAATGGTCCCCGCAACCCAGACAAATTCGATGGCATTTGTCTGGTGCAGCCGAAGAATCTGCACTAGAATTCGCGTATGACTTTACGGAGCGAGCGTCTGCTCGATCAGACCGGCCTGAAGATCATCCAGGCGCTCCAGGCCGATGGGCGCCTCAGCTTTGCGGAGTTGGGCCGGCAGGTGGGGCTCACCACGCCGGCCGTCGCCGAGCGCGTGCGCAAGCTGGAAGAGGCCGGCATCATCGCCGGCTATCATGCCCAGGTGCCCCCCGCCAAGGTCAGCCAGCCCATCCTGGCCTTCATCCGCCTCACCACCACCGCCGACCGCTACCCGCGCGTGCTGGCCCTGGCGCGCGAGCGCCCCGAGTTCCTTGAGTGCCACCACGTCAGCGGCGTCGAGTCCTTCATCTTCAAGGTCGTCACTACCTCGGTCGGCCACCTGGAAACCGTCATCGCCGACCTCAGCCCCTTCGGCGGCACCGCCACCTCCATCGTGCTTTCATCCCCCATCGCCTGGCGCGCCGTCGAGCCTGGCCCACCGCCGGAGCCGGTCTGAACCTCGACCGCCCGCACGCTTTCCCCAAGGCCAGTCCCAAATAAAACCGGCGCTGAGTTCTCGCCCAGCGCCGGTACCGGCCGCCTCAATCCACAACCACGAGTTTAGTCTTCCAGGTACACGCTC
Source organism: uncultured Anaerolineales bacterium (assembly GCA_964497615.1). GTDB lineage: Bacteria > Chloroflexota > Anaerolineae > Anaerolineales > UBA6663 > CAZCEC01. Next base: position 99,722 of record CAZCEC010000013.1, on the reverse strand, counting down.
AACTCCCGCACCTTGCTCATCCCCCGCAGGCGGCTTATGGCCCGCTCGCTGATCTGCCGCACCCCCTCCGGGCTCATCCGCCACTCGGCGGCGATGGCCCGCAGCGGCTGCGCCTCCCCGCCCCCCAGCCCAAACCGCATCCGCAGGATTTGCGCTTCGCGTTCCTCCAGCCGCGCCAGCGACTCCTCCAGCGCCTGCTTCAGGCTGCCGTCAACCACCACTTGTTCGGGGTCAGCCGCCTCGCTGTCGGCCACGCGCTCCAGCGCCGCCCGGTCATCCGGGTCAGCCGGTGCGTCCAGCGACACCGCACTCTGCCCCTCACGCAGCAGGTCCGCGGCCGTCTCCACGCTCACGCTCGCCATCTCCGCCACCTGCGCCAGGGGCGGCTCGTCCCCGGTCGCCTGCTCCAGTTGGGCCGTGTAGCGCCGCAGTTGGCCCAGTTTCCAGGCACGGTTCACCGGCAGCCGGATCAGGCGGCCCGTGTTCGCCACCGCCCGCCCAATGCTCTGCCGGATCCACCACACCGCCAGCGTGCCAAACCGCGTGCCGCGCGTGGGGTCATAGCGGTCTGCCGCCTTGATCAACCCCAGGATGCCTTCCTGAATGAGATCGTCGTAGCTCAGATTGGAATTGCGAAAGCGCCCGGCAATGCTGAGCACCAGCGGCAAGTTATGGAGCACCAGCGCCTCGCGCGCCGCCTGCCCGGCCGCCGCCTGCCGGCGCAGGACCTCCCGCCGCTTTGGCGTCAGCGCGCGCCGGTGCATCCGGCGTTCCGCCCGCCGCCCTGCCGACACCCGTTTCGACAGCTCGATTTCCTGCGCATGGGTCAGCAGCGGCGGGATCGGTCGTTCACCAAGGAGATTCTGTAGGGGGTTGCCACTCGGGGTCATCTTCCAGCCACCTTTACTAGACAATTCCGCCCCATTTGATCTCGTTTCCAACCATAGTTTAGAGACCGCTGTTTCAGAAGTCAAAGACCCCACTTTGCTAGCTGCGATAAACTTGGCTTATAATTAATGTACCCGATGGAACTTCGCCACCTCCGCTACTTCGTCGCCGTCGCCCGCCGCCTCAACTTCTCCCGCGCTGCCGAGGACCTGCACGTCGCCCAGCCTGCCATCAGCCAGCAGATCCGCGCGCTGGAGCAGGAACTGGGCGTGCAGCTCTTCGACCGCATGGGCCGGCGCGTCGCCCTCACCCGCGCGGGCGAGGTCCTTCTGCCTCACGCCAACCAGGTGCTGGCCGCCGTGGAGTTGGCCGCCAATGAAGTCCGCGAGCTTGGCCATCTCAGCCGTGGCAGCGCCAGCCTGGGCGCGCCGCCCACCGTCAGCACCCACCTGCTTCCTGCCCGCCTCACTCACTTTCGCAGCCTCTATCCCGGCCTGGACGTGACCCTGCGCGAAGCCGGCACCGAGAGCCTGCTCAAGCTGGTTGAAGACGGCCAGCTCGACCTCGCCATCGTCACCGCCGACGGCCTGCCCGCCGCCGTCGAGCGCCTGCCCTATCTGGAAGAAGACTACGTCTTGGCGGTAAGTGCGCTGCACCCCCTCAGCCGTAAGAAGGACGTGCGCCTGGCCGACCTCGCAACCGAGCCTTTCATCCTTTTCCCCGTTGGCTACAAGCTGCGCGAAGTGACCCTGGCCGCCTGCAAACGCGCCGGCTTCGAGCCCAAGATTGCCCTGGACGGCGGGGCAATGCAGAGCGCCCTGGAGTTCGTGGCCGCCGGCCTGGGCGTGGCCCTGGTGCCGGAGCTGGCCCTCACCAACTCCCTGAACATCCGCCGCCTGCCCATCGCCGACCAGACCCTGCGCCGCCGCCTGGCCCTCGTCTGGCGCAAGGGGCACTACCTCAACCCCGCCGCCCGCGCCCTGCGCGATTTCCTGGTTGCCCAAGAGAATGGGTAACCAAGACAAAGAAAGTGAGAACGAAAGCGACCGGGGCAGCCCTCATTGGCGCCCTCTCTTTCTCTTTCTTTTTCTCTTTCTCTCCTCCCTCGCCTGCGCCCGCGCCACGCCCGCACCGCCGCCTGCCACCCAGCCCATTCGCACCGGCCCACCAACCACCGCGCTCGTCACCGCAACGGCAGGCGTAGACGCTACCGCGTCTACCGAACGACCACCTTCCACTTACTCACCTACACCCTTTCACACACTTTCCCCTTCCCCCATACCTCCACACCCCCACACTCCCACACCAGACCCCACCTCACCGCCGCCCCCCGGCCCTGTCGTCATCATCTCCATTGACGGCCTGCGCGGCGACGCCGCCCAGCAGACCGACCTGCCCAATCTGCACGCCCTCGCCGCGCGCGGCGCCTTCACCTGGGCCGCGCAAACGACCTTCCCGCCCGTCACCCTGCCGTCGCACACCTCCATGCTCAGCGGCTTGCCGCCCAAATTCCACGGCGTGGATTGGAACGACTATGAGCCGGACCGCGGCTTCGTCTCCCTGCCCCTCTTCAACGCCGCCAGCGACGCCGGTCTGGAGATCGTCATGGTTGTGGGTAAGGAGAAGTTCGCCCACTTCAACGTCCCCGGCGTGGTGGACCGCTACACCTTCGTCTCCAATGGCGACCAGGGCGTCGTGGACCAGGCCATTGCCGAAGTAGCGGCTGGCTTCGACCTGCTCTTCGTCCACCTGCCCAATACCGATTTCTTCGGCCACTCCTCCGGCTGGATGTCGGCCACCTATCTCTTCCAGTTGACGCGCACCGACGAAGCCCTCGGCCGCCTCTTCGCCGCCCTCCCCCCAGACGCCGCCATCATCCTCTCCGCCGACCACGGCGGCCACGGCCTCGTCCACGGGTCCAACATCCCCGACGACATGCTCATCCCCTGGATCATCGCCGGGCCTGGCATCCAGCCCGGCCTGGCGCTCACCGGCCCGGTGAGCACGATGGACACCGCCGCCACCGCCGCGCACTTGCTCGGCCTCAGCCTGCCGCCAGACGTGCGCGGCCGGCCCCGGCTGGAAGCTTTCACCGGCGCGCTGGCCCAGCAGCCCAACTTGCTCAATGGTACCTGGCATCTGGGCGCCACCCAGCGCCCCGGCCGCTCCGAGATGCCGGCCGTCTTCATTGACGGTCTGTTCTATGTGCCAGGGGGCTTTGGCGGCGAGCGCACCTTCGAGGCCTATGACCCCACCCTCGATGCCTGGCTCCCCCTGCCCGCCATGCCCGTCGCGCGCCACCATCTCTCGGCCGCCACGGTCGGCGGGCGCGTCTATCTCTTCGGCGGCGCGGACCCCTCCGGCTTTCAGGCCACCACCACCGCCTACGTCTACGACCCGGTCTCAGCCGCGTTCACGCAGTTGCCCGATATGCCCGAGCCCCGCGTCGGCGCGGCCTCGGTCGCCCTCAACGGCAAACTCTACGTCGTGGGCGGCGCGGGCAGTTCGTCCGCCCTGCTGGAATTTGACCCGGCCCGCAGCGCCTGGACGCCCCTCGCCCCCATGACCCAGCCGCGCGACCACCTGGCCGCGGCTGTCGTCGGCGGCGAGATCTACGCCCTGGGCGGGCGCTGGCCCAACTTCGGCGAATTGCGCTCCATAGAGATTTACGACCCCCTCTCCGGCCTGTGGCGCGACGGCCCCACCATGCTCCAGCCCCATGCCGGCTTCGGCGCGGCCACGCTCCAGGGCCGCATCGTCATCGCTGGCGGCGAGATCCTCATGACCGGCACCGAGACGCAGACCAGCTACGAAGTCTTCGACCCCCTCACCCAAGCCTGGGCTGCCGGCCCCGACCTGCCGTTCCCCGTCCACGGCGTCCCCGTCGCCACCGATGGCCTGCGCCTCTACCTGCTCGGCGGCGCGGAAGTCGCCGGCACCGCCCAAAACCCCGGCCGCCTGATGATCTACACCCCGTAGCCGGGCGGTTTACCCGCCCGCGCCTTCACCTGCAATCGGGCGGCTTGCCCGCCTCCTGCTTCACACCGTAGCCGGGCGGTTTACCCGCCCGCGTCTTCACCCTCGTAGCCGGGCGGTTTACCCGCCCGCACCCAGCCGCCGGCTGCCGTCCCAATCTAACTTTCAACAGACGCCGCCCCCGCCGGCTGACTCCCATACTCATCCTTGAGGCCCATCGTGCCCGCGCTGGCGCACGCCCGCGCCTGGCTGGTCCTTGGGCCTGGGAGGCAGCCTATGAGCACACAAACAAGCGCCCGCCGCTACGACCTGGACTGGCTGCGCGTGCTCGCCATCCTGGTCGTCTTCATCTTTCACAGTGGCCGCTTCTTCGACGAGGGCGGCTGGCACGTCAAGAACCCCGTGACCTATGAGGTCGTTCAAATCTGGACCACCTTCCTCGCCAACTGGATGATGCCCCTGATTTTCCTCATCTCCGGCGCCAGCACCTTCTACGCCCTGGGCAAGCGCGGTGCCGGCCGCTTCGTCAAGGACCGCGCCCTGCGCCTGCTCGTGCCGCTGGTGGTCGGCATCTTCACCCACGTCGCCGTGCAGGTCTACCTGGAGCGCCTCAGCCATCACCAGTTCCGCGGCTCGTTCTGGGAATTCCTGCCGCGCTACTTCGACGGGCTATACGGTTACGGCGGCAACTTCGCCTGGATGGGCCTGCACCTGTGGTATCTCGAGATCCTGTTTGTGCTCAGCCTGCTGTGCCTGCCCCTGTTCCTGTGGCTGCGCCACGCCGCCAGCGGCCAACGCCTCCTGCGCTGGCTGGGCGACGCCCTGGCCCTGCCCGGTGCTGTATACCTGCTGGCCCTGCCCATTGTCCTGCTGCTGAATGTGCTCGACCCATCGAGCGAGTTGGGATCGCGTGACTTTGGCGGCTGGAGCCTGGTGATCTATTTGCTGTTTCTGATCTATGGGTTCCTGCTGGCGTCCAGCGACCGCTTGCAGCAGAGCGTCGCGCGCGTGCGCTGGGTGTCGCTCATTGGCGGCCTCGCGGCGGTGGCCGCCATCATCTACTTGTGGACCGGCATGGGCGGTGACCCCCTGTTTGGCACGCGCCGCTTTACCCAAATCTTCTCGCTCTTTGGCCTCAGCGCCTGGTGCTGGAACCTGGCCATTTGGGGCTTCAGCCGCCAGCACCTCAACTTCCACCGCCCCCTGCTGGACTACGCCAACGAGGCCGTCCTGCCGTTCTACATCCTGCACCAGAGCGTGCTCATCTACCTGGGCTACTTCGTCGTCCGTTGGGATATCGCCGACCCGCTCAAGTGGCTGGTCATCGCGCCCACCGCCTTTGCCATCTGCCTGCTGCTGTATGAGTTTGTCATCCGCCGCGTCAACGTGCTGCGCTTCCTGTTCGGCATGAAGCTCACCCCGCGCCCCGCCGCCCGATCCCTGACGGCGGCCCGTGGAGTGCCGCGTGGCTAACGCGACCACCCGCGACACCATCGCCATCATCGGCGGCGGCATGGCCGGGCTGTGTGCGGGTTGTTACGCCGCCATGAACGGCTACACCACCCACCTGTTCGAGATGAATGAGCAGCCGAGCGGACTGTGCACCACCTGGCAGCGCGGCGAATACAAGTTCGACGGCGCGGTGCACTTCCTCATCGGCTCCGCGCCGGGCGGCCAGTTCAATCAATACTGGCGTGAGGTGGGCCTGCTGCGGGGCTGCGAGTTCGTCCACCACGAGGCGCTGGCGCGCTTCGAGAGCCGCGATGGCCGCGAGTTGGTTTTCTATCACGAAATCGACCGGCTGCGCGCCCACCTGCTCAAGCTGTCGCCCGCCGATGCGCCCGTCATCGAGGCGTTTATCGACGGCGTGCGCTTCTTCAGCCATTACCGCCCGCCCATCGACGCGGTGCCCGAGCTGCTGGGCCCGGTGGAGGGCCTCCGGCTGCTGTGGGAGTCGTTCCCCAGCCTGCGCGTGCTGCGCCAGTGGTCGCGCCTCTCGCTGGCCGACCTCGCCGCCCGCTTCAGCGATCCCTTGCTCCAAACCGGCTTCCGCCTCGTGCTGCCAGAGTCATTCTCGGCCGTCCTGCTGCTGATGACCCTGGCCTGGCAGTCTCAGCGCAACGCCGATTACCCCATCGGCGGCTCGCTGCCCCTGGCGCAAAGCGTCGCCCGCCGCTTCGAGGCGTTGGGCGGCCGCCTGCATTATGGCGCGCGCGTGACCGAGGTGCTCACCGACCCGCGCAACGGCCATCACCGCGCCGTGGGCGTGCGTCTGGAGGACGGCCGCGAATGCCGCGCCGGAACAGTCATCTCCGCCGCGGACGGTCACACCACCCTGTTCAAGCTGTTGCAGGGGCGCTTCCTCAGCGGCCAGGCAGCCGCTTATTCCGATTGGCCCGTCTTCCCCTCCCTCGTCAACCTCTATCTGGGCGTCAACCGTGAGTTCACTGAATCGCCCACCGTCTCAGGCGTCGCCTTCCCCGTGGACCCGCCCGTCAGCCTCGGCGACCACGCCAGGGATCACCTGTTTGTCCGCGTCCTCAACTTTGATCCCAGCTTTGCGCCCCCCGGCAAGACCGTGCTCACCGTCTCGCTCTGGTCAGACTACAACTACTGGAAGCGGCTCAGCGCCAGCCCCTCCGCCTACCAAGCCAAGAAGCAGGAAGTGCTCCGCATAGTCCTCGGCCTCCTGGACCGGCGCTGGCCCGGCCTGCCCGCGCAGGTTGAAGTGACCGACATCGTCACGCCCCTCACCTACGAACGCCACACCGGCAACTGGCGCGGCAGTCCACAGGGCTGGCTGCCCAGCCCGCGCATCGCGCTCAAGCAATTGCCCCAAACCCTGCCGGGGCTGGAGAATTTCTACCTCGCCGGCCAGTGGACCGAGCCGGGCGGCGGCCTGCCCACCGCCGTGCGCTCCGGCCGCGGCGTCGTCCGGCTCATCTGCCATCACGCCGGCCGGCCGTTTATCGTGTCTGAGGATTAGGCGCGCCGGGCGCTACTGCCCGAGGAGCGTGCTGCCGCAATACGGGCACTCGGCCGAGTTGTCGTCAATCCACTCGACCTCGTCGCTGCGCACCGGCCCGCCGCACTGCGGGCACATCGCCGCCAACCGCACGGGAGAGGCCGCGGCGGGCGCAGCGGGCGCCGGAGCGCCGCCCAGCGCGGCGTTCACCGCCTGCTGCACCTGGTCGGCCTCGGTCGTGAAGCCCTGGCCGCGCAGTTCCTGGACATAGCGCGGCCCCACCACGCCAAGTAGTTCCAGATCGCCGGAGGCTCTCAACAAGGAGACGGCCCGCAGCGCGGGCGCGAGCAGATCGGCCCGGGCGCCTGCCTGTCCCAAGGCTCGCGCCGTCTGGAGGTGAAGTTGGGCCGCCCGTGCGGGCATGCCGTGGTTCTCGGCGCCCTGCGCCAGCTCTGCGAACAATGGCGCGGCCTCGGCCGCCTGGCCCGCCCCCAACAGCCGGTGCGCCCGATCCAGCAGCCGCAGGGCCGCGGCCCGCAGTGGATGCCGCCGCCCGCGCAATCGGCGCCGTCCCAGCAATCCGCCCCGCCGCAGTCCTCGCCGATTGAACATGGCCCTGTCTCCCAACGGCTATTCTACTTTGGTCTCAACCGCAGCCGGGTCGCCGTTATCCTCTCGCAGATGGGAAAGAGTCGGTCTGTGCGTTCAATGTTTAGTGCAAGTGAATGGGTTTCAAGGTTGGCGGCATCGCTTCCTTCGAAGTCACTTCCTGCGGCTCGATGGGCAACTCGCCCACCGGCTTGCGCGAAAGATGTTTGGGTCCAAAGACGATCACGGCCAAGGCCGCCAGCACCACCAGGCCGCCGCTGGCCGCATACAGCACCATGCCCGGCACCAACCCCAACACTCCCGCGATGTGCCCGCCCGAGAAGTTATACGCGAAGTGCATGATCGTCGTGGCCACCAGGCTGCCGCGCGTGTTGTTGAACACCCAGGTGAACAGGATCGTCAACACCAACGTCACCGGCACAAAGATCGGGAACGGCATCATGCCCCCGGTCGCCACCCCACCCGCCAGGTACTGCGGCACGTGCCAGAACGCCCACAGCAGCCCCAGCAGCAGGCTGGCGTTCAGCGCGCTCATCCGCGATTGCAGCCGCGGCAGTGCAAACCCGCGCCAGCCGCTCTCCTCCGCCAGCGGACCCGTCAGCCAGCCCTGCATCAGGATGATGAAGTATCCGCCCCAGGTCAGCCCTTCGCGCAGGCCGCGCGGCGGGTTCCCCAGTGCGATATACACTCCCGCCACCGCCAGCGGGATCAGCGCCATGCTCAGCGCCGCCAGATACCACTGCCAGCCAATGCGCCAGCGCGTGTAGCCCGCCAGCAGCTTCTTCACCTCCGGCCAGCCGCCTATCGCCGCCGCCACCAGATAAGCCGCGATGGTGGGCGAGAAGACCCCGATCAGCCACGCCGGGCTGAAGGCCACGACCGGGCTGAAGTAGTGCGTGGCGAACGCCGCCGCATTGATGGCGTAGGCTAGCCCAAAGAACCACCACAGCGGGTGGCGCCGCAGGGACTCTCTGATCGTTGACATTTGCCTTCTCCTCTTCAATCCCGAGCCATCGCCTCCGGTTCTAGCCCGTCGGCATTCGTCCAATCCTCGGCCAGCTTAGGCCCTCAACCGCCAGCCTGTCGTCTGCCGAAAGATGGAGGAATCCGACTTTCGATGGGTGCGGCGGCGTGAACGTTTCCGTCCCCATCTCGTATCAGGGATAGAATGCTGGTCAACATGGCGGCCGCCCCTCTCAGCGACGACGCCCAACCCGCGGCCCGCGCCGAGCCAGCCGGCCCGTCCCCGGCCTCTCCGCTCGCCCCCTCGAACCCAGCCTCGAAGACGGCTATATGTGGCTGATGCGCGGCGACCGCGACGGGTGAGTTGCTCCTCCGCCCCTCACCCCGCGGGCGCGGGCTTCTGGCGCGACACGATCAGATAGACCAGGAACCCCACTGGCCCCGCCATCAAGATCGCGAACAAGATCGGCCCCATCAGCCACGGGCTCAGCCCCCGCTCGCGGCTGTCCAGGTACGCCCAGCGCCCCACGAACAGGTCGAACGCCAGGTAGTGCATCCACCCTGCCGTCGCGCCCGCCGGGTTGCCCAACAGCGACGCCACCCCCGCCGCTGACCCGAACGCCGCGAAGTCCAGCGGCTCGCCTCCGCCCACCCCCAGCACCAGCGTGCCGAACATCAACAGGTACAACCCGGCCGGCGGCGCCGCCACCCACGGCGACCGCATGATCCTTCTCGTCCATTCCCACCCCGGCGCCAGGATCATCAGCCCCCAGAACGGCAGGATAACGACATTGCCCACAGCGAAGATCGTCTCAGCCATGCCGCCTCCTCATGTCTCGACCCGCACATTGGGGATATACGTTTCGTCCTTCGTCTTCCGTCCTTCGTCTTCCGTCGTCGGTCGACCTTCGTCCGTCGGTCGTCGCTCACCCTCACTCGTACCTGAACCTCGCCACCCCCACCCCAAAGAACACCACCGCGAACCCCACCAGCATCCCCGCCTCGGGCAGCACTGCCGCCAGCCCCTGCCCGCGCAGCACCAGGTCCGTCAGCCCCTGCATCGCCCATGTCGTCGGCAGCGCCAGCGCCGCCGTCCGCGCGATCTCCGGGAAGAACTCTGCCGGATACCAGCACCCGCCCAGCAGCGCCAGCACCATGCCCAGCATGATGCTCAGCCCATTCGCCTGCCCTTCCGACTTGATGAAGGTCCCCAGCATCGTCCCCAGCGCCACCGACGCCAGCCCAAAGCTCACCAGCATGGCGCCCAGCGCCAGCGGGTCGCGCCCCCAGTTCAGCTTCAGCGCCAGCATCCCGAAGCCCACCAGCAGCGCCATCTGCACCAACGCCATCCCCAATTGCCCCGCGATCACCCCGCCCAGGAACGTGGCCTTGTTCGTCGGCGTCGTCAGCAGCCGCTTCAGCGTGCCGCGCCCGCGCTCATACGCGAACAGCGCCGAGGTCCCCAGCAGGGGGATCATCACCCAGGTGATCAACTGCCCCGCCGAAGCCTGCCCCGCGGCATCGTCCCGCCCAAACCCGGCCTCGTCCGGCAGTTCGGGCCGCGTCACCATCAGCCGGTCCGGCGCCGCCGCAAACCCGGCCTGCGCCTGCCTCAGCGCCTCCGCGAAATACGCCTCCCGGTCCGCCGCGCCGTCAAACGGCTGCCGCCGCTCGGCCTCGGCCGCGCTCGCCGCCGCCACCCGCACCGCCCGCGAAGTATCCGCCGCCGCGGCCTGGAGCGCCTGCTCCGCCGCCACCGCGTTCAGGTTGTCGGGCAGCGCCCGCACTTCCAGCCGCGCCGGCTCGCCCCGCAGCAGCGCCTCGCTAAAGCCCGCCGGCACAATCACCAGGGTCGGGTAATCGTCCCCGGCGAAGTCCGCCTCGGCCTCGGCCCGCGTCCGCGCCACCGGCCGCACCGCGCTGGAGGCCCCCAGCGTACGGAAGAACTCCGCCGCCAGCGCGCCCCCATCCTCGTCCACCACCAGCACCGGCACCCGGCTGTCGCCGCCGCCCGCGCTCGCCCCGCCGATGATCAGCGTAAACACCACCGGCAGGACAACAAAGAACAACAGCTCCGAGCGCTCCGAGAAGCGCAACAGCCCATCTTTCCACGCAATCGCCAGTATCTTCTTCATCATCAGAATATCTCCGCGCTCTTTGCGAAGCACCCCTTTGGGGCCGCGTGCTCCGCGGTGAGAGGTTTGCCTAGGCCGCTCGGCTCAGTCCAGCCCGCCGGAACAGCGGCACCGCCAGCGCGAACAGCACCACCGCCATCACCCCCAGCGCCGCCAGCGGCAGCCCAATCGCCCCCAGGTCCCCGCCGCGCGCCAGCCTCGTAAAGCCATCCAGCCCCCAGGCGTTCGGCGTGATCTTGCCCACCGCCGCCAGCCACCCCGGCATCCCCCCGGTCGGGAAGAAGCTCCCGCCCAGGATGCCAAACAGGATCATCATGGCCGCGCCCAGGCTGCCCACCTGCGCCGGGCTGCGCGCCAGCGACGCCAGCAGCAGCCCCCAGCCCGTGGCCGCCGCCGCCACCGCCAGCACCAGCACCGCCACCGCCAGCGGGTCGCCCCAGCGCAGCCCGAACATCACGCTCGTCGCCAGCACCAGCACGCCCACCTGCGCTGCCCCCGTCAGAAAGATACCGAACACCTTCCCGCCCAGCACCTGCGCCGCGCTCGTGGGCGTGCTCATCAGCCGCGGCAGGGTGCCGTCCGTTCGCTCGGCCAGCACGCTCCGCCCGCCGTACGCGACCGTATACATCAGGAACATCATGGCGAAGCCGGGCGCAAAGTAGGCCAGCACGTCGAATCCCTGCGTCTCCCCCTCCGCGCTCACCCGGTCCAGCGTAACCAGCCCTTCGTCCGCCCCGCCCACCAGCCGTTCAGCGATGGCGGGTGCGGCCTCCGCCGCCTCTTGGGGCGCCAACAAGCCAGCCGCCATCAGTTGCGCCAGGGTCACATTCACGCCCACCTGCCCGGTCTCCACCTCGCTCAAAAAACCCTGCACGATGGTCTCCACCACGCCAGCGCCCACCGGCCGGTTCGGGTTGGCATACACCTCAATCGCTGCCGGCGCGCTCGTCGCGCCGGTGCCCGGGTCCGGCAGCACCCCGCTCGTGAACCCGGCCGGGATGAGGACCGCCGCCGCGGCCTCGTCTTCATCCACCCGCGCCCGCGCATCGGCCTCCGTCGCCACGCTGGCCGGGGCCAGCAGGTCGGCCAATTCCTCGGCGTTCAGCACGTTCACCAGCGCCGCCCCCAACTCTCCGTCATCGCCATTCACGATGATCACGGAGATGTCGGCCAGCCCTGTCGTCGCATCCGTGCCCGAGAAACGCCCGGTCACAAACCCCATGCCCAGCGTCAGCACGAACGGCGCCGCCAGCATCAGAATCAGCGCCGCCCGGTCGCGCAGCACCAGGGTTACATCCTTCCACCCAATCGCCAGTATCTTCTTCATCGGGTCCTTAGCCTTCGTCCTTCATCTTCCGTCCTTCGTCCTTTGTCCGTCGTCCTCAATCCCTCAGCGCCCGCCCTGTCAAATGCAAAAACACTGCCTCCAGGTTCGGCTGCTTCACCGACACGTTCGTCACCCGCGCGCCGTGATGGGTGGCCGTCGTGATCAGTTCTGGCAGCGCCGCGTTCCCGTCCGCCGCCAGCAGCCGCACCGTCCCATTAGTCCGGTCCGCGTTGCGGATGCCCGGCGCCGCGCGCAGGGCGGCCAGCAGTTCCGGGGCCTCGCCGTCGGCCACGCTTAGCTCCACCACATCCTCCTGCCCCACCAGCCGCGTCAGTTCGTCCAGCGTGCCCAGCGCGATCAGCTTGCCCTGGTCAATAATGCCGATGCGGTGGCTCAACTCCTGGGCCTCTTCCATATAGTGCGTGGTATAGAGTACCGTCATCCCCTGCTTGTTTAGGTCCTTCACCATGTCCAGGATGTTGCGGCGGCTCTGCGGGTCGATCCCCACCGTCGGCTCGTCCATGAACACGATCTGCGGCTTGTGGAGCAGCCCCACCGCGATATTGATGCGCCGCTGCATCCCGCCCGAATACGTCGCCACGCGGTCGTTAGCGCGGTCCTTCAGCCCCACCACCTCCAGCACCTCGTCCACCCGTTGGCGCAGCGCGGCCCCGCCCAGCCCATACATCTGCCCCCAGAACATAAGGTTCTCGCGCGCCGTCAGCGGCAGGTACAGCGCAATGTCCTGCGGCACGACCCCAATCAGGCGCTTCACTGCCTCCGGCTCGCGCCGCACCGAATGCCCCCCCACGAGCGCGTCGCCCTCCGTCGGCGCCAGCAGGCAGGCCAGCATCGAGATCGTCGTCGTCTTCCCGGCCCCGTTCGGCCCCAACAGGCTGAACACCTCGCCGCGCCGGATGCCAAAGCTCACGCCCTGCACCGCCGCCTGGCCCCCAAAAGACTTTTTCAGATTGTCGGTCGTCAAAATAAAGTCAGACATTGCCTCTCCTCACCAAACATTAGGCTGCGCGCCCGTCCTGGAACAGGCTTGCCTGCCAGATCGTCGTGGGAGCGCGATGGCCGCGCGATGGCAGCGCCGCCCCGGCGCCCTCCGCGCTGCCGCATCTATCAGTTATACGCATTTCAGGCCCTACAGGGATGTGCCGGAGGTCACGTCCGGGGTCATGCCTTGGGCATGCCCCGGCGCACCGCGCTGTGGAATCCCGATCTTCCGGGGCGTCTGCGCCCTGCCCGTCACCCTACTTCGCGCGCACATCATTCCCCCATGCGCCCCGAGCGCGACCCGCTCCGCCTCACCCACGTCCCGATATTGCGCAGGCATCGGGACGCAGGTGAGGCGGGGTTACCTCAGTCGGCCACTTCCGCCGTCCGCACCACCGCCACCCACCGCACCACTGGCCCGCTCTGGGTGCTGTCGGCCGTCATCGTCAACTGCCCTCCGGTTGCCCCCGCCAGGGCAAACGACAGGTTAGTGACCGCCGCTGCATCCCCAATCTCCGACAGCGCCGCCAACAGAGTCAGCGTGGTCGTCCCGCCGGTGTTCTCCAGCAGCCCCGACCCAAAATAAGCCACCGAACTGTCAGTCGGCAGCGTGCCATTGCCGCTCGCCACCACCCGCGCCACGACCTGAATCGTGAATGCCATCGACCGGCCATCGGCGATCGTCAGCACCTCACCCGACGTGCACGGCGTGCCCGTGTCCAGGCTGGTGTTGGTGAGCTCGTTGCAGTCCAGGTACAGCCCGCGCGCCGTGGCATTGTTCACCACGTTGCGCAGGATGAACTCGGACGCTTGCGCGTCTCCAACGATGTTGAACTGCCCCCCGGCGTGCGCCAGTTGCCCATACTGCGTCACCACCGCCGCCAAGCCACCCGGGATCGTGCCATAGTCCGCGCCGGCCGCCACCGCATTGCCCTGGCCGCCGCCAACCGCCCCGTGCGTGGCCGCCACTTGGTTCTGCCGCCCCCCTGTCACCACGCTATAGTCAAGCAGCGCTTCATTACTGAAGCCTCCGCCCACAAACGCCGCTGGCTGGTTGTTGGCGTTGCCATCATTGGTGCCCGCCTCGTTGTCGAGGCCGCCGGCGATGACGCCGTAACTGTCGTAGATGCTGTTGGGCGCGAACGAACCAGACAACCGCCCGCCCCCGCCCACAAACGCCCCATGCACATCCACGCCGATGACGTTCGCTGAGCTGCCGCCCAGGAAGCTCGGCTGGAACTCGACAAACGCCGTCTCCTGCCGGCCCACCAACCGGAACGCCGTCGTGCCGCTCACCACCACTGTTAGCGTCACCTTATCCGTCGTGCCCAGCACATGGGCCCCGGTTGTGCCGGCATTCCCATTCAGCCCCCAGTTGCCGGCCGCGTACAGGGCATACGGCACCGCCGTCAACTGCTGGCGCGACAGCATTACTGGCGCGCCGTCACCCGGGCACGTCACGCTGGTCTGCAGATAGCGCGCCTGGCCGTCAAATGCACTCGCGCCAAACTGGTTCGCCGTGTTGAGCGTCACCGTGAACAGCCCTTCTTCCACCAGCACGCTGCCCAGCACGTGGTCTCCGCCCACCTGCACACCGGCAGCCGGCGCGTCCCACAGGCTGAACGTCATCGCGCACGTGGCGTTCACTGGCGAGCCATTCTTGAGCAGGCGGCCCTGGTAGGTGAAAGCAGACGTGAGGACTGCACCGGCGGCGGCTGTCCCCTCGGCGGCCAGCGGCGCCCCGGCCCCAAAGACGAGCATCAGCATGAGCACAACTGCGAATCGGTGCACGTTCCTCTTCCTCTCTGTGTCTTGCAGTCGGTGTGGCGAACGGGTTGTCACGCCTCGCGCCGGAGTGTATCGCCGCCGGACACCGGGCGCAACCCCCTCACCCGTTTCCACCCGCTCCTCATCGCCCACGCCCAATCTGCTTCCTCGGTTTCCGAATCCGTTGCCAACAGCCTATAATCCTCCCATGAGCGCCGCCGGCCCCGCCAGCGACAGCGATCACGACCGCGCCCCAGAGCGCCAGGCGCCGGCCGCACCCCAGGGCAGGACGCCGCAAAGCGGTGCCGACCCCGCCTCAACCCCCGGCCCGGCCCCCGCCCCCCTCGGCGCCGACCCCGATGCCCTGGCGGCTGACTGGGACAACCTCCCCGCGCACTCTACCGCCCGCCCGGTCCGCCAGGCCGCCGTCGCCAGGCTCCAGCGCCACGGCGGCAACCAGCACGTCCAGCGCCGCCTGAAGAGTGACGGCGCCCGCATGCCCGTCCAGCGCGTTGGCCTGTGGGGCATGGACAAGCCCCCGGCCATGCCGCAGAACTTCCCGGACATGACGGCGCGGGTGGCCTCGCTCAAGAATGTGGAGAAGGTCTACCTCAACCTTTCCACCGCCTACATTCAGCGCGGCCAGGAAGGCATGAACCGTCTGATCGGCGAGATCGACCAGGAACTGACCAAGTTCGCGCCGCAGGAAAGAGACGCCTGCATGGCCGTCATCAACGGTCAGAAGGACCGCATCGAACTGCACCGCGACCGCTTCCTGCCGGTCTTCGAGACCAACGCCCGCGAGACCGTCTACACCTTCCTCGATACCAGCCGCAAGAGCATCCGCGACGAGATGCAGCGCTACGGCTTTCACGAGGGCATGGAAGTCCAGAACGGCGAGGTCAAGGGCACCGGCAAGATGGAGGCCACCCCCACCGCCGAGATGGACGAGTTGGCCAAGGCCGCCAAGCATCTGGCGGGCGAAGCCGAGAAGCTATTCAACCTGGGAATCAACCTGCGCAAGAAGTACGGCGACCAACACAAGGGCGGCCCGATGGAGGCCGAGCAGAACCGCCAGGCCACCGAGAAGGACCTGTTGGGCGACATGAGTTGGGTGGAGGCCAACCAGAAATACGAGCTGCTCTACAGCGACTACTCCCAGAAGTTCCCTCTGCTGGCCGCCCTCAAGAACGAGCCCAACGCCGTCGCCGCCCTGCGCACCGGGGGCAAGTCCGAAGTCGGCAACGCCATGATCTGGGAGAAGCTCAAGGAGAAGCTCGACAATATCGAAGAGACACGCGCCAACGTCGCCCCTGGCGGCAGCCTCAACCCCCTCTCCTTGCCCAACGTTGTGGCCGGCGCCAAGGCCATGGCCAACATCCTGCCGGAGACCCTCGAAAACCGCTTTGTGGATGATGCCGCCGGCAAGCTCAAGGCCGACAAGGAGGCCCGCGACAAGGCTGTAGCCGTCATCGGCATCAGCCTCGCCATTGTCACCGCCGTGGCCACGGCCGGCGGCAGCCTGGTCGTCGCTGGGGCCGCCACCGGTGCCGCGCTGGGCCTTAGCGCCGCCGAGATCATCAACAAGGTCCAGGCCTTCCAGGTGGAAAGCGCCGCCGCCAATACCGACCTGGACAAAGCCAAGTCCATTTCTCAGAACGACCCCGACCTGTTCTGGCTGGCCGTGGATATCATTCTATTCGTCGTCGACGTCGTCCAGGCCGGCCAACTGCTGCGCCAGGCCGCCGGCCCCGTGCGCAAGTATGCCGCCGCACGCGTGGCCGCCGAGCGCGCCGCTGGCGGCAAGCTCACCATGGAAGAAGGCGAACGCCTGGGCAAGATGCTGGCCGATGAGGTGGACCCCGCCCTGGCCGGTATGCCCGAGCAAGCCCGCCAGCGCGTCCGCTCCAAGCTCGATCCATCCGGCAAGATGCCGTCCGTCGTCACCGCCGTCACCCGCGGCGCCACCTGGACCGAGGCCGAAGTGCGGGTGCTGGTCGCCAAGAGCGCCCAAGGCAAGGAGGCGCTCACCAACATGGTCAAGCACAAGGTCACGCTGGCGCCGGCGCCCAAGAACGCCTCCTGGTTCGACCAGAAAACCAACACCGTCTTCATCAGCAAGAACATGTCGCCCGATGAGGCCGCCGCCACCTTCGTCCACGAGATGACCCACGCCGATTGGTACAAGACCGGCAAATCGGCCAACGCCGCGCGCGACTGGGCCACCAAGTATTCCCGTTTCGAATACATCAACAAGATGTGCCGCGAGGAAGCCGCCGCCGAAGTCGCCGCCATCCGCCACAAGTTCCAATCCCAGTTCAAGACCCGCCAGCCCATCCAGGCCGCCAGCCCCGTGGAGAAGGTCTACAGCGACGCCTACGGGGCTGAAGCCATGCGCCTGCGCGCCGCCAACCCCGGCATGGACGAGACCATGCTGGAAATCCGCGCCGCCGCCGTGGGCGAAGACGCCGTCTACAAGGCCTTTGTGGACGGCCGCATCGTCAACTCGATTACCAACGAGTCCTACGTCATCTACTACGGCCGTGGCTGGGACCAGGTCAATATGCCCCTGCCGCGCTTCCCCATGCCCCCCTAGCCCTGAACCATGCCACCCACCCGCAGCCGCGGGGCGCGCAGCCGTCCCCGCGCCGCCCTCTATGTCTGACCCCGCCCTCATCGCCGCCCTCGGCGACCTTGACCCCGCATACGCCCGCTGGTTGGCCGACCCGGCCACGTCCATCACGCCCTACCCCGCCCCTTTCTTCCATCGCTATCAGATCGTACAGGTCATCTATCGCACGCCCTATCACGCCCTCGGCTTCTACGCCGCCTGGGCGCCCGGCGCGCCCGCCTACATGCTCACCGATGAGCCGCCCAACTTCATCGCCGCCGCCCTCGCCGATCCCGTGGACCTCGCCAGCGCGGACCTGGCCCTGGCCTACCTCCTGGCCTACCTGGACACCACGCATCCCGCCAATGAACTGGTCTATGTCCTCAGTTCAGTGGCCGATCTGCGCATCTACCCTGCCCCCAGCGCCGCCGAGCAAGCCCGCATCGCGGCCTTCTCCCAGCGTTACGCCGAAGTCATTAAGCCGCCCGCCGCCCGCCGCCGCGGCAACGATTGGCGCGTCACCGCCTTCGTGATGCGCCAGCAGACGCTGGAGCACACCACGGCCCTCGTCAGCCGCGCCGGGATGCTGGACCCCCACACCGAAGTGCTGGAAGGGGGTTTGCCAGTTCAGTTTTCCAGTTGAAGGGGAGTTCTACAACAGACCAAGTTCCCGCGCCCGGTTGGCGGCCTGCATCCGCCCGCCGACGCCCAGCTTTCCCAGCAGGCTGGTGACATGGTTCTTCACCGTGCCCTCGGCCAGGAATAACCGCCCTGCGATCTCCTTGTTGCTGGCGCCGTCGGCCACCAGCCGCAGGATTTCCAACTCGCGCTCGGTCAGCGGCTCGGGCAGGGCTTGCGCCGCGCGGCGGGCCGCGTCGTTGGCTGGCGCCTGCCCCCTCAGCCGCGCGAACTCCGCCACCACCTTGGCCGCCACCGAGGGCTGCAGGAACGATTCGCCCCGCGCCGCCGCCCGGATGGCCTCCAGCAGCCGCGCCGAGGGCACATCCTTCAACAGGTAGCCCACCGCCCCCGCCCGCAGCCCCTCAAACACATACTCATCGTCGTCGAACGTGGTCAGCAGGATCACGCGGCACCCCGCTTGGCTGGCCTGCAACTGGCGCGTGGCGGCCACCCCGTCCAACTCCGGCATCTGCACATCCATCAGCACCACATCCGGCCGCAGATCGCGCGCCAGCGCCACCGCCTCCGCGCCGTTGGCGGCCTCGCCCACCACCTCCACGTCGGCCTGCACCGAGAGCAGCGTGTGCAGCCCCTCGCGGAACAGCCCCTGGTCGTCGGCCAGCAGCACCCTGATCAACCCGGCGCCTCGGCTTCCACCGCAAACCCCTCTCCCGGCGTGGTGCGCACCTGCAGTTCGCCGCCCACCAATTGCAGCCGTTCGCGCAGCCCCACCAGACCAAAGCCGCCGTTGGCTTCGGCCGCTGGCTCGGCGCCCACGCCGTTGTCGCGCACGCTCAACCGCACCCGCCCATCGCCGCCATACTCCACCCGCACATCCACCCGCGAGGCGCGGGCGTGCTTGCGGATGTTGGTGAGCGCCTCCTGCGCCGCGCGATACAACGCCAGTTCCGTGGCCGGCGGCAGCGAGCGCGGCGCCCCCTGCACCGCCACATGCGTCACCAGGCCGGCGGTGCGCGCCTCCTCGGCCAGGGCCTCCAGCATCGCTGGCAGCGGGCGCCCTTCCATCGCCGGGGCCCGCAGCGCCGCCACCGAGCGGCGCACATCGCCCAGCCCCTCGCGCGCCAGGCTTTGGGCCTTGTCCAGCGCGGCCAGCATGCGCGGCGGCGCGTCCGGCGCGCCGCCCTCGGCCAGCACCCGAGCGGCTTCCAACTGCACATTGATCACGGTCAGGTAGTGGCCCAGGCTGTCATGGATCTCACGCGCCAGCCGGTTGCGCTCCTTGGCCGTTGCCAGCTCTTCCACCTGGGCGGCATACTCGCGCAGCTTCTGGTTTGCGGCCTGCAGCTCCGCCGCCAACCGTTCCACTTCTTGCCGGGTTGTGCGCTCGCTCAGGGCAAAGTGCGTAAAGGCCACCACGAACGCCAGCCCGGCCGCCACTACCATGCCCGTGCTGAACGCCACCGCCCACCCATACAGGATGGCGGCGATGCCCACAAAGACGCCCAGCAGCACCGCCCACACACCCACCGCCAGCCGGCGCGGCAGCATCTCCAGGGCATTGCTGGCCAGCGGGAACAGCAGCAGCGAGATGAACCCGCTCAACCGGGAGAGGTACAGGATGGCGGTCATCAACGTGATCTGAACGACGAAATAGAGCACGTTGCGCCACAGCCGCGCATGGGCGCCTACCGCCGGCAGCCCCACGAGCCCCGCTATCAAGTAGGCGGCGCCCAGCAGCAACAGCGCCGGCCCATTGGGGCCGGTCAGCGGGCTGCGCTCGTCAGTCAGCGTAGAGGCGTAGGCCGCGAGAACGGTGGCGATGAAGGCGATGAAGCCGCTCAGGTGGCTGAGGCGTTGGCCCCAGCCCCCTCGGCCGCGGGAAGGCGCTTCCATGACTGCATTGTAGTCAAGAAACGTGTTTGTTGGCGAACGAGCGGCCCGCGCGGCCGAGGCGTGGACTCTGCCGAAAGACACGGCGGGCCGCTGGCGAGCGGGGATGCTCGCCAGCCGCCCCCCCGCGGTGCCCCCCCCCCCCCGGGTAGGGTTCCACC
>CAZCEC010000013.1:71204-79776 GCA_964497615.1 uncultured Anaerolineales bacterium | reverse complement strand
ACGACGGGCGGGCCAAGAGGCGGGTTGGTAGCCGACCGAGCGCCCCGCCGTTGATGCACCGCCGCTCCAGGTTAGGCTTCCACTGGCTCCGCCTCCACCACTGCCATGAAGGTCAGCGCCTCCCCGTCGAAGTCCACGCGCACGGTTTCGCCTTCCGCGAACTGGCCTTGCAGGATCTTCAACGCCAGCGGGTCCTGCAGGGTGCGCTGGATGGCGCGCTTGAGAGGCCGTGCGCCATAGGTCGGGTCCCAGCCCTCACGCGCCAGGAAGCCCTTGGCGGCCTCGCTTACCTCCAGCTTCAGCCCGCGCTCGGCCAGCAGTCGCCGCACCCGCTCCAGTTGGATGTCCACAATCTGCTTCAGGTGTTCCATCTTCAGGCTGTGGAAGACGACGATCTCATCCACCCGGTTCAGGAACTCGGGCCGGAAGTGCCGGCGCATCACCTCCAGCACCGCTTCCCGCGAGACATCTTCCAGGCTGCCATCCCGGCCCGCCCACAACTCGCTGCCCAGGTTGCTGGTCATGATGACCACCGTGTTCTTGAAGTCCACCGTCCGGCCGTGCCCATCTGTCAGCCGGCCGTCATCCAGCAGTTGCAGCAGCGCGTTGAACACCTCCGCGTGCGCCTTCTCAATCTCGTCGAACAGCACCACGCTGTAGGGCTTGCGGCGCACGGCCTCCGTCAGTTGGCCGCCCTCCTCATAGCCCACGTAGCCCGGCGGCGCGCCAATCAGCCGCGAGACGGTGTGCTTCTCCTGGTACTCGCTCATGTCAATCCGGATCATGGCCTGGTCGCTGTCGAACAAGAACTCGGCCAGCGCGCGGGCCAACTCGGTCTTGCCCACGCCCGTGGGCCCCAGGAAGATGAACGAACCCAGCGGCCGGTTGGGGTCCTGCAACCCGGAGCGTGCCCGGCGGATGGCGTTGGCCAGCGACCGCACCGCCTCGTCCTGCCCCACCACGCGGCGGTGCAGGCGCTCTTCCATGCGCAGGAGCTTCTCCACCTCGCCTTCCAGCAGCCGCGAGACCGGGATGCCCGTCCACTTAGCCACGATAGCGGCGATGTCCTCCGCCCCCACCTCTTCCTTCAGCAGCCGTTCACCCTGCTGGAGTTGCTTGAGTTTCGTCTCCTCGTCGGCCAATTGCTGCTCAAGCTCGCGCAGGGTGCCATAGCGCAGGCGCGCCGCCGCTTCCAGGTCGGCCCGGCGCTCGGCCTGTTCGATTTGGGTCTTGGTCTGCTCGATCTTCTCCTTCACGCCTTGCAGCCCGCCAATGGCGCCCTTCTCCGCATCCCAGCGGGCGCGCAGCGCCCCAGACTGCTCGCGGGCGTCGGCGATTTCCCGTTCCAGCTTCTCCAGCCGGTCGCGGCTGGCCTTGTCCTTTTCCTTCTTGAGGGCTTCGCGCTCGATCTCTAATTGCAGAATGCGCCGGTCAATCTCGTCCAGCGCCTGCGGCTTGGAGGTGATCTCCATCCGCAGCCGCGAGGCCGCCTCGTCAATCAGGTCAATCGCCTTGTCCGGCAGGTGCCGGTCGGTGATATAGCGCGCCGACAGCGTCGCGGCGGCAATCACGGCCGCGTCTTGAATCCGCACGCCATGATGGATCTCGTAGCGTTCCTTCAGCCCGCGCAGGATGGAGATCGTGTCCTCGATGCTCGGCTCGTCCACCATCACCGGCTGGAAGCGCCGCTCCAGGGCCGCATCCTTCTCGATGTGCTTGCGATACTCGTCCAGGGTCGTCGCGCCGATCAGGTGCAGCTCGCCGCGCGCCAGCATGGGCTTGAGCATGTTGCCGGCATCCATCGCCCCCTCGGCCGCGCCCGCGCCCACCACGGTGTGCATCTCGTCCACGAACATCACCACTTCGCCGGCCGCATCGGTCACTTCCTTCAGCACCGCCTTGAGGCGCTCCTCGAACTCGCCCCGGTACTTGGCGCCGGCCACCAGCGCGCCCATGTCCAGCGCCACGATGCGCTTGTTCTTCAAGCCCTCCGGCACGTCGCCATTGACAATGCGCTGGGCCAGCCCCTCCACGATGGCGGTCTTGCCCACGCCGGGGTCGCCCACCAGGGCCGGGTTATTCTTCGTGCGCCGCGAGAGAATCTGGATCACCCGCCGGATCTCTTCGTCGCGCCCGATCACCGGGTCCAGCTTGCCCTGCCGCGCCAGTTGGGTCAGGTCGCGGCCATACTTCTCCAGCGCCTGGAACGTGCTCTCCGGGTTCGGCGACGTCACGCGCGCCGAGCCGCGGATGGCCGTCAGCGCCTTGAGCATTGCGTCGTGGGTGATCGCCCGGCCAGCCGGGTAGTTCCGCAGGGTCTTCTCCAGCGCCAGCAGGATGTGCTCGGTGCTGGTGTAGTCGTCGCGCATCCCGCGCGCCTCGCGCTCCGCCGCGTTCAACACGTCGGCGGCCGCGCGCGACAGCGCCACCTGCGCATTGCCGCCATAGACTTTGGGCCGGCCGGCCAACCCGGCTTCCACCTGCCCAATCAGCGCATTCACCTCGCCCAGCCGCGCGGCCACCTGCGGGGCCACCCCGTCCGCCTGGCGCAGCAGCGCCAGCAGCAGGTGGTCCGGCTCGATCTGCTGATGGTTATACTCGCCCGCCAGGCGCTGTGCGTCGAGCACCGCCTCTTGGGCCTTTTGGGTAAACTTATCCAGATTCATGCCTTCTACCTCTGATCCAATTTGCTCATAATCTACCACACTGATGGCTAGACGTAATGATAGACCGCATCCGTTAGAATTTTATCGGCGCGCGCCCGCCGCCGTGGCGGCCCGCTTCCGAATAGGCGCGCCGCGAATCTCGTATTCAGGGTAGAGCGAAGGAAAAGCCAACCGGTGGTGGTAGCGGCGGTCTCGACCAGCCTGGACGAGCAGACATGGATCACTCGCGCACAGCAAGGCGACCGCCAGGCCTTTGGTGAACTCGTCCGGCTGCACCGCGAGGGTGTTGTGAACGTAGTCTATCGGATGTGCGGCGATGCGCAATTGGCCGAAGAAGCCGCCCAGGAGGCCTTCCTGCGCGTCTGGCAGAACCTGGGCCGTTACGACCCGCGCCGTAGCGCTGTACCCAGCGCCCCTTTCCGTAACTGGGTCTATCGCATTGCAGTGAATGTTGCCGTGGACGCCCTGCGGCGCGAGCGGCCCGCCGAGGACGTGGACGACCTGCCCTTCGCCTCCACCGCCGACGGCCCGGAGGCCTGGGTTGAGCGCCAACAGCAGGCCGAGCAGGTGCGCCAGGCGGTGCTCGCCCTGCCGCCAGCCAGCCGCGCGGCGCTGGTGCTGCGCGAGTACGAAGGGCTCAGCTATCAGGAGATCGCGGACGCCCTGGACATCCCGCTGGGCACCGTCATGTCGCGGCTGAACTATGCCCGCTCCCACTTGCGCCAGGCACTCAGCCGGCAGCCGGAGGACGCATGAGCGAACACGTGCTGGATTGGATCGGGGCCTACCTGGATGGCGAGTTGCACGGCGGCCAGCGGCGGCGCGTGGAAATGCACCTGGCCGGCTGCGCCGCCTGCCGGGCGGAGTTGGACGCCATGCAGGCGCTGTCGGCGCGACTGCACACCAACCCGCCCATGCCGGCCCGCACCCCGCCGGAGCAGTTTGTGGCCCAGGTGCGGCTGCGCCTGCCGGCGCGCGCTACCGCGCCAGCCAGCCGCGTACGGCAGGCAGCGGGGCTATGGCTGCCGCTGGGCGTGTTCGGCCTGTGGGCCTTTAGCCAAGCGGTGTTGGTGGTCGGCGCGTTTGGGCTTTGGGTCTTGCCCATCGGTCTTCCGGTGGTGCTTCTGCCGGTGCCGGCCGGGGGCGGGCTGCTGCCCCTGCTGGCCGGCCTGGCCGGAGCGCCCGTCTGGGGCAACTGGCTGCCACTATTGGGCCTCGAAGTCGCGTTGACCGCTGCGGCGGCAGTGTTGACCTGGGCCTGCCTGGCCGGCTGGTGGGCGGCTCGAGACAAGGATTTGGCGTTGGCTGGCGGACAAGCTGGCTAGCGAATTGACTGGAAGGAGTCGGTAATGGACCACATTCGAATTCTCAAGCGGGCGTTTTCAATCACCACATCCTACCGCGCGTTGTGGGTGTTCGGCATTCTGGTGGCGCTGACCACGGGCGGCAACGTGGGCGGCAGCGGCGGCAGTTCGGGCGGCGGCGGCGGCGGTTCGGGCCAAGGCACGGGCGCGGCGGGGTGGCCGGTTATCTCGCCGGAGGTGCTCAACGCGCTGATCATCGCCGGAATCACGGTGCTGTGCCTGGCCTTGATCCTGGCCGTGATATTCACCATTGCGCGCTACGTGGCCGAGACGGCCCTCATCCGCATGGTGGATCAGCACGAAGCCACCGGCGCGACGCTGACCGTGCGCCAGGGCTTTCGCCTGGGCTGGTCGCGCGCCGCGCTGCGGCTGTTCCTGCTGGACTTCGTGCTGGGGCTGATCTTCGTGATCGCCTTCCTGCTGCTGCTGGCGGTGGCGGGCGCTCCCCTGTTGGTCTGGCTGACCGACAGCGCCCCGCTGAAGGTGCTGGGCACGGTGCTGACCGCCGGCCTGGGGGTGGTTCTGATCTTTGCCGCCATTGTGGTGGGCATTGCCGTGTCGCTGCTGCTGCAGTTTTGGCGGCGGGCCATCGTCTTGGAGAACCAGGACATCAACGCCGCTGTGCGCCGCGGCTGGCAGTTGCTGCGCCAGCGCCTGGGCGACGTCGTCGTGATGGGCCTGATCCTGTTCGGGCTGGGGCTGGGCTGGGCGATTGTGCTGGTTCCCGTGGTGTTCCTGCTGCTGGCGGTGGCGTCCATCGCTGGCGGGCTCCCGGCCCTGCTGGCATTTGCCGTCGCGGGCCTGGTCGCTCAAGGCGTCGTGCCGTGGATCGCGGCGGTGGTAGTGGGCCTGCCGATCTTCATCGTGATCATGGCGATCCCGCTGGCAGTGCTCGGCGGCCTGGCGCAGACCTTCCAATCCAGCACCTGGACGCTGACCTACCGCGAACTGCTGGCGCTGGAGGCCGCGCGGGCCAACGGCAACGGCGAAACGCCCCCGCCGCCCACAGTAGCGTAGATGATAGCCGCTCGAACGACGAGCCGGGCTGGCGTGGACCGCCGCCCGGCTCGTTGCGTTAACAATCCTCCGACAGACTGTTAGCGCGCCTCTAACGTGCGCCCCGTATCATGCGGTCAAATCGGATTGGAATGCAACGACACCCGGACCCAAGAAGGATGGAGCTAACCATGTTGACTTATCAGTATCGTCCCGTGCGCCTGGCCGAAGCCGTGAACCGCCTGTTCGACGAGTCGGTCATCAACCCGCAGACCCTCAACCCCACCGTCGCGGCCTTGCCCCTGGACGTGGTCGCGGCGGGCGATGAGTACATCATCCGCGCCGCCGTGCCCGGCCTGAAGGCCGAGGACCTGCACCTGGAAGTCCTGGGCGACACCGTCACCCTCCGCGGCGAGGTGGCCGCCGAGGAGCAGTCCGAGGACGCCAACTGGCTGCTGCGCGAGCGCCGCTACGGCAAGTTCGCCCGTACCCTCAGCCTGCCCACCGAGGTGGACGGCGCCAAGGCCGAAGCCGCCATCGAGAACGGCGTGCTCACCCTGCGCCTGCCCAAAGCCGAGGCCGCCCGCCCCAAGAACATCAAGGTCAAGGCGAAGTAAGCTTCGGCTGACCCTTCCCTTATCAAACCGCCCCCCGGCGCTGCCGAGGGGCGGTGTCTTTTTGTTACCGGCTATCCGGGCAGCTTACCCGCCGCTTTCAGCGCATCCTTGAAGACGTTCACCTGCGCCGTGTGCTCGCGCTTGTGCCCGTAATACTGGTACACAATGAAGTCGTCCAGCGCATAGTCCTCGCCATACCAGGGCAGGGTGCCCGGCTGGCGCAGGGTGTCCTCCGGCAGGCGCGCCACCAGGTCCAGGGTGGTCTGCACCACGGCCGTGTACTCGTCGTACAGCTCGGCCGGAGTCTTGTTGCGCCGCGCCTTGACGGCCTGGTCGTTGAAGCCCTCGCCGCCCAGTTGCAGCATCTGCGCCAGGTGCGGCGTCTGGGCCTCCTCCTCCAGGAACGAGGTCAGCACATCCGCCAGCACATACTCAAACGACGACAGGTGGGCGATGATGAGCTTGGTGGGCCACCACCCGCACACGTTTTCGGTCTCCCAGTGGGCCAGCGGCAGGTCCGCCAGGTTGCGGGTGACGAAGTCATGGCCATAGTACAGGATGTCGCGAGCGTTCATCAGCACTCTCCTTGTGGGTGGCCGCGAGTCTAGCGGAATCGAGATGAGAAGGCAATTCCTCACCCCCGTCATTCGCCCCTCGTCACCTGCCCCACGTCGTTTCGTGGGGTTCGTCTTTCGTCCCACCTATTCGCGCCCCCAACCATACGGAATCCCTACGCCCGCCCCCCTTTCCTTGACGGTCGCGCGGCGGGGATGGTAATATCCTTCACAGAAAGTGTCAGGCTAGCCGAATGTACTTGCAGGGTCGTTCACTCCGTCTGCGCAAGGCCGGCCGGCGGTCGAACCCCCGGCGCGTCTTCTTCCTGGTGGTGCTCATTGCCAGCGGGCTTGTGTTGCTGTCGCTTGAACAGCAAGACGTCATCCAGCCCATCGGCCAGCCCACCGCCGCCCCCACGCGAGTCGCCAGCACCTATGCCGAAGAAGCCGAGGCCCAGTTTGCCGCCGGCAACCTCAAGGCCGCCATCGCCGCCTACCAGCAAGCCCGCGTGGCCGACCCCAAGAACCTCGAATACGCGGTAGCCCAGGCGCGCATCCAGGTCTACGCCGAAGACTATGCTGGCGCGCTCAAGACGGCCGAAGACGCCCTGTTGATCTCGCCCAACAACGCCAAGAGCCGCGCCATCTACGCCTGGGCGCTCGACTGGAACGTGAGCGTCGGCTGCGCCTGCAAGACCCTGGCCGAAGCCGAGGCCGCCGCCGTCACCGCCATCGCCCTCGACAGCAACTACGCCCCCGCCCACGCCTACTACTCCGAGATCCTCAACGATTCCGGTAAGTGGAGCCAGGGCTTCCAAGAGGCCGAAACCGCGCTGGCCCTGGACCCCAACCTGCTGGAGGCCCACCGCGCCCTGGGCTATGCCTACGAGAGCATTGGCCAGTATGGCGACGCCATCAACAGCTATCTCAACGCTCTTAAGATCAATCCCAATCTCATCAGCCTGTATATCCAGTTGGGCCTAAACTACCGCGTGCTGGGCGATGTGGACCAGGCCATCTTCTATTTCGGCAAGGCCAGCGCC
The DNA here is from genome assembly GCA_964497615.1 of uncultured Anaerolineales bacterium. GTDB lineage: Bacteria > Chloroflexota > Anaerolineae > Anaerolineales > UBA6663 > CAZCEC01. The sequence goes on along the minus strand of CAZCEC010000013.1, from coordinate 72,536 downwards.
ATCGACCCGGACAACGTCGCGCCCTACCTGTACCTCAGCCGCACCCACTACCAGAACGACGAGCTGGGCACGGCCATCCAATACCTTGAACAAGCCCTCGCGCGCGAGCCGGATAATCCCGACATCCACGGCCGGCTGGGGCTGATCTTCTTCCGCCGCCGCAACTACGAAGGCGCCGAGCCGGAGCTGGCCCTGGCCGTTGAAGGCGGCACCGTGGACGGCGCCGGCAACCCGCTCACCTACGCCAACGGCCTGCCCGTGGTGGACATTAACGGCGAGCCCATGGAAAGCAGCGACGGCGTCGTGCTCCAGGTGCAGGGCTTGCGGCCCACCACCGCCACCACCCTGGAGTATTACTACACCTACGGCAACCTGCTGGCCTACCTCAACAAGTGTGGGACCAACGAAGCCCCCAAGTGGCTCCAGATCGCCCTCAACCAGGCCCCCGATGACCCGACCGTCCAGGGCAGCTTTGAAGAGAGCATGGCCATCTGCGCTGGTGAATTGACCGTGGATGAAGCCGTGGACGGCACCGCCACGCCGGAGAGCGCCGGCACGGACTCCGCGCCGCCCGTCGCCACCGAAGCGCCGCCCCCTGTAACCGCCACGCCCTAAATTGGTCGCCAGCAGTTCTAGTGCCGGCCTAACTACAAATGATCCTGTAGTAGCGGCTTTAGCGAAGCACCCCTTTGGGGCAGTCGCCGCCCGGCTGGTCGGGCGCTCATCCATCCGTTGATCCTTATCAATTTCCTCCTTGACTTACCAGACCATTTGTTCTACAATCCTCGCATGCCGCCCCCCGGGACTCGCCCATCCCCTCTGCCCAACCACCCTCTCGCCCCATCTTTCGGAGCGCTTGTTGCCGTTATGTAAAATAATGCCGGATATGCCGGATATGCCACCTATTCTAAGGGGGGGGTCCCCCTAGGGGCGCGCCTGAAATCCCAGGCCGGCCCGGCACCCGCCAGCCCGCCCGCCGCCCACCCGCGCACCTCCTGCCCGATGCCAGTGCCGGACGGCCCCCACTGGCTGCCAGCCCTGGCCCGTCTGGCACTGCTGGCATCGTAGTAGCGAATTCATTCGCCCGTTGCCAATGTACCAAACTGGCACTCCTGGCATCGTAGTAGCGAATTCATTCGCCCGTTGCCACTGTACCAAGCTGGCGCTCCCGGCATCGTAGTAGCGAATTCATTCGCCCGTTGCCACTGTACCAAGCTGGCGCTCCTGGCATCGTAGTAGCGAATTCATTCGCCCGTTGCCACTGTACCAAGCTGGCGCTCCCGGCATCGTAGTAGCGAATTCATTCGCCCGTTGCCACTGTACCAAGCTGGC
>CAZCEC010000013.1:48614-71104 GCA_964497615.1 uncultured Anaerolineales bacterium | reverse complement strand
GGCATCGTAGTAGCGAATTCATTCGCCCGTTGCCACTGTACCAAGCTGGCACTCCTGGCATCGTAGTAGCGAATTCATTCGCCCGTGCCCCTGGGAGCCACACGCCCAGGCGGTGTTTGGCACTCCCCACGCCTGACTGCAAACACAGGCTTGACTCCGCCCGCCAGTTTTGGTATTATCCCGGCGTCGAGTTAGCACTCGCGCGTATTGAGTGCTAACTTGTCGCCTTGTATCGCCAAATAGGTCACAATCCATCCCAATTCCTCAGGAGGTCAACACGATGGCAATCAATCTCAAACCGCTGGGCGACCGCGTGGTCGTCGAGCCAATCGAACAGGAAGAGATGACGGCGAGCGGCCTGGTGCTCCCCGAGACGGCCAAAGAGAAGCCGCAGAAGGGCACCATTGTGGCGGCCGGCCCCGGCGCCCGCGACGACGACGGCAAGCGCATCGCCCTGGACGTCAACGTGGGCGATGTCGTCCTGTTCGCCAAGTATGCCGGCACCGAGTTCAAGGTGGACAGCAAGAAGCTGCTCATCCTCAAGGAAAGCGACCTGCTGGCGATCGTCGAGACCGACGAGGGCAAGAAGAAGAAGTAAGCCGCCCCACCCCCAGTCCACATCTCTCAATCCAAGGAGTATTGACCCATGCCCAAACAACTCGTCTTCTCGGAAGATGCCCGCCGCCGGCTGCAGCGCGGCGTGGACACCCTCGCCAACGCCGTCGCCACCACCCTCGGCCCCAAGGGCCGCAACGTGGCCCTGGACAAGAAGTTCGGCGCCCCCACCGTCACTCACGACGGCGTCACCGTGGCCAAGGAAATTGAGCTGGAAGACCCCTATGAGAATATGGGCGCCCAGCTCCTCAAGGAAGCCGCCACCAAGACCAACGACATCGCCGGCGACGGCACCACCACCTCCACCGTCCTGGCCCACGCCATCGTCACCGAAGGCCTCAAGAACCTGGCCGCCGGCTTCAACCCCATGCTGCTCAAGCGCGGCATCGAGCAGGCCACCGACGCCGTCGTCGAGAGCCTGCGCAAGCAGGCCCAGAAGATCGACACCAAGGAAGAGATCGGCTCCGTCGCTACCAACTCCGCCGCCGACTCCGAGATCGGCGGCCTGATCGCCGACGTGATGGACAAGGTCGGCAAGGACGGCGTCATCACCGTCGAAGAGTCTAAGTCCCTCCAGTTCGAGACTGAGTACGTCGAGGGCATGCAGTTCGACCGCGGCTACATCTCGGCCTACTTCATCACCGCGCCGGATGCGATGGAAGCCGTCATCGCCGACCCCTATATCCTGATCTACGACAAGAAGATCTCCGCCGCCGCCGACATCGTGCCCGTGCTGGAGAAGCTGGTCCAGATCGGCAAGCGCGACCTGGTCATCATCGCCGAGGACATCGACGGCGAGGCCCTGGCCACCCTGGTGCTCAACAAGCTGCGCGGCATGCTCAACGTGCTGGCCGTCAAGGCCCCCGGCTTCGGCGACCGCCGCAAGGCCATGCTGCAGGACATCGCCATCCTCACCGGCGGCACCGTCATCACCGAGGAGTTGGGCAAGAAGCTCGAGTCCACCACCCTCAGCGACCTGGGCCGCGCCACCAAGGTCGTGTCCGGCAAGGACGACACCACCATTATCGAGGGCAAGGGCAACAGCAAGGCCATCAAGGGCCGCATCGAAGAGATCCGCGTCGAGATGGACAAGTCCACCTCCGACTACGATAAGGAGAAGCTCCAGGAGCGCCTGGCCAAGCTCTCCGGCGGCGTCGCTGTCATCCGCGTCGGCGCGGCCACCGAGACCGAGCTGAAGGAGAAGAAGCACCGCGTGGAAGACGCGCTCTCCGCCGCCCGCGCCGCGGTGGAAGAGGGCATCGTGCCCGGCGGCGAAGTCTCGCTGCTCAACGCCGTCGCCTCGCTGGAGAAGCTCAAGGCTGACGACGAAGACGCCCAGGTGGGCATCAACATCGTCCGCCGCTCGCTGGAGGCCCCGCTGCGCAAGCTGGCCGCCAATGCCGGGCTGGACGGCTCCGTCATCATCGACGGCATCCGCCGCAAGGCCAAGGAAGACAAGAACAAGAACATCGGCTTCAACATCATCACCGGCGAGTACGTGGACATGATCGATTCCGGCGTCATCGACCCGGTCAAGGTCGTCCGCGGCGCGCTGGAAAACGCCGCCTCCATCGCGGCCATGATCCTGACCACCGACGCGCTCATCACCGACGTGCCGGAGAAGGAAAAGGCCCCCGCCATGCCCCCGGGCGGCGGCGGCATGGGCGACTTCTAAGCCCATCCGCGGGAATCAAAAGCGGTGCGGGTCGTGGACCCGCACCGCTTTTTGTTTACATCAGTCCGGCGTCAGCCCCTTGTCAGCCCCTGCCCGCCGCGCCCCGCAACCCAGCCGCCGCCGCCGCGTAAGAGTAGGTGATGGCTGTTAGGTTGACTTATCTGGCTGGCACTGGAGGCTTACAATTATGACCACTTACACCCGCAGCTTGCGCCGTTCGCGCCACAACCGCATGGTGGCCGGGGTGTGCGGCGGCCTGGCCGAGTTCTTTGGCATCAGCGCGTTCTGGTTCCGCCTCGGCTTCCTCATCGCCCTCATCCCCGGCGGCGTGCCTGGGTTGGCCATTTACTTCCTGCTCTGGCTCATCATGCCCTCGGCCTAGCGGCGCCCTCAATCGAGAACAGCCGGGCCTGGCCCGGCTGTTTCTTCTTGCGGGGAGCGCATTTGAGCGTGCCAGGGTGGCGCACCGCCCTCTGGGCTCAGGCGCCTCGCTTGACGATCACGGTCACCAGGTCGTCCTGAGCTGGCAGGCGGCCGCTGTGAGCCTTCACGGCTTGCCACAGGCGCCGGCAGATCGTTCGGGCCTTCTCGCCGCGCTGGGCCGTCAATTGCCGTTTGACGCGCTCGACCCCGAATTCATTCTCGTTTGAGTCAGCGGCCTCGGTCAATCCGTCGCTGTAGAACAGCATCAACCCGCCGCAGGGAAGCCCAACCTCCTGCACATCCAGCCGCACATCCTCCAGCACCCCGAGCGGTTGGCCGGTGCCGACGCCCAGGCGCAGCACCTCGCCGCGGGCGCCCAAGGCGATGGGCGGCGGGTGGCCGGCGCGGGCATACCGGAACACCCCAGTCTCATAGTCCAGAATCCCAAGCAGCAAGGTGACGAACATGCCCGAGGCGTTCATCTTCAGCAGGGTGCGGTTGACGGTGAGCAATATCTGGCGCGGATCGGTCGAGGGTTTCGTTTCGGCCCGCAGCAGGCTGAAGGTCAGCGCCATAAACAGCGCGGCCGGCAGGCCCTTGCCGGACACATCACCGATGACGAGGCCAAGCTGGTTCCGCCCCAGATGGATGAAATCGTAGAAATCGCCGCCCACGGCGCGGGCGGTCGAGATCAGCGCGCCAAAGTCATAGCCGGCCCGGCGCGGCTGGCGCGGAGGCAGGATACTGCGCTGAGTCTGATGGGCAATCTGGAGTTCTTCCTCCATCAACTCCAGCAGGCGTTCGGTTTCGCTGAACAGCCGCGCGTTCTCCAGCGACAGGCTCAGGCTGCTGGTCAGCGTCATCAGCAGGTCGATATCCGACTTCGAGAAAGCGTTTTCCTTGTCAAGGTTCTGAAGGCTGACGACGCCGCGCGCCTCGTTCCCCACCAGCATGGGGACACCCAGCCACGTTTTTGGCAATTCCGTGCCCGGCACCACCCGCATCCGCCCGGCTTTCACCACCCGCTGGATGTCATCCAGGTTGATCATGTAGGGCTTACGCGTGCGGATGATCCTCGCTCGCGAACTGTCCACCGGCAGCCAGTCCTGAAGGTGGAGGTGGCGCCCGCGCTCGATGGCATAGTGATGAAAGATCTTGCGGATGGTGGGGTCATACTGAGAGATCATGACGACCTGCGCGTTGAAGGTATCCCGCAGTTTGTCGCCGACCAGGTCGTAGATCGCCTGCATTTCGAGCTTAGACGACAGCCCTTCCTGCACGCTGTGGATGAGCGCCAGCTCGGAGGCGCGCTGTTTCAGGCACTGCGCATAAAGCTCGGCGGCTGCTTGCCACTGCCCTTGCCGCGCCGCCCGGCTGGCCTGCCCCTCAATCGCCGCCGCAACCTTGGGAGGCATCCGTCCTCCACCGCCGCTCAGTTGGCGAAATACACCAGCGCCCCCATGATCCCCGCCAGAATCACCAACCCCACGCACCCCAGGCTGAATACCCGCATCGTCAGCTTGAGCACGGTCTTGAGGATGGTCCACGCCACCACCAGCACCACGATTGCGCCCCCCACCAACACCCAGTCCATCTGTCCCAAGTCGGGCATCCTGGCCTCCTAATCCCCCGCCTCGAATACCACCGCCCCGGCCTTGATCACCGTCCGCGCCAGGTTGGTGCCATACCGGTACCCCAGGTGCCGGTAGTCTGGCGCGTCCAGCACCAGCACGTCCGCCAGCTTGCCCGGCTCCAGGCTGCCCACTTCATCGTCCAGCCGCACCGCGCGCGCGGCGTTGATGGTCGCGGCGGCGATGGCCTGCGCGGGCGTCAGGCGCATGTTCCGGCACGCCAGCGCGATGACCATCTGCATGCTCTCGCACCAGGTGGTGCCGGGGTTCAGGTCCGTCGCCAGCGCCAGGATACCACCCGCGGCCAGGATTTTGGCGGCCGGCGTGTAGTCCTTTTGTCCCAGCCCAAAGGGCGTGCCCGGCAGCCCCACGGCCACCGTCTCGCCCGCTCCCAGCGCGGCAATATCCGCCTCGGGCGTATACACCAGGTGGTCGGCCGAGGCCGCGCCCAGTTCCACCGCCAGCGCCGTGCCGCCCAGCCCCGCGAACTCATCCGCGTGAACCTTCAGCCCAAAGCCCAGCGCCCGCGCCCGTTCCAGCACCCGCCGCGACTGCGCCACCGTAAACGCCCCCTCCTCACAGAAGACGTCGGCAAAGGCCGGAGTGTTGCGTGGCAGTTGTTGAGCCACCGCCGGCAGCATTTCCTCCACTACCAGGTCAATATAGCCGCCGGGCTGGCCGGCGTACTCCCCGGGCAGGGCGTGCGCGCCCAGGAACGTGGGCACGATCGTCCACGGGCCCTCCGCCGCCAGGCGCTCAATCGCTGCCCACTGCCGCAACTCAGCCGCCGTTTCCAGCCCATAGCCGGTTTTGATCTCAACCGTGGTGGTGCCGTGGGCCAGCATGCGCCGCAGGCGCGGGCGGGTCGCGTCCACCAACTGGTCCACCCTCGCGGCGCGGGTCTGGCGCACGGTGGACATGATGCCGCCGCCGGCCGCCATGATCTCCAGGTAGGTGCGGCCGGCCAGGCGCTGCTCGAACTCCGCGGCCCGGTCGCCCACCCACACGGCGTGCGTGTGCGGGTCCACCAGGCCCGGCAACACTACCCGCCCGGCGGCGTCAATCTCCGTCCGCGCCTGGAACCGCGCCTGCAGGTCCGGTGTGGCCCCTACGGCCACAATGCGGCCGCCCGCCGCCGCCAGCGCGCCGTCCTCAATCAGGCCGAGTTCGCCCAGCCGCCCCCCCCGCTGCGGCCCGCCCGCCAGGGTCAGCAGTTGCGCCGCGGAATGAACAATCAGATCAACCAGTATCATGGGTAGGGGCGAAGCATGCGCCAGATTGGCGCCGCTCCACGCTTGCGTCCACGGCGCATGCTTCGCCCACGGCAAGAAGGCGTGGTCTAAGGGAAGGTCGTGTTGTAGAACCACCCATAGCTGTAGTACCCCGCCGAGCTTTGCAGCCGGATCGCGATCACGCTGGCGTTCACCATCTCAGTCGGAATGGTAACGGTGGCGGTAAACACGCCGCCCGCGCCCGACGCGACCGTTCCCGCCGCGTAACCGCCCACGCCCGCCGACCCGATTGGCCCCATGGTCACGTTGAAATTCTGGTTGGGCGGGAAGTTGGCGGTCTGCACGGTGACAGACGAATTGCGCACGATCGCCACGATGGTGATGGTGGGGATGGCGAATGGCGGCGTGGTGGGCACCGGCGCGCCGCCGGTGGCCGTAGGCGCCGGGGTGTGGGTGGGGGTGGCCGTCGCGCTGGGCGCGGGCGTGGGGCCCGTGGCCGTTGGCGCCGCCGTGCCCGCTCCGGCGGGAATGCACAACTCCTGGCCGACGTAGATCAGATTGGGATTAGCGAGGTTGTTGGCCGCGGCGATGCTGGGCCACGGCACGCCATATTGCAGGCCGATGCGGTAGAGGTTCTCGCCCGCCTTGACGGTGTGCATGGCGACGCAGCTTCCAGCCGCGGCCGGCACAACAAAGACGGCTGCCATGAGGCAGACCACCAGCAGGAGTGACAGCAAGCGTTTCATGTTAACCCTCCTGGCCGCCGGCGGGGGGCCGGCTGGCCCTACACTACCGATACGGTCATTATAGGGCAAAGTGCCAGTCTAGCGTCGCTCCCGGACGAATAGGATAATGACGGCCAAAGCCAGCAGGTTGATCCCCACCGCCGCCAGCCCATTCCACAGGAAGCCATACCGGAACAGGTAGCCCCCCAGCAGCGCGCCCAGCATGCGCCCCGCGGCATGAAAGGCCACATTCGTGCTCATCACCCGCCCGCGGGCCTCCGGCACCAGCTCCGTCATCATTGGGATGCTGGCCACCAGCGTGAACTCGAAAGCGATAAACACCACGAATAGCCCGCCCAGCGCCAGGTTCAGGCTGCCGCTCGCGAACGGCAGCGCCAGGTAGGCGGCGGCGCTGGCCGCCAGCCCCAGCGCAATGGCCCGGCGCTTGCCCAGCCGGTCGGCCAGCCCCATCACCAGCCCTTCGCCCACCAGTTCGGCCAGCCCGATCACCGTCATGGATAATCCCAGCCCGGCCACGCTCAACCCAAATGTGGCCTCCAGCCAGCGGGCATACACCACTCCCAGGTTCTCGTTGGCGGCCGAAGTGAACAGACCCAGGCTCAAGGCCGCCAGCACCGCCGGGCTGCGCCAGATGCGGGCCCAGTGGCCGGCCGTGGACGCGCGCGGCTGGCCCGGCACAGGCGCATCGCGCGGGATGACCAGCCACAGCCCGGCCAGCGCCGCCAGCCCCAGCACCACCAGCGGCCAGAACGGGCTGCGCCAACTGCCCCGCGCAATCAGCAGGCCGGCGAGCGGAATGCCTACCAGCGCCGCGCCCGACCAGCCCAGTTCCGTCAGCGCGATGACCAGCCCGCGCCGGGCATACGGCGTGCGGTCGCCCAGATACGCCTGGAGGGCCGGGTCGAAGATGAACTTGGCGACGACCATTAGGCTGAGAAAAACGGCGAAGGTGAAGAGGCTGGGAGCGAGGGCCACCAGCGCCAGCGCCCCGGCGAACACGCCCAGTCCAATGAGCATGGAATGGCGGCGGCCCACGCGGTCCGGCAATCCCCCGAACAGCGGCGCGCTGATGCCCAGCGCGCCGCGCAGTGCCAGCAGCCCCGTCAGCGCCTCCGGCGGCACGCCCAGCCCGCGGCTGATGGCCGGCAGGAACGGGTACACCATGCGATGCGCAGTGTTCAGGACCACGCGCGCCAACGTGGCCACCGCCAACTGCACCCGCAGGCGCGGAGCCGGAGCGTTACTCTTCAACGGGGCTTAACCACAAAGACACGCAGGCACAAAGCCGCCCGAAGTATTCGACTTCCGCTATTCTTCGTGAGCCTGTGTGGCTTCGGGCCTTCGTGGCAATGGTCTAGGTGGCCGGATTGAGAATGGCGCGCAGGCCGCCCGCCGCCTGCCGCGCCGCGCTGAGGATCAGCCCCGCCTTGGCGTCGCGGGCCAACAACAGGGCCAGGGCCGCCTCCGCCGTCACGCGCAGGACGGCGATGGTGCCGCGCTCGCCTTCCATGAGCACCTGCTGCAGTTCCCCCTGGTCCAACCGGGTTAGGATGCGTTCCGCCTCGCCGGCCACCACCGCCGCCATCGCGGCCACGTGCTCCCCTCCGGTCGGGTCGTGGATGTCGGCGTCCCAGCCGGGAGGATAAGCCGCGATCACCAGTCCGTCGCGGGTGATGAGCGCGGCCCCGCGCAGACCGGCAGATTGCTTATGCAGGTCGGCCAGCGCGCGCAGCAGTGCGTCAGAGCGGTATTGAATAGGCATATCGTTTCAAAGACGAACTATGAAGCATGTAGCTTCATCCTTCATAATTCATCCTTCATCCTTCCTTTAGCATCGGCATCCGGATCCCCTGTTCTCGCGCAAAGCTGATCGCCTCATCATACCCTGCATCCGCGTGGCGCACCACGCCCATGCCTGGGTCGGTGGTCAGCACCCGCTGGAGCCGGGCCGCGGCGGCCGCGGTGCCATCTGCCACGATCACTTGCCCGGCATGCTGTGAGTAGCCGATGCCCACCCCGCCCCCGTGGTGGAATGACACCCACGTCGCCCCGCCCACGGCATTGACGAGGGCGTTCAAGATCGGCCAATCGCTCACGGCATCGGTGCCGTCGCGCATCGCCTCCGTCTCGCGGTTGGGGCTGGCGACTGAGCCGGAGTCCAGGTGGTCGCGCCCGATGACGATGGGGGCGCTCACTTCGCCGCGCGCCACCATCTCATTGAACCGCAGCCCGGCCCGCGCCCGCTCGCCATACCCCAGCCAGCAGATGCGCGCCGGCAGTCCCTGGAAGTGAATTCTCTCGCGCGCCATCCGCAGCCAGCGCTGAAGGTGCTCGTCCTCCGGGAATAGCTCGGCCACGGCGGCGTCTGTGCGGTAGATGTCCTCCGGGTCGCCGGAGAGCGCCACCCAGCGGAACGGCCCCTTGCCCTCGCAGAACAGCGGCCGGATGTACGCCGGCACGAAGCCCGGATAGTCGAAGGCGTTCTTCACCCCGGCGTCCAGCGCGCGCTGGCGCAAATTGTTGCCGTAGTCGAACACCTCCGCGCCCCGCTGCTGGAACCTCAGCATCGCCTCCACGTGCCGCGCCATGCTCTCGCCCGAGCGCCGCGCGAATTCGGCCGGGTCGCCGCGCCGCAAATCATCGGCCTGGGCCAGGGTCAGCCCGGCGGGGATATAAGCCAGATAGTCGTGCGCGGGCGTCTGGTCGGTTACCACATCCGGCGTCACCCCGCGCAGGGCCAACTCCGGGAACACATCGGCGGCGTTGGCGATCAGCCCGATGGAACGCGGCGTCTCGTTGGCGCGGCACTCGTCCACCAGGGTCATCGCTTCTTCGAGCGTATCCACGACCACGTCCACATAGCCGTGTTCCAGCCGGCGCTGCGCGCGAGCCGGATCCACCTCCACCACCAACCCCACGCCTTCATTCATGGTGATGGCCAGTGGCTGCGCCCCGCCCATGCCGCCCAGCCCCGCCGTCAGCACAAACTTGCCCCGCAGCGACGGCCAGCCCCGCTGCCGGGCCAGCGCGCCCAGGGTCTCATACGTGCCCTGCAGAATCCCCTGTGTGCCAATGTAAATCCACGACCCGGCCGTCATCTGCCCATACATGATCAGGCCCTGCGCGGCCAGGTCGTCGAAGTGCTGCTGGGTGGCCCAGTGCGGCACCAGGTTGGAGTTGGCGATCAGCACCCGCGGCGCGTCGGCGTGGGTCTTGAACACCACCACTGGCTTGCCCGACTGCACCAGCAGGGTCTCGTCATCGGCCAGTGTTTTCAGCGTCTCTAGGATGGCATCGAACGCCGCCCAACTGCGCGCCGCCTGCCCGCGCCCGCCATACACCACCAGGTCCTCCGGGCGCTCAGCTACCTCCGGGTCCAGGTTGTTTTGCAGCAACCGGTAGGCGGCCTCTTGCAGCCAGCCTTTGCACGTCAGCGTCGAGCCGCGGGGCGAACGGATCAAGCGGGGCATGGGGGGATTATAGGCCAAGTGTGGGAGTGTGGGGGTATGGATCAGGCCGCGTGTCACCGGCAGCCGCCAATGTTCGTCATACCCTGTTAGTATGCTGGGCGAGGAGCCTGGGCAATGAAAATACATCCGCTGGGCCGGGCACTCGCGGAGGCCGGGGTCATTTCGGCCTTCGTCCTGGCCCTGTTCTACTATTGGTTTGGCGTCGCCAACCGCCACATTATCTTTCTCTACGAACACACAACGGTGAACATTCCCCGTGCCCAACCCTTCGACGCGGAGACTTCCAGCCGCTACTGGATGGCCGGCCTCGTGGCAGCCGGGGCGGTGCTGGTGCCGTATGTAGGCCTCAACTATCTGCTGGGCCGGCTGGCGGCCTGGCGCCGCAGCGCCTTTGCCCCCGCCCCGTGGCCGCGCGTTTGGGCGCTGTGCGCACTGCCCCTCGCTTTAGGCATTCCCGCCATCACGATGACCGCCAACACGCCCACCCTCCCATTCGGGCTGGCCGCCGCCGCAGCCGCCGCCACACTGTCTGGCCTGGCTGTGGCCCTGCCCTATGGAAAGCGGGCGGCTGAAGGCCCCGCTGACCTGGCGTGGCTTGTGGCGGATGGTGTGGGGTTGATGCCAGTGCTCTTGTTCCTGCGGGCGGTGGAGCTGCCGGCGCGCGGCCTCTCGCTCAGCCCCACTGTTGCATGGGCGGCGGCATGGGGCAGCGTCGCGGCCGGCGCGGCCTGGCTGGCACTGATGAGCATTTTGCGCTGGTGGCGCCGCCGGCCATCGCCCTCAGCCCCGGCCCTGCTGGCCGCTGGGCTGGCGCTGAGCTATGTGCTCATGCCACTGGTGCATCATCTCATCGGCACGCCGCCCCAGTATCGTTACATCACGACCGCCAGCAACTTCTTCGCCTTCAATGGCTGGCTCCAGTTGTTGGCGCTGGCCGCCGCCGCGGTCCTGGCGTGGGGCGCAGCGGCTGCGCGGCGCAGGATCGGCCCCCGTCCGCGCTCGCGCGATTGACTCTCCCTGCCGTCCGGCTACAATCCGCGCCACGCGAGAGCCGTGCGCCTGCCGCGCCTGGCCCAGCCACCCCGCCATGGAACCTGCCCCGCTCCCGCCCGCCGAGCGCATCAAGTGGACGACCCTGCACTCTTGGGTCAAGGTCTTCCGCGCCCAGGTGCGGCTGCGGCAAGTCAATCACCCCGCCGACCTGGCCCGGGTGATTCAGGCCGGTGAGTACAGCGTCGTCGGCACCTCTCACTCCTACAACGGCCTCCAGTTGGTGGACCGCACCCTCGCCGTCCACTTCGGCAAGTCCGACCCGCGCCGCACCTCGGCCCTGCATGCCATCACCTTCGACGACGCCACCGGCGAGGTGGAGGTGGGCCCCTCGGTGCTGGTGCGGCAGGTCAAGCAGTTCCTCGCCCGCCGCGGCCGCCGGCTCATCAACAGCGGCAGCCACATGAGCCAGACCGTCATCGGCGCGCTCGTCACCGGCACGCACGGCTACGGCCCAGACGCCACCATGGCCGACAGCGTCACCCAACTCGTTTTCCTCAACGGCGCCGGCCAGGAAGTCGTCTTGCGGCCCGGCGACGGCGAGTTCCCCTTCATCGCCGTCTCATTCGGCGTCATCGCGCCCGTGGTTCGCCTGAAACTCGCGACCGTCCCCTTCCAGCAGTACCGCGTCTCCACCCGCATCTGCCGCCTCTCGCAAAAGCCCGATTTCACGCCGGGCGCGGATGCCGTGGCCTACGCCCTGTTTCCCTACACCCGCGCGGACGACCCCGTAATCGCCCTCAACGTGCTCCGCGCCACGGACGGCAGCCTGCCCCCTACCGCCGCGCCGCGCCCCTGGCCCATCGTCGGGCGGTGGAGCGTCGCCTTCCTGCGCTACTATTGGCTGTTCGACCGCTGGGTACCCGGCTGGCGACCCTGGTTCCAGCGCAAGATCGAACGCTTCGCCCTGGGGATGCAGCAGGAATTCATCACCACCCCTGACGACCTGGACTACCTGTACGACCCCTATCCATTGGTAGCCGGCACCCGGCCGCCCGTCGTCCTCCAGCAAATCTTCGATCCCGCCTACACTGGTTTCGAGACAGCCTTCTTCGCGCCTCTGGAACAGGCCGAGGCCGTGCTGCGCCGCATCCTGGCGCTGGCCGAGGAGTTTCGCGCGGCCAACAATTTCTATCTCAAAAGCATCATCGGCGTGCGCGAGATGAGCACCGCCAGCCCTTTGGTGTTTGCCGGCAACCATGCCGGCCCCGCCGCCTCCATCGACATCTACTCCGACCTGTCGGCCTACCCCTGGCTGCGCGAGATCCAGAACCGCATCCTGCGCGAGTTCCCGGCCGTGCGGCCCCATTGGGCCAAGAGCTTCATTGGGCCCGGCTTCCGGCAGAGCGTCGGCTCGGCGAACCTCGCCCGGCTGCGCGAATTGCACCTCCAGCACTACCCCAATCGCAACCTGCGCCTGTCGCCCGACATCGAGCAGTTTCTGGACCTGCCGCCGCGCCTCGCGCCCTGACAAGATGCCAACGCCGCCTCGCTTTCCGCCCGATGTTCTCGCTGCCGCTCGCAAGGCCCTGGTCATCGGCCTGCGCGCGGGCACGCGGCCCCATCGTTTCATCGCCGTGTGGGTCGTGGTGGTCGAGAATCGTCTTTTCATCCGCTCATGGAGCCTCGAACTGGACGGCTGGACGCACGCCTTCCGCGCCGCGCCGCGGGGCACGATTCAGGTGGGCGGCCGCGAGTATCCTGTCCGCGCCATCCGCACCCGCAGCGAGCGCCTCAAGGACCTCGTCAGCCAGGCCTACCGCGAGAAGTATCACACTCCCGCCTCACGCCGGTATGTGCGCGACCTGTCCCGTTCCAAGTCGCGCGCCACCACCACTGAGCTGGCCCCCATGGAGAACACGCAATGAAAGTGATTCCGCATGGACCTGTTTGATGCCATCCACACCCGCCAATCCGTCGGCAGCGTCAAGCCCGATCCCGTCCCGCGCGAGTTGATCGAGCGGCTGCTGGCGGCCGGGGCGCAAGCCCCCAATCACTACAAGGTGCGGCCGTGGCGGTTCTTTGTGATCGAAGGGGAGACGCGTGAGCGGTTGGGCGACGCCATGGCGCAGGCGCTGATGCGCGCCAAGCCCGACGCCCCGCCCGAGGCCGCCGCGGTCGAGCGCGCCAAGGCGCTGCGCGCGCCCGTCATCATCGTGGTGGCCGTGGACAAGCCCAACGGACCCAAGGTGGTTGAGATTGAGAATGTGGCGGCCGCCGCGGCCGCCGCGCAGAACATCTTGCTGGCGGCGCACGCGCTGGGGTTGGGCGTCAAATGGCGCACCGGCTCGGCCGCCACCTGCCCGGAAGTCAAGCAGTGGCTGGGGCTGGAACTAGACCAGCACCTGATCGCTTTTCTTTACGTGGGTTACCCCGTGGCCGACTTGCCCCCGCCCGTCCGCCCCGGCCCTGAGGACCGCACCACCTGGCTTACGCCTTCACCCCGCTGAAGCGCACAAACGCCCCGTCCCGCGCCAGCCGCAGGTCGGCCAATCCCACCGCCTGCAGCAGCGCCAGGTGCGCCTCCAGGTCGCGCAGCCCAGGCAGATACGGGGCGCTCAGGCGCAGCAGTTGGTCCCGCATCGGCGGGCCCCCAAACACCAGCGACACCCCCGCCACCGCCGCGCCCGCCTTGGCCGCGCGCATGAACTGGGTCAGTTCGCGCTCCGGCCGCGGGTAGCGGTGCAGCCCGCCGCTGATCCAAATGCCCGCCATCACCTGGTCCTGCACCGGCAGCAGGCGCGGCGTGCCGCGGGCAAAGTACAGGTTGGTCAGGCCTTCGACGTTGCCGCGGCGGCGCGCCTCCAGCAGCACATCCCAGTTGTTGCTCACACACAGCACCCGCAATTTGGGGTTGGCCCGGGCCATCTCCAGTTCATAGGTGCCGCGCCCGGCCGGCGCGGAGAGCACCCAGCCCTCGCCCGCGGCCACGGCCACCGCACCCGCGAAGGCCGCATTGCCGGCATGGTTGCGGCCCATGACACGCATGCCGATGGGCCGCACAATGTCCTGGATCCAACTCTCTTCGTCGGCCTGCTCCGCGGTTGCCGCCAGGGGCGCGATAAAGTCCGGGATGCCGTCCACCAGGGCATACTCGGCGCCCGTCTTGCGGTCCACCAGGGTCTGCCCGGCCAGGTCCAGCCGACCCACGCCGCCGGGCGGCGCCAGCACGGTCAGCAGTTCAGAGCGGAAGGGCGCATGCGTGGGCCGGTAGCGTTCGCGCACCCGCTGCTGCTGGCGCACCACCAGGTAGGCCACGGCTCCAGCCGCCGCCGCGCCCGCCAGGGTGGAGGCGGCCAGCCCCAGCGGGGAGCGTCGCCGCCGCCCCTTCCGGTCTGCCCGCCGCCGGGCGCGTTTGGCGGCGCGGCCGTTGGCGCTGGGCGCCACCCGGTCCAGCACCTTCTCCGCCACGGGCACGGCGCGCCGCACGATCTTGTCTACCCGGTCATCGGGCTTGCCGGCGTCGCCGGGCGCCAGGCGGCCAGCCACCACTTCCGCGGCGCGCAGAGCCAAACCCGCCACATCCAGGATGGTCTCCAGTTTCATTCGTTTGCCCGCGGCCCCAGACGGCCCGACCCGCGCGCCAGCCGGCAGCCAAAGGCCGGCGTATAGGCGGGCTTCGGGGCGCGGTTGTTGAGCAGGGCGTTCACGGCCTGGTCCAGATAGTAGGTCTTGGCATTCCGCGAGGCCTCGGTCGCATCATCCAGCGCGCCCACGTACCGGGTCATGCCTTGCCGGTCGAGCACGAAGAAATGCGGCGTCATCTCCGCCCGGTACAGCTCCGCCACGCGCTGGTCGAAGTCCAGCGCCACCGGATAGCGGAGGTGCCGGGCCTGCATCTCGAACCGAATCTCGCTCTCAGACTCGTTCGAGCAGGACGCAATCCCCACGATGCGCACGCCGCGCGCCTCCCACGTCAGCGCCCGATACACCAGCAGCACATCGGCGCGGCGGCTCCAGGTGCACTCCGCCGACCAGAAATTGATCACCACGATAAAGCCGCGCATGTCAGACAGCGAAAGCCGGCCGCCGGCCACCGCCGGCAGGGTGAAGTCCGGCGCGAGCCGGTTCAGCCAGATGTGTTGCTGTTCGGTCGGCGTCTGATTCATCACGGCAGCCATTCTGGCAAATAGCCCGCGGCCAACTGGCGCGCCCCCCCCGGCACGGGTTGGCCCGCGGCATCCACGCCCACCAGCCAGATCTCGGCCGGCGCGCCGGGCTCATCGGTCCTGAAGCGCATATAGGCCAGCCAGGCCCCATCCGTGCTCCAGGCAAAGGCACTGTGATTATAAAGCGGATCGTCGGTAATTGCCCGCGGCGCGCTGCCATCGCTCCGCATCAGCCACAGTTGCCGGCCAGGGGTCCACTGGTCGTTCACCCTCTGCTTGCGGCCAAAGGCCAGCCAATCGCCCAGCGGCGAGAATACCGGCGAGCCGTCGTCCGTCAGGGCGCCCTCGCCCGACAGGTTGGTTTGCGCATTGGTCGCCAGCACCACGCGCGCCAGGTACGTGGTGAGCGCGCCCTCGAGATCGTCCACATGGTCGGGGTCGGCCGGGTCCGGCACCGTGACCGGAAACGCCGCCTCCGGGAACACCAGGCTTAGCCCGTCCGGCGCCCAATCGCCCATCTGCCCGGAGGCGTTGGGCACATAGGTCGCCGCGCCCGTCGCCAGGTCCAGCACCACCACCGCCTCGCGATTCGTGTCCAGGTAGGCCAGGCGCCCATCTGGCCCCCAGCGCGGAAAGCGGCTCTGCGGGTCGGGCATGGGCCGGTCTGCGCCCGTCTCCAGGTCAAGCACATATACGCGCGCCGCGCCCAGGCTCAACGCACCCGCCGCCAGCCCCGGCACCAGCACGTGGCGTTGATAGGCCAGCCAGCGGCCATCCGGCGAATACGCGGGCGACACGCAGGCCTCGCCAGGGCACACCAGCAGGTCAGCCGCGCCCGTGCCGTCCACGCCAATAGTGCGCAGGTCGGCGCCGCCGTCAGCGCGCCGGGCGGCAAAGACGAAGATTGTGCCATCGGGGCTGATGGCGTAGTCGTACACGCCCTCGGGCTCGGCCGTCACCGGCTGCGGCGGGTCATCGCCCTCCACGGGCAGCACCCACAGGTTGGGCGTATCCAGATTGGCGAGATAGGCCAACCGGCGCGTGCCGATGGTGAAGGTCCAGGTGTCGTCGCCCAGCAGGGGCAGCCCGGCCGCGCTGCGCCCGCCGCTCACGGTCACCGTCACCAGCGCGCCCAGCGGCCAGGTCTCCGCCGGGGTGAAAGTCAGCGTGCCGCCCTCCGCCGTCCACGCGCCTGGCATGGCCGGCGACAGGCTGAGGCCCGCCTGCACCGATGCCAGGTCCATCGGCCGGTTGAAGGTTAGACGGATGGGGGTACGCGAGGAGGCGGCCGGCGCGCCGCGCAGGGGGAACACCGCCTCCAGCCGGGGCAGCCCCAGGAAAGCCGCCAGCGCCAGTCCGGCCAACAGACCCACCACGCCAAGCGCCAGCCAGCCCAAACAGCCGCCGCCCCCAGATCGGCGCGCGCCATAGTCCGCCAGCGACATGGCTCACTCCGCCAGGTGGGCGGCGGCGCGCTTCACGATTTCCAGCACCTGCTCGGCGGTGTACCAATCCTCAGGGTGTTCTTCCTGGGCCGCATTCTCCCGGAAGAACTCCACCGCCCACAGCACATCCCAGACGGCCCGGCCCTCGTCGGCCGAGGCGAACTGCACGGGGCCCTGCCGTTCCAGATGCTCGTGCAGGGGGCGCAGGTCGGCCAGCAGGTCCTGGATATCGAGCGCACCGCTGGCGGTTTGGAGGATGTACCAGCGCAGTTGCGCCGCGCCAGGCGCTGCAGGGAAGGTGGCGAAACGAGGATCGCCGGAGCGCATGGGCTACAAGGCGCGCAGGCGTTCGCTCACGCGCCGCACCTCGGCCTGCACGGCCTCGGCGTCGTTCCACTCGGCGGGGTTGGCCTCGCGCGCGGGGTCGGGTGAATAGAACTCCAGCGCCCACAGCACATCCCAGATCAGCCGAGCCTCTTCTTTGGACCGATAGCCAGGGCGGCCGGTGTGCTCCAGGGCCTCGTGCAAAGGCCGGAAGTGGGCGATCAGGTCATCCACGCCCACCTCCCCCGCGGCCACGCGGTCAATCAACCAGCGCAGTTGGCCCACGCTGGGCTCAGGCGGCAAGCCAGGGGGGAGGGGACGGGTCATCGTCGCAGACGCCTAGCGCTCGTTCACCGGCACATAGGCCGCGGTCGCCGGGCCGATGTAGTCCGCGCCAGGGCGGATGAGGGTGGCGTCGTTGTACTGCTCAACCACGTGCGCTGTCCACCCGGCGGACCGGGAGATGGCGAACACGCACGTATCCAGTTCGGTGGGAATGCCCAGATAATACAGCATCGGCGCGGAGAAGAAGTCCACGTTCGGGTACAGCTCCTTGTGACGCAGCACCGCCTTCTCCACCCCCAGCGCCATGTCGACGTAGGTAGCGCCCTTGCCCTGCGCGTCTTCCACTCGCCGCGCCCACTCCAGCAGGTGCCGCACGCGCGGATCGCCGCTCTTGTAGATGCGGTGGCCGATACCCATGATCTTGCGCTTGGTCTCGAAAGCGCGGTCCACGAACGGGTCCACCTCGGCCATGGCGCCGATCTCCAGCAGCATATTCATGGTCGCCTCGGCCGCGCCGCCGTGCAAATTGCCCTTCAGCGCGCCAATGGCGGCGGTGATGGCGGCGTGCAGGTCGGCATTGGTGGAGGCCGCCACGCGGGCGGTGAAGGTGGAGGCGTTGAGCGAGTGGTCGGCCAACAGCACCAGGTACAGGTTCATGGCCTGGTTCTCCAGGTCGCTCTGTTCCTCGCCGTGGAGCATGTACAGGAAGTTGGCGGCGTGCCCCAGCTTGGGGTTGGGCGCCAGCACCGGCTGGCCGTGCCGGTGCCGGTGGATGGCGGCGACGACGGTGGGGAACTGGGCCACCAACCGCAGCCCCTTGCGCAGGGTGGCCTCAATGGAGATGTCTTCCACTTCTGGCTCGAAATAGGCCAGCATCGAAACGGCCGTCCGCAGCACGTCCATGGGCGTGGCGGAGGTGGGGCTCGCGCCGATATGGTCCAGCACCGGCTGCGGCAGGGTGCGCTTGCCGCTCAGGTCGGCCTCGAAGGCCTTCAGTTCAGCCGCATTGGGCAGCTTGCCGTGGAACAGCAAGTAAACCACTTCCTCATAGGACGCTTTGCCGGCCAGGTCGTGGATGTTGATGCCGCGATAGGTGAGGACGCCGTTGGCGCCGTCGACTGAGGACAGCGCGGTTTGGGCGGCTTTGACGCCTACCAGGCCCTTGGTGAAGGCCGGCGCCGCGGCGGGGGTGGTGCTCATAGACGATGCTCCTTCCGAGTGAGTAAAAACACAATGCCGGTCACGGGAACCGCCACCGGCACTGTGCTAGGGATCAACCAGGGGTTGGGCTGGCGGAAATTGCCATGATTTCGCGCGATTCTATCATTGGCGGGGAGGGGCGTCAATGCACAATGGATAAGCCATACGTAGACGCCACGCGGGAGGAGCCGGAGCCTATGGCGGGGATGGCGCAACCGGCGCACACGGATCGGACACAGACAGCGCCGATGCAGCAACCGGGCAATGGGCGAGTCAAGCTGCGACTGGCCGGCGCGCAGGCGCTGAAAGGCGGCTAGCTTGCCTCCGCCAGCCGCTCCCCGTACTGCCGCTGGTAGTAGGCCTTGAACTCCCCGCTCTTGATTGGCCGCCACCACCACTCGTTCTTCTGATACCACGCCGCCGTCTCGGCCATGGCGGTCTCGAAGTCGCGCGATGGTCGCCAACCCAGGGCGTGCAATTTGGCGCAGTCGAGGGCGTAGCGGCGGTCGTGACCGGGGCGGTCGGCCACCGGGCGGATCAGGCTCTCCGGCTTGCCCAATAACCGCAGGATCAGGCGAGTCACGTCAATGTTGTGCCGCTCGTTGCCGCCGCCCAGGTTGTAAATCTCCCCGGCCTTGGCCTGGTGCAGCACCGTGTCAATCCCCGAACAGTGGTCTTCCACGAACAGCCAGTCGCGCACCTGCATCCCGTCGCCATACAAGGGCAGCGGCTCGTTGTCAATGGCATTCGTGATGAACAGCGGCGCAACCTTCTCCGGGTACTGGTACGGCCCAAAGGTGTTGCTGCCGCGCGTCACCACCGCGTTCAGCCCGTATGTCTCCACATACGCCCGCACCATCAGCTCGCCCCCCGCCTTGCTGGCCGAGTAGGGGCTGTTCGGCTCCAGCGGGTCGCCTTCCTTAAAGAAGCCCACCGGGATGCTGCCATACACCTCGTCCGTGCTCACCTGGTGAAAGCGCTCCAGCTTGAACTCCCGCGCCGCCTCCAGCAGCACATACGTCCCCACCACATCGGTGTGGATGAAGGCATCCGGCTGGAGGATGGAGCGGTCCACGTGGCTCTCGGCCGCGAAGTTGACGATGGTGTCGATGTTATGCTCGCGGATGGCGTCGGCCAGCGCGTGCTTGTCGGCGATGTCGCCGCGCACAAAGCGGTAGCGCGGGTCGTCGTGCACGTCCAGCAGATTCGCCTGGTTGCCGGCGTAGGTCAGCTTGTCATACACCACCGCCGTGTAGTCGGGGTGGTGGCGTAGCAGGTAGCGCACGTAGTTGGAGCCGATAAACCCGGCGCCGCCGGTAATTAGAATATTCTTCATGGTTATCGTGTTGGTCTGGACGAACGACGGAAGACGAATGACGAAAAGCAGCGCAATGCTTCGTCTGCCGTCCTTCGTCTTACGTCGGGGTTACACGAGATCAATGTGCGAATAGTCCCCCAGGTTGAGCGAAATGCTCTTCGGCTTGCGCGTCGTCTGCTCCACGTGCGCATTGCGGCCGATGAGCGAGTCCTGGATGCGGGTGGTGACGTTCTCGATGCGGCAATTTTCGAGCACGATGGAGTGCTCGATCTCGCTGTTTTCTACCGTGCAGCCGTGGTAGATGGACGTGTACGGCCCGACGTAGCTGTTGATGATGCGCGTGTTCTCGCCGATGATGGTCGGCCCGCGCACCTGGCTGTTGATGATCTGCGCCCCCGGCTGGAGCGTCACCCGCCGCCCCACCGTCGACTCCGCATCCACCGCCGCATCCGGCGCGATCACCGGCGTGGTCTCGTCCAGCACCAGGGCATTGGCCGTCAGCATGTCGGCCATCTTGCCGGTGTCGATCCACCAGCCATCGTGCACGTACGGGTGCACCACGTACCCTTGCTCCACCAGCCACTGAATGGCGTCGGTGATCTCCAACTCGCCGCGCGCCGAAGGCCGGATGCTGTGCACCGCCTCAGCCACATGGTGGTCGAACATGTAGATGCCTACCAGCGCCAGGTCGGAGGGCGGCTCCTTGGGCTTCTCGATGAGCTGCTTGATGTGCCCGTCCCCGTTGAGCACCGCCACCCCGAACTGCTGCGGGTTCGGCACCCGCTTGAGCACGATCTGGCTGTTCCACTCGCTCTCCGCGAACTGCCGGATGAGGGGGCTGATGCCGCCCTGGATGACGTTGTCGCCCAGGAACATCACAAACCGGTCGTCGCCCAGGAACGGCAGCGACTCCTTCACGGCGTGCGCCAGCCCGGCCGGCGCCGACTGCCGGATGTACGTCACCTTCACCCCCCAGCGTTCGCCCCCATTCACCGTCTCGCGGATTTCGGGCTCGGTGTCGCCCACCACGATGCCGATCTCGGTGATGCCGGCGTCGCGGATGGCGCGGATCACCCGGCACAGCACTGGCTCATTCGCCACCGGGATGAGCTGCTTGGCGCGCCGGTAAGTCAGCGGCAGCAGGCGCGTCCCCTTGCCGCCCGAAAGTATCAATCCCTTCATTCAAGTCCTTTGTGCTGGTCGCCGGGTACGGGGTCCACTGGTGGTTGACTGCCTTCCGCCCGCGTCCTACGGCCTTCGTCGCCCGTCTTTCGTCATTCGTCGTTCGCTTGCGGTCGTCCGTCTTTCGTCCTTCGTCCGTCGTCGTCAGTACGCCGTCACCGACCGATCCACACTCGCATTCGTCAGCACCGCCCCTACGATCCGCACGTGGATCTTCTCCAGCAGCGCCTTGGCCCGCTGGGCATGGTCGCGGCGGGTGTGGCCGGCGCTCATCACCAGCAGCACCCCGTCCAGCTTGGAGGCCAGCAGCGCCGCATCCGTCACGGCAATCACCGGCGGCGCGTCGAACAGCACGATGTCGGCCCGCGTCTTCAGGTTGGCGATGATGGCTTCCATCCGGCGCGAACCCAGCAAATCGGCCGGGTTGGGCGGCACGTCCCCCGCCGGCAGCAGCGACAAGCCTTCCACGTTGGTGGGCGTCAGCGCGGGCGCCTCCACCTTGTCCAGGATGGCATTGCTCAGGCCTGGCGCGGCGGCCACGCCAAAGATGTCGTGCAGGCGCGGCCGGCGCAGGTCACAGTCCACCACGATGGTGCTGCGCCCGCCCTGCGCCATCGTCACCGCCAGGTTCGCCAGGGTGGTGCTCTTGCCCTCCTCGGGCGCGGGCGAGGTCACGAGCAGGGTCGCCAGCGGGTGCTCCAGGCTGGAGAACATCAGGTTGGTGCGCAGGGTGCGGTAGGCCTCGGCGCCGGGCGAGCGCGGGTCGGTCAGGGTGATCAGGGCGGGGTTAGCGGCAGGCATCGGCAGGGTTCCTCAGGCGGCCCGGGCGCCGCGGGCGGCGGCTTCCACCGGCGGGACCGCGCCCAGCACCGGCAGGCCCAGCCCGCGCTCCACATCGTCGGCAAAGCGGATGATGCTGGCCTCCCGGTACTCCACCAGGAACACGATCACCGCGCCCACCAGCAGGCCCAGGATACCGCCAGCCAGGGTGTTAATCGTCGTCTTCGGCCGCAGCAGGCTGTACTGAGGCCGGTCAGCCAGGTTGGCTTGCACCTGGTCCTCCCGGTTCACCTTGGCGTTCTCGGCGTCGCGCCAGGCCTTGAACTCCTCCGCCCACACCCGGGCGATGTCGTTGGCCGTGTCACCATTGACGTGATCCACATCGATTTGGATGACAAACCGCGAGTCGTCGGACGCAATGGTGGAGGCGCCCAAGAGTTGTTCGCTGGTCATGTCCAGGTCCAGCCGGTCGATCACGCGTTCCGCAAAATCGTCCTGGTCGATCACAAAGACATAATAGCGCAGCAGCGCCTTCGTGCTCTGGCTCAACCCAAAATCAGGGCGCGACGGCTGCACCCCCACAAAGTTCGTCGAGCGGTACACAGGCGTCTGGATGGCGCTAAAGACATAGGCGCTGCCCGCCGCCAACAGGGCCAGCAGCACCAGAATCCAGCCCCAGCGGCGCACAATGCGGAGATATTCAGTCAGGGACATCAGTGGCTCCGGGACAGCAATTGTACCAGACGAGGTGCGTGTCGCGTGGTCCGTGGATTGCCTTCCGCCCTCTGCCGGCTGCACTCTGCCGTTTTCTCATTGCTTTCCACCTTGCATCGGCAGTCGCCGGTCGTCGGTCGTCGGTCGTCGCCCACTAGCCGGTATCTCCCCCACCACGGCCAGTCCCATCGCCTCCACCTCGCGCCGGTCGCGCACAAACGGGTCGAAATAGTGCGCCGCCAGCGCCAGCCCGACCCCCAGCGCCAGCCCAATGGCAATCTTGAGCGGCAA
>CAZCEC010000013.1:0-48604 GCA_964497615.1 uncultured Anaerolineales bacterium | reverse complement strand
GAGGGCGCCACCGAGCCAGGCACAGGCGCGTCCAGCGGCACCACCTCCGCCGCCAGCCCGCCCAATTGCGGAAACACCGCCGCGTTCTCCTGCAGCGCCGCCGTGGCCGCGTTCAGGATCGCCGCCGCCTGCGCCGCTTCGCCCGCGGTCGCAAACACCACCAGCACACTGCGGGCGTTATCCGAACCCAGCGCCCCCTGCACCGCGCCCGGCGCCAGGTCCACCCCCTGCGCCGCCAAGTGCCCGCTCACCGCCTCGGCAAAGTCGCCTGTCCGCACCCAGTCCTTCAGCGCGGACGAAATGTACTCCGACGTCAACCAGCGGTAGTAGTTCGGGTCATAGCCCGTCGTCGCCGCCAGCCCGGCCGGCTGGCCCACGATATAGCGCACCGAGGCCGAATACGCCCCGGCCGGCGCGCGATACGTCGCCAGCCCATAGGCCGCCACGGCCAGCGCCGGCAGCAGGATCAGCCACCACCAGCGGCGTGCAATTCTGAAGTAGCTAAGAAGTTCCATGTTTGCCTGTACTACCGGGCGCCACATCTGCTCCTAGAATGCCGCCTCCCCTGAGGCTTTCGAGTCTCCTCAAGTCCCCAGGCCGGCGCGCTGCTCCACGAATGTCCTTACCTCCGTCAGGAAACGCGGCCGGTCATATCGGCGCGCCGTCTCCCGCACGCTCTGCGGGTCTACCCGCAGACGCTCAAAGCGCAGCAGGGCCGCGGCCAGCGAGGCGGCCTCCGGCTCGTTGAACAGGACGCCATTGACGCCATCCTGCACGATGTCCAGCGCGCCGCCGCCGGCAAAGGCCACCACCGGCCGGCCCGCGGCCAGCGCCTGCACCGGCGTGATGCCAAAGTCCTCCAGCCCCGGGAAGATAAAGGCGCGGCACCCCGCCATCAGCGCCGGCAGGTCGGCGTCCGGCACCCGGCCCAGGAATTTTACCGTAGGTCCGGCCAGGCGCTCCAGCCGCGCCCGGTCGCGCCCATCGCCGCCCACCACCAGGGGCAACCCCAGCGCCGTGCACGCCCGCACCGCCAGGTCCACCCGCTTGTACGGGATCAGGCGGCCCAAGCTGAGAAAGTAGCCTCCCGCTTCGGACGTGGGCTGAGCGGCAAACCGAGCCAGGTCCACCGGCGGGTAAATGATGTCAGATTCGCGCCCGTAGTACCGGGCGATACGCCGCTGAACCTCCGACGATATGGCGATGAAGTGGTCCACCAGCGACGCGGCCCGCAAATCCCAGCGGCGCAGCCAGGCCAGCAGCGGCCGGAACAGCAGCCGCGCAGCCACGCCCAGCCCCTCCCGCGCGGCGTAGGCGTCGAAGTCCCACACATAGCGGGTGGGCGTCAGGCAGTAGCACACGTGCACCGCACCCGGCGGCTTGCGCACCCCGTGGCAGAAGCCGCTCTTGTTGGAGAAGATCAGGTCATGGCCCGATAGGTCGAAACGCTCAAACGCCAGCGGATACAGCGGCAAATAGGGCTGGTGGTTGCGGTGGACGCCGGGGAGCCGGTCCATAAACGACGTCCGGATCGGCCACCGGCGATAGGCGGCCGGCATCAACTCCGGCGCGTAGATAGATGTAAAGATCGGCGCACCCGGGAACAGCCCGACGAGGTTTTCGAGCACGTCCTCGGCGCCGCCGATCTGGTTCAGCCAGTCGTGGATGAGGGCAACGCCCATGGTGCCCGGCCCGTATCCGCCCGTCAGGCCGCAGCCGCCGCGTTTGCCAATCCCGCGCCGGTGATCAAGCCGTCACCCGCTTGCGTTCAGCAGGCCTGAATAGTCCAATACTTGATCGGACCACTTCTTGGCCTGGAACGACAGCAGTGTGCGCTGGTTGGGGTGCCGGGCCGCCTCTGGCCAGGCGCTGCGCCACAAAGTCAGCATGATTTGGATGTCCACCAATTCTGCGCCAACTTCCGGCTCGGTCTCGGCAGCCACCCACTCGATGAAGTATCGGCTTTCGTCAAGCATGAGTGCGACGCTTTCAGTTGCCTCGGCGCGCCGCGCCGACGAGGCCACACGCGCCAGGTCGGCGGCCAGTGCGCCCAGGCGGCGCGGGATTGAGTCGCTCACATAGCGAGCGCGCTTCTCAGCCAGATTTTTCATCCAACGCCTCCCAACAAATCCGTGACGATGGTCAACACCTGCCGCTGAAGCGATACGTCTTGCAGCATGATGCTTCGGTTGCCAAGGCGTGGCCGGATGTTTATCAACGACTCGTATTCAATGTGCTGTTCACCGGGGAACCAGTTCGCGCCCCACAGATCGTCTTGGAGGCTGCCCTGATCGAGCAAAACGCTTTCAGAGTCGGCGTGCATGTCACCGCCGCCCGCCAGGATGCCCCGGCGCACGTCCACCACCACCTTGATCATCGTCGTGTGGTCGGCCAGCATGTCCGCGAATTGGGCCGCGGTCGCCTTCTCGCGCAGGATGTGAACCGGCATTGCGCGGGGAGTATAGCAGACCCCTGGCCGCCGGGGGTGCGGGCCGCACCGGGCGCTCTAGGACGGCAAGGGCGTCTTGGTCGGGGGCAGGATCGGGGTCTTCGTGGGCGGCGGGATGGACGTCTTCGTCGGAGGCAATTCGGGTGTAGCGGTTGGCACCGGCGATGGGCTGGGCGGCGTGTCCGTCTCGGTCGGGACCGGCGTGGGTGTGGGGCTGGGCGTTGGTGTGTGCGTGTGCGTCGGCGTGGCCGTGGGCGACTCGGTGGCCGTAGCCGTGGGCTCCAGGCTGGGCGTGACCGTGCCGGTGGGCGGCGGGGTGTCCGTCGCGCGGCGGACCGTCGGATGAGGCGGCGCGGTCAGTTCCGGCGCGGGCAAATCAGTGGCGAGTTCACTCTCATTGACCGGCACAGCCGCCAACTCAAAATCCGCCTTAGGCTCGGGCCCGAACGGGCAGGGCGCCGACCCCGCGCAGTGCGGCCCGCCCGGCATCCAGCCAGCGTGGTTGAGGATCGTGACCCGCACGGTGTTGCGATACTGCGCGTCGGGCACCGGCTTGAAGGGAATCTGATAGTCAGAACAAGCATGTTCGCCCGCCGGGAGCGGCAGTTCAGGCGCGATAATCAGTTCTGCGCCGGGCAGGGCGACAAATGGACCGCCGCCGGTCTTGTATTCGACGACATCATGCAGCGCCAACCCTTCGGTCGGCCAGTCGCCCACGTTCGCCACACAAATCCGCCCGCGCACGCCCGCCGCCCCGCCCTCCAGGTAGCCCTCCGCCGTCAGAAGCGCTTCGATGGAGGTGCCCCCGCCGTTCATTGGTGTGGCCGTTTCGGTGGATGTGGCCGTGAGCAGGTCAACAGCAAACCCAAAGACTTGAATGGCACCGCCATTCACAACCAGCGAAGCTCCCGTGCCAACGGTCGCTGCGAGAACGGATAACAATAGCGTCACAATGAGTAGGGCTCGGCGCATTGTTTTAGTCTTCGGCGTTGGTTCCGCCTACCCGATAGGTAAAGAGCAATTGCCCATCTGGCACAAAGAACACCCAGTCCTCGCCTTCCGGCGGCTTGTGGAAGATGATGCCCCCGTCCCGTCGGGCGATGCGCACCAGGTCCCGAAATGAGGCCACTTCGACGTATTGGGTCGTGTCGAGCCTGGAATCAGCGGCGGCTACGAACATGTGACCATAGCGAGCCCGAATGTAACCACATTCATTCAGGCCGACTCCCAGAAAGACTATTCCGCCCAGGCCGATCAGGGCTATAGCGCCGATCAAGGCGCCCATCAGTCCAACCAGCCGCAGAGTTCGCACAGGCACGGCGATTCCCACTGCGCGCACGGTGTTGGGTAGCTCCACTTGGTCTTCAACCGTCCGAGCCTCCGAGCGTGTCAGTTGAGAGTCGAGCGCCACGCGGGTCGTATTGAGCTCAATCGCAAAGATCGGCGTGTAAGAGTCATCGATAGTCTGCCCTTCGATCTGGCCGGTCAATCGTACCGTTGGGATGAGCAAGATTTGCCAGTTGCTGGGGGTGTAGCCGATTTGCGCCATCAACGCTTCATTGATCGGTTGAAGCTGGGCTAAGTCGAAACTCACGCGCGTGCTGGTAGCGGTGCCATGAAATGGAGTCGGCGCGAGCAGCAATTCGGTCTTTGCCCAGTCTTCTCCCGCACGCAGTTGCATTGCGACACTCAACTCACCGTGCAAGCCAGTCAATGTCGCGTCCTTCAACTCGTATGCGAAGTCCAGATCAATGGACTGCGCCAACGAGGTTAACACAGGAGTGTCCAGGCCCTCACTCGACGGACTAATTGGGCCGATGACTTCACCGGCGTATAACTCAGATCGAGCCATGTGCACTGTGTATTGAAACTGGGCCGTATGCTCATAAAGGCTTCGTTCCACCACCTCCGTTTTGTTGATCGGCAGATAGAGCCCGTACCCTCCTACAGCTGCCAAAACCAGCGTCAAGCTGACCAGAAGTGTCACAGTATCCATCAGCCCGCCCGATGACTGGGCCGTGCCGATACCTCGACTCAGGCGTGAGCGGAGGCGCCGGAGTCGCTGCCGGGAGGTTGTTTTCTGAGTTTCATCCAAGGCCAGCGCAGCAGCCAGCCCAAGCGCCAGGATCAGGGGGGGGCGGCGCAGACCACCCAGTATCCGGCCGGCACCTGGCACCCGTACCCACATTCGGCCGGCGATCTCCTCGGGCCGCGGCTGCCACAGATCTGGGTGGGTTTTGTTGTCCCCCTGCACCACATAGCCATCACCGGCTGAGCCCCCGACAATGCGATGGATGACGATGTTGTTGTCGACCCAAAAACCCACAATGTCGCCCTCGGCATAGTCGGCCTGCTTTTGCAGCACGGCCAGGTCGCCTGTGTGCAATGTCGGTTCCATACTGACGCCGCTGACAATGATGTAGGAGGCTGACCCGCCAAGCGCAACTGGTCGGAACCAAATGAGTGCGGCCAGGGCCATCGCCGGCAAGAGAAGTGACAACATGCGTCGCATCTGTGGAACCTCGATAGCCGTCAGGTGCTGGGGCGTTCCCCGTCGGGCATGGGCCGAGGGAAACGCCCCAATTCCACGTCTAGTTGGTCGGATTACTGGCCGATGGGGCCCTCAATCCAGACGTGCAGGTCCTCAATTGCCTCCGGCGCCAGGTAAGGCGCAGGGAAGGCAAACGTCATATTCGGACTGGCAACCGCTACAGCGCCGCTGTAAAACAGCGTGGTGCCGCCCGCGCCTGTCACCTTGACGAAGATTTCGTCGCCGATGCAGGCCCCGTCTATGCCACCAAGCTTCACGTTCCGGACGGTATTGTCGTCTGTTTCCAGGCCCCAACCTGTCACGAGCACGCCATCGGGGTCGCACCACACGGTGAGGTCTTTCCCCGCCTGGATGGTACCGCCGCTCACATTTAGCGCGGCCGCCGAACCGATGGCTGCCGTCAACACCAGGGCCAGGACGCCCAGGATCGCGACTT
The DNA here is from genome assembly GCA_964497615.1 of uncultured Anaerolineales bacterium. Classification (GTDB taxonomy): domain Bacteria; phylum Chloroflexota; class Anaerolineae; order Anaerolineales; family UBA6663; genus CAZCEC01. The sequence goes on along the minus strand of CAZCEC010000013.1, from coordinate 43,168 downwards.
TGCGTAACATGTCAGTATCTCCTGTGGTCTAGCTGTATTAGCCTTGTGCAGACGAGCCGTTCCTGGCATAATCGCACCGCAACAGAGGCGCGCGACTATGCCGCCTTTGTTCCCGGCCCTGGCAACTCGCCCTTGTCAGGGCCGTTCCGTCAGTCCCGTGCGTTCCTCAATAGGAACCCCCTTTCACCAGGACCTCAGTTCGATTGTGACCGCCGGCTGGACTGTGCTACACTGAGGAATAGCACGGCCAGGGTTGCCTCCACGCGCCCTCAAGTGCCCCTGGACCCCAATCAGCTTGACCCTGATTGGGGTCTTTTCTGTCCCATTAACACAAGAAACCGGCCCAGGTGGCCGGTTTCGCTACTGACTCCCCGAAGTCTCATCCAGGACGCGCGAACGCGCCCCAGAAAAGCGACCAGATTAAGCGCTTCGGATCAACGCCGCCGTGGTGAACGCTGCATAGGGATAGTATAGGTTTGGATCGGCCAAGTCAATGTGATTTGGGCAAATCAGGATCAAGCACATGACAAATCACGACGAATGTCACATGACAGAATCGGCCGGCCCGGCCAGCGCCCTCACTGGCGCATAGCTCCGCCGATGCAGGTCCGTGATGCCCAGCCGCTTCAGCGCGGCGCTGTGCGCGGCGGTGCCATAGCCCTTGTGCCGCGCAAACTCGTAGCCCGGATAGCGCGCCTCCAGCGCCCGCATCCACCGGTCGCGGCTCACCTTGGCGATGATGGATGCCGCCGCGATGCTCAGGCACAGCGCATCCCCATGAATCACCGCCCGCTGCGGCAGCGGCACCTCCGCCCGCAGGTCCACCGCGTCCACCAGCAGGGCCTCGGGCGGCACCCTCAGCATCGCCACCGCCCGCTGCATGGCCGCCCGCGTGGCCGGCGCCACCCCGTCGCGGTCCACCTCGCCCGCGCCCGCCCCGCCCACCCCCACTGCCAGCGCCACCGCCTGGATCACGTCGAACAGCCGCTCGCGCTGCCGCGCCGTGAGCTGCTTGGAGTCGTTCACCCCCCGCAGCGCCGCCCCCAGCCGCGGCCGGTCCAGCGGCAGGATCACCGCCGCCGCCACCACCGGCCCCGCCCACGCCCCGCGGCCCACTTCGTCAATCCCAGCCACCAGGGCCAGCCCTTCGCGCCGCAGCCGGCGCTCAAACCGCAGGCTCGGCCCCGTCATGCCGCACCGCCCGGCTTCGCGCCCGCCGCCGCGCGCCGCGCATAGCGCCCGCTGTACCACCGCCCGCGGATGGCCATGATGTCGAACAGCATCCGCAGCGGATCCAGGATCGGGTGCACCCGGCTCTCCGACCGGTAGTACCAGTCAATCGGCACTTCCACGATCTTGTAGCCGCGCTTGCGGGCGATATACAGCACTTCCACGTCGAAGCTCATCCCGTCGAACTGCTGCACGCTGAACAGGTCCGCCGCCGCGGGCGCGTGGAAGCACTTGAACCCGCACTGCGTGTCCTCGAACCCCGGCATGGCGAAAATCTTGACCAGGTTGCTAAACACGCGCCCCTGGATGTGCCGGAAGGCTGGCTCGTTGAAGCGCCGCGCCCCCGGCCCCTCCCGCGACCCGATGGCTACATCGTATCCGGCCCGCACTGGCGGCAGGAACTTGTGCAGTTCGGTGATCGGCATGGACAGGTCGGCGTCGCAGATAAAGCGATACTCACCGGCCGCCTCCAGCATCCCCCGCCGCACCGCCAGCCCCTTGCCGCGCCCGCCCTCGCGCAGCACCCGCACGCGCGCGTGATCGGCCGCGAACGCCTCCGACACCACGGCCGTCAGGTCCTGGCTGCCGTTCTCCACCACCAGCACCTCGCTCTCGTAGCTCTGCTGGTTGAGGTAGGCGTCAATGGCTTTGAGCGACGGCGGCAGGCGCCGCTCTTCATTGTGCGCGGGAATAATGATGGAGAGGAACATCTGGCCGGAAGTCTACCATAGGCGCGAGCGCTATTCACCCGCTGCTTCTGCCGGCGCGTCCAGCAGCGCCTCCAGATACGCCAGCGAGACCTTGCGCCCGCGCTGCACCACCCCCCGCTTGCGCAGCATGCGCGGCGCCCCCAGCAGCCCCGCGGCTTGCCCCCGCAGCCGCGCCCGCGCCTCGCGCCCGCGCCACGCCCCCAGCGCCTCGCCCGTGATCTTTAGCTGGGCGCGCAGCATCCGCGGCCAATACTTCCGCCACAAGTCGCCGGGCACATCCTTGAAGAGCACATATAGGAAGTTGCGGCCGTTGTAGAAGCTGTGCGTCACCCCGCCGCCGGTGGCCGAGAGCTTGTGATACACCACCGCCCGCGGCGCGTAGAGGCAGGCCCAGCCGCGCAATTGCGCCCGCCAGCCCAGGTCCACATCCTCCAACGAAAAGTAGAAGTCGTCGTCCAGCAGCCCCACGTCATCCAGCATCGCCCGGCGGTAGGCGGCGCTGCCCCCGTTGGCCGAAAACACCGGCCCCTCGGCATACTGCCCGGTATCTTTCTGCCACACGCCCCGGTTGCCGGGCACGCCGTCCAGCGTGAAGTAGTCTCCAGCCGCGTGCAGGGTGTCGCGCCGGTCGAACAACAGCATCTTCGACGCCACGCTGCCCGCCTCCGGGTGCCGCTCAAACGCCGCCAGCACCTGCGCCAGCCAGTCGGGCGCGGCCTCGGTGTCGTTGTTCAGCAGGATCAGCACCCTGCCCCGCGCCGCCCGCAGTCCCGCATTGCAGGCTCCGGTAAAGCCCAGATTAGTGGACAGCGCCTCCACCCGCACCTCCGGATAGTCGCGCCTCAACAGCTCCCGCGACCCGTCGGTGGAAGCGTTGTCGGCCACGATCACTTCGAAGTCGCGGCAACTCTGCGCCCGCAGCGCCTCCAGGCACACCGGCAGGTGCGCCGCGCCGTTCCAGTTGGGGATGATGACCGATGCCAGGGGCGAGTCCACGGGGAGTCCCCCAAGTCCCCTGAGTCCCTTATTCCAGGGACTCAGGGGACTCAGGTCTGGTTTAGGAAGTCAGCGAGAGCCTCTTCCCACGACCGCAGGGTGATGCCCAGGGCGGCGGCAGCGGTGTTGGCCAGCGGCGCGAAGGGCGGCGGCGTGGAGGCGCGCGGATAGTCGGCCAGGGTGATGGGCTTCACCTCCGCGCCTGCCACCCCCGCCAGCGCCAGGATGCGGCGGGCGTAATCGTAACGCGAGCAGTGGCCGCTATTGGTCAGGTGATAGATGCCGTAGCGCCCGGTGCCAATCAGCTTCACTAGCGCATCCGCCAGGTCATCCACAAAGGTAGGATTAGCTACCTCATCGGTGACCACGCGCAGCGGCTGGCCGGAGCGCGCAATCTCCAGGATGCGGTGCACAAAGTTGCGCCCGCCCCGCGCCGACAGCCACGCCGTCCGCACGATGTAGAACCGGTTGAGCAGGTGCGTCGCGAACCATTCGCCGGCCGCCTTGGAGCGCGCATACGGGTTGATCGGGCCGGTGCTGTCGAATTCGGAATAAGGCCGGTCGCCCGCGCCGCTGAAGACCTCGTTCGTGCTGATGTACACCAGCGCCGCCCCCGCCCGCGCCGCCGCCAGCGCCACGTTCTGCGTGCCCAACCCGTTGATGCGGTACGCCAGCGCCGGGTCGCGCGCCGCCCCTTCCACGTCCGTCAGCGCCGCGCAGTGGATGATGAGGTCGGGCGCGGCCTCGGCCACGGCGGCGTCAATCGAAGCCGGGTTGGTGATATCCAATTCGGGCAGGTCGCCCCCCGCGGCCTCGGGCAGCCGCGCCATCAGCGCGCGTCCCAATTGCCCCCGGTGGCCGGTGATATAGATGCGCATGGGGGTGGATTATAACCAATAGTCCCCAATCGCCGCCGCCGCGGCCGTGACGGCTCCGGTCCGGTAGCGCTCCAGCGCCCCGGTGGGCATGTGCACAAACAGGCGGCGCTCAAGCTCGTCCGGCGAGGCCAGCAGCGCCCGCAGCGCTTCCGCGTCTGCTCCCATGCGCTGCGCAAACACCTCCACCGTCCGGCCCGCGCCTGGGCCAAGCTGGTCGGCCACCAAATCGCGCCAGGTGAGCAAGTGGGCATCGTCCACGAACGGCAGCCAATGGTCGGGCCGCGCGCCGCGCAGCGCATCATCCAGGGCGGATGGCAGCCGGGCCAGGTCGTCCGCGTCCCAGTGCGCCCGCAGCACATTGTGCAGGTACAGCCGCTCGCGAAAGACGTCCCACGTCTGCCGGGGCCCGAACACCGGCTCGAAGATTTCGCCTACCCAGCGCTGGTCCAGCACCAGGTGCGCGATGTACCCGGCCAGGAACGCGGCCTGCGCCGGCCGCAATTCGCCCCGGCGGGCCAGCCGGCGGTGGCGCGCCAGCATCTGCCGTTCGGCGGGCGGCGCGCCGTTCAGCGGCACCGGGAAGAAATGTGTCGCCTGGCGCGATTGGCCCGAGACCGTCTGCACATCCGGCGCGATATTGCCCAGCAGGAACGCCGGGTACTCGGCCCTCAGCGCGGCATGCACTGCTGCCGGCATCTCCGGCGCAGCCAGAATCTCCGGCGCCGTCGCCAGATGGGTGAAAGGCGTGGGCATGCGTCAAGTATAATTCATGCACCCGGTGGAGTTGTTCCGGCTCCACCCAGGCGCTGGTAGCGACAGGTGCAGACAATGCTAAGAATTACGCGGGTCTTTTCGTCACTTTGGCTGGCGCTCATCCTTGCCTTCACCCTGGCCGGCGGCGCGGCCGCGCAGTCCGGGGGCGTGCTGGCCCTCACCATCGACGGCCCCCTCACCGCCGTCCACTCCCTTTACCTGGAGCGCGGCCTAGGCCGCGCCGAGCGCGATAACGCTGCGCTGGTCATCCTCCAACTCAACACCCCCGGCGGCCAGATCGACATCATGGACGCCCTCGTCGCCCAGATCCGCGCCAGCGCCGTGCCCGTCGTCGTCTACGTCTCGCCCCGCAACGCCACCGCCGGCAGCGCCGGCACCGTCATCACCCTGGCCGGGCATGCGGCCGCCATGGCCCCCGAGACCGTCATCGGCGCGGCCAGCCCCGTCGGCGGTCAGGGCGAAGACCTGGACTCCACCATCGAGACCAAGCTCAAGGAAGACCTGAAGGCCCACGTCCGCTCGCTGGCCGCCCACCGCCCGCCGGAGGCCATCGCCCTGGCCGAGGCCACCATCGAGGAGGCCCGCGCCGCCACCGCCGCCGAGGCCTTTGCAGTGGGCATGGTGGACTTCCTGGCCGCCGACGTCTCCGACCTCCTGCGGCAGTTGGATGGCTTCACCGTCACCGTCCGCGACGCGCCCCTGACCCTGCGCACCAGCGGCCTCACCATCCGCGACGTGCCCATGAGCTTTATCGAGCAATTGCTTGAGTTACTCACCAATCCTAACGTCGTCTTCTTGCTGCTCTCGCTCGGCCCCCTGCTCATCCTCAACGAACTCTCCAGCCCCGGCGGCTGGGTGGCCGGCTTCCTGGGTGTGGTATGCCTGTTGCTGGCCTTCTATGGGTTGGGCGTGCTGCCCGTCAACTGGTTCGGCCTCATCTTCGTCGCCCTGGCCTTTGTCCTGTTCGTTATGGAGGTCAACGCCCCCACCCACGGCGGCCTCGCCGCCGCCGGCATCGGCTCACTCATCGTCGGCGCGCTGGTGCTGTTCAATTCGCCCGGCACGCCCGACTTCTTCCGCGTCAGCGTGCCGCTGGTGGTGGGCACCTCCCTGGTGCTGGCCGCCGCCGTCATCGCGCTGATGACCTTCGCCCTGCGCGCCCAGCGCCGGCCCATCGCCGTCGGCGTAGAGGCCCTGACCGGCCAGGAGGGCGAAGTGCGCACGCCCGATTCCGTCCAGGTGGCGGGCGAACTGTGGTCCGCCATCCCCGCCGAGGGCGAGGCTGGCCCGCTCGTCCCCGGCCAGACCGTGATTGTGGAGCGCGTCAAGGGGCTGAAGGTGGTAGTCAAGGCCAAAGGGAAGGATGGCGCGGTCAATGCCTCCCAAACCAGCTAACGCCCTGGAGCACCTCATCCTCGCCCACTCCCCACGCTTCCAGGCTCTGCTCGAAGAATCACGCCAAAGCGTCCAGGAGGGCCAGGGCGTGCCGCACGCCGAGTTTTGGAAAACGGTCCGGCAGCGACGCCGTGGCGCGCCAGCGGGCAAAGGGAAGAAGTAAGGCTGCGCCACACCGTTGCGCCGCTGATTCGCGCCTTCGTCTCTTTCTCTTTCTTTTTCTCTCCTTGCGCGGTATCCTATGGTTCCAGGCATGCGTCGAGTGGGCCAGCTTGTCCTTAGCGCAGTGGTCCTAGCCATCCTGCTCTATGCAGGCTGGATGATGGGCGCGCGCCCCGAAGCCAGCCAGACGATCTCGACGGCCCGGCTGGCGCTCGGGCTCACGGGCCTGGCCGGCACCCTGGTCATTGCGCTGGTGGTGCTGGGCCGGCAATATCTCCTGCTGCAGGAGAACCTCCGCCTCCGCGCCGAACTGGCGCACCAGGCCATCACCGACGCCCTCACCGGCCTCGTCAACCGCCGCCGCTGTGATGAACTCCTGGCGCTGGAGCTGGCCCGCGCCGAGCGCTATCGCCGCGCGCTCTCGGTCCTCAGACTGGATGTGAACGACTTCAAGCGCTACAACGACCGCCACGGCCACGCCAAGGGCGACATGCTGCTGCGCATCCTTGCCGGCCTCCTGCGCGAACAGCTCCGCGCCAGCGACACCGTGGCCCGCTATGGCGGCGATGAATTCATCATCATCTTGCCGGAGACCAACGCCTACCGCGCCGAGGCCGTGGCCGACAAGCTCCACGCCGCCGTGCGGGCTGCCTTCGGCCCCGACGACGGCGTCAGCCTCAGCATTGGCTGCGCCGCCTTCGAGCCGGGCCAATCTGCCGACGCGCTGCTGGCCCTGGCCGATGAGGCCATGCGCCTCGCCAAGCCCGCCGCCACCCGCGCCACATCCGTCGCCGGCCCATGATCACCGCCGCCGACTTCGTGCTGGCCGTTCCCAACCTCGAGATCTCCGCCGCCTACTACCGCGACGTGCTCGGCTTCACCCTCCACGAACTGGGCGACCCTGGCTGGCGCGTCTACGTTCGCGGCGCCTGCGTCATCCGCGCCGGCCACTGCCCCGACGCCCTGCCCCCCGCTCAGTTGGGCGACCACTCCTACTTCGCCTACCTCACCGTGGACGATATTGACACCTACCACGCCGCGGTCGCCGCCAAAGGCGCGCGCATCCTCAAGCCCCTGCGCGACGAGCCCTGGGGCCGGCGCGAGTTCGCCCTCCAGACCATCGACGGCCACCGGATCATGTTTGGCATGCCCCTTCCGCCCGCCGCGGCCTCCCAGGAGACCCCATGATCAAAGGCGAAGTCTTCCAGCAGTCCCTGCTCACCCTGCTGCCAGAGGTGTTCGGCGTCACCGGTGCCCCGCACGGCTACATCCTCGACAACGGCCAATCCGGCCTGCTGGGCACCCTCGGCCAGGTAGATGCCGCCACCGCCTCCGCCCGCCTGCGCCCCGGCAACGAGACCGTGGCTTCCCACACCAACCACGTCTTGTTCATCGTCAACTTGCACAACGCCTTCGAACGCGGCGAGCATCCCCAGGCCGATTGGGCCGGCAGTTGGACGAACCAGGAGGTGGACGAGGCCGCCTGGGACCGGCTCCGCGCCGATCTCCGTGCCGCCTACACCACCGTGATGAGCCGCCTCGAACAGCGCCAGGAATGGCCCGCTGACGGCGTCGGCGCCTACGTCATGCTTGTCGCCCACTGCGCCTACCACTTGGGCGAAATCAAACAGATTCTGACATCCCTGAAGTAGGCCACAGCCGAGGTCCCGGCAGCCATAGCCGGGCAATGAACGGCCTTTTCTCCCAGTTGCGCTCCCGGCCCAGTTTGTCTATACTCCGAGCATTACTCCCAGCTAGACATAGCGCGCAATCGCGCTAAGGAGGCCATATGCAGTCATCGGGCAGTTATCGGCTCACTGTGCGCCAGGGGCCAGTGCCGGGCAAAATCCTCGAGTTGGTCAAGGACATGCTCACCATCGGCCGCGATGTGAGCAACGATTTGGTCATCAACGACGCCGAGGTGTCGCGCAACCACGCCCGCCTCACCGCCCAGTCGGGCGGTTACCTCATTGAAGATCTGGCCAGCACCAACGGCACCTTCGTCAACGGCCAGCGTCTCATCAGCCCCAAGCTGCTCAACGCCGGCGACGTGGTGGGCCTGGGCGAAACCATTGTGCTCGATTTCAGCTACATGGCTGATGCCGGCGCCACGGTGGTAGCCTCCGCGCCGCCGCCCATGCGGCCCGCGGCCGAGCCGCCCACCGCCCCACCCGTCATGCCCGAGCCCGAGCCGCCGCCCATGCCCGAGCCCGCCGCCCCGCCCACCATGGCCGAGCCGATATACAGCAGCGGCGACGTCACCGGCGGCATGGCCGCACCCGCTCCCGCGCCTATGCCGGAGCCAACGCCCCCGCCCATGCCCCCACCTGCGCCGCCGCCCGCGGCCCCCGCGCCCAAGAAGAACAACACGCCGATGTACGTCGGCATTGGCTGCGGCTGTCTGCTGCTGTGTGCCTGCCTGGCCGGCGTCGCCTACGTGGCCTGGCCGACTATCGCCGCCGCCCTGGGCTTCTAGCTCAACTCGCCTCACGCACCGCCCATGGGGTTCGGAACCCGGTCACCGTCCGCGTTCCGAACCCCATTTTCATTGTTGGCCCGCGCCTGAGAGGCCGCTATGCCCGCTCCCCAGCCGCCCGAGCCTTTTCTCACCCCCAAGACCCTTGCCAGCCGCGGCGGCCCCATCGCCGGCGGCGGCTTGTCCATGCTCGGCGCGCTGCTGGCGATGATCGGCTTTCTCATGCCGTGGGCGTCCTGCGCCGGCACGCCCTACAGCGGCCTGGCCCTGGCCGCGCAGCCTGGCCCGCAGGGCCAAAGCCTGGCTCTGCTCTATCTTGTGCCGTTCCTGGGGCTGGGATGTCTGGGGATTGCTCTCAGCGTGGTCCCGTTGTCCGCCTGGCGGCGCATCCCGGTCTTCGTGGGCTGGCTGGCCCTGGCTGTGGTGGGCCTGCTGGGCGTGATCGCCGCCATTCCGCTGCTCGTCCTCTACACCAGCTACACCGCCGCCCAAGAGGAACTCGAGCAATCGCTCGGCATCTTCAGCGGCCTGGCCGGCGATGCCGTCCAGATCGAGCCCGGCTATTGGGTGACGGCCCTGGGGTTGGCGGTGGTGGTGCTGGGCGCGATCATTGGGTGTGCGGTGGGCCTCCTTGGGGCGCTCTTGCCCAGCCGGCAACGGCCATAGTGCCGGGTCAGATGCCCTGGTCGGGACAATCGTAGGCGCGGCCTCTGCGAAGCGCCCCCTTGCGGGGTTATGGCCGCGGTCCGGCCCGTAAAGGGCCAAGCTACGCCAATCCGAACAGATGGCCTGTCTCCGCGCTGTGTCCACGGCCTGTGGGCCGCTAGACTCCCGCCCTTGTCCTGACACTATCCAGAATCTCCGCCGCCAGGTCATACCGCCCAAACGGCGGCATCAAGTACGCCCCCTGCACCACATCGCGCAATTCGGCCAGCAGCGCCACCGCCAGCCGCACCCCCTCCGCTGGCCCCGCCTCCCCCGCCGCCGCCATCCGCGCCTGTAGCGCCTCCGGGATGGTGATCCCCGGCACCTCGTTGTGCAGAAAAGCGGCATGGCGAGCGTTGAACAGCGGCAGCACCCCCACCAGCAGGGGCAGCCGCAGCGCCCCGTGCGCGGCCTCGTACCGCGCCACAAAATCGCGCGCCAGCTCGGCCTCATACACCGGCTGCGTCAGCGCAAAGTCCGCCCCCGCCTCGATCTTCCGGCGCAGGGTGCGCACTTCCTTGTCCGGGTCGGCGGCGGCCAGGTTCACGGCGCACCCCACCAGGAACGAGGTCGGCTGCCCAATGCCCGCCCCCGCGTGGTCCACTCCGGCATTGAAGCCCTGCTTGATGAGCTTGATCAGCCCTGACGGCACCACGTCGTAATTGTCCATCGCCGTCGGGTAATCGCCGATCGACGTGGGGTCACCCATCACCACAAACACATTGCGCACCCCCAGCGCGTGCGCGGCCAGCAAGTCGCCCTGCACCCGCAGCAAGTTGCGCCCGCGCGTGGGGAAGTGCAGCACCGTCTCCACCCCCACCTCGCGCTGCACCAGGTGCGCCACCGCCCAGGCCGACATCCGCATCCGCGCCATGGGCGAATCCGCCACGTTGATCACATCCGCGCCCGCTTCCGCCAGCAGGTGCGCCCCCGCCAGCAGTTTGTGGGTGCTGAACCCGCGCGGCGGGTCCATCTCCACCCCCACCACAAACTCCCCCGCCGCCAGCCTCTGCGCCAGCCGCGTCGGCCCATCGGCGCTCGGGTGCTCCTCAACCCGGTCTGCGTCCAGGGCCTGGATGGCCGCGCGGGCGGCCCTGGCGCGCGGGGGCGCGTCCAGGGCCGCCCGCATCGCGGCAATGTGCGCCGGGGTCGTCCCGCAGCACCCGCCCACCACGCTCGCCCCCGCCTCCGCGAACGCCGCCGCATACTCACCGAAATAGGCCGCCGTGGCCGGGTACATGATGCGCCCGCCCACGTGCTCGGGCCAGCCAGCATTCGGCTTCACCCACAGCCTGGCCTCCGGCGCTGCCAGCCGCACCGCGCCCAACAACCGCAGCACCTGCGCCGGCCCGCCCGAGCAGTTCACGCCGATCAGGTCGGCCCCCGTGGCCGCCAACGCCGCGCCCACCTTGGCCGGGCTGTCGCCCAGCAGGGTGCGGTCGTCGCGCGTAAAGGTCATCGTCGCCGCCACCGCTGGCGCGCCCGCCGCCCGCGCCGACCGCACCGCCTCGGCGACCTCAAACAGGTCACTCATCGTCTCAATCAGAATCAGGTCCACCCCCGCCTGCACCAGCGCGCTGATCTGTTCCAGGAAAGCGGCGTAGGCCTGCTCCGGCTTCACCCGGCCAAACGGCGCCAACCGCACCCCCAGCGGCCCCACATCCCCCGCGATGAGCACGTCCTTGAACGACGCCTCCACCACCCGCCGCGCCAGGCTCACCGCCGCGGCGTTGACCTCGGCCACCCGCCCGGCCAGCCCGTGCTGGGCCAGCTTATAGCGGTTGGCCCCAAAGGTGTTGGTGACGATCAGGTCGGCGCCCGCATCAATATAGGCGCGGTGGGTCTCGGCCACCACCGCCGGCTGTGTCAGGTTCAGCGCGTCGAAGCTGTGGTCAAACGCCACACCCCGCGCATGCAGCATCGTGCCCATCGCGCCGTCCGCCAGCAGCGGCCCGCGCGCCAGGCGCTCCACCAGCTTCGTTGAAGTGTTCTCTACCGTGGCCACATTCTGAATCCCATCTGCTCAAAGTGATGATCGAACGTAAACGCATCGGCCAAATGCAGTTCGCGCATGACCACAAAACTCGTGCAGTCGGTGAACGAGAAGTCCTTGTCGTCATACTGCTGGAACATCTGCCAGGCCCCGTTCCAGTTCTTTTGATCGAGCCGAACAATATGAATGAGTTGTGACTTCAACAACCGTTGACCAAAGTTCACGGCGTGGCGGTGGCCAATGCGTGACAGAATGAGCGTCAACGTCTCGTCCAAAATATAGTCGGTCACGAAAACCGCGGCCCGCTGCCGGGCCCATTGATTTAGCAAGCCCACACAGTTGTCATGGTCCGGGTCGCGCCGGTCGTAAACGGCCAGCCAGGCTGCCGAATCCGCCAGCACTCTCATTTGGCCTTGCGCCGGCGGCGCCGCGGCGTTGGCGCGGCTTCCTTAACCCGTAATGGCCGCTCGCGCTTCGGCGCGCCGTACAGGTAGTGATCGTGGTTGAATCCCAAATCGTCAATGCCGCTGTCTACAGCACCCATTAACTTGAAGATCGGATCATCCGGTGGCAGCGGTGGTCCTTCACCTTCGACCTGTTCCTTCCGCAGCAGATAATCCTCCAGCGCCGCGCGGACCTGTTCCGCCAGCGTCAGCCCCTGCGCCGCGCTGCGGGCCCGCAGCGCCTCATAGGTCGCACGCGGCAGATACACCTGGGTCCGCACCATGTTATCCGTCATCGCCGCCTCCTGCCCGATAGATGTATGTATTATACATCTATCGGCGAGGCGTACAGCCGCGCCCGCACCCGCTCCACCACCTGCTCCTCCCTCAGCCGCCACCCCCATGCCTCCCGAAGTTGCGGGCGCTTGTGCGGCGTGAGCACCAGCAGCCCCGGCGCCGCGCGGCTCAGTTGGTAGGCCACCTGCGGCAGCCGCGATTCTTCCAGCAAGTGCAGGGCATAGCTGCACACGATCAGGCTGTACCGCCGCCCCTCCAGCGCGCCCGCCGCCACCGCCTCAAAGCTCAGGGTCTCTGCCGCCTGCCCCGTCCGCTCCACGTAAGCCGCCGCCGTGTACGGGTCCACCCCATCCACCCGCGCTGCCCCCGCCTCCCACAAGGCCAGCGTCGCCTCCCCGCTGCCGCACGCCAGGTCCAGCACGTGCCTCAGGTCCAGCGCCCACGCCTTCACGGCGGCATGCAGGGCGCTTCGCACCTGCTGTTCATGCGGGTTGCGGTAGTGCGCCCCGTGCCGCCGGTAGTATTCCGCGGGCCCGTGCGCCTCGTATTCTGCGCGGATGGACATGCTTCGTCTGCCGGCTGCTTTCCGTCTACTGCCGACTGCCTGCTAGCTCGTCAACGCTCCCGGCGTCGATGGGCGGCGCCGCTCAACAGCCGGGCTCGCCGTCGTGGCCGCAGCAGGGTTGGCGCAGCACCACCTGCCGCCACAGGTTCCGGGCCGTCTTGTTCACCTTCTCGGGCAGCGGCATCGGCTGCTGCCAATTGGTGAAGAAATCCCGAAAACTGATCGTGCGCCCCTCATGCTCCGCACTGCACATTGCGCGCTCCTTCTACCCAAAGAAAAAGGCCCCTTCTTCGCGGAAGGGGCCCACTGCACACCGCCTCACCTGCCCTGGGCCAGTATGTACGCCAGCGCCGCCTCGATCACCGGGTCGTCCGTGGTCGTGAAGCTGTCCCAGTCCGCGTCGATCACCACATCCGGCGTCACGCCGATCGCCGCCAGGTCCACCCCCGTCGTCGTCCGGTACGACGAGGTCGCCAGGAACATCCGCGAGCCGTCCGGCAGCGCAATCTCCGCGAAGCCCTGCACCGAGCCGGGCGTGTCCTGGCCGATCACAATCGCCCGCCCGGAGGCCTGCAGTGCGGCCGCGAAGATCTCCGGCGTGCCCTCCGTGTCCGGGCCGGTCAACACCACCAGCGGCACCGATTGCGAATCGCCCACTGTCTGGCCGGTCACCTCTACCGGCTCCGCGCCATCACGGTCGTAGAACTCGCCCATCGCGCCGTTGCCAAACAGGGTCAGCATCTCCGCCAGCGGCCAGGTACTGCTCGAGCGCGCCACCCGCAGGTCCAGGATGATGCCGTTCAACTCGGTGTCGGCCGCGATCTGGGCCAGGTCGGCTGAGATGTTCTGCGCCACCGACGCCGTCGCCACCACCGGGACGCGGTAGTAGGCCACGTCCAAGGCGGTCAGCAGCCCGCCGCGCAGCACATCCGTGGCGCGAATCTCCCCCCGTTGCAGCGTCACATCGCGCCGCCCCAGCCCCGGCGTGTTGATCGTCAGGGTCACGCTGCTGTCGGGCAGGCCGCGGATGCGGTCGGCCGGTGATGCCTCGTCCTCCAGCGTGATCGCCTCGCCGTTCACCGCGTAGATGCTGTCGTGCGTTTCCAGGCCGGCCGTCTCGGCTGGCGACCCGCCAATCACTGCCAGGATGACGATGTGCGGCTCCGGCAGGTCGCGAAAGGCGATGAATGCCCCAATGCCGTGATAGGTCGTCGTGTCGCTGGTCTCTTCCGCCAGGCGCTCGGCGCGCGTCTGGTAGGCGGCCTGGCTGCCAGGCAACTCCGCCAGCATCGCCTCCATGGCAGCCACGAATTCCGCCTCGCTCAGCCCGGCCTCGATCTGCGCGCGGTACTCGTCGCCCACCGCCTCCCAGTCCACCCCGTCGTAGTCGGGCCGCACATAGCGGTCGCGCACAGCGGTCCAGGCCGCCTCAAACACGCTCAACTGGCGCGTCGCTGCGTCGGGTGTCGGCAGCGGCGTCGCCGTCGGCGGCGTCCGGTCCAGCATGCCGCACGCTGCGGTCAGCGCCAATACCACTATCAGCATCAAACTCAGCTTGCCCTGTTGTCTTAACATGTGCCACTCCCGCCCGCCGAAATGCACCGCCACGGCCCGCACTGCCCCTCACCAGTCTGTCTTAGCGTCCTTTGCGGTCAGGTCAGGTCCGCTATCCTGCTTCCCACGGCGCGCCCCCCGCCGCCCCCGCCAGCGACCGCCGGAGCGCTGGTCCCAGGTCAGGCCACAATCCCGCGGCCGCCCGCAGCAAACCAAAACAACCGGCCAGCATCATATCTCCAAACGGAACCGCCAGGTACGGCTGGTGCACCGAACCGGCCAGCAGCCCCCGCCGCGGCCCGGTGATGGCCAGGAAGTAGGGCGCCGCCATAGGCCGGGGCTGATAGACCAGCGCCCCATGTCCCATGTCGTCGAACACGTCCGCGTGCCGCAGCGTGCCCTGCGCCAGCGCGCTCGTCAGTCCGTCCAGCCGGTCGCGCGTCACCTCGCCGGTGTGGTGCTCAAACAGCCCTTCGATCCCCCCTTCCCCCAGCCGAAACACCAGGCAATGAAAATTGCCGATGTTGCCCACCAGCGCTCCCTCCGTCATCGCTGCCCCCACGCGTGCGTCCAGCAGCGCCCCCAGCACCGCCGCCGGGGCCGTGTCCATCACCAGCAGCGGCGCCTCCACCCCCTGCGCCCGCGCCGCCTCGGCCACCGCCCGCAGCCGCGTCATGCTCGCCGGGATGGCCTCCGCCGGGTGCGCAAACGCCGCCAACTGGTCCGCCGGCCCGCGCCCCGCCGCCCGCCGGCAGACCTCGTCCAGGTAATCGAAGCGGAATTGCCGGTCGGAATATCCGGGCGGCGAGTCCCCGTGGTCAAACACCGCCACGGCTGCGGCATCCACCGCCAGTTCAACCCCGAAATCGGCAAACGCGCGGGCGATCAGCGGATAGTCGAAGTCCTTCAGCTCCAGCCGCGTCACGCCGCCGTCCAGGGCGCGGGCCTCGTCCTCTCCCACCACCCGCACCCCCATGTCGTGCTCTACATACGCCAGATCGTCGTTGAAAGTTCGGGCCGCGGCTGGCGTCGCGTACAGGGTTCCTCCCGCGCGCACGTGGTCGCGCGCCGCCCACTGGCTCGGGCCGCCCCCCATCAAGTACCCCGTCAGCAGCACCGCCTCGCGCCGCGCCGTCGCCTGCTTCAACCGCCGGTTCACCATCATCGTCGGCGATGGCACCACCAGCTTGTAACCGTTCTCGATGTCCAGGTCCGAGTCGTACAGGAAGATGTCCTGCGTTCCCGTCCCCACATCCACCGTCAAAATTCGCATCCCTACACCAAATCGAGAATGCCTATACGCGCCCCATCGCCTGCAGCATCTCCTCATCCGTCGCGAACTTAAATTCCGCCAGCCCCAGCCGCTTGGCCTCGGCGTCCTCAGCCGCCTCCAGCCGCAGCCAGTCGGCCTTGCTGATGACAGGCTTGTGGCGTGCCCTTAGCTTCGCGCACAGCGCATCATAGTCCGCGGCCCCGAGCGGCGGCAGCGTCTCCAGATATTGCTTCACCGCTTCCGCCCCGTTCGTGCCGTCTTTGCGCGCCGCCCCCACCAGCCCCGTGCTCGCCTCGCGCGACCACCCGGCCACAAACACCCCCTCCACCGGCGCGTTCGCTTCCGGGTCGTAGGCTTCATAGCTCAGCCCTGCCACCGGGAAGCGCGGCTCCGGGTGCTTCACAAATGCGTTCCACTTTACCGGCAAGCCAAAAGTCTCATCCACCTTGTCACCGATGGCGAACACCACCGTATCGGCTGGGATGACGCGGAAGGTGCCCGTGCCCTTGGCCTTGGTGTCGTTGCCCGCCGCCACCAGCAGCGTCTCCTCCACCTCCAGTCCCGCCACCCCGCCCGCCCCGTCGTCCACAATCCGGTGCGGCGAACCAAGAAACTCCAGCCGGAAGCGTGTCTCCGACACCGGCGCCTCTGCCCCCGCCAGTCCGGCCAGGATGTAGGTGCGGGCGTGACCGATATCCTGCCCCACTGCCCCCACCCGTTCACGCACCCGTTCCAACTCGGCATCGAGCGCCGTCACGTCCAGGTTGGCGGCCACGTATTCCATCTCCGCCTTGTCGAATTTCACCTCCGCCGGGCCGCGCCGCGCCACCGCCACCACCTCGTCCACCTTCAAGTCGTGCACCAGCCAGTGGGCGATATCGAGCATCACGTTGCCCACGCCAATGATGGCCACCCGCCGCCCAATGGCAAACTCCTGGGTGCTGTAGGGTGGCAGTTTGTTGTAGTGATAGACCAGGTCCTTGGCGTGATACACCCCACGCAGGTCCTCGCCTGGCAACCCCAGCCACTTGGTACCCTGCGCCCCCACCGTCACCAGCACCGCCTGGAACCCGGCCGCGCGCAGGTCATCCAGGCTCAGGTCGCCGCCCGCCCCCACCGTCACATAGCCGAAGTAGTCAATCTGCGGCATCGCTAGCAGATTGCGGAACTGCTTGCGCAGCCCTTCTTTCATCTTGTGTTTGTCCGGGTAGATTCCGTATTCAGCCAGGCCGCCGGGCTTGATGTCGCGATTGAACAGCGCCACGTGCGCGCCCGCCAGCGCGAACTGCCGCGCCGCAAACAGCCCCGCCGGCCCGGCGCCGACGACGGCCACAAGGTATTGGCTCCCCGAATGGATAGGCAAGGATGGGCCTCCTGCAGCGAAATGTGATTCCCACGCCGCGCGTTCCGCTTACCGCCGCGCGTACATCAATATCCCCACAATCGTCATCAGAAACCCCAGCGCGATCCCGCTGGCTTGCAGCAGTCCCAGCAGCGGGCGCTCTGCCCCGTAGTGGCTGCCGATGCCCAGCACGTCCGCAAACCCCGCCCCGTAGGCGATCACCAATCCCGTCGCCATCAGCCGCAGCCCAATGTCCTCGCGCAGCCGGCGCGGCATCGCCCGGTGCCGCGTGGCGTAGGCGTAGGTGTAGGCCCCCAGCGTCATCACCGTCGCTCCCAGCAGCAGCAGCAGGATTTGCAGCAGCCCAATCCCCGGCGTAATCGACAGCCGGATGATCTCAGGGAAGATGCCGATCACAAACACAAAAAACCCGGCCACCACCGTCCCCACCCCAAAACGCGCCAGCCGGCTGTTGTTCAGGTTGGGTCGTTCCGGCGCGGGGGCTGGCCGCACCGATGCGGCGCCGTTGACGGACAGCGCGGGCTCGGGTGTGGCGCCGTTCACCGCCGGCAAGGGCGTGGGCTGGGCCCGCCTCGCTGGAGCCGGTTCGGGCTCGACCTGCCGCGGCGGTTGGGCAGGCAGGCCCCCGGGCGGGTCGGCGGGCGCGCCGCTCAAGCTCATGCCGGCAGGCCCTGGCGCAGCACCCGAACCCAGTTTTGGCCCAGGATGCCGGCCACGTCCCCCTCGGCGTACCCCCGCTCGCGCAGCACCCCGCCCAGCTTTTGCAGGTCCGCCACCGTGTCGATCTCCTTGGGCACCCGCTCCACCCCAAACCCCCCGTCAAAGTCGGACCCAATCGCGGCATGCGCGGCGCTGCCCGTCACCTGGCAGATGTGGTCGATCATCGCTGCCACGTCCGCCAGGGTCACGCTGTCCTTGCCGTCGGTGGGCTGCCAGTCAGGCTTCAGGAACCGGTTGTAGGGCACCACGCCCATCACCCCGCCCGCCTCCGCCAGCCGCCGGATCATCTCGTCGGTCAGCATCCGCTCCGGCCGCGAGAAGCCCTTCATCAGCGCCCGGCAGTTGGCGTGCGAGACGATCACCGTCCCCTGGAACCGGTCCAGCGCCTGGTTGAAGCTCTCGTCCGACGCGTGCGACAGGTCCAGGATTAGCCCCAGGTCCGACATCAGTTCCACCAGCCGCCGCCCCTCCGGCGTCAGCGGCCCTGGCTCTCCCGTGCCCCCCGCATAGCGCGTCCCCGACCACGCCAGCCCCACGATGCGCACGCCCCGCGCCTGCCAGTCTTCAACTTCCTCCGGCGTGCGGATCGGGTCGGCCCCCTCCATCAGGGGCACTAGCCCCACCCGCCGCGCCGCCTCGGCCGGCGCTTCCCACGAAGTGAGCACCCGCGTCAGGTCGCCCTGCGTCTCAATCAGCGTAAAGGTCTCGTGCTCGTCCGCCAGCCGGCGATAGTAATCGAGTTGCGCCTGGGCCAGCCGGTGCGCGCTCTCGGCATCGGTGTAGGCTTGCGCATCCCACGCCCCGCTCTGCTGCTTGGCCGGCGAAACAAACAGGGTCCCAAACACCACCGCCACCTGTCCGCGCAGCAAATCCGGCAGCCCGATGAGCGTATTGCCGTTGCGCTGCACGGCCGGCCCACCGTTCTCCGCCGCGCGCGTCTCGGCCACGGCCCGCGAGTAATCGCGGCCAAAGGTCAAGGCATTCCAGGCTAAATCTTCGTGAGCGTCAATAATTAACATAGGGGATAATCACATTGTCACCGCCGCCAGCCGCCGCCCCGCCGCGTCCAGCACCGGCCGCAGCCAGATGTCCTCATACGCCTGCTCGCGCGCCTCAAATTCCTCGCGCGGCACGCTCACCACCCAGGTGAGCATCTCCTGCATAAACCGCCACAGCAAGGCATGGTCCCACAGCTCGGCCCAGGCCGCGTTCGACCAACGCTGCTCCAGCAGCCGGGCCACCTCGCGCCGGTAGCGCGCGGCCGCCTTTTCCTCTTCCATAGGCAGTTCGCCCGTCATCCACGCCGTCGTCTTGCACATCGCCACCACGTCCAGCACGCCCGGCCCCAGTCCCGCCAGTTGCCAGTCCAGCACCACCATGTCCCCTTCTTCATCCCGCACGATGTTGCCGGCCCAAAAGTCGCCGTGCAGCAGGGTGAATGGTTCGGCCCGCAGCGGCGCCGCCACCCGGTCGGCCTGCGAGATGATTTGCCCCAGCGTGCCCAGGATGTGCGGCGAGCGGGCGATCAGCGGCGGCCACTCATCCCGCACCATCTCGCCCAGCGCCTGCGCCGCCGCATACACGTGCACCTCAAAATCCAGGGTCAGCGGCCGCGCCAGCCACGGGTACGCCACCAGGTCGTCGGCCAGCCCCCAGAAGCGCTCGTGCAGCCGGGCCAACAGGTTCAGGGCCTCGTTGAGCGTGTCGGCCCCCCAAGCGCCTGGCCCCTCGGCCGCCTCCACTGCTTCCAGCACCAGCCAGCTTCCAGCCGGGTCCGCCGCAATCAGCGCCGGGGTCGGCATGGGCAATTGCAGGGCCAGCGACCGGTACACCCCCGCCTCGCGCACTCCCGGGTGGCTCAACCCGGGCCGCACCACGCCGGTGGGCTCCTTCACCACGCAGTCCAGCGCCAGCGCGCTGCCCGCCGCCTCGTATGTCACCCGGAGGCCCCGCACTCCCTCCGCGGCGCGGCCCGCCAAGCGCGGCTGCGGCAAGGGCTGCGGCGTGGCCGCGCGCACGTGCAACCCCGGCTCGGCCAGGTATCGGCGCAGCCCGGCCGTCAGTTCCGCCAGGGTAAAGGGCCATTCCTCCGCGCTCATCGCGCCTCAGCCAGCCGGCAGCGAATCCGGCGGCGCCTGGGTCGCTTCACGGAAATACAGCTTCACGAACTCATCGGCGATCCGGCCCGGTTCCACCAGGTTGGCCTTGCCCCGCGACACCAGGTAGTGCCGGTGGTCCATCGCCCACAGGTAGAAGTCGGCTTCCGTGCGCCGCGGGAAGGCTTGCATCAACCCGCTCTCGCGAATCACGTTCACCACCGGCAGATAGACCGTATCATACCAGTGTTCCACCGCCTCTTCCTCCGACACATCGCGCTGGAAGTCGAGACCCATGAAGTAGCGATGCACGGCGATGTGCTCCAGCATCCGGTCGTAGCCGCCCAAGATGGTCACGGTAATGACCGCCTGGGGTCGCAGTTGATCGAGTCCGGTCCGCTCCAGGAACATCACCTTCGCGCCCAACTCTTCCAGGTCGTCTGGGTCCAGGTCGGGCGTCACCGGCACCTTCACCTGGCACTCCCGCACTTCGGCGTCGATGTAGGCCTGCCCCTGCTCGCGCGCCACCGACACCCGGTGATGCCCATCCACCACGAAGTAGATGTCGCCCACCTGGTACAGCACGATCGGCGGCAGGCTCACCTCGTCGTACCACGCCCGCGACACCCGCTGCCAGCGGCTGGCGGTGTGTCCCTGGGTCGGCAAGAAGGCCCGGTCGAAGTCCTGGTACCGATTCACCGTCCCCACGATCTTGTCCAGCGGCACCGTCTGCACCCCGCGATAGATCGGCCCGCCCACGCGCAGCTTCTCGCGCACTTCGTCGTACGACAGCAGTTTGTTCCGCCGGCCGGTCAGCAGCGCCAGCAAGTCGCGGAAGAAGGCCTTGGTCCGGGCCGTCGTGAAATCCGCCTGGGCGCGCAGCGCGTGAGCGTCGCTCACCTGTCCTCCGAAGCGGCGCGGAGCGGGGAGGCCGGCGTCGGCCACTCGATCGTGCGGTAGGGATACACATTGATCACTTGTGTATCCTTGTAGCGGGTGCTGGTAATCACATCCGGCCGGTACACGTGCGCGTGGCCGTGCAGCAGCAGCCGCGGCCGAAACACATCCATAAACCGCAGGAAAGCCTTGAAGCCGGTGTGGGCAAGATCGGTATCATCGTGGATGCCGCGCGGCGGCGAATGGGTGACCAGGATGTCCAGGAACCGCCCGCGCCCCAGCCGATTCAGCAGCAGGCGCGGGGCCAGTCGCAGTATCCGCCCCAGCATTTCGCTTTCGGTGTATTGGTGGACGCTGTCGTTGTTGTAGCGCATGCTGCCGCCCAGCCCGGCCAGCAGCAGGTCGCCTGCGCCGCCGGTCGTCTTCCTCGGCTGGGGCGTGCGCGCCGTCCGCAGGTCCAGCGCCTCGCACCCCTCCGCCTTGTTGATGATGCGGCCGTCGCTCAGGTACTGCTGCAAGCGGTCGTGGTTGCCCGGCACGTAGAACAGCGGCACATCCAGCACGGTGACGATGTATTCCAAGTAGTAGAACGGCAGATCGCCGCACCCCAACACCAGGTCAATATCCCCAAACTGCTCCCGCAGCCGCGGCCCATACAGGAACTCCACCACCTCATCGCTCACCGCCAGGATCTTCACGCTGGCGTGATCCCCGTCCCGTCCCGTGCAGCCGTCATTCCGGCGCCGGCCTCTCGTCCCACTCCCGCCCGTAATTCGCTTCCAGCTTGTCCAGGATGGCCTGCTCCAAGTCGATCCCCGTCACGCTCGCCAGTTGCAGCAGATAGAGCGCCACATCGGCCAGTTCGCCCCTCAGCGCCTCGGGCGGGGCCGCCTCGCGCCACTGGTAAAGCTCCAGCACCTCCGCCGCTTCAATCGCCAGCGAGGCCGCCAGGTTGCGGGGCGTCTGCGGGCGCGCGCTGCCCTCGGCGTACCACCCCTTCGCCGCGACAAACCTGTGCATCGCCTCGGTCAACTCGTTCAGATCCATCAGTCAACATCTCACCGCAGAGCCCGCAGAGGACGCTGAGTTGATCGGAGTGGCATTCTTCCGCGTTCTCAGCGTGTTCCGCGGTGAGGCTTTTCCGATCTAGTTCTCCAATCCCCGCACAAAGTAGTCCGGGTTCAGCCCCTCCCCCGTCGCCGCGGCGATGTGCCGCGTCCAGTCCTGCGTGTTGCCCGGCGCAAAGAACCGCTCCCGCAGCCATCGCCCCGCCGCCGGCCGCCCCACGAGTCCCCCCGCTGCCTGCTTCAGATAGTGCTCCAACTGCGCCCGCAGCAGGTGTCCCAATTCATAGTTGTGGTAATACACGGGGTACAGCGCCACATGAATCTTCGCCGCCCAGTCGGGCGCGGAGCGGCCCGCCGGCCGGCGCAGCCCCTGGTAGCGTTCCACCAGTTCCCACCACAACTGGTCCAGGTCGGCTTCCGGGTTGGCATACAGGGCGCGCTCGAAGTGCGTCATCACCAGCACCCAGCGCGTAAAGATCAGGTCCGACGCACGCTCATTGCGCCGCGCCGCCTGCGCCACCCGCTCCGCCTCAGCCGGCGCCACCCCGGCAATGGTCGTCAGCCACTCGCCGTTGCTGGCCAGGGACTCCATCAGGTGGGCCACCGCCTCGGTTTCAAACACGTGCGGGTAATCGCGCAGCAGCCACGGCAGCGCCGGGTCCTGATACTTGTTGTACACCGCGTGGCCCAGCTCATGCAGCAGGGTGCTGTTCCAGCGGTGGTTGGGCTGGAGGTTATTCAGCGTGCGGATATCGCCTTCCTTGTCGATATCGGTGCAGAAGGCGTGCTGGTTCTTGCCCGGCCGCTCATACAGGTCCGACCGGTCCAGGATGTCGCGGACCTCCAGCCCCAGCCCGTCATAGGTCCGCAGCGCCAGTTGCACCGGGTCCTTGTCCGCGAAGATGCTGTCCAGGTCCACCTCGCCCATCGGCGGCGGGTCTTGGAAGAAACGGTCGCCGTAGTGCCACGGCTGTAGTTCGCTCGCCGGCAGGCCAAAGTGCGCTGCCCGCGCCGCATCGATCTCCGCCTTCAGCCGCGCGAACGGCGCGTCAGTGGCCGCCTCCAGCCGCGCGAACACCTCCAGCAAATACGGCTCGTCGATCTCGCTCAGTTCGAGCGACCGCTGAAAGTGGTCGCGAAAGCCCTGGCGGCGGGCGGCCTCGTTGCGCACCCGCGCCACCGCCCGCACCTGCGGCGCCACCTGCGCCCCAATCTGTTTGCTGGCCTCCCAAGCCTCCTGCGCCAGTTCCGTATCATGGCTCTTGCTCAGGATGTCGTCCAGCTCATTGTCGCTCACCCGCCGGCCATCCACCTCCCCGCGAAAGTTGTAGTACTGGTCGCGGATGCTGGCCTCCAGGCTCGTCATCTGCTCGATGGCGGCTTCGTCCTGCTGATGCTGTGCCGCCAGCAGATACAACACCTTGATCTGCCGGGCTGTCAGCGGGTCGGCGTGGCCCGTGGCGTTCAGCCGCTTCAGCGCCGCATAGCGTTCCGGGTCCGCCAGAAAGCGCATATATGCCGCCTGGGCCGCCTGGTTGGCCGCATTCGCCTCCGGCGTTCCGTTCACCGCCGACTCCCAATCGGTCAGGGTGTACGCCTTATATAGCGGTTTCAACTGCTCGATGGTGCTTTCAATGAGCTGCTCAGCTTCAGTCAACGTCACGCCTCCTCGTCAGCCGCGCAAGTATAGCAGAGGCTGAACGCCAAAGCCCGGAAGCGCGCGGCAAAAATAGGCTGATCGTGTCCAGATTCTCGGCCGCCGCAGTGCCATCACGCGCGTCCACGGTCGAGCGTGATTGGCCTGGGTATGGTGCGTTTGGGGAGGTGCGTACTGCGCTGTGAGGAGCGCGGGGACCGCTTGGTGGGGGAAGCGGCTCCCCTCCCCCTGCCGCGGTCTTCGACAGGGGGGAGGGGGGCCGTACTAGTCGCTCTTCTTCTTGGCTGCTTTCTTCACTGTCTTGGCCGCCGGCAGGGCCTCTTCCTTCGTGCTGACAATAGAGTTGTCCGAGCCATACTCATTGGGCGCATAGCGGTCCGCCGCCCAATCGTTGTGCCAGTTGGTGCCGTTGGCGAAGTACCGGAATTGATACTCCTTGCCCGCCTCCAGGGTCAGCGCCGTGGACCAGCCGCCGTCCTGGTCCTGCGTCAGCGGGTGCTCCTCAATGCTCCAGTTGTTGAAGTCCCCCACCAGGTGCAGGGCCGTCACCCCTTCGAGCGGCGGCATGGTGAACGTCACCCGCACCTTGCCCCGCCCCATTTTGCGTTTCATCAACATAATTCGATCTCCTTGGTATCCGCGCACCGCGATTATAACAGCCCCTCCCCCGCGCGTCCTTAACCCGCCTTGGCCCTTTTCCGGCATCACCCATAAGCATCCCAACCGCCCTACTACGGCTGCATCTGCTCCGCCGTTTCCGTCAGCCACCCATCCATCCACGCCAGCCGCCCCGCCGGCACCCGCTCGGGGAAAAACGCGGCATAGGCGAAGGTCTCAGCAAAGTCCTCGGCCACGCCTGTCGTGGCATACATCCCGTCCCGCCAGCCGTCGCCGCCGCCCACCCGCAGACCATAGTCCTCCGGGCACAGGATGCGCGGCTTGCACAATTCTGGGTTACCGCCCACCTCGGCCACCATCTCATCCGCCGGGCCGCCGCCCACCAGGGTCGCCGGCAGCTTACCGCCCTGGTTGTTGTCGATCACATGGGCTACTTCGTGCGCCATATCGGTGTAGGGCTCCACCGACCCGCCAAAGCCTTCCAGCACCAGGATATGCCCGCCTGGCAGGGTCATATTGGCGTTGACCACCTCCGCCGGCCACGCGCCGCGATGAAAGGTCAAATCGCCCACATGGGCCTGCATCCAGTCGCGGCCCTCCACATCCGTGACCCGTTCCACATACCGCTCAATGCCCTCCGCGGCCTTCAGCATCACTTCCGCCTCTGCCCTCGGCCACTCTCCCGCCAGCGTCCAGCCATAGCGCTCCGCCAGATCGCCTTCGGCGCCCTCGCTATTGACTGCCTGTTCTAGCAGCCCACTCTTATCCCCCAGGAACAGCACCAGTCCGCTCAGCAGGGCGGCCTTGATGGCGTTGGCCAGCGCCAGCAGCTTGCACTGGCAGATGTACTTGATGGCCTTCAGGGTCGAGATCAGCATGCCCAACTCCAGTCGAGCGTGATTTGGGGGCGCTAATGCGCCATCCGGCTCGATCTGGGGTTGAGTATGCCCGGGAGGCGTTGCGGCGCGGTTTCGGCCGGGCCCGCCGCCCTGTTTCCGGACGTTGCGGATCCGTTTCGGGGCATAAAAGCGGCCGCGGCGACCCAATCGTCGCCGCGGCCGCACGGAAACCGCAGGCTAAGCAGGCAAACCGGGCCGAACTAAGCCGGCACCGGCACCCCCGCCTCCGACCGCAGCGCCTCCGCCACGTTGGTGTTCTCCCACGGCGCGTCGATGTCCGTGCGCCCAAAGTGGCCGTACGCCGCCGTCTTGCGGTAAATCGGCCGCCGCAGGTTCAGGTCGCGGATAATGGCCCCTGGCCGCAGGTCAAAGTGCGCGTTGATCAGCGCCACAATCTGCTCATCCGGGATGCGGCCCGTCCCGAACGTCTCCACGTTCACGCTCAGGGGCTTGGCTACCCCAATCGCATACGCCACCTGGATCTCGCACCGCTCCGCCAGCCCGGCCGCCACCACGTTCTTCGCCACCCAGCGCGCCGCGTAGGCCGCCGAGCGGTCCACCTTCGTCGGGTCCTTGCCCGAGAACGCCCCGCCTCCGTGCCGCCCCATCCCCCCGTAGGTGTCCACGATGATCTTGCGGCCCGTCACCCCCGCGTCCCCCATCGGTCCGCCGATCACAAATCGCCCGGTGGGGTTCACAATCACCTTCGGCTGCCCATTCAGCAGCGCCGCCGGAATCGTCGGCTGGATGACATGCTCCATCACAGCCTCTTCGATGTCAGAATGGCTGACGTCGGGCGCGTGCTGCGTGCTGATCAGCACCGTGTTGACTCGCTTGGGCCGCCCGTGCGAATACTCCACCGTCACCTGGCTTTTGCCGTCCGGCCGCAGCCACGGCAGCGTGCCGTCCTTGCGCACCAGCGCCAGCCGCCGCGCCAGGTTGTGCGCCAGGTAGATCGGCATCGGCATCAGCGCCTCGGTCTCGTTGCAGGCAAACCCAAACATCATCCCCTGGTCGCCCGCTCCCACCTTCTCAATCTCGTCCTCCGACATCTCCCCCGCCTTCGCCTCCAGCGCCGCGTCCACCCCCATCGCAATGTCCGGGCTTTGGCTGGCAATGGCCGCGAGCACCCCGCAGGTATTCCCGTCGAAGCCCTTCTCGCTGCTGTCGTAGCCGATCTCCTTGACCACCCGCCGCACCAAATCGTCGAAATTCACGAACGCCTGCGTGGTGATCTCCCCCAACAGCATCACATAGCCGGTCTTGGTGGCCGTCTCGCACGCCACGCGGCTCATAGGGTCCTGCTCCAGGCAGGCGTCCAACACCGCATCGCTCACCTGGTCGCACAGCTTGTCGGGGTGCCCCTCCGTCACGCTCTCGCTGGTGAACATGAGGGAGGCTGAATTCATAAAGGTGTTGCTCATGCCAAGTTCTCCTTGCCGGAAACAGAAGCCCCCGCTGCGCAGGGCGAGAGGGGGCTTAGAGTCGCGGTTGCAGGTCCCTCTCATCTTCCAGAATGATCAGTCTGCCGGAATTGGCACCCGCGCCGGTCGGCCGGGTTGTCGAGGCTTCACAGGGCCGGTCCCTCTGCCTCTCTGGATAAGAGCGCCGTGATGGGCTATAGATTGAGTGCCGCGATCATAACATGCCGCCGCAAGGCCGTCAATCCAGCCGCCTCGCGCTATACTTACCCGCCCATGCCCGCCCTTCGCCGCCTCGCGCCGCCCCTGGCCCTCGCCGCCGTTGGGCTCGCCTTCCTGCTCCGCCTCTACCGCCTCCCCGACCAAAACGTCTGGTTCGACGAGGGCTGGACCGTCTGGCTATCGCGCATGGACCTCATGTCCCTCACCCTGCGCGCCGCCGCCGACACCCACCCGCCGCTCAGCTTCTGGCTCACGCATTTCTGGGAGCAGTGGGCGGGAGCCAGCGCGTTCTCCCTGCGTCTGCTCTCGGTCTACTTCGGCATTCTTACTGTCGCCGTCATGTTTCGCATCGGCCGGCACACCGGCGGCCCGGCGCTGGGCCTGTTGGCCGCCCTGGTGCTCGTCCCGTCCCGGCTGCACATCTGGTGGTCGCAGGAGATCCGCGACTACACCCAGGCCGGCTTCTTTGCCCTGTGCGCGGTGTGGTTCACCCTGCGCCTACTCACACCGCCCCGCGCCGCCGGCCCGCGCTGGCGCCTGTGGGCCGGCTACCTCGCCGCCACCCTGGCCGCCATCTTCACCCATCACCTGGCCGTGCTCGTCGTCCTCGCCGACAACCTGCTGGCGCTGGTGGTCCTGGTGCCGCGCCATTGGCGGCGCGGCCCCTCAGCCTGGCGGCCCTTGGGGCAATGGGCCCTGGCGCAGATGGCCGTGGCGGCGCTCTTTGCCCCCTGGCTCGTCTTCCACCTCTCCCGCGCCATCACCCGCGCGGCCCTGCCCCTGCCTGCCTTCGAGACCTTCCTGCGCCTATCCGCCACCCTGTATACCGTCGGCGTCACCTACAACATCGAAGCCCAGGCCGTGCCCGTGGCGGCCCTGCTGCTGCTGGCAGGCGCGGGCGCGCTGTGGGCCCTCTGGGGCCAGCCGGGCGCGCCAGGGCTGCACAGCCGCCTCGGGCGCGCGGCCGTCATCGGCCTGCTGCTGCTGGCCCTGCCCACTGTGGTCATCTACCTGCTGGCCCTCACCCCCGCTGCCCCCTTCATCCCGCAGGTCTCGCCGCGCTACCTGCTCATCTTCCTGCCTGGCTTCAGCCTGCTGGCCGCCCTCGCCCTGTGGGCCGTGGCGCGCCGCCGCCGGCTGACCGGGCTGGCGCTGCTGGTCGGCGTGGTTGCGCTCCAGGCCGCTCCCCTGCGCGACTACTACGCCGCCCGCCGCCTGCGCGATGATTACTTCACCCTCGCCAATGTCATCAACGCCTTTGCCCAGCCTGGGGATGTGGTCCTGTTTCACACCGACCACGAGTGGTCGGTCCCGCTCTTCTACCTGCACCCATCCTTGTCATGGGATGGCGTGCTGTCTGGCGCGCCCGTCGGTCCCGCCTACGCCGCCAGCCTCGCGCAGGGCCTGGTCGAAACGCGTTCACGCATCTGGCTCGTCACCGTCCCCGATGCCCTCGCCAAAGACCCGGATCATCTCGTCGCCGCCGAGTTGGCCCGCCGCCTGCCAGTGCAGTTCACCCAGACCTTCGGCGACAAACAGCTCACCCTCTACGCCGCCGCCCCTGAACCGGCGCAGTTCGTCCCGGCCCGCAACTTCGCCCCGCAGCACCCGCGCCAGGCCAGCCTGGGCGCCAACCTCACCTTGCTCGGCTACGACCAACCCCTTACCGAGGCGCGCGGCGGCGATACGCTCCAACTGGTCACCTATTGGGACGCGGCCATGCCCCACACCGTCACCGTCAGCCTGCGCTGGCCAACCGGCGCGGAGACCGCCTCACTCGCGGCCCTCGTGCCCGCCGGCCAGCTCTTCCGGCTCCAGAGCGATCTTCGTCTGCCGCCCGGCGCCAAAGGGCGCTACCACGTGGAAGTCGCGGCGGGGGGCGACAGCGAAACCCTGGGCACGCTCACCGCCGGCTTCCTCCACCTGCCGGACCCCTCCGACCTGGACACGCCCACCAACTACGACCTGGGCGGCCTGGTTCGGCTGGCCGGCTACACCATCAGCGATCCCAGCGCGGCCCCCGGCGGCTACGTTCGTCTGGTCCTATTCTGGACTAGCCTGGCGCCCTTGCCGCAGGACTATAAAGTCTTCGTGCACCTTTTGGGGAATGAATTCAACCCCACCACCAATACCCCGCTCTGGGGCCAGGTGGACCAGTTGCCCCTCGACGGCAGCCTGCCCATGCCCACCTGGCCGCCCGGCGAGCTCATCCGCGACCCCTACTCCCTGCTCGTGGATGAGTTCGCTCCGCCCGGCCGCTACAACCTGGAGGTCGGCCTGTATGACGGCCTCACCGGCGAACGTCTCTCAGTGGTCGGCCCGGATGGCGCCGTCGCGGATCACATCCTGCTCGATCAGGTGGAAATCCTGCCCGACCCTTGAGCCCTCCGTATCCCCTGCGTCCCCCGACCCAGGCGCGCCAGCGCCCCTGATGCTAAAGCTGTTTGCGCGCCACCGCCAGCAGGCTCAACCCAAACGGCAGCCACCCGCGCGCCGCCAACGGCGCCTCGCTTGCCAGGATCGCCGCGAACATTGGGTCGGCCAATCCAAATGACACCGCCAGATCGCTCTTCTCGCGTGGCGGCAGCAGGTGCTCGCTCAGCCGCTTGGCTACCGCCAGCGGGAAGAGCCACATATTCGCGTAGCTAAGCAGTTCCACCCGCAGCCCAGCCGCTTCCAGCCGCCGGTGCAAGTCCGGCGCTGTGTAGCGGTGCTTGATCCGCCAGACCCGGTCGTGCGCGCCGCGCAGCCAATCGAAAGCCGCCACGCGCACCAGCAGCAGCCCGCCTGGCCGCAGCACCCGCGCCATCTCTCGCAGCGCCAGGCGCTCTTCCGGCGCTGGCATCGAGACGATGACGTCGAATGACGTCACCAGGTCGAACTGCTCGCTGGGCAGGGGCAAGGCCGCCAGGGTTGCGCACGTCAACCGCGCCGGTCCGCGCTGGCGCGCCAGCCGCAACGCATAGGGCGTTAAGTCCACCCCCGTCACACAGCCATAATCCGCCAGCCACTTCAGCGCCCCGCCCGTACCGCAGCCGGCGTCCAGGATGTTCCTCACACCCCCCATAGGCGGTGGCGGACCAGCGAACCGGTCCAGCACCGCGCGTGTAATCATCCGCATGCCGCGGTACCACCATAACTGCTCTTCCAGTTGGTACATCAAGTCGAACTCGGCTGGCTGCATAGTGATTATGCTATCATGATTTGAACCATGGCCTCCACGTCCCATTCTTCGGGTTCGGCCGCTCCGCGCGGCCGCCGCCGCGAAGCCCTGTGGCTGGCCGCTGGCCTGGTCCTGCTCGCCTTCGCCCTGCGTCTCTACCGCCTGCCTAACCAGAACATTTGGTGGGACGAGGGCTGGACCATCTGGCTTGCCCAGCAATCCCTGGCCGGCATCGCTCTGCGCACGGCCGTGGATGCACATCCGCCCCTGCACTACTGGCTGATGCACTTCTGGATCGACTGGGCGGGTCCCAGCGCTCTGGCTGGCCGTCTGCTCTCGGCTTTCTTTGGACTGGGCATGGTCGCGCTGATGTATCGCGTCGGCCGTACAGCCGGCGGCCCGCGCCTGGGTCTCTTAGCCGCCCTGCTTCTGGCCCTCGCCCGCTTCCACATCTGGTGGTCACAGGACATTAAGAATTACACCCTGGCTGGCGCGTTTGGCCTGGCTGCCGTTTGGTTCACCCTACGTCTCTTCCAGCCCGGCCCCGCCCCACGCCGGCGCCTGTGGCTGGCCTATGTCGCCGCAACCCTGCTCGCCGTCTACTCTCACTATCTGGCCTGGCTCCTCTTCCTGGCCAACAATGTCTTCGCCCTCGTCTGCCTGGTCACGCTCTGGCTGCGCGCGCCGGCCCTGGCGGCCTCCGGCGGCGGCCCATCGGCTGTTTCCGCCGCAGCTCATTCCCTCGCCCATACCCAAGTATCCCTGCACGGCGCCAGAAGCCGGTTCTGGGGCTGGGTCTTGGCCCAACTCGGCGTTCTGGCCCTCTTTGCCCCCTGGCTGGCTCTGCACCTCAACCGCGCCACCACCTGGGAAGCCGCGCCGCCCGTGGCCCTGGGCTTCTTCGTCCGGTTGGCCGCCACCCTTTTCACCCTGGGCGCCACCCTCAATATCGAGCAGCGCACCCTCGCTGTGATCCTGCTGCTGCTGCCCGCCCTGCTCGGCGCGGCTTGGGCGCTGGCCGGGCGGCCTCTTGGGCGCGGCCTTGTCACACGCCAGGGCCAGACCGCGCTGCTTAGTCTCCTCCTCATCACGCTGCCTCCCTTGACCCTGTGGGTGCTCTCCCTGACCCCAGCGGCCTTCTTCGCCCCACAGCTCACCCCCCGCTATCTACTTATGTTCCTCCCTGGCTACACCCTCCTCGCCGCCCTCGGCCTGCTGGCGGTGGCCCGCCGCTGGCGCGCCGCCGGCCTGTCCGCCATCATCGTAGTGCTTGCGCTCCAGAGCGGCAGCCTGAGCGAGTACTACAGCCAGCGCCGTTTGCGCGATGAGTACTTCACCCTCGCCAATGTCATCAACAACTTCGCGCTGCCGGGCGACGTGGTCGTCATGCATACTGACCAGGAGTGGCCTGTCATGATCTACCACCTGCGCCAGCCCCTGCCGTGGGATGGCGTCTTGGCTGGTGAGCCCCTCACCTCCGGGGGCGCCAGCGCCTTTGCCCAGCGCCTGGCGGCCGATTACGACCGTGTCTGGCTGGTCACCATCCCAGACGCCCTTGCCAAGGACCCAAACCACCTGATGGCGGCCGAGTTGGCAGCCCGCCTCCCAATTCAGTTCGACCAGGCCTTCACCGACAAACGCCTGACTCT
Organism: uncultured Anaerolineales bacterium; assembly: GCA_964497615.1. GTDB lineage: Bacteria > Chloroflexota > Anaerolineae > Anaerolineales > UBA6663 > CAZCEC01. The sequence goes on along the minus strand of CAZCEC010000013.1, from coordinate 11,945 downwards.
TTTTGCCCCAGGGCCGGAGCCAGCCCAGGCCGTCCCGCCCGCGAACTTCGCCCCTCAGTATCCGCGCCGCGCGGCACTTGGCGCCGGCCTCACCCTGCTGGGCTTCGACCTGCCCATGGACGAAGCCAACCCTGGCGAGACCGTCAGTCTTGTTACCTACTGGGATGCCGCCGCCCCGGCTCAGGTGACCATCACCGTTGAGGACGAGGCCGGCGCCATTGCCGACACCGAAACCGAGCCTGTCCCCACTGGCGACATTGTTCGCCTGCAAACCGAGCTGCGCCTGCCCCCCAGCGCCGAAGGCGAGCAGACTGTCGTCGTCGCCGCCGAACAGGCCGAAGCAGCGCTGGCGGAGATCGAGGCGCAGCCCGTTGCTATCCCCGACCCAGGCCCCATTGCCAGTCCAGTCCGGTACGTCTTTGGCGGGATGGTAGCCCTGGCCGGTTATCACCTGCCTGAAACCGCCACCACCCCCGGCGCCGAGTTGGCGGTGGACCTGTTCTGGACCAGCGTTGCCCCAGTGGACCAGAACTACAAAGTCTTCGTTCAATTGGTCGGCGTGGAGTTCAATCCCGCTACCGGCAACCCGCTGTGGGGCCAGGTGGACCGCCAGCCTTGGGACGGCGCCCTGCCCATGACCCTCTGGCCTCCCGATGAGGTCATTCGCGACCCTTACCTCATCCCCGTGGACCCCGCTGCCCCGCCGGGCGAATACACGCTGGTGGTTGGGTTGTACGATGGCGTAACCGGCCAACGCTTACAGGTCAGCTCCCCTGACGGCCTCGCCAACGATCATGTGGTCTTGGGGGTCATTCAGATGGAGAACTAGGCGGCCCAACGCCCGGCGGCGCATGTCGCCGGCAATCCGCCTGCCTGTGGCCGCGCAGCGGCGCGGCTCAGCGCTGCCTTTGCTCTCGAGGGAATAGAGCGGCGGGGGCGATCACCGCCGGCCTCCGCCCGTCATATGCTCCCGCCTCACCACCAGCTTCCACCACAACTCGGTGAGCTGCACCGCCGTGCGCACGAGCCGCCGGAAGTTGAAAAATTGACTCTGGCCGTAGGCGCGATGGTAGTGATGCACCGGCACTTCGATGAAGCGGCAGCCGGCGTCGGCAAACCGCTTGACCATTTCCAGGGCGATGGTGCCGCTGTCGCTTTCCAGGGTCACGCGTTCAAACACGGACCGGCGGAAGAGACGAAAGTCGCAGTCGGTGTCGCGCAGGGGCAACCCAAAGACCAGCCGCACAAAGTAATGATACAGACGCCCGATCACCACCCGGTGCAGCGGGTCGCTGCGTGAGATTTTGTACCCGTTGACTACATCGGCCTGGCCGCCGGCCTGGCCCAATGCCTCCGCCAGCTTCACGAGCTCATGCGGGTCGTACTGCGCATCGCCATCAGTGTAGAAGATCCAGTCCTTGGTGGCGTGGGCAAAACCGGTGCGCAGGGCCGCCCCGTACCCGCGGTTGGCTGGGTGGGTCACCACGCGCAGCGCGGGGTACACCTGCTCCAGTTCCGCCAGCACTTCGGCCGTGTAGTCGCTCGACCCATCGTTGCACACCACCACCTCATAGTCAGGCGTCACCTGGGGCAGCGCCCTGAGGGCCATGATAACCATGCTGGGAATCGTGCCGGCGTCGTTGTATGCCGGAAAAAAGGCCGTCACACTCGAGAGTTGGGGCATGCCAGGGTCAATAGGCGTTCCGGTCGATGAGAACCCGAAACACCGTGCGGATAATGATCTTGATGTCGAGCCACACCGACCAGTTTTCGATGTACCACAAGTCATACTTGGTGCGCTCGTAGATGGACGTGTCGCCGCGCAATCCATTCACTTGCGCCCAGCCGGTCATGCCGGCCTTCTCGTGGTGACGGTCCATGTAGCGCGGCACCATCTGCTGGAACTGCTCCACGAAGGCCGGCTGCTCCGGCCGCGGCCCCACCAGGCTCATGTCGCCCAGCAGCACATTGATCAGGTTGGGCAGTTCGTCGATCGAGTATTTGCGCAGGAAAGTGCCCAGGCGCGTGCGGCGCGGGTCATCCTTCACCGTCCAGCCCGGGCCGCCCGCCTCGGCGTCGGCCCGCATGGACCGGAACTTGAACATGCGGAACGGCCGGGCATCCAATCCCATGCGCTCCTGCACAAAGAACGCTGGCCCGGGCGAGTCGAACTTGATCAAGATCGCCACCAGCAGGAGAAACGGCGAGACGAGCACCAAGCCCACGGCGCTGCCCACCAGGTCCATGGCCCGCTTAAAAGTCAGCTTCCAGCCGCGCAGAGTCACGTCCCGAATGCTCAGCAGCGGCAGACCGCCCAGATCGTCAATCGTCACCCCGGCCGCCATGATCTCGAACAGATCGGGGAACACCTTGATGCTTACCCGCTCGCGATGGGCCAGAGAAATGAGCCGGACCATCTCCTCGTCGTCGGCCTCGGGCACGGCGACGATCACCTCGTCCACCGCGTGGGCGTCAATCAGCCACGGCAGATCATCGGTACAGCCGAGCACCGCATATCCATCCATCGTCGTTGGCTCGGCCGAGCCGGGCGGCGTGCCCGTCACCAGGCCCAACAACCGGTAGCCCAGGTAGGGCGAGCTATGTATCTTCTGGATGACCAGCCGGGCCGCGTCGCCCGTGCCGATCAGGACCACCCGGTCCTGCACCAGGCCCTGGGCCTGAAGCAAGCCGCGCAGTTGGTGCAGCACCCACCGGCCAATGCTCACCAGCAGCGCCGCGGCCACCCAGGCATAGGCGACCATCACTCGCGCCAAATCCACTTCAAATACCGTGTTTTTCAAGGTTAGCGAAGACACGGCCACCATCAGCAGCGTGCCCACGGTGACACCGCCCACCACGGCGTAGAACTCGTCCACCCGCGAAGTGGCCCGCACCAAGTGATACAGCCGGAAGAGAAAGAAGACCAGCAGGTTGGCGCCCACGAAAATCAGGATCACCGGCACGTACGTCAGCAGCCGGTCCACATTGACGGCCGGGTTGGGCCAGGGGATGAGCACCCGCAGCCGGTGAGCCACCGCAAAGGCCAGCGCCAGCATCAGCGCGTCGCTGCCCAGCAGCAGGATAGAAAAGATGGTGCGGAAGCGGCGGGCGTCCATGGGCGGCGCGATCTAACCCGGCATGGTTGGCGCCGGCGCGGCTCGGCGGGTAAAGCGCTCGCGCAGCCGCGTCCAATACAGGTTGAGATAGATGCCCAACAGCACCACCGCGCTCAGGAGGCGGGGCGTCTGGGCCGCGTAGTGCTTGCGAAAAAAGTACAGCATGGCCTCGTGGAAAGCGATCTGCGCCCGGTGGCTCTGGCGGCTGGCGGCGCGCTTAACGTGCAGCACCGTCACGGCCGGATTGTAGCGGATGTCCCACCCTGCACGCCGGATGGCGAATGACCAATCCAGGTCCTCGCCATACATGAAGTAGCCCTCATCCAGCAGGCCCGCCTGCGCAATCGCCTCGCGCCGCACCAGCATGAAGGCCCCCACCACCGCCCCCACCTCCGTTTCCACGTCGGGGCTCAAGTAGGTGAGGTTGTATTTGCCGAAGGTGCGGCTGCGCGGGAACAGCCAGCTTAGCCCCACCATCCGGTAGATGAAGGCATCCAGGGCCAGGCTGCGGCGGCAGGCCAGGTCCAGCTCGCCATTGGGCAGCACCAGCTTGGGGCCGGCGGCGCCCGTGCCAGGGTGCGCCTCCAGGTAGGCCACCATCTGCGCCAGCCCATCCGGCGGCACCACGGTGTCCGGGTTCAACAGCAGGGCAAAGCGCGGCCCTCCAGTGAGCCCGGCCCCAAAGCCCAGCGCGCGCAGGCCCAGGTTGTTGCCGGCCGCATAGCCGCCATTCACCGGGCTGGCAATCACCAGCGCGGCGGGGAACTCCTCCCGCACCATGTCCGCCGATCCGTCCACCGAGGCATTGTCCACCACGCACACCTGGAAGGCGAGCGTCCCGCGCGAAGCAAAGATGGACCGCAAGCATTCCCGCAGCAAATCGCGCGTGTTCCAGTTGAGGATCACAATGCCCAGATCAAAGCTCACAGGTGCAGTCCGCCGCCTACATTGCCGAGGATTCTAGCACAAGCAGCCAGACGCTAACCGGCGCTGGTGGGCAGTTGGGGCATCGGGTGGCCCGGCAAGCCCAGGCGTTCGGCCAACGCGGCGCGCAGGGCGGTCCGGTCGTCCCACGGATATTCCACCGCGCCGAAGCACATGGACTGCTCGTGGCCCTTGCCGCAAGCCAGCACCGTATCGCCTGGCTGCGCCAGCTTCACCGCGAGCCGCAAGGCGTCGCCGCGGTCGGGCACCCGGAAGAACGTCTGCCCTTCCACACCGCCCCGCAGCCGGGCAGCGCCGGCCATCATCTCCAGGATGTCGGCGAGCGATTCGGTGCGCGGGTCTTCGGCGGTGAGGATGGTGATATTCGCCATCTCGGCGGAAGTCTCGGCCATCAGGCGGCGCTTCTCCACATCGCGCAGCCCTGCCGAGCCGAAGACGGCGATGACCCGTCCCTTGCCCGTCAGGTCGCGGGCCGTCTCGAGCGCCCGGCGCAGCGCGTTTGGCGTGTGGGCGAAATCCACGATGGCGGCGAACGGTTGGCCCAGGTCGAGACGCTCCATCCGCCCCGGCACGCCCGGCAGGGCGGCAATGCCTTGCGCGGCCAATTCAGGCGGAACATCCAGCCCAATCACCGCCGCGCCGATGGCCGCCAGGCAGTTGGAGACATTGTAGGCGCCCACCAGGGTCGAGCGAATGGGCTGTGTGAAGCGCCCCCCGCGCGCCACAAAAGCCAGGCCCCCAGGCGTGTGCTCAATGTTGCTGGCCCACATGCCTGCTACGGGCCGCAGGCTATAGTCCACGCGCCGCACGCCGGGCGCGAGCAGGCCAGCCAGGTAGTCATGCGAGGCATCGTCTGCGTTCAACACCGCCGTCTTGGGCAGGCCGCCCAGCTTGGGCGCGCCCTCGGCCAGACCTGCGAATAAGCGTCCCTTGGCGGCCCGGTAACCTTCATAGCTTCTGTGGTAGTCCAAGTGCTCATGGGTGATATTGGTTACCACCGCCACGTCAAACTCGCAGCCGGTCACTCGGTGCTGCGCCAGGCCGTGCGACGTGACCTCCAGCACGCAGTGGGTGAGGCCGGCGCCCGCCATGCGCGCCAGCAGGGCCTGCACCGCCAGTGCGTCGGGCGTAGTGACATGAAAGCCCGTATCCAGCGTCTCCGCGCCAATGACGGCGTTGACAGTGGACACCAAGCCAGCGCGCAGCCCGGCCGTTTGGAGGATGCTATGGATCAGGCTGGCCGTCGTGGTTTTGCCATCCGTGCCTGTCACGCCCACCATCACAAGTTGCCGGGCCGGAAAGCCATGCCACGCGGCGGCGAGCCAGGCAAGGGCAGACGGTGTGTCAGCGACAACCAGTGTGGGGGCGTGGGCGGGCGGCGTTACGGGGGGCTGTTCCGCGACAACGGCGGCCGCCCCCCGCGCCAGGGCATCGGGGATGAACCGGTGGCCGTCCACGGTCTCGCCGCGCAACGCCACAAACAGGCTGCCCGGGATCACCTGGCGCGAGTCCGCCGTTATGGCTGTGACATCAGGGTCGGGCGCATGGGCAGGAAGACCCGCGGGGAATACCTGTGGCAAAGCAGCCACCAGGGCAGAAAGGCGCATTGGCATAGGCAGATTATAAAGCGTACGGGGCGCGGGCCGGTGGAGTGACTCCACCGGCCCGCGCCCCGTCTGATTGCCGGTCGCCGAGCGGGTTATCCCGGCAGCAGCCGCGCCACCGGAACCGCTGCCTAGCGCATGCTGGCCCGCAGGCCCTCCAGCCGGCCGGCCACGGAGGCGTCCACCACCTTATCGCCCACGCGGACGACGACGCCGCCCAGGATGTTGGGGTCCACGCGGAAGACCACGGCCGGGGAGCCTCCCAGCCGGCTGACGATATCCTTGCGGACAGTGTCTTGCTCAGCCTCGGTCAGCGGCAGGGCGCTGGTCACTTCCGCCGCCGCGCCCGCCATGCTCTCGCCTTCCAGCAGGGTGAACTGGCCGCCCTTGACCCCGCTGAAGAACTCCTGGATCAGGCCATGCTGGCGGCGCTCGTCGAGCGACTCGCCCACCACCTTCTGCGCAGCGGAGACGGCCAGGGCCGCCACCTGCCCGCGCAGGTCGGCCAGGATGCGGTTGCGCTCCTGGGCGCCTTCTTCCTGCGCGGCCGCCAGGATGCGGCCCCGCTCAGCGTCGGCGGCGGCGCGCACTTCGGCGGCGGCCTTTTCGGCGCGCTCGGTGGCCTCGGCCACGCGCTTGTTGGCCTCGGCCTGGGCCTCAGCGATGATCTTGGCCGCTTCTTTTTCGGCGTTGGCGCGGGCTTCCGCCGCCACGCGCGCGTCTTCCAACCCCTGGGCAATGCGCTGCTTACGCTGCTCCAGCAGGTTGACCACCGGCCGGTAGGCCCAGGTCGTCAATACGATCATCACAATGACGAAGTTGAAGACCTGGACCAGGAAGAATCCTAGATTGACACCTAATGCTTCCATGAACTACTCCTTAGGCGGCGAACAGGATGATCAGGGCCACGGCCAGAGCATAAATGGCAACGGCTTCGGCGAAGGCGATACCCAGGATCATGTTGGTCTGGATGGTGCCGGTCACATCGGGGTTGCGCCCCATGGCCTGCACGGCGCCATTCACAACGATGCCCACGCCGGCGCCAGCGCCAATGGCGCCGGTCATGGCCAGGCCGGCCCCGATGTACTTCAGGCCCAGAGCGAGAGCTTCAGCGGCTGCGACGTCCATGGTATGTCTGTCTCCTATCAGAAAAGTCGGTAAAAGGTCTAGTGATGCTCGTCGCCGCCGGGCGCGTGGTGGCTGATGGTGGCCTGGCTGATGAAGACCAGCGCCAGCATCGCGAACACGTATGCCTGGATGAGGCCGACGAAGATTTCCAGCGTGTAGAGCAGGCTCGGGACGACCACGGCCGTCAGCGCGCCCAGGATCGATAGCAGCAGTGCGCCGGCGAAGATATTGCCGAACAACCGGAAGCCGAACGAGAGGATCTTGGCGAACTCGCTGACGAGCTCCAGCAAGCCCACGCCGAAGTCAATCACCCCAAAGAACGGCCGGCTGATCATGCCGCCGACGTTGATGAACTTGCCGAAGTACGACGCGCCCAGCGCCCAGACGCCGAAGACCTGGATCATCACCACGGCGATGACGGCCAGGGCGAAGGTGAAGTTCAGGTCGGTGGCGGCGCCGCGCAGGAAGGGCACCACCTCGCAGGAGTGGCAGGGCACGTTGCCTTCGGCGTGCTCGCCCTCGTGCAGGTGCTCCACCTCGTGCGAGCCGTCAATAGCATACACGCCCCCAAACAAGGCCACCGGCTCGTAGCCCTTGATGGTGCCGTGGGCCTCCTTCATGTAGCCGATGCTCTCGAAGCCGGGGATGAGCTTGACCAGGTTGCCGACCATCACGATCAGGAAAATGGTGGCGACGAAGGGGAAGATGCGGCGCGCCCACTTGCCCGCGGCCGACTCGGCGGCGTTCCACAGGAACTCGATCAGGAGCTCGAAGAAGTTGTAGAAACCGCTGGGGACCAGCTTGCCGCTGCGCACGAAGCGAAAGGCGGCGAAGCCCATCAACAGCAGCACCACGTCGCCGATGAGGGTGGCCAGCAGGGTGTTGGTGAGGGTCAGGTGCTGGCCCAGGAAGGGGATTTCGGCCAGGCTGGGCCAAATCTTCTCGCCGGGCAGCACCACCGCCGGGCTGACGGGCTTGAAGATGCCGCCCACGCCAAAGGCCAGGTAGGCGCCCAGGAAAATCAGCCCGAGCACAATCCAGCGTTTGAACCCGATTCGCCGCGGCTGCGGCGGGTGAGACGTCGTCACAATGTCACTCCTCCTTAACGCCCCGCTGGGCGGGGCGATCGGGCTGAATGCGGGCGACCGCCCGCATCGCCACGCGATAGATGACGTACATCAAGGCCGGGAAGCTGGCCAGCATGAGCAGCACGGTGAAGAGCGGCCGTGTTTCCAGCACGCGGTCGAGCGCAATCCCGGCAATCAAGGCCCCGATCACAATCACCAACGACAGAATTCCGACCTGGGCCAGAACTGTGAAAGCAAGCTGAAACGACGCCTGCGCGGCTTGCACCTGCTTGTTGGACGCGTTGTCCTCCAAAGGCATCGTCGTTTGAGAATTATATCACAGACAAAAACGGCCGGTCAACGCCGATTCAGAACAGCCCCCCCGCCGCCGCGGTTGCCCAGCTAAACCACGGCCCGGCCGCCGTGCCCAGCAGCAGGATGCCAAACGAGCACAGCCCCAGCGCGAGCACGTAGGCGCGCGGCACCGGGATCGTCTCGCTGTCGCGTTCCGAGCGGTACAGGTAGACCACCTTGAGCACCGTCAGGTAGTAGTACAGGCCGATGATGGCGTTCAGCACGCCGATGACGGCCAGCCACACCAGGCCGGATTCGACCGCGGCAGTGAAGATGAAAAACTTGCCGAAGAAGCCCGCCAGCGGGGGCATGCCCCCCAGCGACAAGAAGCCAATCAGGAACACCAGCGCCAGCCCCGGCGAACGGCGCGACAGCCCGGCGTAGTCGGCAATCTCGTCCGAGCCGATCGCGCGCACCGCCAGGATGATGACGCCAAAGGTCGCCAGGTTGGTGACGGTGTACATCAACAGGTAGAAGATGATGGCGGCGATGCCATTCTCAGACAGGGCCGCCAGGCCGATCAAGGCATAGCCGGCTTGGGCGATGGACGAGTAGGCCAGCAGGCGCTTGATGTTGCGCTGCGCTAGGGCCAGCGTGTTGCCCAACGTCATGGTAAAGACGGAAATGACGGCCACGAGGGGCGCCCAGTAACCTTCCACGTCCGGGAAGACGGCCACCATCACCCGCACCAGAACGGCGAAACCCGCCGCCTTGGAAGCCACCGAGATGAAGGCCGTGACAGGGGTGGGCGCGCCTTCATAAACATCCGGCGACCAGAAGTGGAACGGCACCGCCGAGACCTTGAAGCCGAAGCCCACCAGGACCAGCAGCAGCGCCACCAGCACCGGCAGCGTGGGCACGCCCCCCGACAGCAGGGCGGCGCTGAGCTCATACAGGTTTGTCTTGCCGGTGAAGCCGAAGAGCAGGCTGAAGCCGTAGAGCATCACGGCGGACGTAAATGAGCCGAACAGGAAATACTTGAGGCCGGCCTCGGCACTTTTGTCGTCTTCGCGCAGGAACCCTGCCAGCAGGTACAGCGCGATGGAGGTGGTCTCCAAGGCCAGGTAGAGCATGATCAGGTCGGCGGCGGCGGCCATGAAGTTCATGCCGATCACGGCGCCCAGCAGGATGGCGTAGTACTCGCCCTTGCGCGCGACACCCTGCGAGTCCACCGACAGCAGCGCTACGATCATCCCCGAGAAGATGAACATGAGCCGGAAGATGAAGGCCAACCCATCGTCGCGCATCATCCCGCCGAAGATCAGGGCGTTGTCGGGTGAAGGCTGCGAGAAGATCAACGCCAGCACCGCTGCCAGGGCCAGGCCGCCCGCCGTGAGCAAGCCCAGGACGCGGCGGCGGCTTTCCGGCCAGACAACGTCCAGGCCCATGACCAGCGCGGCCGTGACCACCAGCACCAACTCCGGCAGGATCGCCAGCAGAGTCTCGGGGTTGAACGGATTGAACGACATTTATCGCACTCCGAGCAGCGTCAGCACTGGCCGCACTGCCGTTTCGATCAAGGGAGCCATGATGGCGGGATAGACCCCCAGGATGATCATCAAGCCGCACAGGATCGTCAGCGCCGTCTTGTCCAGCACCGTCACATCGCCCACGTGATGCTCAAACTCGTGCGGCAGGTCGCCAAAGAACACGCGCTGCACCGCGCGCAGCACATAGGCGGCGGTCACGACGATGGAGACGGCCGAGATGACGGCGATGACGGGGAAGTACCACGGCTGCTGGGCCAGCGCCGCCAGCCACCCCGGCAACCCGGCCACCTCCAGCGCGCGAGCCTTCCACACCCCCAGGAAGATGGGTAGTTCAGCCACGAAGCCCGATAGGCCAGGCATACCCATCGAGGTGAAGCCGCCGATGATGAAGGCCACCGCCACAAACGGCATCTTGCGGGCCATGCCGCCCAGCTCCGGCATCATGCGGGTGTGCGCCCGGTCGTAGATCATGCCGACGCAGGCAAAGAAGAGAGCCGTCATCACGCCGTGCGAGAACATTTGCAGCCCGGCGCCCACGTACCCGTCGCTGTTCAGCGTGGTGAGCGCCATCGCCACCAGTCCCATGTGCGAGACCGACGAGAAACCGATCATGTATTTCAGGTCGGTCTGGGTCATGGCGATGAAAGAGCCATAGACCACATTGACCAGGGTGAGCAGCACAATCCACGGCGCGTGGAAGCGCGCGCCCTCCGGCAGCAGCATCACGCCCACGCGCAGCGCAGCGAACGCGCCCAACTTCATCAGCACCCCGGCGTGAAACATGGACACGGCCGTGGGCGCGGCCACGTGGCCGTCCGGCGACCAGTTGTGGAACGGGAAGATGCCGCCCAGCACCGCAAAGCCGAAGAACACCCACGGGAAGACAAACTTCTCGAAGCTCGTCACCAGCAGCGGCGCACCGCCGAACGGGTTGCCAATAGTGACATTGAAATCAAACGCCCCGGCCTGCTGCGCCTGGGAGATGGTGAGCATGCTGAAGCTGGCTTCGCCCGTGAAATCGCGCACGGCCACGAACATCGCCAGCGCGCCGACCAGGGCAATCACCGACCCGATGAACAGGTACAGGGTCAGCTTCATGGCCGCGTACTCGCGCGTCTTCACCCAGCCCCAGATGGCGATGAGCAGGTACATCGGGAAGACGGCGATTTCGTAGAAGAAGAACAAGTGGAACAGGTCCAGCGCGACGAAAACTCCAAACACGCCGCTGGCCAGGATGAACAGGAAGGCGAAGAACTCGCGCGGCCGGTCGTCGATGCCCCACGAGATGAGCACACCGGTGAGCATCACCACCGCGGTCAGCAGCACCAGGGGCAGGCTCAGGCCATCCACTCCCACGTAGTAGGTGATGCCCCACTGCGGCACCCACTGGTACTGCTCGATGAACTGATAACCCCCGGCCGCCTGATCGTAGCCAAAGTACACGTAGAGCGACAGGATGGTGGCGAAGACGCCCGCCGCCAGCGCCGCCATGCGCGTCTCGGTCTTGCGCTCGGCCGGAATCAGCAGGATCAGCAGCCCGGCGACCGCGGGCGTAAAGGTGATGACGGATAGAAAGGGAAAGGACATACTAAGTCTCGTTGAGCCTTACAAGTCATCCGGCTGAAGGCCGGTCACTTTGGCCGTCAACTCATCAAACGTGTCACCGTCTGATTGATAATCTCGACCAGCCACCTCGGCCACACGCCATTGACCACCAGCAGGATCATGAGCGGCGCGATGGCAATGACCTCGCGGGCCGAAATCTCCAGCTTGTGGCCGCGCCAGCGCGTGTTCACCGGGCCATACAGCGCCGACCCAATCCCCTTAAGGATGTAGGCGCCCGTCATCAGCAGGCCCACCATCGCCAGCGCGGTGATGGCGGTGAAGATGGGCCACGCCCCCCGCACCACCATGAACTCCGACACAAAGCCGGCCAGCCCCGGCAGCCCCAAGGACGCCATGCTGGTGAAGATCAAGATCCCGCCATACACCGGCGCCAGCGGGAACAGCCCGCCAAACTCGCTCAGGTCGCGGGTGTGGGTGCGGTCGTAGATGACGCCGACGAGCAGGAACATGCCCGCCGCGCTGAGGCCGTGGCTGAACATTTGCAGCACCGCGCCGTTCGCGGCCATGACGGACGCGTACGCGTGGGGCGTGTGGAAGACGTTCAACGTCAAGGCGCTCACCGCGCTCGGCAGCGGCGCCTGCGCCGTGGGCCTCGCGTCGTGGGTGCTGGGCCGC
>CAZCEC010000012.1:98432-113710 GCA_964497615.1 uncultured Anaerolineales bacterium | reverse complement strand
GCGGGGGTGAACGGGCCGCGGAGCGTGGTGGTGAGCGGGGCGGCGGGGGCGGTGGAAGCGTTGGTGGCGGGCTGGCAGGCGCAGGGCGTGTTCGCGCGGCGGCTGGCGGTGGGGGCGGCGGCGCACAGCGGGCAGTTGGATGAGTTGGTGCCAGGGCTTGAGAAAGAGCTTGGCGGTCTGGCGCCGCAGGCGGGGCAGGTGCCGTACTACTCGACGGTGACGGGCCAGGTGCAGGGCGGCGAAACGCTGGACGGGGGGTACTGGGCGCGGAACCTGCGGGAGCCGGTGATGTTCTGGGGGGCGGTGCAGGCGCTGGCGGGGGATGGGCACACGCAGTTCGTGGAGTTGGGGCCGCACCCGACGCTGGTGGCGGCGGTGGGGGACGGGCTGCGGGCGCTGGGGGTGGGGGGGCAGGCGCTGGGGGCGATGCGGCGGGACGAGACGGGTGGGGAGACACTGCTGCGGACGGTGGGGGCGCTGTACTGTGCGGGGGCGGCGGTGACCTGGCCGCCGATCGGGGCCGGGCGGCACATCGCGCACCGATTGCCGACCTATCCCTTCCAGCGGGAGCGCTGCTGGGTCGAACCGCCTGAGCCCACTGAAAGCACGGTCTCAACCGATGTGCCGGCTGGGGCCCACCCGCTCTTAGGTGCATCCCAGGCACTGGCCATGCCGCCTGGAGCGCAGTTCTGGCGGCGCACATTGCAGCCCGCAAGCCTGCCGTTCCTGGCGGATCACCAGGTGGATGGGGCGGTGGTGCTGCCCGGCGCAGCCTATGTCGAGATGTTCCTGGCTGCCTTGGGGGAGGCTGCGTTGGGCGCGACGCTCACCAACATTGCTTTCGCGCAGATGCTGGTACTGCCGGAAGATGATAAACGCGAACTTCAGACCTTCCTACGGCGGGGCGCCGATACGACTGTCGAGCTTTGGAGCCGGCCTGCGGGAACGCTCAGCCACTGGACACGCCATGCCTACGCTGGCGTGGCGCCGCCCACCGCAGGCGGCGTGCGCACGGATAGCGAACCCGTTGAGCAAATCCGGGCCCGCTGTACCGAGCCGATTGAGCCGGCCAGGTTCTACCAGACCCTCGCCGACGCGGGGCTGGCCTACGGTCCACGCTTCCAGGGTGTAACAGAGCTCTGGCGCGGCGAGGGCGAGGCGTTTGGCAGGGTTCGGCTTCCAGAGGCCGCAACTGGCGAAGTCTCAATCTACCAAGTCCACCCCGCGCTGCTGGATGGCTGTTTCCAAATCTTCGCCGCGGCCTTGCCTCGCGCAGCGGGAGAAGGCCGCTCAGCCATCTATTTGCCGGTCAGCGTTGCCCGGCTCAGTTTGAAGCGCCGGCCCACCGACTCGGTCTGGGTCCACGCCTGCCTGGAAGAAGACAACGAGGGCGTGGACACATTCAAGGGAAGGCTGGTCGTCCTGGATGCGGCCGACGACGTGCTCATCGAAATCGAGGGCTTCACCGTCCGGCGCATTGACGTGCGGAGCGCGCCAGCGGGCCGCATGCCGATAGACGACTGGCTCTATTCCCTGGCCTGGCGCAAGCAGCCCCGGCCCGAGACCCCAGCGGACTTGCCGCCCCCGGCCACCTGGCTCGTATTCATGGATTGCGGTGGACTGGGCGAAAAGTTGGCCGAAGAATTAACCGCTCGCGGGGATCGCTGTGTGCGCGTGTTCGCGGGCACGGACTCGCGCCGGCTTGATCAGGACCGATACCAGCTTGATGCCGCGCAGCCGGACGATTATCGCTGGCTGCTCACTGGGATCAATCCGGAGGGCCATGCCGCGCCCCAGGGCGTGGTCTATCTGTGGAGCCTGGACACTGCGTTTTCGCCGGAGGCGGCTGGCGATTCCAATAGCCCGGTCTCCGAAGCCTGCAGCCGGGTGCTGCACCTGACGCAAGCCCTCCTGCGTGCAGGTTGGCGCGATGTGCCCAGGCTATGGCTGGTGACGCGGGGCGCGCAGCCCGTTGAGCCAATGCCGGAGGCCGCGGCGCTGGCGGGGGCGGCCGTCTGGGGTTTGGCGAACACCATCGCTCTTGAGCACGCTGAACTGGCCTGTACGCGCCTCGATCTCAGTTCGGCGCCCATCCCTGGCGAAGTCAACGAGCTGCTGTCCGAGTTGGCCGCCAGCGGTGAGGATCGGATCGCTTTGCGCGAGTCGGGGCGGTATGTGGCGCGATTGATCAACGGCCTGGATGAGCGCTCAGGTTCGGCCGCTGCTGCCGCCGCGCCGGCTGGCGAACGCGCCTTCCGGCTGGAGATCGCTGTGCCGGGGCGGCTGGATGGGCTGGCCCTGCGCGCCACAGAACGGCGGGCCCCCGGCCCGAGCGAAGTGGAGATAGAAGTGGAGGCCGCGGGTCTCAACTTCCTCGATGTGCTCAATGCTCTGGGCGCGTCCCCAGCGCCGGTGCAGGGCCCGCTGGCGCTTGGCGGCGAGTGCGCGGGGAGGATTGCGGCTATTGGAGAAGGCGTCGCCGGCCTGAAGGTGGGCGAGGCGGTGGTTGCCATCGCGCCCTGGAGCTTTGGCAGCCACGTCACCACAGCCGCTGACTTTGTGGTCCCGAGGCCGCCGCACCTCAGCGCCGCCGAGGCCGCCACCATCCCCGTCGCCTTTCTCACCGCCGAGTATGCCTTGCGCGACCTCGCCCAACTCCAGCCCGGCGAGCGGGTGTTGATCCACTCGGCGGCGACGGGCACGGGGCTGGCCGCGCTGCAAGTTGCCCAACGGGCCGGCGCGGAGGTGTTTGCCACCGCGGGCAGCCCAGCCAAGCGCTCGTTCTTGCAGAGTCTGGGGGTGGCTCACGTCGCCGACTCGCGCAGCCTTAGCTTCGCGGGCGAGTTCCGGGCGGCCACTGGCGGTCAGGGCATGGATGTGGTGCTGAACGCGCTCACCGGTCCCGCCATCGAGCAAAGCCTGGGGCTGCTGGCGCCGTATGGGCGCTTTCTGGAAATCGGCAAGCGAGACATCTATCAGAACACCTCCATCGGGCTTGAGCCGTTCAAACATAGCCTGTCGTACTTTGCGGTGGACCTGCTGGGGATGGCGCTGCGGCGCCCGGCCGTGGTGGCCGCGCTCCTGCGGCGGGTGATGGCCCTGTTTGCGGCGGGCGCTCTGCGTCCCCTGCCGCTGACGACCTATCCGATCGCCCAGGCGGGTGAAGCCTTCCATACCATGGCCCAGGCGCGGCACACCGGGAAGCTGGTGCTCACCATCGACGATCGCGCGGCAACGCCAATCACGGCTGCGGTCGGCGGAATCGCCATTCGCCGCGATGGGCGCTATCTCATCACGGGCGGTATGGGCGGGCTGGGCCTCCAGGTCGCGGAGTGGCTGGCAGCGCAGGGCGCGCGGCATCTGGCGCTGGTGGGCCGGTCCGAACCCACGCCGGCAGCAGCGCGAACGATTGATGCCCTGCGGACGCATGGGGTGGACGTGCTGATTGTGCAGGCCGACGTGGCGGAGCGCCAGCAGGTCGAGGCCGCTTTGGCCCAGGTGCGGGCGCAGAGGCGCGGCGGCCCGGCGCCCCTGCGCGGGATCATCCATGCCGCGGCGGTGCTCGACGATGGTGTGGTGCTCCAGCTTACGGCCGAGCGCCTGGCGGCCGTGCTGGCCCCCAAGGTGGCTGGCGCATGGAATCTGCACGCGCTCACGCAGGACGATCCGCTGGATTTCTTCGTGCTGTTTTCCTCAGCGGCGGGGCTGCTCGGTTCGCCGGGCCAGGCCAACTATGCCGCGGCCAACGCCTTCCTGGACGGCCTAGCCCACCATCGCCGCGCACGCGGGCAGCCGGCGCTGAGTGTCAATTGGGGGCCGTGGGCGGAGGTGGGGCTGGCAGCCGCCCGCGCTGATCGCGGCCAGCGGCTGGCGGTGCAGGGGTTGGCCAGCCTGACTCCCGGCGAAGGCCTGGCGGCCCTGGCCCACGTGCTGGGCCAGGCGGCGGTGCAGGCGGCCGTGATGAAGTTCGATCCGCGCCATTGGTTCCAGCTTCTACCGCAAGCTTCTGAACTGCCCTTGCTGCGCGAGGTCGCGGCCGCGCAGGCGGAGGGCGCCCAGCCACGACCGGCCAGCGGCGGTTACCGCGCGGCCCTGCTGGCCGCAGAACCCGCAACGCGGCGCGCGATGCTCGAACAACATCTGATCGAGCAGATTGCGCAAGTGCTGCGCGCCGACCCCGCCCGCCTCAGCGCCGACGCGCCCCTGCAGGCGATGGGATTGGACTCGCTGATGGCGCTGGAACTGCGCAACCGCCTCGAAGTGAGCCTGGGCCTGAGCCTGCCGGCTACCCTGCTGTGGGCCCGCCCCACTCTGGCTGACCTCGTGCCTGATCTGGCCAGCCGCATTGAACTTGGCTTCGAGCCTGGCGGGCCCGCCCCTGCGCCGACCCCGCACGATGGCGCGTTGCCCTCACCGCCGTTGGCCGAGATGCCTCGCATGCCGCTGCCTGAGCCATTCGAGCCAGCGGCCACAGATGCGCCGATGGAGGAGTACTTCGTGGAGGTGCGCGGCCTGCGCCTGTGCGTGTGCGCTTGGGGACCACCCGAGGGCCAGCCTGTGCTGTGCCTGCACGGCCTCATGGACCACGGCGCGAGTTGGGAGCAGGTGGCCGCGCCCCTGGCCCGGCGGGGCCTGCGCGTCCTCGCGCCCGACCTGCGCGGCCACGGGCGCTCCGGCCACGCGCGCTCGGGCGCCTATCACCTGCTCGATTTGCTAGGCGATGTGGACGCGCTGATGGGCGCGCTGGCCGAACCGCCCATAATGCTGGTGGGGCATTCGTTGGGCGCCGCGCTGGCCGCGCTCATTGCAGTTTCGCGCCCGCAGCGGCTGGCCGGGTTGGTGCTCATCGAACCGCCGCCTCTGCTAACTTCGGACGGCGCATGGTCGCTGGAGCGCCTCGGGGAGCACCTGGACGCACTGGCCGAACCTCAGCGGCACGCTGCCTTTGCGGATGTGCACGCCGCCGCGGAGCGGCTGCGCGTGGTCCTGCCCGTGCTCAACCAGGCCCGGGCGCTCCGCATGGCTGAACGACTGACTGAGCCGGCGGCGGGCGGCGTCCAGTGGCGCTGGGACCCGAGGTTGCGCGGGCCTGCGGGCCTGATATATGACGGAGGCTTCGCGCCAGGCCGCGTCGACGATGCGCTCGGCCGTCTGGCGGTGCCCTCCGTTCTGATTTACGGCGACGGGCTGGACAGCACCGCGGACCGTGCCTCAGCCAGCCTGAGCCTGCCGGCCCTGCGGCGCGTGCGCCTGCATGGAGGCCATGCGCTTCACATGGACGCTCCGGAGGATATCGCGGCCCTCATCCTGGGCCTGGCAGCCTGACCCGCTACGCGATTTCGCGCCGCCTCTGCAGGATGACCGTCGCAACAAAAAGCAGCACGATGAGGACGACCTGGGCCGCCCACGTGATGAGCATTGTTCGGATGTAGCCCGCCCGGTCGCCCTTGTCGACAAAGGTCCAGCCGAATTGATCAGTGTAGAGCTTGATGCTGGATTCGGCCGAACCGGTGGCGATCACCCGTTTGATTTCCAGGTCGGTGAAATCCTCTTGATAGGTTTGAAGAGCATCCTTGTAGGCTTCTTGCTGCGCCTTCCAGTCCTCAACGTCCTGCTTGTATTCGTCTTGCAGTTCGGCGACCTCTTCGTTGTAGGTCGTCAACTCCTGCAGGTAGAGTTGGAGCTGTAGAAGGTCATTGGGGTCTTCCGGCTGCTCCGGCGGCGGGGGCAGCGAGGGTTCGACGGGCTGCGGGCCGGGTTCGGCCGGCTCCGCCGGATTGGGCTGGTCCACGGCATCGTCGTAGAACTTGCCCAGCCCGGGGAAGTCGCAGCTATCCTGGTGCAGGGCGTTGACGCCCATGCAGGCGCAGCGCTCATTCTTTTCGTCCAGGGTCAATTCATCCCGTTCGGCTTCGGGTAATTGCCAGCAGGCGTCGCCCTTCACATCCGAACCCACGGCGGTGAGGGCCATCAGCGACCGAAAGGCCCAATTGCTGGACGCCACCCCCATGACGGCGTCGGGCAGGGTGACCAGGGCGCCGCTGAGCGTCATTTGGGGGATGATGAACAGGATGAGCAGCAGCGGCGCGGAGTTCGCATTGGGGGCCAGCGCCGAGACGAAGAGGCCCAGCATCATGCCGGCGATCACCAGGAGCAGCGCCGTGATGAAAAAGAAGGCTCGTTCTTCCAGCCCGCCCGGCATGTCGAACGCCAGGTGATGGATCACGGTGAAAACAATCGCTTGATAAACGGCCAGGATCAGGGCGAACCACAGCTTGGACAGGATGTACGACGAGAGGCGCAGGTTGACCATCCGTTCCCGCCGGTAGATCTCGCGTTCCTTCACCAATTCCCGCATGAAGGCCAGCCCGCCAACGAGGATGCAGGTGTTGTTCAACACGATCAGGGTGACGATGACGTTGTTGACGTTGCCGCTTTCCCAACTGAAGGGACGGCGCCCGACGCCATAGGCCAACACAAAGTCCAGCGAGGCCAGCAGCGGGGCCGTGAGGATGAGCAGAATCAGGCTGAAACGATCGCGGAGGGTGATGGTCATGTAGCGTGCCGAGAGGATCATGAACTGGCGCAGTGCCGAAACCTGCCGCCGCTGCACGAGGGGCCGGGCCGCGGGCGCCGGCCGGCCCCGTTTGGGCCGGTCTGGCTGCGGCGCGGCTTCGGCGGGCACCGTCCGCCCGGTGTAGGCCTGGGAAGCGGGATGCTGCTGGAAGCGGGCGGCCCAGTCCTTCGGGGCGCCCAGGGCTTCGCTATCCAGCAGGGTGTAGATGTAGTCGAACGTCATCGGACTGGAGCGGCGCTCGCGGTCGGTCCGGAAGGTGTCAAAGTAGCTGAGCGCTTCTTCCGGCGGACCAAACCAGGCCAGGTAGCCCCCGCGAGCCAGGAAGACAACCTTATCGGCCAGCATCACGTTCTTGGTGGCATGGGTAATCATCACGATCGTCCGGCCCTGGTCGGCCAGCCGCCGCATCAGCTTCATTAGTTCCGTTTCCATGCCGGGGTCGAGGCCGGAGGTGGGCTCGTCCAGGAAGAACAGGCCGGGCTTGGTGAGCAGTTCCACGCCGATGGAGACGCGTTTTTGCTGCCCGCCGCTCAACTGGCTGATCTGGGTGTCCTGGCGATGCGCCAGGTCCAGGTCGTCCATCACCTCGTCCACGCGCTGGCGCCGCTCTTCTGGCGTGGTATCAGACGGCATGCGCAATTGGGCGGCGTAGTCCAGGGCTTGCCGGACGGTCAACTCCATGTGGATGATGTCTTTTTGGGGGACATATCCGATGGTGGAGCGAATGGCGTCGAACTCCTTGTAAACGTCAATCTGGCCGTTGACGATGACCCGCCCCTCGGTGGCAGGGCGGTAGCCCGCGATGGCATCCACCAGGGTGGACTTGCCGCCGCCGCTTTGGCCCACGACCACGATGAACTCGCGCGGCTTGAAATAGAGCGAGATATCCTGAAGGATGTTCAGTTTCCGATTGACCCACTTATTCAGCCCGATGGCCTCGACGCTGACGCCCTTGTCCGCGCCCTCTTCCTTGGCGAACTGGTTCTCGGCCACCACGAAGCGAAAGGGGCCAATCTGAATGGCGTCGCCCGGCTGAACCCAGACCTCGCCGTCGATGCGCTTGCCGTTCACGAAGGTGCCGTTGCTGCTGCGCAGATCGCGCACGCGATAGCGCTGGCCCACCTTCTCGACTTCGGCATGGAACCGCGACACGGACGGATTGGGCAGGACGATGGCGTTGTCCTGGTCGCGCCCAATGGTCATCAACTGGCGCTCGGTAAACTGGATGGCCTGCTGGGCGGCCTGCTCGCGCTCCTGCTCCGGCAGCAGATAATCCAGCAGCACGATTTCGCCGGGCGCGTAGCCCCCCATGCGAATCCTGGCGCCCGATTGGAGCCGCACCGGCTCCATGACCGGCCGGCCGTCCACCAGCAGGGTATTGCTGACGGTTGGAGAGGGGATCAGGTAGTAGTCCGCGCCGCGCTTCTCCAGGTCGGCATGGTGGCGCGATATGAACGGGTTATCAACGACGATGTCATTTTCGGGCAGCCGCCCAATTCGGAGCCGGGCGGCGGTCAGGGAGTGCGTCACCGGCTTGCGCCCGGAGGCGTTGACGATCAGCAGCGGCGGAATCGCGGCCGGCGCGGGTTCGGGCGGCCGGCCAGACATGATCACCGTCCCCTCGCCGGCTCCGGACTGGCGGATCGCCATCGTCGCGCCGGATGGGGCAGGGGGGCCGGCCTCACTGGCGGCCGGCCGCGGGATCGCGACGGTGGCGTCCACGGGGGCCGAGGCGCCGGCATTGGCGACGGTTGGCGGCGATATGCTCTCGGGCGGGCGCGCGGGCGCGGCGGCGATGGTGACCAGCAGTTCGAAGTCGCCGCCCAGGTGCACCCGGTCGCCATTGGCTAGCGGCCGCGGCCCGGTGATGCGTTCCGAATTGATGAAGGTGCCGTTCTGGCTGCCCAGGTCTTCGATGATATATCCGGCCTGGCCGCGTGCGATGCGGGCATGCTGGCGCGAGACACTGCCCAGCTCGATCAGCACGTCGGCGGGCGCCCGCCGGCCCAGCGTGAGCGGCAGCTTGGCCAAGCTGATCTTCTCGCCGGCCCGCGGGCCAGCCGTGATGACCAAATGATCTTGTTCTTGACTCACGTTAGTCTCCCGCGCCTGGCGGCTGGACGCAGCCTGTCTAGGTGGGCCGGCTGACGTCGGGCTCTGTCAGCCGGACAATGATGTGGCGCATATTCAAGAGCACTGCGCCCAGCACGAGCACCTGATACAGCCGGTTTTGGATGACGGCGGTGAGCGCCGTCCCCAGCGTCAGGACCTCGCCCGTCGCGGCATGCCAGAGCTGAACGCCCAGCATCGCCAGGAGGGTGATGACGATGATGCGGCCGGCGAGCCGCACGAGCACGCTGGCGCTGAAGATGCTTTTGCTGATGGTCGAGCCCAGGGTGACAATGGGCCGGCCCAGGGCCGATTGGGTGTTGAGCATGAGGTCGTTGAGCGCATCGCCTGCCTCTTCGAGGTTGAGGAAGAAGTTGTCGCCGCTGTTGTCGCGCAGGCGCTGGCGCCATTTGTTTTTTACCAATCCGGCCAGGTCCTTCATAAACAGCAGGTATTCATCATAGCGATTGAGCTGATTGTCGAGGCGCAAGACGATTGAGTCGTAGAGCAGCGTCGCCCGGATCATGCGCAGCATGTGCAGATTGGACGGCAGTTTGTATTTGCGGGCGATTTTCACCATCGTGAGCCACTGGCGGGCCGACGTGCGCTCCCAATACTGGGTGTATTGGGCCGGGGTGCTGAAGGTGTGCAGCACGCGCAGGTATTCATCTTGGGTTTCCTTCATCAGGGCCGGCACGTCCACGGGCGGCATCGGCTCCATTAGAATTAAGGTCGCGCGCGACATAGTTTCGACATCGTGGTCGTGCATGGCCAGCACCATCTGCTCTAGGGCGATGCGCTGCTGGTTATTGAAGCTGCCGCAGCTTCCGAAATCGATAAAGACCACCTCGTTGTTGGGGCGGATCAGGATATTGGCCGGGTGCGGGTCGGCATGGAAGAAGACGTGGGCTTCCATGCTCCAGAACGACGCCCACAGGATGCGGCGGGCGACCAGGGCAGGGTCGATGTTGAGCCGCCGCAGCAAGGCGCGGCCTTCGGGCTGCTTCTGCTCCACCGCCGCCATGACCTCCCAGGCCCACAGCCCGCTGATAAACTCCTGCACCAGCACTTCTTGGCCGGAGTATTCAAAGTATACGCGGGGGGCGGTGAAGAAATCACGGCCCGACTTCTTTGCATTGCGCCGGAAGATGTCCTGGAAGCGCCCCTCGTTCTGGAAATTCAGCTCGTCCAGCAGGATGGCGCGCAGTTCGATGCGCAGGTTGCGGGTGTAGCCGGGGCGCATGATTGTCAGCAATTCCGCCAGGCCCGCCAGCCAATCGAACACCTTGAGATCGGCCATAAAGGCTTCGGGAATGCCCGGCCGGCGCACCTTGGCGACGACCTTCGAGCCATCCTTCAGCGTGGCCTGGTAGACGCACGCTATCGAAGCCGAGCCAACCGGCACCGGGTCGATCACCGCGAAGACTTCCTGCCACGGCCGGCCGATGGTGCGCTCGATGGCTTGCAGCGCTTTCTCAAATGGAAACGGGGGCATTTGGTCGAGCATCTTGGACAGCTCGACGCAGTAGGCCCACGGCAGCAGGTCAATCCGCATCGCGGCCTGCTGGCCAAGCTTGACAAAGGTGCCGCCGGCCCGCTCCAGCGCCCGGCGCAAGCGCATGGCGCGCCGTTCCAGCGAATCGCGCCGCCGGAGGCGGTCGGCAAAGTCCCCCAGCATCACGACAGTGAACAGGCGCAGCCAGGTGAGCAGGCGGCGCAGGCTTTTCCAGAGCGAGGTCTTGAAGCGGACCGGCTCGATCAGTGGCAGGCTGATGCGTCCGTGAGCGGGATCAATGACCTGCTCGCGGCGCGGCAGCGGGTGCAGGACGCTTTCGAGCGTAGCCGGCTGGCGATCGAGGCTGGCGCGCGCGGCCATGGCTTCAAGTACCAGGCGGCGGGCTGGGGCGGCGGGCCCGTCGGCCAGGGTGCTCATCGCCGAACCTCCGGCTCACGGTCGTCCAGGCGGAACAAAACCGCCCGGCCGTGAACCAGCAGCAGGAATAGCAGCACGGCCTGGTAGAGGGGGTGGGCGATGAGGAAGCGAAACATCGCGGCGGCCGTCAGCAAGGGCTGGCCACTGAGGTAGAGATTGAACGAGACCAGCAGCCCGGCCCCCACCGTCACGGCCAGGGCAAACGCCAGGAAGCGGAGCACGTTATAGAACGCAAAGGACCACTTGCTCGTCAAAGTGCTGAAATTCACCGAGGGCAGGCTCAGGCTGTGGCGGGTCTGGAGCGAGAAACCCTCCAGGATGGTGGCCATGCGGTCCAGGCGGATGACGTATTGCTCGTCATTCCGGCCATCTTGCAGGGCAATGAGGGTATCGGTCACGCGGCGGCGGGCCTGCTCGGCCCGGTTGAGATTGAACTTCCAGTACTCGGCGACAAAATCGACGCGCGGGTGGAGGCGGGCGGCCATGGATTCGAACAGCAGCGTCGCGTTGAGCAGCCGCAGCACCTGGATATCGATCACGATGGCGTACTTGAGCGCCAGCCGCATGATCCCGGTCCACAGGATCGCCGAAGTGCGATGCTGCCAGGGCAGGCTGGTGGGCTTGGCCTCCAGCGCGTAGATCAACTGCCAGATATAGCCTTCCAACTCCTGAGTCAGTTCGATGAGGTCGATCGGGGGCAGCGGTTCCATGAGGGCCAGGGCGGCCCGCGCCATGCTCTGCGGGTCGCGCTGGCGGGCATAGGTCAGGATCTGGCGCATCGCCTGCCGCTTGGTCCGGTTGAGGGCGCCAGTGCTGGTGAAGTTGATGAAATACAAGGTGCTGTCTGGGCCGACGATGATGGCGTTGGGCTGCGGGTCGCTTTGAAAGAAAAGGTTTTCATCCCAGGCCCAGGCGTTCACCCACAACAGCCGCTTGGCCACTTTGCGCGGATCGATGTTCATGGCGCGGGCCTGGGCCAGGACCGTTTCGTTGCCCTGCTCGACGGCGCCCAGCAGCTCCCACAGCCACATGCCGCTGGCGAATTCGTTCACGACGACCTCTTCCGTGGTCAGCTCGAGGTGAACGCGCGGCGCGGAAAAGTAGCCTTTGCGGGATGTCAGCGCGGCGCGGCGGAAGGCATCTTGCCGGCGCGCCTCCTGGACCAGATCCAACTCCTCCAGCAGGGCTTCCCGTAAGTCGTAGCGCAGCCCGCGGGTGAAGCCGGGCTTGAAGACCGTCAGGGCCTCGGCCAGGTTCAGCAGCCAATTGAACGCCTGGATATCGGCCATGAACTGCGGCCCGATATCTGGCCGGCGCACCTTGACGGTGACCTTTTCGCCGGAACGCAAGATGGCCTGGTAGGTGCAGGCCACGACGGTTGACAGGATCGGTTCGGGGTCGAAGTCGCTGAAGACGGCGGGGATGGACCGACCGGTGCTGCGCTCGATGACGGCCAGCGCGTCTTCGACCGGGAAGGGTTCCATGCGGTCGGACATGCGCGCCAGCTCGTTGCAGTAGGCCCAGGGCAAGAAATCAATGCGCGTGGCCAGGTGCAGGCCCAGCTTGATGAGAGCCCCATCGTGGCGCTCGAACGCGCGCCGCAGCCGGTGCGCGCGCCGGGCAGGCGAGTCGCGTCCGGTCAGCCAGGCGAGGGCGGTGCGCAGGACAAAATACAGGACCAGGTTGAGCCAGGTGAGCAGCCGCCGGAATGCCCGCCACCGGCTGGCCTCAAAGGCCACCTGCCGCATCTGGCCGAGGGCGGCATCGCCCGACGAGACTTCCAGGAACGGCCGGCGCGGCAGGTCCGCGACGACACCGTCCCGCGTCTCATCGCGAGCGCCGTTGGCGCTGCGCTTCATTGTCGGCGGCAGCCTGGGAGCCTTACCGGCGCCAGTTGCGGATCGCCTTTGAAATCCGGCGCATTCGCTTGCGCAGCCGTTTCTGGTAGGTGCTCTGCCGGATGGATTCAGTCACGTCCACCGGGATGTCGCTGGCTTCTTTCAGGTACACGCTGGCGGCTTTGCCGGCGTTGTACAGAAAGTCCTCGATGGCGCCGTCCTTCTTCTCGCTCGCCGAACGCATGCGCTCATGTTCGTAGGTTTCCAGGCCCTTCACGAACGCATTGGCCGTTTTGCGAGTGATCCGCAGGGCCTGGGTGCCAAGGCGCTGCACATCCTCCAACTCCGGCGAATACTGAGCGCCAGCCTCAGTGACTGACGTCTTCTTCTTTTTGTTCTTGGGCTTCCTGAACTCGACGACGATGGGCTTGTTTTGAGAGCCCAACGGCTCGTCTACCGCGTGCAGCGTTACGACCGGCTCTGCTTCGGACATGGTGGACTCTCCCTTCTGATGGCCTATATGCGGGGGAAGATGAGTTGATCCAGGCTTGACCGCTTTGGCTTCCGTTCATAGATCATCACCACCGGAACCAGGACCTTACCGTCGGCCGAGGCCCCGAGTTCCGCGTGAACCTTTTCGATCACCGCCTGGAGTTCATCCCACAGTTCCCCCTCGCCCTGCTTGAATTGCTTCAGCTTCTTGGCTCTCTGGCGGCCCAGATCGATTACAAGGGGCTGGGTCATTTGCGTCGGCGGCTTGTCAGCGCTGTTCATTGGGTTGGCTCCTTTGCGATTAGGCGCGAATTCTAGCATGCGGCCTTGCGAAACTCAATTGGCCGCAGACCCCAACATAGGCAATTCGCAGGCTATGACGCCGGCCCGGAGGCCTGACGTCCGTGGCGCGAGTGCGTGGCCCATTAATTCCGAGACGATCAAGGGTGGAGGCCCTCGGTGAGCGCCTCGGCGGTGGGCAAAAAGCCGGATTCGATGAAGTAGCGGAGATAGGTGTCGGCCAGCGCCTCATCCAGCGGCGGGCAGGCCACGGGGCTGCCCGCAAACTCGCGGACCGTGGCGGTCGTTTCCCAGACGGGCAATTCCAGGCTTAGCTCCGAGAACTCCTCCAACAGGGCCGCAAACGGGTAGAGCGCATTCTGCGCGAATGCGGGACTGGCCAGCACGCGCCACCGCCACTCGTCAAAGGGCAGCACCTCAAACGCATAGCCATGCCCCTGCAGCCAGCGATAGGCATCGTGGGCGTGCATGGGGCGCGGGTTGCAGAGGTGAAAGGCGCGGCCCAGCGGCTGGCGCTGCGTCATCAGGTAGACCACGGCCTGAGCCACATAGTCGACCGGCGCGGCGTCCAGATACGAATTCAGCGCGGGGAAGACGCCGGCCTGGAGGCCGCCCTTCAGAATGGCGCTGGCCAGGTGCGAGAGATCAGACGCGCCCGTGCGGCTGTCGCCGGAAACTTCGCCAGGGCGATAGACCGCCACCGGCAGTCCGCGCCCGGCGGCCTGGCGCAGCATCTTTTCGGCCACCCACTTGGTCTCGTCATAGGCCAGGTTCAGCAGCAGGTCCTGATCCAGGTCCATGTCTTCGGTGAACGTGCGATGAGCACCCATCGGCCAGATGGCGGTGGTCGAGAGGTAGTGCACCGGCTTGACTTGGCCCTCAAACGCAAACTCGATCACCCGCTGAACGCCGTCGACGTTGACGGCCTTCATGGCCTGGAACGGATAGATGAAGTTGACGACCGCCGCCGAGTGGAGCACGGTATCCACCTCGTGCGCCAGACGCTGATAGGCCCCGGGTTCGAGGCCGAGCCTGGGCTGGCTCACATCGCCGGTGACGATGCGCAGCCGCTCGGCATAGCCCGGCTGCCACAGGCCCAGGCGGGCGGCCTGGCGGCGGATGCGTTCGAGACCGGCGGCTTCGCTCTTGGCGCGCACGAGGCAGTAGAGCGTTACGCTGGTCTGCTCGAGGAAGTCCCGCAGCATGTATGCGCCCACGAAGCCCGTTGCGCCGGTCATCAACAGGCGGCTGGGACCCGTGCCAGCGGTATAGGGCCGTCCGTTAGGCTGGACGGAAGGGTCCAGTTGGGCTTGCTCGCGGAGGAAGTCGAAGCGGGCCTTCGCCTCGGGGCCATCCTGCCGGACCGCCGGTCCGAGGCGGTAGCCGTTATCACCGGGTGCGCGGTGCCGGCGGGCCTCGGCGATGAGCTCCGCCAACTCGGCTACAGTGGGGCGGGCAAAGAATTCACGCATGCTCAAGCGCAGCCGGAAGTACTCGCGCAGCTTAAGGACGAGCGGCGTCAGCAGCAGCGAGTGACCACCCAGATGGAAGAAGTTGTCGTGGATGCCAACCCGCTCCAGGCCGAGCACCTCGCCCCAGATGCGGCAGAGCGTCTCTTCCACCCGGTCGCGGGGGGGCGCGTATGTCTCATCCAGCCCGGCGCGCAGCGAGCGCTCGGGCGCGGGTAGGGCCTTGCGATCCAGCTTGCCGTTGGGCGTTTGGGGCAGCGTTTCCAAGGGCACAAATGCCGCGGGGATCATGTAGTCGGGCAGCTTCGCAGCCAGGTGCGCACGCAGGTCGGCCGTGGTCGGGGCGGCCTGGCCAGAGCGGGTGACAAAGTAGGCGGCCAGGTACTTCTCGGGCTGGCCGTCTTCGCGGGCGATGACCACGCAGCGCTGGATGGCGGCGTGGCTGGCCAACACGCTCTCCACCTCCCCCAGTTCAATTCGAAATCCCTTGACCTTGACCTGGAAATCCATCCGGCCCAGGTACGCCAAATCGCCGTTGGGCAGCCAGCGCACCAGGTCGC
>CAZCEC010000012.1:98121-98422 GCA_964497615.1 uncultured Anaerolineales bacterium | reverse complement strand
CCCGTCCGGTAGAGGCTCGGCCGCGGGCCGCCCGCAGCCTCCACGAAAGGATTGGGCACAAAGCGTTCCTCGGTCAGCTCTGGGCGCCGCCAATAGCCAGCGCTCACGCCGTCGCCGCCGATATATAACTCACCCGGCACGCCCAGCGGCGTTGGTTCCAGGTGTCCGTCGAGCACATACACCTGGGTATTGGCCATCGGGCGGCCGATCGGGACCGGGCCAGCGGCCTTCTCCACGCGGTGGATGGTGGACCAGATCGTGGTCTCGGTGGGGCCGTACAGATTCCAGAGGGCCCCGCCGC